>NC_009792.1:3600000-4200000 GCF_000018045.1 Citrobacter koseri ATCC BAA-895 | reverse complement strand
GAAGGGTTGGCCGGCGCGCTCGCCGTAGCGGTCTGCGCCGGGGCGCTTACCGGTTGCTCGACGGGCTGCGTTTGTTCGTCGCCGGTTAAATCGTTCACCGCCGCCTGGGAAGGGCTGGCGACGCCGTCAGCGGCTTGCGGCTGGGCAGGTTCTGCTGGCGCTGTCGGTTCCGCGACAGGCGCAGTGGCAGGCTGCGCGTCCACCGGTTGCGTCCCCAGATTTTTTGCCGCTTCAAAACCTTGCTGAATGGTGCGGCCAAAAATGGCGGCCTGGCCGTTCAGCGGCAGTAGCAGGGCGATTTTGCTGGTGGAAGCAGGTTTAAAGCTTTGCACATTGACCAGTTGCGTAGGCAGCAGTTTTGCCCCTGGGTTTTGCGGGTAGCGTTTTTGCCAGTCAGCAATCCCGGCTTTCATCATGTCCGGGTCGTTACGGTTATCGAACCAGACACGCTGTAAATCCAGCCAGCCTTGCAGGACGTTTTCATCGGCGTTAATGACCAGCGCCTGAGCCTGTTCCTGGGTCATAGAGGAGAGCGCTTGCCAGGTGGCGTCCATGTTCTTCTGCTTGTCTTTTGCAGACAGCAGCGGCTCCTGGGCGATTAACGCGCGCAGCAGTGAAAGAGAAGGGCGGCCCTGGCTGGCATCAATTTTCGCCTGCCAGTAACGCGCCTGTTGGTTCTGATCCAAATCAGCCGGAGTGAGTTTTTCCAGCAGCGCCTGCGCGCCGGCGATATCTTTCTGCGCCAGTTTGATCTCAACCGCCAGCAGCGACTGTTCGCGACGCTGCGCATCGTTCAGGTTTTGCGGCAACTGGTTGAATAATTCGATGGCATGCTGGCTTTTGCCTTCTTTCAGCAGTGCACGAATGGCGAGTAATTGCCAGTTGGTCTTGCTATCATCTGAACTTTGCTGCATTTGTTGCAGATAAAAGCCGGAATCAGCTTGTGCCGTGCCCTGCATATGGGCAGCACTTTGATCCGGCGCCTGGGTGCCACAGCCCGCGAAAATCAATGCTGCCAGAATGACAGGCAGCGCGCGCGCGGCTTTCAAACGAGAAAATGTTGAGGGTACCATACTGTATCCAGTGATATTTTTTACGCAATGCTCAATATTAAATCGGCAATACGGACGACACAATGAAACAAAACGAATCGGCGGATAATTCTCAGGGCCAACTCTATATTGTACCTACTCCTATCGGGAATTTGGCTGATATTACCCAACGAGCGCTCGAAGTTTTGCAAGCCGTTGATTTAATTGCCGCTGAAGACACTCGTCATACCGGACTATTGTTACAACACTTCGCGATTAACGCCCGTTTGTTCGCTTTACATGACCACAATGAGCAGCAAAAAGCCGAGACGCTGGTGACGAAGCTAAAAGAGGGGCAGAACATTGCGCTGGTTTCTGATGCCGGAACGCCATTGATCAATGACCCGGGTTACCATCTGGTGCGCATCTGTCGTGAAGCTGGCATCCGTGTGGTTCCGTTGCCGGGGCCGTGCGCCGCGATTACCGCGCTGAGCGCCGCCGGGTTGCCGTCCGATCGTTTTTGCTATGAAGGTTTTCTGCCCGCGAAATCGAAAGGCCGCCGTGATGCGCTGAAAGCGATTGAAGCAGAACCACGGACGCTGATTTTTTATGAGTCCACGCACCGTTTGCTGGACAGCCTGGAAGATATGGTCGCCGTGTGGGGAGAATCTCGCTACGTGGTGCTGGCGCGTGAGCTGACCAAAACCTGGGAGACCATTTACGGCGCGCCGGTCGGCGAGCTGCTGGCATGGGTGAAAGAGGACGAAAACCGCCGCAAGGGGGAAATGGTACTGATTGTCGAAGGGCACAAAGCCCAGGACGATGCGCTTCCCGCCGACGCGCTGCGAACGCTGGCGTTGTTACAGGCGGAACTACCGCTGAAAAAGGCCGCCGCTCTTGCCGCCGAAATCCACGGCGTGAAAAAGAACGCGCTGTATAAGTATGCGCTGGAGCAGCAGGGGGAGTAAGTGTGAAAGTCGGGCGGCCGCCATTTACTGCCCTGGCTGGCCGCATCAGAGGGAAAACAGTGTTACCCGGTGGGGATAACACTGTTTTTACAGGGATTAGTAATGTTTCAGCATTCTGTCGATGGCGTGTTCCAGCCAATAGCGTTGGGTGCCGAAGTTAATCCGTAAATAGTTTTCACCGTTTTGCACGTAGTGGCTGCCATCTTCGATCACCACTCCTGCCTGTTGAGCAAAGTGCTGTGTCAGTTGCGTTGCGCTGCGCTCATCCGCACTCACGTCAATCCATGCGAGATATGACGATTCCGGCGTCATCATTTTCCAGTCGGGAAAGTGGGTCTTAATGGCGTTAGCCAGATATACGGCGTTGCCGCGCAGATATCCATTCAGCGCATCCAGCCATGCAAGCCCCTGCTGATAGGCAAGAATGATTCCCCAGACACCGAAGATATTCGGCGAGGTGATGGAGTTCTTCTCAAGCTGCTGGCGAAAACGCTGCCTCAGCGTCTCATTCGGGATGATGGAATAAGAGGTTTTCAGCCCGCCTAAGTTGAAAGCTTTGTTGGGCGAGGTCAGGACAATAACGTTATCCAGTGCGGCGCACCCCGATGACAAGCAACTGACGAACTTACCATCAAGAATGTGCTCGGCATGGACTTCGTCAACGACCAGGATCACGCCATAGCGTTTGCATAAATCAGAGACCAGACGGATCTCATCCGCACGCCAGATCCTTCCTGAAGGGTTGTGCGGCGAACAGAAGAACCATAGTTTTGGACGATGCGTTTTAAGCTGGTCTTCGATCAATTCAACATCAAGATGATAGCGGTTCTCTTCCACGCGAAGCGGACTGGCGAGAACATGCACATTCTGCCGCTGCGCCGCCATCGCAAAAGGGTCATAGACCGGCGTATTCATCATCACGCTATCGCCCGGTTGGCAGAATGCCTGAACCGTGTAGTGCAGTGTAGAAACGGTGCCGTAGGTCAGCGTGATCCAGTCACGCTGAACATTTACCTGATGGCGCTCATGCTGGAAGGTAATGACCGCGTCATAAAACGCATCGAAACAGTAGGTGTAGCCAAATGTTCCGTGCTGGACGATACGCTGGAAGCCGTCAATCACCGCAGGAGGTGAGGTGAAATCCATGTCCGCAATCCATAGCGGAATAAAGTCTTTTGGTACGGCGCCAAACCGCGAGCAGACAAACGGATGATCCCACTTGCGGCATTTATCACTTTGACGCTCGATGGTACTGTCGAAATCGAACATTCCAGACTCCTGTTAGATTAAGGCTTCAATGCCTGTTTTCACGCTTTGCACCTGTGGCCCAATAATGACCTGAACGCTATGCGCATCCAGTACAACGACGGAGAGCGCCCCGGCGTTTTTTAATGTTTGTTGATCCACTTTGGACATATCTTTCACCACCAGGCGTAAACGGGTAATACAGTTATCCAGAGAATCGATATTTTCTTTCCCACCCAGCGCATTCAAAATAACACCGTGATCATATTTTGATTTGCCGCGTGCTTTGGTATTTGCTGCAACAGCCTGGGCTGCATCATCTGAAGAGTCCTCACGGCCAGGTGTTTTAATATCATGCTTAAGAATGTACCAGCGGAAAACAAAGAAGTAGATCCCAAACCAAACGATACCAACCGGGAATAATAAATACCATTTCGTTGATGTTCCTTGCATCACGCCGAAAATTAACAAATCCAGAATGCCGCCGTCCGTATTACCAATGGTGACACCAAGAATTGCCATGACCATCAAAGCCAACCCAGACATTACAATATGGAAGGCATACAGCGCTGGGGCAATAAAGAGAAATAAAAATTCAATAGGCTCGGAGATACCAGTGATAACCGAAACTAAAACACCGGAAAGTAATAGTCCTTTAATCACCGGGCGGTTTTCGGGTTTGGCCGTTCTGTAGATAGCATATGCTACGGCAGGCAAACCAAAAATAAATGTCGGCATAAAGCCCTGAGATAAGAAGGCCGTTACATGTGGGCTGAAGGGAAGGCCAGCTTTCAGCTCGGCATAAAAAATATTGAGCGCCCCGGCGACTTCATGGCCGTTAACGAACTCCGTTCCGCCAGCCGGGGTGAAACGCACCATAGCTAACAGGATATGATGAAGGCCGAAAGGCTTGAGCAGCAGCACGCCTACACCGTATAAGAATGGGCCAAATACGCTGGTGCTCTGAATGATATGCCCGATACCGGCAATACCCATCGCGACGTAGGTCCAGAGTAATGGAATCGCTAACCCCACCAGAGACATTGTCAGCGAGGTGATAATAGGGACGAAACGAATGCCGCTAAAGAAAGCGAAAGCGTCATGCAAGACGGTATCCTGGAAACGCTCGTGCAGGAAATAGGTGATAACGCCAGCGATGATGCCGCCCAGCACGCCCATCTCTAATGTCTGAATGCCTAATACGATGGATTGCCCGACCTGTTTCATTGTCGCGGCATCCGCAATCTGGTGTGTCGCGGTCAGGTAATAATTGATACTCATATTCATCAGCATATAGCCGACAAAACCTGAAAAAGCGCCAACGGCTTTATTCCGTTTAGCCATTCCCATTGGAATAGCAATAGCAAACATGACAGGTAAATAAGTAAAAGCAAATCCACCTACCATTGCAATAAAACCAAAAGTTAATTGGGTAAGCTCCCCTCCCAGGAATGGAAAGCTTTTTATTGTCGACGGACTGGTAATTGAACTGCCTACCCCTAATAATAACCCCATAAATGCAAGCAGCGATACGGGGAACATAAATGTTTTACCCAGGCTTTGAAAGAATTCCCATAACCTCGATTTAAAGGACTTTTCCTGTGTCATGTAGAGTACTCCATGATTTTCATCAGTATAATATGAAGGTCATGAGGAATTAATCATGACCTTTTGAAATTGCGAAGTAAGTTGTTTTTATATGTTTATTGATTCAATTCGAAAACAAAGATTAACAATGCGAAGGTTGCAGTAACTTTTTGTAGGATCCGCAAACCGTTATTTTACTTCTGACGACGTCTTTCATCGCATCCATGCCCACGCGCATGTAATAACGCGGATCGTTGCCATCAGGGTTTTCCGCAAACCACTTCTTGACTGCATCGGCAAAGGCAATTTTCAGTTCGGTGGCGACGTTAACCTTGCATACGCCCAGTTCAATGGTGCGGCGGACGTATTCATCAGGTACATCGCTTGCGCCGTGCAGCACCAGTGGGATATCAACCACTTCGCGAATCTCAGCCAGACGCTGGAAATCGATTTTAGGACATTTGGTGTAAAGGCCGTGTGCGGTACCGATTGCCACAGCGAGGCTGTCGACACCGGTGAGTTCGACAAAGCGTTTCGCTTCCTGCGGATCGGTCAGGAAGGCGCTTTCCGCATCGACGCTCATGTCGTCTTCCACGCCGCCCAGACGTCCCAGTTCAGCTTCCACGCTGCAATCGCGCGCGTGACAGAAATCCACCACCGATTTCACCAGCTTCACGTTTTCTTCAAACGGGAAGTGGCTACCGTCGATCATGGCGCTGCGTACGCCGGCATTGACCTTGCGGCGGATATCTTCCAGCGACTCATGGTGATCGAGATGCAGCGCCAGCGGTATGTCATAGCTGTTGGAGTAAGCGCTGCATAGCGCGTAGATCTCTTCCAGCGCAATGTGCTTAAAGGTGCCTGGCGTCCCGGCGAGGATCACGGGGGATTGCATTTCACTGCAAACTTCGAGAATCGCCTGGATCGTTTCGGCGTTATGGATGTTGAATGCAGGGACAGCGTAACCTTTCGTCTGGGCATCTTGCAGGAGGTACTTGGTGGAAATAATGCTCATGATGCGATCCTCTTAGGCATTCCAGGGATGGATAACAACACCTTGCACCACACGGTTAACCGTGCCGCTGGCGGATGGGGTGTCCGGGGTGTTTCCGACGCTGATGGATTGCGTGAGTGCGAACACCTGCGCGTAGATCAGGAAGCAGAAAGCCAGTTCTGTATCAATAAAAGCGCGCGATGGCGGCAGCAGGATATGTGGGCCTGCGTTGATGACAGGATCGCTTTCAGCGGCGATTGCGACGACGCGCAATGCCTGTTGATCGCGGCGCAGTTCCGCTAACAGATCGAGATCGTACTGACGGGTGTAGGGATGGCTGGAGATAAACACCACGACCAGCGTTTCGTTATCAACCAGCGATTTCGGGCCGTGACGGAAACCCGTCGGCGAGTCGTAAAATGCAGCCAGCTTACCGGCTGTTAGCTCCAGAACTTTGAGCGCGGATTCACGTGCAGCTCCCTGTAACCCGCCGCTACCGAGGTAAACGATCCGTTTCCAGGGCTCATTGCCAAAAACGCCTTTGCTGAAATCACCGAGCGAGGTGAGGATCGTCTGGCAGCGATCCGCAACATCGCGGAAGGTCTGGTTGTTGATCATATCGGGTGCGAACACCGCCAGACAGCTCGCCATCATGGTGGTGATGCTGCTGGTCATCGCAAAGCCGCGATCGTGCGTTTCAGCAGGCATCAACAATGCGAAGGCGTTATCGCTGTCGACGGCATTTTGATACAGATTTCCGGCTTCATTGCAGGTGATCGAAAGGTGATAGCACTCAGGCACAAACTGATTTGCCAGCTCAACGGCGGCAACGCTTTCCGGGCTGTTGCCGGAGCGGGCGAAGGAGACCAGCAGTAACGGATGTGCGGGCGTCAGGTAATCCATTGGATTTGTGACGAGGTCAGTGGTGGGTACGGCCGTGATGTTTTTCCCGGTGTGGCGTGAAAGCCAGGGGGCGATGATATCGCCGATAAACGCGGAAGTGCCTGCGCCGGTCAGTATGATCCGCAGATCGTTTTTGCACAGCAATGGCGTCAGGAAACGATCAATGGCCGATCGAATACTGCTGATGTTATTGAGTGAGCGGATCCAACTGGCCGGTTGTTGACGGATCTCTTCTTCCGTCCAGGTGCCGGTAACGGAGGTGCGAGTTTCTGGCATAACATAGTCCTTAGTCTTGTGAACTCCACTCAGCCGTTGGTATTGTGCCTTTGACTTTCGTTTTGTTTCACTTGTTCTGCTGTTCAGTTAAATAAAATCTATAGAAAAGAAATCGAAAGTTCAATGATGCAAAATGAAATAAAACGAAAAATGTGATCGATGAAACGAAGGGTGTAGTTATCTCATTGATATATAACGTGTTGGCTTTAACTTACGTTATCTAAGGATTTCCTTAGCGAAAGAAAAAGAAAGGCCTCATGACGTTACGTCTAAGGCCAATATGACAGAGAATGAAAGGTCTACAAGGCGAAGGGCTGCCCCTGAATCCAGACACGCTGGAGATGCAGGCCATTGTCCAGCGCGATGAGGCTGGCGCATTTGCCTGGCTCGATCGATCCCAACTGGCGATCGATGCCAAGCAGGCGGGCAGGATGCAGTGAGGCCATATGGATAGCTTCTTCTGGCGTCGCGCCAGCGTGTTTGACCATATTTCGCACGGCGGTATCAATCGAGAGCGTACTGCCCGCCAGCCCACCGGACGCGGTGCGTACAATGCCGCCACGCATTTCGACGTCGTAGCCGCAAATATCATATTGCCCGTCAGGCATACCTGCTGCGCGCATCGCATCGGTGATTAATACAACCCGCGTTTTCGCGTAGCCACAGCACAGACGCAGTGCCGCAGGATGGACATGATGCCCGTCGGCGATAAGCTCCAGCCACGCACGCGTATCGGTTAACCCGGCGCCCACCATTCCAGGTTCCCGATGGTGTAATCCGCTCATACCGTTAAAACAATGCACCAGCCCGTCTGCACCGGCATCAAATGCGGCGCAGGTCTGTTCGTACGTTGCCGCGCTATGGCCTAACATGACGCGTACGCCGCGTTGTTTGAGATGTTGAATCGCTTGCAGTGCGCCAGGTTTTTCCGGCGCCAGCGCGACGATGCGCAAGGTGTTCTGTGAGACGGCTATCAGGTCGTCCAGCTCGGCAAGATCCAATTCACGAAACAGTTCAGGCGGATGAGCCCCTTTGTTCTGCGGCGTGAACCAGGGGCCTTCCAGATAACTACCCAGCACCTGCGCGCCGGGGCCGCCGGACTGACAGCGTCGGGCAATACGTTCCAGCGCATTGCGGATAGCATCCAACGGTGCAGTGACCGTCGTGGGAAGCCAACCGCCCACGCCTTCGCGCGCTTTATGCAACGCCAGTTTATCGAGCGTATCCGGCGCGTCGTCCATGACATCCAGACCTGCGCCACCGTGAACATGCGTATCAATATATGCCGGGCACAGTAACTCTGCATCACGCGCTGTGATTCCTGGGGGAACGGGCTCTATTGCCGCAATAACGCCTTTCTCAATACGGAGTTGGTGATCGTCAAGCCAGCCCTGCTCGGTCAATACGCGTCGGGCGCGCAGCAACTGGCTCATATCCCTTCCTCTATGGTGTTTTCTTCGCGACAGCGTCCCAGCTCATCCACCAGACTGGTCAGGCCGCGATGCCCGCACTCCAGCGCCTGCTGGCGAAAGGCTTCGCTGGTTAATCCTTCGCGTTCCAGCACCATCTCCAGAAGGAGCTGTAAATTCGTGCCGGTGATCACTTCCCGTCCCGGTTTCTGTAACGCCAGTGTTGATGCCACCCGAAAAGGCGTACCGCCCAACAGGTCAGTCAGAAACACGATATCCTCCCGGTCGTCCAGTTCATCAACGGCCTGCTCAAGCTGTGAGGTGAGCAGCGCGGTCGTTGATGCTTCCGGGAAGTCGATGGCGATAAATTGCGACTGCTCGCCAAGGATCTGCTTCATCGCTTTTTCCATCCCGCTGGCAAATCCGCCGTGCCCCGTCAAAATAATGCCTAACATCTCAAACCTCTTTGTCTTTACAGGAAGTGACAGAATTTACCGACTACACCCAGAACGACGGTGATGCCAATAAGGCGTAACGGGCTCCAGCCGCGGCGTACCAGCCAGAACATGGTCAGGGTATAGACCAGCGGTAAAAACGCGGGCATGAGCTTATCGATAACATCGGCCTGTAATTTAACAACCGCATCACCGGCCTTGATTTCAAGCGTGGTGTTCAGACGAACATAGGTTGCCACCAGCGCGCCAATCACCGTCATCCCAACGATAGACGCCGCATGACCCACTTTCCGGGTGTTCGCTTTGATAAGCGGAATGGCCGCGACCCCCATCCGATAAGCATAGTGCGCCAGGCCAAAACGCAGGCCGAGGTGAACCACGTTGAACAGAACAATAAAGACGACGGCGCCGAGGATAGAACCTTGCAGTGCGAGACTGGCTCCAATACCGCCGCAAATGGGCAGCAATGTCAGCCAGAACATCGCATCGCCAATTCCGCCGAGCGGGGCGCCAACGGCAATTTTGGTACTCTGAATGCTGTTCACATCCTGCTTGGAGCGCTCCATCGCGAGGATAATGCCGATCACAAACGTCACCAGAAATGGATGGGTGTTGAAGAAACCCATATGGCCCTTCATGGCACGCGCTAAATCACGTTTGTTGGTATGGATCTTTTTCAGGGCGGGCAGTAAACCGTACAGCCAGCCAGATGCCTGCATACGCTCGTAGTTAAAGGAAGCCTGCAACAACATGGAACGCCAGGCCACGCGGTTGATATCCTTTTTCGTCAGTTCAGTGCCGATACTTTGGTCTTCATAGACGTTTTCGTTTACGCCGGACAGCAGCGTCTCGTCAGTGTCGGAGACGTTTGGTAGCGTGGTTTGATTAGATGCCATCTTCGAATTCCTCTTTCTGTGCCGCAGGTTGAGTCGGTTCAGGAGATTTACGCAGCAGGTCGATCAATGCCATTGCGAGGGCCGCAGCGGCGATGGCCAGCACCGGAAGTTTGAGCCAGGCCGCGGCAACGAAACCGATGATGAAATAGGGGATATAGACATTTTTCATCATGATTTTCAGCAGTACGGCGAAACCGATAGCAGGCATAATGCCGCCTGCGACGCCAAGCCCGTCAATCAGACGTTCCGGTAGCACATCAATGGCGGTTTTCGCATGTTCCGCCCCAAAGTAAATCGGCAGGAAGGCGCAGAGGAAGTAGAAGATGCCTAACGCCAGCAGCGCCAGATAGTTTACTCGTTCAATGCCGTGGGTGTCAGCGTTAGCCGCCATACGGTCGCAGCGGGACATTACGCCAGACATCACTGAGAACAGGAAGGTAATCCCCATTTGTACGGCGACGGCAAACGGTACGGCGACACCCACGGCGACATCGGGTTTCACACCGGTCGTAATCGCAAACGTCGTTCCCACGATCGTGCCGATAATCACGTTTGGCGGCTGTGCGCCAGCTAAAGGCGCCAGGCCCATCCACACCAGTTCCAGCGTACCACCCGTCAAAATACCGGTATGCAGATCGCCCAGAATCAGGCCGACCAGCGGCCCAAGCACCACCGGACGGTGCATATGCGTTAACCCGTTGAACATATCCAGGCCTGCGATAAAGGCGAGAATACCCAACGCAAAAGCCTGCAACAGACTGATTTCCATTGTGAATCCCTCAGAGTAGTTTAAAGAGATCCAAAGCGGGTTCTGTCGGAACGCCCTGTACGAAGCATTCGACACCGGCGGTTTTCAGGCCATTAAATGCCGTAATATCGTTAGCATCGACAGAAACCGTTTTGGCAATTTGTTGTTTGCCATTGGCATAGTGCATGTTGCCTACATTGATACGTGTTACGGGAACGCCGCCCTCCACCAGCTTGAGGAAATCCGCTGGCGACTTGCAGACCAGCAGAATTTTCTGTCGATCGGCAGCGCGATGGATATTGTCGATCACTTTTTGCAGCGGCCAGAAACGTACGGCGATCCCCTCCGCCAGCACCATCTCCATCAGGTTTTGCTGTACCGGGTCTTCAGCCACTTCGTCATTGGCGACCAGTACCAGATTTGCCCCCGCAAACCCAACCCACTGCACGCCGACCTGGCCGTGGATTAAACGTTCGTCAATTCGACTCAATACAATGTTTGGCATAGCGTTTCCTCTTCGTTGTTATGCGTTTTGGGATGTAACGCCCTGGCAGGCGGCGTGGTACTGCTGTAGTACGTCCTGAATGTGGCTGATAATGAGCTCTCGCGGCGTTGCGTTGAGATCCCCTTCGCGCACTCTGGCGTACTGTAGCGGCAAATACTGGCTGATGAGCGGCAGTGGAATGGGGTCATCCGCCAGGTTGCGAACCAGCCGTGCAAACGCCTCATCAATCTGCTGATCCGGCCAGTAATAGCGAACGCGATCGGAATAACTATAACCACGCGCCAGGCGGCGTGCGTTGCCGTCGCCGTGGTAGTGACTCTGCCAGTATTCCGGTCGATCGAGCATCACGCTTTCCAGCACATGGCGCAGACCAGAGCTGGTTTTGGCGGGTAACAGCTCTTCTTCAATTGCGGCCAGCGAGAATAACGCTTCGCGCAGGGCAAAGGTGAGGGCCGGGCCGACTTTCAGAATCGCAAAGTGATCTTTCACCAGCTGGCGCAGCGACTGTGGCGTCTGGTAATCCGTGGAATGCGCTTCAAACACCAGCGTGTCATACGCTTCTACCATTGCACTCAATGCGATGGCTTTTTGCGGTTGATAATCAATGATATGCGTATGGTCGAACTCAACGCCCGGTTGTACAACCAGCCCGATGATGCGAGGCCAAATGGCGCTCAGTCCCTGTTTCTCAAATGCATGACGATGCGCTTCCAGCGTGGCTCGTGCCGCGTCAGGTGTTGTTACTTCCAGTTCAGTCAATGTCTCATGCGCGCCGCCGGGAACCGGAACTTCAGTACCGATCACGTAAACCAGATCGGATTCGCCAAAATGCTCACGGCAGGTTTCTTCTGCGATCTTCGCCAGTCGCGCGGCGCGCTCAGCAACGATCTCATCGGTTAACGGTATCGGATCGTTGGCGCAGGACATGCTGCAATCGAGATGGATCTTTTTAAACCCGGCCGCCACGTAGCTCTTTATTAAATCATCCGCATTTGCCATCGCCTGGGCGGCAGGCAGATTTTGCCAACGGTTGGGGCCGAGGTGATCGCCGCCCAGAATCAACTGTGATTGTGGAAAATTAAGTGAGTCGGCCAGCTGGTAAACAAAGCCGCGAAAATCGGCGGGCGTCATGCCGGTATAACCCCCGAACTGGTCAACCTGGTTAGAGGTGGCTTCAATCAGCAGTGGGGTATGGTTTGCATGGGCATAACGTATAGCGGCTTCCAGCACCAGTGGATGCGCAGAACAAACGGCATAAATCCCATTTGTGTTCCCTCGTTTATGCTGCTCCACCATTTCTGTTAGATGTTTCACTTTCCTCTCCAGGTTGAATGCTTAAGACAAGTGTCTTTCATTTTGTTTCATCTGATACTGGTGCAAGACGCTATAAAAATAAAACGAAAGATATTGGTTTTCGGATCTGTTTCACAAAAGAAACATAATGAAAGGTTTCAGCGATACGTCGTCTTATGGCTTGCAGGTATGGGGGCTTGCATTCCAGTAAAAGAAAGGCGTTAATAGAAAAATCGAAATGAAACGAAAGATTTGATTAAAGGATTTTTTATGAGCAGTACTGATTCTTCTGCGGATAAGCGCATTACCGCTACCAGCGAAAGGCGGGAGCAAATTATCCAGCGGTTGCGACAGCAGGGAAGCGTACAGGTTAACGATCTTTCCGTCTTATTCGGCGTCTCCACCGTGACCATCCGTAACGATCTGGCTTTTCTCGAAAAACAGGGGATTGCCGTGCGTGCGTATGGCGGCGCGTTAATTTGCGACAGCAATACTCCGGGTATTGAGCCTTCGGTGGAAGATAAAAGTTCACTCAATACCGCTGTAAAGCGCAGTATCGCCCAGGCAGCGGTTTCGCTGATTAAACCCGGACACCGGGTGATCCTTGACTCAGGCACCACGACATATGAAATCGCGCGCATGATGCGCCAGCATACGGATATCATCGCCATGACCAATGGCATGAATGTCGCCAATGCATTGCTGGAAGCTGAGGGAGTGGAACTGCTGATGACTGGTGGGCATCTGCGCCGCCAGTCGCAGTCATTTTATGGTGACCAGGCAGAGCAGTCGCTACAGAATTACCATTTCGATATGTTGTTTCTGGGGGTCGATGCCATTGATTTAGAGCGTGGCGTCAGCACGCACAATGAAGATGAAGCCAGACTTAACCGCCGGATGTGTGAAGTGGCCGAGCGCATCATTGTCGTCACGGACTCCACGAAGTTTAACCGCTCCAGTCTGCATAAGATCATTGATACGCAGCGTATTCATACCATCATTGTGGATGAAGGTATTCCTGTCGACAGTCTGGAAGGTTTACGCAAGAGCGGTATTGAAGTGATTCTGGTGAACGCGTAATTCAGTTATCTGTAAAAGGCCGGATGGTGATGCGATCCCCATCCGGCCTTTTTCGTCATCAGGTCACTGGCGCGGGGTTAAACACGGCCAGCTGGTTATGCAGCCCCCATTGGTCTGAGAAGGTTTTTTTACGACCGCTCGCGACGTCCAGAATAAAGTGGAACAGCTTCCAGCCCACGTCCTCAATACTCTCTTCCCCTGTGGCAATGGTGCCCGCGTTGATGTCCATCAAATCAAACCAGCGATTCGCCAGCTCTGTGCGGGTCGCCATTTTGATTACCGGAACCGCCATCAGGCCATATGGCGTTCCGCGACCGGTTGTGAACACCTGCACGGTGATCCCGGAAGCGACCTGCTGCGTGCCGCAGACAAAATCACTGGCGGGCGTGGCGGCGTAAATTAAACCGCGTTTTGTCGGTCGCTGACCGGGGGACAGCACTTCCACAATTGCGCTCTGCCCGGATTTTGCGATAGAGCCCAACGCTTTTTCCACCACGTTCGCGAGACCGCCTTTTTTGTTGCCCGGCGACGGGTTGGCGCTGCGGTCGGTTTTCCCCATATCAAGATAGTTATCGTACCAGGCCATCTCTTCCAGCAGGCGTTTGCCGACCTCTTCGTTAATCGCGCGTGGCGTGAGAAGGTGGATTGCATCACGGACTTCGGTGACTTCCGAGAACATCACCGTCGCGCCGCAACGCACTAACAGATCCGAGGCGTAACCCACCGCCGGGTTGGCCGTCACGCCGGAAAACGCATCGCTGCCGCCGCACTGCATTCCGACCACCAGTTCGGAAGCCGGGCAGGTTTCACGCTGGCGCTGGTTGAGCTTCGCCAGGTGGCGTTCGGCCACCTGCAAAATATCCTCGACCATTGACTTAAAGCCGACGTGCTGCTCATCCTGCAAACGCACAATACTGGCGCTGTCCACCGGAATCCCTTTCACATCTTCCGTGCCTTCCAGCAGACGTTCCGGCTGAAGTTTTTCACAGCCAAGGCCGATGACCATAACTTCGCCGCCGAAGTTCGGGTTCAACGAGATGTTATGAATGGTGCGGATAGGCACCACGGCCGCTGGCGCGTTGATCGCCACGCCGCAGCCGTACAAGTGGTTCAGACCGACAACGCCGTCTACGTTCGGGTATCCAGGCAGCAGGTCACGCTCAATGATCTTCACGACATAATCCACGACGCCCGCCACGCAGTGTACGCTGGTGGTGATGCCGAGCAGGTTTTTGGTGCCGACGCTGCCATCCGCGTTGCGGTAGCCTTCAAACGTGTAGCCTTCCAGCGGCGGCAGCGGTTCCGGCACTTTCGTCGCCAGCGGCAGGGTGTGTAACGGCGGCGCTTTCGGTAGCTCAACCAGCGACTCATCTATCCAGCTGCCGCGTGCGATGTCGCGAACGGCATAGCCGATCACCTCGCCATAACGCACGATTTCGCCGTGAGCAGGAATCGCCTCCAGCGCCACTTTATGCCCTTGAGGAATATGTTCAACCAACGCCAGACCGTCCGGGAAACGCGTTCCGGCTTGCAGACCATTGTCATTAACAATAATTGCCACGTTATCGGTGTCATGCACTTTAATATAAAACGCGGTTGGCGATTCTTGTCTAATTTCGATATCGGCCATTGTCCAGTATTCTCCAGCCAGGTGGTGATAATAAATGTGTTAAAGAGAACAACTGCTTTTTATTGTCAGAATTAAAAATACGTTGCTGCTAAATAAAGAATGCCAGGAGTTTTTGTTTAAAAATGTGATCGCGATCGGCCATTATTCCCGATGGTACGGGCGCTGGGCGAGTAATGTACAAATCTGTGCATCACCGCCCATGACGTTGTGCAAATGCTCAAAATATTATTCATTGTGAATATTAAAATTGAGCAATACAACAATGTTTAGCGGCGTAAGTATGATTATACTGATTCACGACTTTCATTATCCGCTATCGATAAAATATCAGCGTAATTCCTTAGATGAGCAAATCGAAATATCTCCCGGAATTGCGGAAATAAATAATGATTCATCCAGGGTATAAATGATGAGTAACGATATCTTCCCGAACAAATTTAAAGCTGCGCTGGCAGCGCAACGCATTCAGATCGGCTGTTGGTCCGCGCTGGCAAACCCCATCAGTACGGAAGTGTTAGGGCTGGCAGGTTTTGACTGGCTGGTGCTGGATGGCGAACATGCGCCGAACGATATCTCAACTTTTATTCCACAACTGATGGCGTTGAAAGGCAGCGCCAGCGCGCCGGTGGTACGGGTGCCGACGAACGAGCCGGTCATTATTAAGCGTCTGCTGGATATCGGTTTCTATAACTTCCTGATCCCGTTTGTCGAGACGGAAGAAGAAGCCGTTCGCGCCGTGGCCTCGACGCGTTATCCGCCGGAAGGCATCCGCGGGGTCTCCGTTTCCCATCGCGCCAATATGTTTGGCACCGTGCCGGATTACTTTGCCCAGTCAAATAAGAACATCACCATTCTGGTGCAGATCGAAAGCCAGCAGGGGGTGGATAACGTTGATGCTATCGCGGCCACTGAAGGCGTTGACGGTATTTTTGTCGGCCCAAGCGATCTGGCTGCGGCGTTAGGTCATCTCGGCAACGCCTCTCACCCGGAAGTACAGAAAACCATTCAGCATATCTTTGCCCGCGCCAAAGCCCACGGTAAACCGTGCGGCATTCTGGCGCCGGTCGAAGCCGACGCGCGCCGCTATCTGGAATGGGGCGCGACGTTCGTTGCCGTGGGGAGCGATTTGGGCGTGTTCCGCTCCGCCACGCAAAAGCTGGCTGACGCCTTTAAGAAATAACCACCACTGAAACAAGAGAGAGAAGATTATGACGATGAAAGTAGGTTTCATTGGCCTGGGCATCATGGGTAAACCAATGAGCAAAAACCTCCTCAAAGCCGGTTACTCGCTGGTGGTTTCTGACCGTAACCCTGACGCGATTGCCGAAGTTATTGCCGCAGGCGCAGAAACCGCAACCACGGCAAAAGCCGTTGCCGAACAGTGCGATGTGATTATCACCATGCTGCCGAACTCGCCGCATGTGAAAGAAGTGGCGCTGGGCGAAGGCGGCATTATTGAAGGCGCGAAGCCAGGCACCGTTTTGATCGATATGAGCTCTATCGCTCCGCTGGCAAGCCGTGAAATCAGCGATGCGCTGAAAGCAAAAGGTATCGATATGCTGGATGCGCCGGTAAGCGGCGGCGAGCCGAAAGCGATCGACGGTACGCTGTCGGTGATGGTTGGCGGCGATAAAGCGATTTTCGATAAATATTACGATCTGCTAAAAGCAATGGCCGGTTCCGTGGTGCATACCGGTGATATCGGTGCGGGCAACGTGACCAAACTGGCTAACCAGGTGATTGTCGCGCTGAACATCGCAGCCATGTCTGAAGCGCTGACGCTGGCGACCAAAGCGGGGGTGAACCCGGATCTGGTGTATCAGGCGATTCGCGGCGGTCTGGCGGGTAGCACCGTGCTGGATGCGAAAGCGCCGATGGTGATGGAACGGAATTTCAAACCGGGCTTTCGCATCGATCTGCATATTAAAGATCTGGCGAATGCGCTGGACACCTCTCATGGCGTAGGCGCGCAGCTGCCGCTGACCGCCGCCGTGATGGAAATGATGCAGGCGCTACGTGCCGATGGTCTGGGCACGGCCGACCATAGCGCCCTGGCCTGCTACTACGAAAAACTGGCGAAAGTGGAAATCGCTCGCTAATGACGTCATGCCCGGTCGCGCGCGGCGGTCCGGGCCTATGACCCTGGCCGGATAAGTGAAACGCCATCCGGCGTTGTGCAGTAACAGGCTACAACTATGAAAATCGTAATCGCCCCAGACTCTTATAAAGAAAGCCTTTCTGCCGCTGAAGTTGCGCAGGCGATAGAAAAAGGATTCCGGGAAATTTTTCCCGATGCGCAGTATGTTTCTATCCCGGTCGCTGACGGCGGAGAGGGAACGGTCGAAGCCATGATTGCCGCCACGCATGGAACGCAGTATACCGCTTTTGTGACGGGGCCGCTGGGGGAGACCGTCATGGCCAACTGGGGCATGTCCGGGGACGGCAGCACCGCGTTTATTGAAATGGCGGCGGCCAGCGGGCTGGCGTTGGTTCCGCCAGAAAAGCGTAATCCGTTGATTACTACGTCGCGCGGTACCGGAGAGCTGATCCTGCATGCGCTGGAGCACGGCGCCAGAAGCATTATCATCGGCATTGGCGGCAGCGCGACCAATGACGGCGGCGCGGGCATGGTGCAGGCGCTGGGCGCCCGATTAACGGATGCGAACGGTACTGAAATTGGGAACGGCGGCGGCAGCCTGAACAGCCTGAATGCGATTGATGTCTCTGGTCTCGATCCGCGTTTAAAAACGTGTGCTATCCGGGTGGCCTGCGATGTGACCAATCCACTGACGGGCGAAAATGGCGCGTCGCGAATCTTTGGGCCGCAGAAAGGCGCGACCGAAAAGCTCATTCATGAACTGGACGGCAATCTTGCTCATTATGCCGACATGATTAAAAAGTCGCTGCGCGTGGATGTGGAAAATGTCCCCGGCGCGGGCGCGGCTGGCGGGATGGGGGCGGCCTTAATGGCTTTCCTCGGCGCAGAGTTGCGCAGCGGCATTGAGATAGTCACCACGGCGCTCAATCTGGAAGAACATATCCACGACTGCGCGTTAGTCGTCACCGGCGAAGGGCGTATCGACAGCCAGAGTATTCACGGCAAAGTACCGATAGGCGTCGCCAGTGTGGCGAAAAAGTATCATAAGCCAGTGATTGGGATCGCGGGGAGTCTGACGCATGATGTGGGAGTGGTGCATCAGCATGGCATTGATGCCGTGTTCAGCGTGCTTACCCGCATTGGCACGCTGGATGAAGCCTTTCGCGGCGCGTTTGATAATATCTACCGCGCCTCGCGAAACATCGCCGCAACGCTGGCGATAGGAATGCGCAGTGCAGGGTGACAATGGCGTGCAAACCCTCTATACTGCGCGCCGAAGCTGACCAGACAGTCGCCGCTTCGTCGTCGTCCCTTTCGGGGGAGACGGGCGGAGGGGAGGAAAGTCCGGGCTCCATAGGGCAGGGTGCCAGGTAACGCCTGGGGGGCGCAAGCCCACGACCAGTGCAACAGAGAGCAAACCGCCGATGGCCCGCGCAAGCGGGATCAGGTAAGGGTGAAAGGGTGCGGTAAGAGCGCACCGCGCGGCTGGTAACAGTTCGCGGCACGGTAAACTCCACCCGGAGCAAGGCCAAATAGGGGTTCATAAGGTACGGCCCGTACTGAACCCGGGTAGGCTGCTTGAGCCAGTGAGCGATTGCTGGCCTAGATGAATGACTGTCCACGACAGAACCCGGCTTATCGGTCAGTTTCACCTCTTCATGTAAAAACCCGCTTCGGCGGGTTTTTGCTTTCATAGCGTTTGGGTTTCCCGGTACTGCCTGATGGCTTATCAGGAGCGCTTTGGTAGGCCGGATAAGACGCGTGAGCGTCGCCATCCGGCAGATTCTCCGCGTACGTTGCCTGATGGCGCTGCGCTTATCAGGCCTACGGCAGAGCGCTTTGGTAGGCTGGATAAGACGCGTGAGCGTCACCATCCGGCGGATTCTCCGCGTACGTTGCCTGATGGCGCTGCGCTTATCAGTCCTGTGGCTGAGCGCTTTGGTAGGCCGGATAAGACGCGCCAGCGTCGCCATCCGGCGGATTCCCCGCAGAAGGTGCCCGATCGCGCTGCGTAACATAATTTCCCCGCCAAAAGATATTTCTTGTTCTGTGACCACTAACACAAAACGCTGTGTGGTGATTTTTTAACCGGATAAAAGATTGGCTGTTGATCGCTATCACAAAATTACGCGCTACAAAAATTGACAATCACAGTGTTAATATATTGTTGGTAATGATAATGGTGTGTATTAAATGAATTAAATATTCGTGTGCGTAATGTTTTTTTACAAACAAATAAGAAGAAAAAATGTGATATGCCACAATCTTTAATCCCAATAAGGGTGTAATTGTACTTATTTTTGATTAATTGTCCGTTAAATTTAAACGTAAATCTGCGTGTTAATTATGCGATAATTGATTGAATTATCGTCTTTCCCGAATTTGTAAAATAGCGAATGAAACGCATATGTTATCGCCATAAAATATTGTTATCCCCTCATGATTTTTTGACAAAAATCATGATAAAGTGCAGTCATGTTCTTTTAACTTATTGATAATAAATGATTTATTTTTTAAAAAATAAGCTTACAAAATGTAAGGTAAGTTAATTTGTGAGTAGTCGCACATAACCATGTAACCTTTATTTGGTACACTTCATGCCGTCAACAAAGTAATTAGTGCAGGTCGATATGAATACTATTCTTCTCCCTAAAACACAGCACTTGGTGGTCTTTCAGGAAGTCATTAGAAGTGGTTCTATCGGTTCTGCCGCAAAAGAGTTAGGGTTAACTCAGCCTGCTGTAAGTAAAATTATCAATGATGTTGAGGCCTATTTTGGCGTTGAGTTAATCGTTCGCAAAAATACCGGTGTCACGTTAACCAGCGCAGGTCAGGTGCTGCTTACCTGGTCTGAATCCATCACCCGTGAAATGAAAAACATGGTGAACGAGATGAACAGCATGACCTGCAACACGGTGGTCGACGTTTCGTTTGGTTTTCCTTCGTTGATTGGCTTTACCTTTATGTCTGACATGATTCATAAATTTAAAGAGGTGTTCCCAAAAGCGCAGGTGTCGATGTATGAAGCGCAGCTCTCCTCGTTCCTGCCCGCGATTCGCGACGGACGCCTGGATTTCGCTATCGGCACGCTCAGTGATGAGATGAAACTACAGGATCTACACGTGGAACCGCTTTTTGAGTCAGAGTTTGTCCTGGTGGCCAGTAAGTCCCGAACATGCACCGGCATCACCACACTGGAATCGTTGCAGAACGAACAGTGGGTGTTGCCACAAACGAATATGGGCTACTACAGCGAACTCCTCACCAAGTTACAAAGAAATGGCATCAGCAGTGAAAACATCGTTAAAACAGATTCCGTTGTCACTATTTATAATCTTGTTCTCAATGCTGATTTTCTGACCGTCATTCCCTGCGATATGACATCTCCATTCGGTTCAAACCAGTTTATTACGATTCCAGTAGAGGAAGATTTACCGGTCGCGCGTTATGCCGCGATCTGGTCTAAAAACTATCGGATTAAAAAAGCAGCATCGGTTTTGGTGGAATTAGCCAAAGAATATTCATCTTATAATGGTTGCAGACGAAAGCAATTAATAGAAATTAAGTAACGGATTAAATTTAATTTAATCAAAAACTGATGCCATCTGTCTGAATATCGGACGTTGGTACTGACTATTTATTTTACCTTAATACCCAGGTTAAGAGGTTATAATGCATATTACATACGATCTCCCGGTTGCGATTGAAGATATCCTCGAAGCGAAAAAAAGACTTGCGGGGAAAATTTATAAAACAGGTATGCCGCGCTCTAACTATTTCAGCGAGCGCTGCAAAGGCGAAATATTCCTTAAGTTCGAAAATATGCAACGCACGGGCTCTTTTAAAATCCGCGGTGCGTTTAACAAACTCAGTTCATTAACGGAAGAAGAAAAACGTAAAGGCGTGGTGGCTTGCTCTGCCGGTAACCATGCGCAAGGGGTGTCTCTCTCCTGCGCGATGCTCGGTATCGACGGCAAAGTCGTGATGCCGAAAGGCGCGCCGAAGTCCAAAGTGGCGGCCACCTGCGACTACTCCGCTGAAGTGGTGCTGCACGGTGACAACTTCAACGATACCATCGCCAAAGTGAGCGAAATTGTTGAGACTGAAGGCCGCATTTTTATTCCACCTTATGACGATCCGAAAGTGATTGCCGGGCAGGGAACGATTGGCCTGGAAATTATGGAAGATCTGTATGATGTCGATAACGTCATTGTACCAATTGGCGGCGGCGGTCTGATTGCCGGTGTTGCGATTGCTATTAAATCCATTAACCCGACAATTAAAGTTATTGGCGTACAGTCCGAAAACGTACACGGCATGGCGGCATCTTATCATGCAGGAGAAATAACCACTCACCGAACGACCGGCACCCTGGCGGATGGTTGTGATGTTTCTCGCCCGGGTAATTTAACGTATGAGATTGTTCGTGAATTAGTGGATGACATTGTCCTGGTCAGCGAAGATGAAATTCGTAACAGCATGATTGCATTAATTCAGCGCAATAAAGTCGTCACTGAAGGCGCTGGCGCACTGGCATGTGCCGCATTATTAAGCGGGAAATTAGATAGCTATATCCAGAACAGAAAAACGGTCAGCATTATTTCTGGCGGCAATATCGATCTTTCTCGTGTATCGCAAATTACGGGCTTAGTTGACGCTTAAACCCGGCTATTAATCTTTTCGTTGAGGATAGGATATGAGTACTACTGATAGCATTGTATCCAGCCAGACAAAACAGTCGTCCTGGCGTAAATCGGACACCACATGGACACTGGGACTATTTGGTACTGCCATCGGCGCCGGGGTGTTGTTCTTCCCTATTCGCGCAGGCTTTGGCGGGCTGATCCCGATTCTTTTGATGCTGGTGTTGGCCTACCCCATCGCGTTTTACTGCCACCGTGCGCTGGCGCGCCTGTGTCTTTCCGGTTCTAACCCTTCCGGCAACATCACAGAAACGGTAGAAGAGCACTTTGGTAAAACAGGCGGCGTGGTCATCACGTTCCTGTACTTCTTCGCTATCTGTCCGCTGCTGTGGATTTATGGCGTAACCATTACCAACACCTTTATGACCTTCTGGGAAAACCAGTTGCAGATGCCGGCGCTTAACCGTGGCTTTGTGGCGCTGTTCCTGCTGCTGCTGATGGCTTTCGTTATCTGGTTTGGTAAAGACCTGATGGTTAAAGTGATGAGCTACCTGGTATGGCCGTTCATTGCCAGCCTGGTGCTGATCTCTCTGTCGCTGATCCCTTACTGGAACTCTGCGGTTATCGATCAGGTGGATCTCAGCAATATCGCGTTAACCGGGCATGACGGCATTCTGGTTACCGTGTGGCTGGGTATCTCCATCATGGTGTTCTCCTTTAACTTCTCGCCTATCGTCTCTTCTTTCGTGGTTTCCAAACGTGAAGAGTATGAGAAAGACTTTGGTCGTGAATTTACCGAGCGTAAATGTTCACAGATCATCTCCCGCGCCAGCATGCTGATGGTGGCCGTGGTGATGTTCTTCGCCTTCAGCTGCCTGTTCACGCTCTCTCCGGCCAACATGGCGGATGCGAAAGCGCAGAACATTCCGGTGCTCTCATATCTGGCGAACCACTTTGCGTCGCTGTCTGGCACTAAATCAACGTTTGCTACGGTTCTGGAGTACGGGGCTTCCATCATCGCACTGGTCGCTATCTTCAAATCGTTCTTCGGTCACTATCTGGGCACGCTGGAAGGCCTGAACGGTCTGGTGCTGAAGTTTGGTTACAAAGGCGATAAAACCAAAGTTTCACTGGGCAAACTCAACACCATCAGCATGATCTTCATCATGGGTTCCACCTGGGTTGTGGCATACGCCAACCCGAACATCCTGGACCTGATTGAAGCAATGGGTGCGCCGATCATTGCCTCGCTGCTCTGCCTGCTGCCGATGTACGCCATCCGTAAAGCGCCGTCACTGGCGAAATACCGTGGTCGTCTGGATAACGTGTTTGTGACCGTGATTGGTCTGCTGACCATCCTGAATATCGTGTACAAACTGTTCTAATCCTTTAGCTCAGGATGAGCGGAGTAGTGAAATGAATGAATTTCCGGTAGTTCTGGTGATTAACTGTGGATCGTCTTCCATTAAGTTTTCAGTACTGGATGCAACCCATTGCGATGTGTTAATGGCAGGAATTGCGGACGGTATTAATTCTGAAGATGCGTTTTTATCCGTAAATGGAGGAGAGCCAGCTAAGCTGGCTCACCACAGCTACGAAGGCGCATTAAAGGCGATTGCGTTTGAACTGGAAAAACGTAATTTAATCGACAGCGTGGCCTTAATTGGCCACCGTATTGCCCACGGCGGAAATATCTTTACGGCATCAGCCATTATTACGGATGAAGTTATCGAGAATATCCGCCGGGTTTCTCCTTTAGCACCGTTACATAATTACGCCAATTTAAGCGGAATTGAATCGGCTCAGCATCTTTTCCCGGGCGTACAGCAGGTGGCGGTATTTGATACCAGCTTCCATCAAACGATGGCGCCTGAAGCGTATTTGTACGGCTTGCCGTGGAAATATTTTGAGGAGTTGGGCGTCCGGCGCTATGGCTTTCATGGCACCTCGCACCGCTATGTCTCGCAACGTGCGCATGACCTTCTTGCGTTACAGGAAGAGGACTCGGGTCTGGTTGTCGCGCATCTGGGCAATGGCGCTTCTATCTGTGCCGTTCGTAACGGTCAAAGCGTCGATACCTCTATGGGGATGACCCCGCTGGAAGGGCTGATGATGGGCACCCGCAGCGGCGATGTGGACTTCGGCGCGATGGCGTGGATTGCCAGCGAAACCAACCAGACGCTGGGCGATATGGAACGCGTGGTGAATAAAGAGTCTGGTTTGCTGGGGATTTCCGGTCTGTCATCTGACTTACGTGTACTGGAAAAAGCCTGGCATGAAGGGCATGAACGTGCGCAACTGGCGATTAAAACCTTTGTGCACCGTATTGCCCGCCACATTGCCGGGCATGCCGCATCGTTACACCGTCTGGACGGTATTATTTTTACCGGGGGGATTGGCGAAAACTCCGTGTTAATTCGCCGCCTGGTCATTGAACATTTGGCTGTTCTGGGCGTGAAATTAGATCACGAGATGAATAGCCTGCCTAATTCTCACGGTGAAAGAATTATCTCCAGCAAAGACACCAACGTTATTTGTGCCGTCATTCCAACGAATGAAGAAAAAATGATTGCCCTCGACGCTATTCATTTAGGCAAAGTTAACGCACCTGTGGAATTTGCATAATTTATTGTTGTTCTGTAGAGAGACTATTTTTCATGAAGGTAAATATCGATACCAGCGATATGCTGTATGCCGAAGCCTGGCTTGGCTTTAAAGGTACGGACTGGAAAGAAGAAATTAATGTCCGTGATTTTATTCAGCACAACTATACACCCTATGAGGGAGATGAATCCTTCCTCGCGGAAGCCACGCCTGCGACTACCGCATTGTGGGAAAAAGTTATGGCGGGTATTCGTATTGAAAACTCGACGCATGCGCCAGTCGATTTCGATACCAACATTGCGACCACCATTACTGCCCATGACGCGGGTTATATTGAGCAGGAGCTGGAAAAAATCGTCGGTTTGCAAACCGATAAGCCACTCAAGCGCGCGCTGCATCCGTTTGGCGGCATCAATATGATCAAAAGCTCATTCCAGGCGTATGGTCGTGAAATGGATGCTGATTTTGAATATCAGTTTACCGAGCTGCGTAAAACCCATAACCAGGGTGTATTCGACGCGTATTCGCCGGATATGCTGCGCTGCCGTAAATCCGGGGTGCTGACCGGCTTACCGGATGGCTACGGTCGTGGGCGTATTATCGGCGACTATCGCCGCGTTGCGCTGTACGGTATCCGTTATCTGGTGCGCGAGCGTGAGTTGCAGTTTGCCGATCTCCAGTCAAATCTGGAGTGGGGGCAGAACCTTGAAGCGACGATTCGCCTGCGTGAAGAGCTGGCCGAACACCGTCGTGCGCTGCTGCAAATGCAGGAAATGGCCGCCAAATACGGCTGCGATATCTCCCGTCCGGCGCGTAACGCGCAGGAAGCCGTCCAGTGGCTTTACTTCGCCTATCTGGCAGCGGTGAAATCGCAGAACGGCGGCGCAATGTCGCTGGGCCGTACCGCGTCGTTCCTCGACATCTACATTGAGCGAGACTTCAAAGCCGGGATCTTAACGGAAGAACAGGCGCAGGAACTGATCGACCACTTCATCATGAAGATCCGCATGGTGCGCTTCCTGCGCACGCCGGAATTTGACACGCTGTTCTCCGGCGATCCGATTTGGGCAACCGAAGTGATCGGCGGTATGGGGCTGGATGGCCGCACGCTGGTGACCAAAAACTCCTTCCGCTATCTGCATACCCTGCACACGATGGGGCCTGCGCCAGAGCCGAACCTGACCGTGCTGTGGTCAGAAGCGCTGCCGGTCGCTTTTAAAAAGTATGCGGCACAGGTGTCGATCGTCACTTCATCTTTGCAGTATGAAAATGACGATCTGATGCGCGCTGACTTTGACAGCGATGATTACGCCATTGCTTGCTGCGTCAGCCCAATGGTCATCGGTAAGCAGATGCAGTTCTTCGGCGCCCGCGCCAACCTCGCTAAAACGCTGCTGTATGCAATCAACGGCGGTGTGGATGAGAAGCTGAAAATCCAGGTCGGGCCGAAAACGGCGCCATTAATGGATGACGTGCTGGATTACGACACGGTGATGGAGAGCCTTGACCACTTCATGGACTGGCTGGCGGTGCAGTACATCAGCGCGCTGAATATCATCCACTACATGCACGACAAGTACAGCTACGAAGCGTCGCTGATGGCGCTGCACGATCGTGACGTTTATCGCACGATGGCATGCGGCATCGCGGGGCTGTCCGTGGCGACGGATTCGCTGTCCGCCATCAAGTACGCGAAGGTGAAACCGGTGCGCGACCATAACGGGCTGGCAGTCGATTTTGTCATCGAAGGCGAATATCCGCAGTACGGCAACAACGACGAGCGCGTGGACAGCATTGCCTGCGATCTGGTTGAACGCTTTATGAAGAAAATTAAAGTGTTGCCAACCTACCGCAACGCGGTGCCGACACAGTCCATTCTGACCATCACCTCGAACGTGGTGTACGGCCAGAAAACCGGGAATACGCCGGATGGACGTCGTGGCGGTACGCCGTTCGCGCCGGGTGCGAACCCGATGCACGGCCGTGACCGTAAAGGCGCTGTCGCTTCGCTGACTTCCGTCGCGAAACTGCCGTTCACCTATGCCAAAGACGGGATTTCCTACACCTTCTCCATTGTGCCTGCGGCGTTGGGCAAAGATGACGGCGTGCGGAAAACCAATCTGGTCGGCCTGCTGGACGGATACTTCCATCATGAAGCGCATGTGGAAGGCGGTCAGCACCTGAACGTCAACGTGATGAACCGTGAAATGCTGCTGGACGCCATCGAGCACCCGGAAAGCTATCCGAACCTGACGATCCGCGTGTCCGGCTACGCCGTGCGCTTTAATGCGCTCACCCGCGAGCAACAGCAGGATGTGATTTCACGTACCTTTACCCAGGCGATATAACGCCGGAGGCGCTATGAGAAAGATTATTGCCACCCAACATGCACCGGGAGCCATCGGCCCCTACGTACAGGGTGTGGATTTGGGCAGTATGGTGCTGACCTCAGGTCAGATCCCGGTATGCCCGCAAACGGGCGAGGTCGCGGAAAATGTCGTCGATCAGGCGCGTCAGAGCCTGGAAAACGTCAAAGCGATTGTGGAAGCTGCGGGCCTGAAAGTGGGCGATATCGTGAAGACCACTGTGTTCATTACCGATCTGAACGATTTCACCACCATCAACGAGGTGTATCAGCAGTTCTTTGATGAGCATCAGGCGACTTACCCTACGCGCAGCTGTGTGCAGGTCGCCCGTTTGCCGAAGGATGTGAAGCTGGAGATTGAAGCTATCGCGGTGCGTGGCGATACGCTGTAACCCCCTGCGGGGCGATCGTCAGGATCGCCCCGATCCCAAAAACGAGTGTGAAACTATTTGATGTCTGGTCTCCACTGAACGGCAATCCGAGGTTCTGGATATGATTAGCGCATTCGATATTTTTAAGATTGGCATTGGACCTTCCAGCTCCCATACCGTAGGGCCGATGAATGCAGGAAAATGTTTTATCGATCAACTGACCAGCAAGGGTGATTTACTTCGCACGACGCGTATTACGGTTGATCTGTATGGATCGTTATCGCTGACCGGGAAAGGTCATGCGACGGATACCGCCATCATGATGGGGCTGGCAGGCAACAGCCCGCAAAACGTGAATATCGACGCGATTCCCACCTTTATTGAAGACGTAACGCGCAGTGGACGCCTGCCGGTGGCCGAGGGAGCGCACGTTGTTGATTTCCCGGTAGCAGACAGCATTCTCTTTCACGCCGAAACGCTACCGCGCCATGAAAATGGGATGCGTATTACGGCATGGAACGGGCAAGAGACGCTGTTGAGCAAAACCTATTACTCCATCGGCGGCGGGTTTATCGTCGAAGAGGAGCGTTTCGGGCAGGCGCATGATGTCGAAACGCCAGTACCTTATGATTTTCACTCGGCCAGCGAACTGCTGAAACTGTGTGAGCGAAACGGGCTTTCGGTCTCTGGCCTGATGATGCAAAACGAGCTGGCGTTGCGCAGCAAAGAGGAGATTGACGCCGGATTCGCGCGCATCTGGGATGTGATGCACGCCGGGATTGAACGCGGCATGAACACCGAGGGCGTACTGCCGGGGCCGCTGAATGTGCCGCGTCGCGCCGTTGCGTTAAGGCGTCTGCTGGTCTCCAGCGACAGCCTCTCCAGCGACCCGATGAACGTTATCGACTGGATCAACATGTTTGCGCTGGCCGTCAGTGAAGAGAACGCGGCAGGAGGACGGGTCGTAACGGCGCCAACTAACGGCGCATGCGGCATTATTCCAGCTGTACTGGCCTATTACGATAAGTTCCGCCGTCCGGTGAATGCCAACTCGATTGCCCGCTATCTGCTGGCTGCGGGCGCGATTGGCGCGCTGTATAAGATGAATGCGTCTATCTCCGGTGCGGAAGTGGGCTGTCAGGGGGAAGTTGGCGTCGCCTGCTCGATGGCGGCGGCAGGGCTGACGGAACTGCTGGGCGGTAGTCCATCGCAGGTTTGCATTGCGGCGGAAATCGCGATGGAGCACAACCTGGGATTGACCTGCGATCCGGTGGCCGGGCAGGTGCAAATTCCTTGCATTGAACGTAACGCGATTAATGCGGTAAAAGCGGTGAATGCGGCGCGAATGGCGCTGCGGCGAACATCTGAGCCACGGGTGTCGCTCGATAAAGTGATCGAGACGATGTATGAAACCGGCAAGGATATGAACGATAAGTACCGCGAGACTTCGCGCGGTGGGCTGGCGATTAAGGTCGTTTGTACCTGAGGTGAATAGCCGTGCCTGATGGCGCTGCGCTTATCAGGCCTACGGTTTACGTACGTTTGCAGGCCGGAGAAGGCGCAAGCGCCGCCATCCGGCAATGAATTAATCAACATGGCATGATAAAAAGGTGCACTTTAGTGCACCTTTTTTGTTGTGATCTGCTTCAAGAATAGAAATTCAATTCTTTATTTGGCCGTAAAAGAGAAAATATTTCTTAACTTTTAGAAATTACAGGGGTTTGTTTGTGAAGTTTTTCTCTGATCCTGCGCGTATGATTTCCTCACTACTCCAATAACTCGCCTGCGCACGACGTACCGCGTATCGCCTTGATGCGGCACGGAAAAATAATAAAAAACTCTACCTACATATTAAGCGAGAACGTAATGGAAACGGCAACGAATAACAGCGTAATACTCGACGCATCAGCTCCGGCGCGCCGGGCAGGGATGACCGAAAGCGAATGGCGCGAAGCCATTAAATTCGACAGCACCGACACGGGCTGGGTCATCATGAGTATTGGTATGGCGATCGGCGCGGGGATTGTTTTTCTCCCGGTGCAGGTCGGTTTAATGGGGCTGTGGGTCTTTTTACTCTCCTCTATTATCGGCTATCCCGCGATGTATCTGTTCCAGCGCCTGTTCATCAACACGCTGGCGGAGTCCCCGGAATGTAAAGACTACCCGAGCGTCATCAGCGGCTATCTGGGGAAAAACTGGGGCATCCTGTTAGGCGCACTCTACTTTGTGATGCTGGTGATCTGGATGTTTGTCTACTCCACCGCCATCACTAACGACAGCGCCTCTTATCTGCACACCTTTGGCGTCACGGAAGGTTTGCTCTCCGACAGCCCGTTCTATGGACTGGTGCTGATTTGCATTCTGGTGGCGATCTCGTCACGCGGCGAGCAGCTTCTGTTCAAGATTTCGACCGGCATGGTGCTGACTAAACTGCTGGTTGTCGCGGCACTCGGCGTCTCAATGATCGGGATGTGGCATTTGTACAACATTGGCGCGCTGCCGCCGATGGCGCTGTTGATTAAAAACGCCATCATCACCTTGCCGTTTACGCTGACCTCCATCCTGTTTATCCAGACCTTGAGTCCGATGGTGATCTCTTATCGTTCACGCGAAAAATCCATTGAGGTCGCACGGCATAAAGCGCTGCGCGCCATGAATATCGCGTTCGGCATTCTGTTTGTTACCGTCTTTTTCTACGCGGTCTCTTTCACCCTGGCGATGGGGCATGACGAAGCGGTCAAAGCCTATGAGCAGAACATCTCTGCACTGGCGATCGCCGCGCAGTTTATTAGCGGCGCGGGTGCGGGCTGGGTGAAAGTGGTCAGCGTGATCCTGAATATCTTTGCCGTTATGACCGCGTTCTTCGGCGTTTATTTAGGCTTTCGCGAAGCGACTCAGGGAATTGTGATGAACCTGCTGCGCCGCAGAATGCCTGTCGAGAAGATTAACGAACGCTTCGTGCAGCGCGGCATTATGGTTTTCGCCATCTTACTGGCCTGGAGCGCCATTGTGCTGAATGCGCCGGTGCTGAGTTTCACCTCTATCTGTAGCCCGATCTTCGGCATGGTGGGATGTTTGATCCCGGCCTGGCTGGTCTACAAAGTTCCTGCACTGCACAAATACAAGGGCGCGTCTCTGTATCTGATTATCGTCACGGGTTTGCTGCTGTGCGTTTCTCCGTTCCTGGCATTTGCTTGATCTTCCTGAAAGTAAGGTTGTTGTTATGTTTGAGTCTACAGAAAATCCGTTATGGCAGCGTTTTATCCTCGCAGTACAGGAAGAGGTAAAACCGGCACTGGGATGTACGGAACCTGTCTCTCTGGCGCTGGCGGCGGCGGTTGCCGCGGCTGAACTTGACGGCGAAGTTGAACGCGTTGACGCGTGGGTCTCGCCGAACCTGATGAAGAATGGCCTGGGCGTCACCGTACCGGGCACCGGGATGGTTGGGCTTCCCATTGCGGCAGCGCTGGGGGCGCTTGGCGGCGATGCCAGCGCGGGGCTGGAAGTGTTGAAAAACGCCTCTTCGGGGGCGATTGCGGATGCGAAAGCGATGCTGGCTGCCGGGAAGGTGTCGGTGATGTTGCAGGAGCCATGCGACGACATCCTCTTCTCACGCGCTAAAGTGTACAGCGGCGATGCGTGGGCCTGCGTAACGATCGTCGGCGGGCACACCAATATCGTGCGCATTGAAACTCACACTGGGGTGATCTTTACGCAGACCGAAAGCGTGCAGGGGGAGGCGCAAGAATCGCCGCTGTCGGTCTTATCAAAGACCTCGCTGGAAGAGATTCTGGCGTTTGTGAATGCGGTGCCATTTGTGTCAATCCGCTTTATTCTGGAGGCCGCCAGACTGAACGGCGCGCTGTCGCAGGAAGGATTGCGCGGCACCTGGGGGCTGCATATCGGGGCGACGTTGCAAAAGCAGTGCGCACGCGGTCTGCTGGCGGACGATCTGTCAACGGCGATCCTGATTCGCACCAGCGCAGCTTCGGATGCGCGGATGGGCGGCGCGACGCTGCCAGCCATGAGTAACTCCGGCTCCGGCAATCAGGGGATCACCGCGACGGTTCCCGTAATGGTGGTGGCGGAGCATGTGGGGGCGGATGACGAACGTCTGGCGCGCGCCCTGATGCTCTCGCACCTGAGCGCGATCTACATTCACCATCAGCTTCCACGCCTGTCAGCGCTCTGTGCGGCGACCACGGCGGCAATGGGGGCGGCGGCAGGAATGGCGTGGCTGATGGATGGCCGCTATAACACGATTGCGATGGCGATCAGCAGTATGATCGGCGACGTGAGCGGGATGATATGCGACGGCGCATCGAATAGCTGTGCGATGAAGGTATCGACCAGCGCGTCTGCGGCCTGGAAAGCGGTGTTAATGGCGCTGGATGATACGGCGGTGACCGGCAACGAAGGAATTGTGGCGCATAACGTCGAGCAATCTATTTCGAATTTATGCGCGTTGGCCTGTCATGCAATGCAGCAAACCGACCGTCAGGTTATCGAAATTATGGCCAGTAAGGCGCATTAACCCGGTGGCGCGGGTTTGCCTGATGGCGCTGCGCTTATCAGGCCTACGGTAACTTGCGTTTGTAGGCCGGATAAGGCGTTTACGCCGCCATCCGGCATTACGTTTATCGGTAATCAGAAGCCGCCTTTTCAGGCGGCTTCATCTTCTTCCGCTAACCGGATCTCTGCATCCGCGACGATCGCTTCCAGTTCGGTTAGCATCTCCTCGTAGCCAAATTTCCCGGGCGCGTTTGCCGCATCCTGTGCTGCGGGTTGGGTTACGGATTGATGCTTTTTAGCCGATTTTTTGCTCACAGTCATAACTCCCTTATTTTTTCTGACTACACAGGCAAATCTATCAGTAAAGCGCGCAATGGCGTGTCGGCAACTAACGTTATGTTAGCTTCATCACGAATAAATGCGCCGTCGCCGCAGGTAAGCGCTTCTCGCTCCTCGTTATGCGTTACCGCATGAAACGTACCGTGAATCGACTGCAAATAGGCGCGTGGGCCATGCAGTTGAAAGCTCAGCGACTCGCCTTTTTTCAGCTCAATATGGTGCACCCAGACCTGCTGGCGTAATTGCAGGCTGTCATGCTCTCCATCCGGGGAGGCGAGGAGTTGCTGTTTGCTCGCGGTTAGCGTGGTTTTCTGTACCAACGGGTTTTCCCGCTCAGGACAGGCGTCCAGCCATAGCTGCATCCTGGTAAGCGACTTATCTTTACTGAGGTTATGCTCGCTATAGCTAATGCCCGGCTGCGTGGCGAGCAGCAGGGCTTCGCCCGCTTTCGCCTGGACATGATTGCCTTCGCTGTCGCGATATTCCGCTTCGCCTTCCAGAATCAGGTTTAAAATATCCACCTTCGGGTAGGTGCGCGGCTGGAAGGAGGCGCCCGGCGCCAGCACTTCCTGGTTGAGTACGCGCAGGGAGGCATAGCCCAGCAGTTTAGGGTCGAAGTAGTGTCCAAAGGAGAAGGTATAACGGGCCTGCAACCATCCGTAGTCTGCCTGTCCGCACTGTTTGGCTGTTCGGGTAGTAATCATAATTCTTGACCTCTCTTTACTTCCTTTTATGTTAAGGGGCTGGACGCTGCATTGTTAGCCAGATATTCTGCCCGGTATGTTCAAATTTCCTGAATGAGAACGATATGGCCAAAGAAAGGGCGTTAACACTGGAAGCGTTACGCGTCATGGACGCAATAGATCGACGCGGGAGCTTCGCGGCGGCGGCAGATGAGTTAGGTCGCGTACCATCCGCGCTCAGCTACACCATGCAAAAACTGGAAGAAGAGCTGGATGTGGTGTTGTTTGACCGCTCCGGCCATCGGACAAAATTCACCAATGTAGGGCGTATGCTGCTGGAACGCGGGCGCGTATTGCTGGAAGCGGCAGACAAGCTGACCACCGATGCCGAAGCGCTGGCGCGCGGTTGGGAAACGCACCTGACGCTGGTGACAGAAGCGCTGGTGCCGACCTCAGCCTTCTTCCCGCTGATTGACCGACTGGCCGCGAAAGCCAACACCCAGCTTTCGGTGATCACGGAAGTGCTGGCGGGCGCCTGGGAACGTCTGGAGCAGGGGCGGGCCGATATTGTGATTGCACCGGATATGCATTTCCGCTCGTCGTCAGAAATTAACTCCCGCAAACTGTATACGCTGATGAACGTCTACGTGGCGGCGCCGGACCATCCGATTCATCAGGAGCCGGAGCCGCTGTCTGAAGTGACCCGCGTGAAATATCGTGGTGTGGCGGTGGCGGATACCGCCCGCGAGCGACCGGTATTGACCGTGCAGCTGCTGGACAAACAGCCGCGCCTGACGGTGAGTACCATTGAAGACAAACGTCAGGCTTTGCTGGCCGGGCTGGGCGTCGCGACCATGCCGTATCCGCTGGTCGAACAGGATATTGCACAAGGAAGACTGCGGGTCGTCAGCCCGGAATCGACCAGTGAAATTGATATTATTATGGCCTGGCGACGCGACAGCATGGGCGAGGCGAAAGCCTGGTGCCTGCGGGAAATCCCGAAACTGTTTGCCAGCAGATAAGAGCGCAAGCCCGGTTTAGCCGGATGGCGGTGCAGGCGCTCGCGTAGGCCTGATAAGCGCAGCGCCATCAGGCATCTACCGGCTTCACTTCAGGGCAGAATTTTAGGGTCCTGCCCGAAGCGGTTTTCGCCTGGCGTACCGTTCTGGCAGTTAAAGAGGATGATGACCAGCCAGCCAATAACAGGGATGAGGAGCAGCAACAGCCACCATGCGGAACGATCGGTATCATGCAACCGACGGAACTGTACTGCCCACCACGGTAAGAAAATCAGAATGCCATAAATGGTTGTCAGCACGCCTTCGCCCCCGGCGCGTTGCCAGCCGAACATCTTGTCCAGCACGCCCAGCACGAACGTAAAAATGACGTTGACCAGAATAAACATCCAGTACTCTTTACGACGCGCGCGGCCGCCAAAGCCGATATAGTTCTTCAATACTTTTAAATACCAGTCCATTTTCGCCTCAACATACGGTCAATCACTTGTTTTTAAATAAGAATAGCCGTGAATGGAATGGTGGTAAATATTCGAATGATTAATGTGTTTAATGCATCGGGCGGGTAAGGTGAGTCAGCGCCGCCATCAGGCTGTTTTCTGGTGGCGGCGTAAAGGGATTATCCCGCTTTTGCAAAGCGGACGTCGCGCCCGTGAGACTCATTGAGATCCTGCAACGGGCCGATGGAGATAATCCCCGTCGGGTTGATGGTTTTGTGGCTACGGAAGTAGTGGTTACGGATATGGTCGAAGTTGACGGTTTCCGCAATGCCGGGTATCTGCCAGATATCGCGCAGGAAACCATAAAGATTCAGGTAATCGCTGATGCGGTATTTATCGCACTTGAAGTGCGTAACGTAAACCTGGTCAAAACGCACCAGCGTGGTCCACAGGCGAATGTCCGCCTCGGTTAACTGGTCGCCGGTCAGGTAACGGTGCTGCCCCAGGATTTGCTCCAGACGCGCCAGTGACTCGAACACTTTCTCTACGGCTTCATCATAGGCCTGCTGGCTGGTGGCGAACCCGGCTTTGTACACGCCGTTGTTGACGTTGTCATAAATCCAGCTATTGAGCTCGTCAATTTTTCCGCGCAGGGCCGTCGGGTAGTAATCCCCGGCTTTGGCGCCCAGCGCATCGAATGCGGTATTGAACATACGAATGATTTCCGCCGATTCATTACTGACGATGGTGTGATTCTTTTTATCCCACAATACCGGTACGGTGACGCGACCGCTGTAGTGCGGATCGGCATGCAGATAGAGTTGATACAGAAACTCGTGTTGATACAGCGTATCACCGGTTGCCGCCGGGAAATTATCATCAAACGTCCAGCCATTCTCCAGCATCAGCGGATTCACAACAGAAACGGAGATAAACGGTTCCAGCCCCTTGAGCTTACGCAGGATCAGCGTGCGATGCGCCCACGGGCAGGCAAGTGAAACATACAGGTGATAGCGATCTTTTTCGGCGGCAAAGCCCCCTTCGCCAGTCGGACCCGGCGCGCCATCAGCGGTGAGCCAGTTACGGAAAGCCGATACAGAACGTTGAAATTTCCCCCCCGTAGACTTGGTGTCATACCAGGTGTCATGCCATACGCCGTCAATCAGTTGTCCCATTTTCTCTCTCCTCCAGATAGCAAAAACGAGGAGAATATCCCCTCGTTTTTTGATTCAGTATAGCGTGCTTACCACTTTTTATTCAGGACGCGGTCGATGCTGAATGCGCCCGGCCCTGTGATGGCCAGCAGCAGGAAACCGCCTGCGATGGTCAGGTTTTTCATGAACATCAGTGAGTTCACGCCTTCCGCAAAGTTGCTGTGGAAGATGAACGCGGTCAGCAGGGTAAAGCCTGCGGTAAACAGCGCCGTTGTACGGGTCAGGAAACCGAACAGAATCGCCAGACCGCCACCAAACTCAAGCAGGATAGTCAGCGGTAACAGGAACCCCGGAACACCCATCGCTTCCATGTATTGTTGGGTACCCGCATAACCGGTGATTTTTCCCCAACCTGCGGTGATAAACAGAATGGGCATCAGAATGCGCGCTACCAGTACACCAACATCTTCTAATTTTTTCATTTTACTCTCCAGGGAACCACTCAGGCTGCTGATTTCATTTTTTGTGCAATCACGCGGAATGTCGCGTCGTTGCGGTTGATGGAGAGAATCATAAACGTGACATGTAACAATTGTTAGCAAGGAAAACTGTCAATAATTTTCAAAAATTTTGAGTGACAGGGCACAGATTGCCGAATGGCGGTGTAAACACCTTATTGGATCAACAACAATACGTAGACCCGATAAGCGTAGCGCCATCGGGCGTTATGCCGGATGGCGAGGAGGAAGGGGGCAGGAATCAGCCGCGCAGCTGCTGTTTTCGGATCGTGCTTTTGACCAGCCGCCAGGCGCTCCAGATGCCAAAACCACGTTTTGCCCAGCGCACCAGCAGATTCGGGTGGCGAATTGTCCAGATAGCCATAACGCTGCTGCCGACCAGCGCCCAGGAACGCAGGCTGATCAGCGTGTTCCAGCCGCGATCCCAGCTGTCCGTCGCTTCCAGCCAGTCGCGACGACCGGCTGAAAGGTCCAGCCTTTGCTGCTGGATTTGGCTGAGCAGCAACGCCTTACGCTTTTGACGTTCGACTTTACTGCTCACGGCTTATCATCCTCCAGAATTTGCCGGTCGTTAGCCAGTTCATGACGCGTATGGCGTAACAGCGTTGACTGGCGGGCTTTGTGTAACGTCCAGAGTCCGCCGATCAGCGCCAGAACCAGCAACACAACGGTGGTGGCGATCATTGCATTGAGGCGATACTGAGGGTCAACCGCCCAGATGATAAGCACCATCAGGCTCATCAGACCGAACGCCGCGAAAAGCATGGTCAGCCCCAGCATCAGCAGAAGCTGAAAGAGATTCGCTTTTTCCTCTTCCAGTTCCACAACCGCCAGTCGCAGTCGGGTTTCTACCATCTCAACAAGGATAGTGACAATCCGCTGCCCGATGCCCAGAACGCTTTTGCCTGGCCCCTGCGCGTGATGAGAATCCGCCATAATTAACGACGCGTCAGCAGTACGCCCAGCACCACACCAACGGCTGCGCCAATGCCGACGCCCGTCCACGGGTTCTCGCGTACATAGTCGTCAGCGCGCGCTGCGGCTTCGCGGGTTTGTTTGGCAATCGCATCGCCGGTTTCGCCCAGACGGTTGCGGCTTTCTTTCAGCGCGCGCTCGGCTTTGCTACGAATCTTACTCAACTCTTCTTTCGACTTATCGCCAGAGGAGCTAAGCACCTCTTCGAGCGTATCAGCCAGGGATTTCAACTCAGCGCGCAGATGTTCCGTAGTGTTATCTTTCGACATAGTTTTCTCCAGGTGAGTGAGTCGTTAACGTTTGATTTGACTTAGTAGTCGCGTGCCTCAAGCTTTTTCAGGTCATCCTGAGCTTCAGCCAGCTTGCGTTCACGTTTCGCAATTTTATCCACATCGCCTTTTTGTTTTGCTTCGACCAGATCACGCTGACGTTCAGCAATCTCATCTTTTTGTTTTGCGATCTTTTTCTGATGGTCAGCACGCAGTTTACTGTCGGTGCAGTTTGCTCTGAGTTCGCTGAGCGCTTTATTCAAACCATTAATGCGGTTCTGGTTGTTGTGCTTTTCGGCGTAGCTAATTTCCTTCTGTATATCCTGCTCTTTTTCCTGACAGAGGGTATTGGCATAGCTGCCTGCACTGAGCGTGAAAAGGGTAATAGCGAAAGCGATGCGGTATTTCATTCTTGAACCTTCCATTGTGATTCGAACCCGTTACCGGGGGACGATGATCCAGGTCATAACACGGCGGACAATAAGTCCGCCTTATTAATCATAGTCAGTAAACGGCGAAATCACCAAAGTGGGTGATATGATTCGGATTCCTGGACATTAACCGAAGCGATGTGGGTTATCCCGTAAGCGGGTCAACCACTGTACGGCCTGGCTGTCGCCGTTCTGTTGGGCGATGATATAGCCATGCGGCAACGTTCTGTCCAGCACGGCCTTAGCCGCCGCGCTTTGCGCGCTGGAGTCAAACGTAATGAGCAGCGCGTCATTTTGTGGCGTGATGCTTTTGAAGCGAATGCCGTTAGCGTCCAGATGATGCCAGATGGAAAAGCCGTCCGGCATACTGACGCCCTGATGGATGGCGCGAATGGCCAGCGTGGATTCCTGCTGGCGAATGGTCGACCAGACGAGAAAAAGCACGCTCATCAGCACGAGAAAAGAGGTTGTCCAGGCCAGTTGTCGAAGCGTTATGTGTGGTTTCACCATACTCTATCCCCGATTTCCGTATTTCTTTTTCCAGAGCACCACCAACGAACCCGCCAGCCCAAAGACCAGCAGTACCACCGGCAGCAGCATCAGACATGACATCAGTTGGTCTTCATACTTCAGGAATACAGGCGTTTTGCCCAGCAAGTAACCCAGCGAGGTCAGGATCAGGACCCACAACAACCCGCTCATCCAGTTAAAGAATTGAAAGCGCGCGTTATTAAGGCCGGACAGACCCGCGATAGTGGGTAACAAGGTACGAACGAAAGCGATAAAACGGCCAATTAACAGCGCGGACAGGCCATGTTTATGGAACAAATGGTGAGCGCGCTGATGATAATGCGCGGGCAGATGCGACAGCCAGTTTTGTACAATACGCGTGTTGCCCAGCCATCGCCCCTGAATATAACTGACCCAGCAGCCCAGGCTGGCGGCCACGGTTAACAGCAGGAGCGTTTGCGGAAACCCCATTGCGCCTTTGGCGATAAGTACGCCGACCAGCACCAGCAAACTGTCACCAGGTAAAAAGGCGGCAGGAAGCAACCCATTTTCCAGGAACAAAATCATAAATAGTACGAAATAAAGCATGCCAATCATGGAAGGGTTGGCGAGTGTTTCAAAATCCTGAGCCCACAGGGCATTCAGTAATTGAGTCAGTAGTTCCATTCAGTATTCCTGGAGAATCGGTTAACGTCACGCCGGTTTTTTGAGTTTGCAATACCGCAACATTATTCATTTTTTACTTGGGTTGCGGACGGGCGCAAAATCGCGGCCTGAACCATTCCTTGTTAAGTTGTGAAGTAAGCAAGCACTAACACACAAAAATTCAAAATGCATCTAATTGTAACAAAGGTCGACGTAGTCCGTTATAGAAATCGCACGTCGTTAAAATATGATTTTGCTTATCACAAAGGTGGGTGGCGAGAGGATTTACACAGGCTGACACTTTATATCTTACGCTTACTGAGCGGCGTCGCAGACAGGCGCCCTGATGCGCCTGCCAGCGTAAGATTGTCTATTTTGCCCCGTTAGCGGCGGTGTCCAGATGAACAACGGGATTTTCAGCAAAAAGATAGCGGTCGGCGTTAAATTCGAAATCGTCGCTGGTTTCGTTAAACAGCATCTGTTTGGTGTTCTCCAGATGCTGCCACATTGCCAGTTTCGCGGCATGAGGATCTTTGCGAATCAGCGCCTTGAGAATATGGTCATGATCGTCGCACCAGTTATCGACGGTGCGTGAATCAATATGATCGTGCAGTTTTTTCCAGTACGGGTTATGTACGCGCTGAGTCCACATTTTTTCGACAATGGCGGCCAGCGCGGTATTTTGCGTCGCCAGCGCGACCTGCACATGGAACTGGAGATCCCATTCGGAGTCGCGGAAACATTTTTCGTTACGCGCTTTCTCCTGGATTTCCATCAACTTCATGATGTCCTGTTTCGTCACCTGCGTGGCGGCAAACTCAGCAATATTGCTTTCTATCAACTGGCGCGCCTGGAGAAGTTCGAACGGGCCATAATTGGCGAACTCAAGGTTTTCATCCGGGGCGACATAATATTTCGGTTGATTTGAAATAACGTGGATGCCGGAACCTTTGCGGACTTCTACGTAGCCTTCGACCTCCAGCATGATAATCGCTTCACGAACCACCGTACGGCTGACGTTTTTCTCATCGGCAATAAAGCGTTCGGCAGGGAGTTTATCGCCCACAAGGTAGACGCCCTGTTCGATGCGCTCTTTCAGGTCAGCAGCAAGTTGTTGATACAAACGTCGTGGTTCGGTGATTTCCATATGCGCTCCAGGCATAAGACGGCAGACTATATTTGTTATACCACTTTTGCGAGGCTGGCTCCACTTGTACCGTTGAAAAAGCCGCCTGTTTAACAGGCGGCTTTGAATGAGTAAACCTTGTTGGATGATGGCGCAGGTCAGGTCAACTTTGCGTTGCGGGGCGATTGACCTGCGACCCTGGCCCCGCCTCGCTGGCCGGTTTGTTTTGCAGCACCGTCCAGATAACCAGCGCGCCGAGCAGGTCGAACACCGCCAGTACCGCGAACAGTGGGCTGAAGCCGATGGTGTCAGCCAGCGCGCCGACCACCAGAGCAAACAATGTGCTCGCCAGCCAGGCGGACATCCCGGTCAGGCCATTCGCGGTTGCCACTTCATTACGGCCGAAGACGTCAGAAGAGAGCGTAATCAGCGCGCCGGACAGCGCCTGGTGAGCGAAACCGCCGATGCAAAGCAGCATGATGGCGATATACGGGCTGGTGAACAGGCCGATCATGCCTGGGCCAATCATCAGCAGCGCGCCCAGGGTAACGACCATTTTACGGGAGACGATCAGGTTTACGCCGAACCAGCGCTGGAACAGCGGCGGCAGATAACCGCCGATGATGCAGCCTAAGTCGGCAAACAGCATGGGCATCCAGGCAAACATGGCGATCTCTTTCAGGTTAAAGCCGTACACTTTAAACATGAACAGCGGGATCCAGGCGTTGAAGGTTCCCCATGCCGGTTCAGCCAGGAAACGTGGCAGGGCGATACCCCAGAACTGGCGATTACGCAGGATCTGCGCAAGAGACATTTTCTTCGCAGTGTTGTCTTTGTGCTGCGCTTCCTGACCGCCAATGATGTAGTCGCGTTCTGCATCCGTCAGCTTTTTCTGGTCGCGCGGGTGTTTATAGAACACCAGCCAGGCCATTGCCCAGATGAAGCTCAGCACGCCGGAAATAATAAACGCCATCTGCCAGCTGTGCATCACGATAGCCCAGACGACCAGCGGAGGCGCAATCATCGCGCCGATGGAAGAGCCGACGTTAAAGTAGCCGACCGCAATGGAGCGTTCTTTTGCCGGGAACCATTCAGAGCTGGCTTTCAGGCCCGCTGGAATCATCGCGGCTTCAGCAGCGCCGACCGCGCCGCGCGCCAGCGCCAGGCCGCCCCAGCTTCCAGCTAGTGCGGTTGCGCCGCAGAATACGGCCCACAGAACGGCGAACATGGCGTAACCCACCTTCGTACCGAGAACATCCAGTACGTAACCGGCTACGGGTTGCATGACAGTGTAAGCAGCAGAATAGGCTGCGATGATATAGGAATACTGTTGTGTGGAGATGTGTAACTCTTCCATCAGCGTTGGCGCAGCCGCCGCCACAGTGTTACGCGTCAGATAGCCCAGCACGGTGCCTAATGTCACCAGTGCAATCATATACCAACGTAACCCTTTAATTTTACGCATGTAAAACCTCATCGTTTTGTTATTTCCGCAACAATCGCGGTTATCTTCCTGCGCTGAGCGGGGAAGTTATTGACGACGGGATAACCGAAAAAAAGCCGGTACGCCCCGAACGTTGCCATGAGTCATCGTGCTAATTCGGTTTCCGTACCGGTCAATTCGATGTCTTAACCATCGATAACTTTGCATTCCGTCGGCTTATGTATCGCGACGGCCAGAAAGATAACTTGTCATACAACTTCAAAAGGTGAGTGACATCACAAATGCAGGATTCTTAGTGTGGTCATTATTTCGATTTAGAAATACCAGCAATGGCGCGGCCTGGAGCGCTATTTACTCTTTTAGGGGTAATTTATTTGTTGGTTTTTATTGATCCAACTCACGAAAATATCTTCAGGGTCTGGAAATTGGTGTGATAACTTTGACAGCATCAAAACATAAGCAATCTGACGCACTCGTTGAGAGGAAGACGATAATGACCCCGTTTATGACTGAAGATTTTCTGCTGGATACCGAGTTTGCCCGCCGTCTGTACCATGATTACGCAAAAGATCAGCCCATCTTCGACTATCATTGCCACCTGCCGCCGCAGCAGATCGCGGAAAACTACCGTTTTAACAACCTGTATGATATCTGGCTGAAAGGCGACCACTATAAATGGCGAGCGATGCGCACCAATGGCGTTGCTGAGCGTCTGTGTACGGGCGATGCGTCCGATCGTGAGAAGTTCGACGCCTGGGCCGCCACGGTGCCGCACACGATCGGCAACCCGTTATATCACTGGACGCACCTTGAACTGCGTCGCCCATTTGGTATTACAGGTAAGCTGCTGTCGCCTGCGACGGCAGATGAGATCTGGGATCGTTGCAATGAATTGCTGGCGCAGGATGCATTCTCCGCGCGGGGAATCATGCAGCAGATGAATGTAAAAATGGTCGGCACCACCGACGATCCTGTCGATTCGCTGGAGCACCACGCCACGGTCGCGAAAGACAGCACGTTCACCGTTAAAGTGCTGCCGAGCTGGCGCCCTGATAAAGCGTTCAACATTGAGCAGGCAACCTTTGGCGATTACATGACGAAGCTGGGCGAAGCATCGGATACCGATATTCGCCGCTTCACCGATCTGCAAGCCGCGCTGACTCAGCGTCTGGATCATTTTGCCGCCCACGGCTGTAAGGTTTCTGACCACGCGCTTGACGTCGTTATGTTTGCTGAAGCCAGCGACGCTGAACTGGACAGCATTCTGGCGCGCCGTCTGGCGGGCGAGACTCTGAGCGAGCATGAGGTCGCGCAGTTCAAAACGGCCGTACTGGTGTGGCTGGGCGCGGAATATGCGCGTCGCGGTTGGGTACAGCAGTACCACATCGGCGCGCTGCGTAATAACAACCAGCGCCAGTTCAAACTGCTGGGGCCGGATGTCGGCTTCGATTCCATCAACGATCGTCCGCTGGCGGAAGAGCTGTCAAAATTGCTGAGCAAGCAGAATGAAGAAAATCTGCTGCCGAAAACCATCCTGTACTGTCTGAACCCGCGCGATAACGAGGTGCTGGGCACCATGATCGGCAACTTCCAGGGCGAAGGGATGCCGGGCAAGATGCAGTTTGGTTCCGGCTGGTGGTTCAACGATCAGAAAGACGGGATGGAGCGTCAGATGACGCAACTGGCGCAGCTTGGCCTGCTGAGCCGCTTCGTCGGTATGCTGACCGACAGCCGCAGCTTCCTGTCTTATACCCGCCACGAATATTTCCGTCGTATCCTGTGCCAGATGATAGGCCGCTGGGTTAACGCGGGCGAAGCGCCGGCGGATATCCAGTTGCTGGGTGAAATGGTACGAAACATCTGCTTCAACAATGCGCGCGACTATTTCGCCATTGAACTGAACTAAGGTCTGGGGTTGATATGCAATACATCAGGATCCATACGCTGGATAACGTTGCGGTAGCGTTGGCCGATTTAACGCAGGGCGCAGAGGTCAGCGTCGATAACCATACCGTGACGCTACGCCAGGATGTCGTACGCGGTCATAAGTTTGCCTTACGCGATATTGCGCAGGGGGAGAACGTCATCAAATATGGCCTGCCTATCGGCCATACGTTGGTGGACGTCGCGGCGGGTGAGCATATTCATGCCCACAATACCCGGACTAACCTCAGCGATTTGGATGAGTACAGCTATCAACCCGATTTTCAGGCCCCTGAAGTACAACCGGCGGATCGCGATGTGCAGATTTACCGCCGTGCCAACGGAGACGTCGGCGTGCGCAATGAGCTGTGGATCTTGCCGACCGTCGGCTGTGTCAACGGCATTGCGCGGCAGATCCAGAACCGTTTCCTGAAAGAGACTTTTGATGCCGAAGGAACTGACGGCGTTTTCCTCTTCAGCCACACCTACGGCTGTTCTCAGCTTGGCGACGATCACATCAACACCCGCACCATGCTGCAAAACATGGTGCGTCACCCGAATGCGGGGGCGGTGCTGGTGATTGGACTGGGTTGCGAAAACAATCAGGTGGATGCCTTTCGCGAGACGCTGGGCGAGTTCGACCCTGAACGCGTTCATTTCATGACCTGCCAACAGCAGGACGATGAAGTGGAGGCGGGCGTTGAGCATCTTCATCAGTTGTATAACGTGATGCGCCATGACAAACGCGTGCCGGGCAAGCTGAGCGAACTTAAGTTCGGTCTGGAATGCGGCGGTTCAGATGGGCTGTCCGGTATTACCGCGAATCCGATGCTGGGGCGCTTCTCCGACTATGTTATCGCCAACGGCGGGACGACGGTGCTGACGGAAGTGCCGGAAATGTTCGGTGCAGAACAGCTGTTGATGAGCCATTGCCGCGATGAAGAGACGTTTGAAAAACTGGTGACAATGGTCAATGACTTCAAGCAATACTTTATCGCTCACGACCAGCCGATTTATGAGAATCCGTCGCCGGGTAACAAGGCGGGCGGGATTACGACGCTGGAAGACAAGTCTCTGGGGTGCACGCAGAAGGCGGGTTCCAGCCAGGTTGTGGATGTGCTGCGCTACGGTGAGCGCCTGAAAACGCGCGGTCTGAATCTGTTAAGCGCGCCGGGCAACGATGCGGTCGCCACCAGCGCGCTGGCGGGCGCGGGTTGCCACATGGTGTTGTTCAGTACCGGCCGCGGTACGCCATATGGCGGGTTTGTCCCGACGGTGAAGATCGCCACCAACAGCGAACTGGCGGCGAAGAAGAAGCACTGGATCGATTTTGACGCCGGGCAGTTGATTCACGGTAAGGCGATGCCGCAGTTGTTGAATGAATTTGTGGATACGATTGTGGCGTTTGCCAACGGCAAGCAGACCTGCAATGAACGCAATGATTTCCGCGAGCTGGCGATTTTCAAAAGCGGCGTAACGCTGTAGAACAATGCCGGATGGCGACGTAAACGTCTTATCCGGCCTACGAGTGGAGCGTTGTAGGCCTGATAAGCGTAGCGCCATCAGGCAATGAAAAATGCCGGATGGCGACGTAAACGTCTTATCCGGCCTACGTGTGGGGCGTTGTAGGCCTGATAAGCGTAGCGCCATCAGGCAACGAAAAATGCCGGATGGCGACGTAAACGTCTTATCCGGCCTACGAGTGGGAGTCGTTGTAGGCCTGATAAGCGCAGCGCCATCAGGCTTGTGGTTATTTAGCTACGCAGCGCGCTTTTCGCTAAACGCGCGTCTTCCGCCTGACATACCGCGGCGGTAAACATAACGTCGGTAGAGGAGTTGATTGCGGTCTCGCAGGAGTCCTGCAACACGCCGATAATGAAGCCAACCGCAACCACCTGCATGGCGATTTCGTTCGGAATACCGAACATGTTGCACGCCAGCGGGATCAGCAGCAGTGAACCGCCCGCCACGCCAGAAGCGCCGCATGCGCACAGCGATGCCACCACGCTCAGCAGCAGCGCCGTCGGCAGATCAACCGGAATACCCAGCGTATACACTGCCGCCAGCGTCAGCACGGTAATTGTGATTGCCGCACCGGCCATATTGACGGTTGCTCCCAGCGGGATGGAAACAGAATAGGTATCTCTGTCCAGATTCAGTTTTTCGCACAGCGACATATTCACCGGAATATTTGCAGCGGAGCTACGGGTAAAGAAGGCGGTCACGCCGCTTTCACGCAGGCAGGTGAGAACCAGCGGATACGGGTTGCGGCGGATCTGTAAAAAGACCAGCAGCGGGTTGATGACCAGCGCCACAATCGCCATACAGCCAATCAGCACCAGTAACAGTTGCGCATAGCCCCACAGCGCTGAGAAGCCCGTAGTGGCGAGCGTTGAGGCGACCAGGCCAAAGATACCGATCGGCGCGAAACGAATCACCAGTTTCACAATAAAGGTGACGGCGTCGGACAGATCGTTCACCAGATTTTTGGTGGTTTGATTACTGTGGCGCAGCGCAAAGCCCAGGCCGATAGCCCACACCAGAATACCGATGTAGTTGGCGTTGATCAGCGCATGGATCGGGTTCGCAACGATGCTCATCAGCAGCCCGTGTATCACCTGGACAATGCCGCTCGGCGGCGTGATATCCGTGGCGCCAGTCGTCAGTTGCAGCGTGGACGGAAAGAGGAAGCTCACCACAACCGCCGTCAGCGCGGCTGAAAATGTGCCGAGCAGATACATCCACAAAATCGGGCGAATATTGGTTTTCTGACCGTGTTGATGGTTGGCGATAGACGCCATCACCAGCGTCAGTACCAGAACCGGCGCGACAGCTTTCAGCGCACCAACGAACAGGGTGCCCAGCAGACCCGTTGCCTCTGCGGCAGGTTTTGAAACTAAAGCCAGTAAAATTCCCAGTATAAGCCCAATTAAAATTTGTTTAACCAGGCTCCCTTGAACCAAACGCTGGAGTAGCCCCGATGAACGTTGCGTAGTCATTTCATGATCCTTTCAGTGTGATGTTGTTCATCCTTTGCACGCTCTGTTGGCGCATCTTTCAGGATGTAACAAAGTGTTTGCCTGAGTGAGTATAAGGAAAGATGGGGATTGGGAAAGCGTAAAATGCTGGAATTTACGTACTACGTCATATTTTTTAACTAAACATTTACATGTTATCGGGTAGTGCTGCGTGTACTCAACCCACGACCGTGGTTTTTGTCAGCCCGGCAGACATGGCGCTGCCGGGCAGGGTCTTACTGTAGCTGCTGCTTTTTATCGTTCTGGCGATTTACCCACGCGTTAACAATCAGCGTGATCACCAGAATACTGAACACCACGCCCAGCGAGATGGCGATCGGAATGTGGTAGAAATCGACGATCAGCATCTTAATACCGATAAAGACCAGAATGACGGCCAGACCATATTTGAGCATCGAGAAGCGCTCCGCTACCCCTGCCAGCAGGAAGTACATGGCGCGCAGACCCAGGATCGCAAACAGGTTGGAGGTCAGGACGATGAACGGGTCGGTCGTCACGGCAAAGATGGCCGGAATGCTATCGACGGCGAAAATCACATCGCTCAGTTCTACCAGAATCAGGACCAGCATCAGCGGCGTCACGAACAGCAAGCCATTCTTACGCACAAAAAAATGCTCGTTTTCGATGGTGTCGGTCATGCGAAGGTGGCTACGCAGCCAGCGAACCAGCGGTTTGTCGCCGATGCCGGATTCGTCCTCTTTCACCAGCGCCATCTTCACGCCCGTAAACAGCAGGAAAGCGCCGAACAGGTACAGTATCCAGTCGAACTGGGCGATCAGCCAGCTACCGGCGAAAATCATAATCGTACGCAGAACAATGGCGCCAAGTACGCCATACACCAGAACCCGGCGTTGCAGGGCAGGCGGAACAGAGAAGTAGCTGAACAGCATCAGCCAGACAAAGACGTTATCAACGGCCAGCGATTTTTCGATCAGATAACCGGTGAGAAACGCCAGCGCCTGCGGATCGGCCACCGCCCGGCCCTGGGTCTCCGCCAGATACCACCAGAAGGCGGCGTTGAACAGCAATGAAAGTGTCACCCAGACCAGAGACCAGGCCGCCGCCTGCTTCATGGACATCGTATGTACGCCACGACGCCCCTGCAACAGAAGGTCGATAGCCAGCATAATCACCACAACGACAGCGAATCCGCCCCATAACAACGGTGTGCCGACAGTATTCATAGAATTTCCTTACACATAAAAAAAACGGCCAACGTCGAAAGACGTCAGCCGCTGCTTTTTATATGCATAGACCTCGCCTTCCGGCAAGGTCTCACTTACAACAAGAAAGTGATATGTACTCACTCCACGGGTGATGGCGAATCGGCTTCGTCATCAATCAAAGACATGAAGGCACATCACTTTCTTATTGCCCGGCGACCGGATGTGGTTTTTCACACATCGTAATGACGATCGACCGACAATGAAGTTACTCCCCTTTGCACGTAACAAAATATGACAGGCCATACGATCAGTCAATGGCCTGTTACATCTGTTTTACATTGTTTTACGCTGTGGCGTCATCAGCGGGGAAGACGACGCCCGTCTGCCGACGAATCTCCGTGAGCAGTTTGGCCGTGATACGGCTGACGGTCAGCTCGGGATGGTTCACCTCGTTGGTCTCGACCAGGTGTGCAAAGCGTTCCGCCTCATACAGCATCGTATTGATATGCTGAGGAACGGATAAATCCTGCGTTTTTCCGCCGCGTGGAATGAAGCACACTTTCTGACATTCCGAAATTTTCTCGATGACCAGAGAACCGGCTTCGCCCTGGATTTCGCTGGGCAGTACGGAATCACTCACTTTGGAATGCTGTAGGGTGACGCTGAAGTCGCCGTAATCCAGCACCGCCACGCCATGCGCATCGACACCGCTTTCCAGCAGACTGGCGGACGCCTGAACGTTTTGCGGTTCTCCCCAGAGCGCAACCGCTGACGCCAGACAGTAAAAACCGATATCCATAATGGAGCCATTCGAGAAGGCCGGATTAAAGGTATTGGGGTTTTCGCCGTCCAGATAGCGCTGGTAGCGCGAAGAATACTGGCAGTAGTTGATAAGGGCTTTGCGCATTCTTCCTGCTTTCGGCAGCGACTGCTGTAGCAACTGAAAATTAGGCAGGCTGGCGGTTTTAAAGGCTTCGAACAGGACGACCTGATTTTCACGCGCGCACGCGATGGCGGCGTCGACTTCGGCCAGATTCGAGGCCAGCGGCTTCTCGCAGATCACATGCTTCTTGTGGCTTAAAAAGAGCTGAGTCTGGGGGAAATGCAGCGAGTTCGGGCTGGCGATATACACCGCATCAATGGCGTCGCTTTGCGCCATTGCTTCAAGCGAAGTGAATAAATGCTCGACGGGATAATCATTGGCGAAGGTTTGCGCCTGTTCGAGGCGACGGGAATAGACTGCGGTTAACTTATATTTGCCGGTTTCATGGGCGGCATCGACAAACTGGCGGGTGATCCAGTTTGTGCCAATAACAGCGAAACGTATCATAAACGCCTTCAGGCTCCATAAAGGGATTCTTTCGTCAATTTAGCATGCCTTTATGACAAAGCCAGTGCGCTACTGCTCAGATTGCTTTAACGAAAGATGCGTTAACCACAGGCGGGTATCAAACTCAAGCTGGTGGTACTGCGGCTCCATATGGCAGCACAGTTGATAAAACGCTTTGTTGTGCTCTTTCTCTTTCAGATGCGCCAGTTCGTGAACCACGATCATTCGCAGAAAAGGTTCCGGCGCATTGCGAAACACGGTAGCGACGCGGATCTCGGCTTTCGCCTTCAGCTTGCCGCCCTGTACGCGCGAAACGGCGGTATGCAGCCCCAGCGCATTTTTCAGCACATGGATCTTGTTGTCATACATCACTTTGTTGATCGGCGGGGCGTTACGCAGAAACTGGCTTTTCAGATCCTGGGTATACTGCCAGAGCGCTTTATCGGTCGCAAAATCATGCGTTCCCGGATAGCGTTTTTCCAGCACTGCGCCCAGACGCTGTTCAGCAATGAGCGTGCGTACCTGAGACAGTAAATTCTCCGGGTAGCCGTGGAGATAAGTAAGTTGACCCATCAAAGCCCCAAATTAAATCTAAAAAAAGAGTATACTCACGCACCCTTTCAGGGATAACAGCGAAATTTTACCATTCAGGAGGGCCGATGAGCCACGTAGACAACGGTTTCCGTTCACTGACACTGAAACGTTTCCCGGAAACGGATGACGTTAACCCGCTTCAGGCGTGGGAAGCGGCGGATGAATATCTGCTGCAACAGTTAGACGACACGGAAATCAGCGGCCCGCTGCTGATCCTGAATGATGCCTTTGGCGCATTAAGCTGCGCGCTGGCTGAGCATACACCATACAGCATCGGCGACTCGTATTTAAGCGAGCTGGCGACGCGCGAAAATTTACGCCACAACGATATCGCCGAATCCAGCGTGAAGTTTCTCGACAGCACTGCCGCGTACCCGCCGGCGCCGGGCGTCGTGTTGATTAAGGTGCCGAAAACGCTGGCGCTGCTGGAGCAACAGTTGCGCGCGTTGCGCCAGGTCGTGACTCCGCAGACCCGTATTATTGCGGGAGCAAAGGCGCGTGACATTCATACCTCCACGCTGGAACTGTTCGAAAAAGTGCTCGGCCCCACGACCACGACGCTGGCCTGGAAAAAGGCGCGCCTGATCAACTGTACCTTTAGTAAGCCTGAACTGGCGGATGCGCCGCAGACGCTGAGCTGGAAACTGGACGGCACCGACTGGACTATCCACAATCATGCGAACGTTTTCTCGCGTACCGGCCTGGATATCGGCGCGCGCTTCTTTATGCAGCATTTACCGGAAAATCTGGAAGGGGAGATCGTCGATCTCGGCTGCGGTAATGGCGTGATTGGCCTGACGCTACTGGCGAAGAACCCTCAGGCGAGCGTCGTGTTTGTCGATGAATCGCCGATGGCGGTCGCGTCCAGCCGTTTGAATGTGGAAACCAATATGCCGGAAGCGTTGGATCGCTGCGAGTTTATGATTAACAACGCCTTGTCCGGCGTGGAACCTTTCCGCTTTAACGCCGTGCTGTGCAACCCGCCGTTCCATCAGAAACATGCGCTGACGGATAACGTTGCCTGGGAGATGTTCCACCATGCGCGCCGTTGCCTGAAGATCAACGGCGAGCTGTACATTGTGGCGAACCGTCACCTGGATTATTTCCACAAGCTGAAGAAGATTTTCGGTAACTGCACCACCATCGCCACCAATAACAAATTCGTGGTGTTGAAAGCGGTCAAAACCGGTCGCCGCCGCTAATAGCGTGTGCCGGATGACGGCTAACGCCTTATCCGGCCTACAACGTGCTACCCCGTAGGCCTGATAAGCGTAGCGCCATCAGGCAATGCCCTTAAATCGCCAGCGCTAATTTTGTTCCCTGCGCAATTGCCCGCCGCGCATCCAGCTCCATCGCCACGTCGCATCCGCCAATCAGGTGTACCGTTTTCCCTGACGCGCGCAGCGGCTCCGCCAGTTCGCGCCGTGGCTCCTGCCCCGCGCAGATCACGACATGATCGACGTTCAGAAGCTGCGGTTCGCCGTTGATCAATACGTGCAATCCGTCATCGTCGATCTTCTGATAACTGACCGCCGGGATCATTTTTACGCCGCGGGACAACAGCGTTGCGCGATGGACCCAGCCGGTGGTTTTTCCCAGCCCCTGACCGGGTTTACTGGCTTTACGCTGTAGCATCACAATCTGACGTGGGCTGCGAGACAGATGCGGCCCTTCCGGGCGTAACCCGCCGGGCTGTTGCAGGCTGGTGTCGATCCCCCATTCCACGCAGAACTCGGCAATGCTCAGGCTGCTGGGATCGCCTGGCTGGCTGAGGTACATCGCGGTATCAAAACCAATCCCGCCGCAGCCGATAATCGCGACACGTTTCCCGACGGGAGTTTTATCGCGCAGCACCTCAAGATAGGTCAGCACTTTCGGGTGATCGATGCCCTCGATCGACGGTTTACGCGGCTCGATCCCGCAAGCGAGGATCGCTTCATCAAACGGTTGCAGATCGTCTGCGGTGACAAACCGGTTGAGCTTCAGCGTCACGCCGGTCACTTCGATCATCCGACGGTAATAGCGCAGCGTTTCATAAAATTCTTCTTTGCCGGGGATCTGTTTAGCGATGTTGAACTGCCCGCCGATCTCGGCCAGGGCATCAAACAGCGTAACGTCGTGCCCGCGCGCCGCCGCGTTAATGGCAAATGCGAGACCCGCCGGGCCTGCGCCGACGACGGCCAGGCTTTTCTTATGTTCAGCCGGAACTATCGGCATTTTGGTTTCGTGACAGGCGCGTGGATTCACCAGGCAAGAGGTGACTTTACCCACGAAGATTTGATCCAGACAGGCCTGGTTGCAGCCGATACAGGTGTTGATCTCATCCGCCCGCCCTGATTGCGCTTTCGACAGCAGTTCGGCATCCGCCAGGAACGGGCGCGCCATCGACACCATATCCGCATCGCCGCGCGCCAGAATATCGTCTGCTACTTGCGGATCGTTGATCCGGTTGGTCGTGACCAGCGGAACGGTGACGTGACCTTTCAGTTTGCGCGTTACCCAGCTAAAGGCGCCGCGCGGAACCGGCGTGGCGATCGTCGGGATACGCGCTTCGTGCCAGCCAATACCGGTGTTGATGATCGTCGCGCCAGCCGCTTCAATGGCCTGCGCCAGCTGTACGGTTTCGTCGAACGTCCCGCCGTTTTCCACCAGGTCGAGCATCGACAGGCGGTAGATAATGATAAAATCGCTGCCCACGCGCTGGCGTACCGCCCGTACCACTTCCACCGCGAAACGCATACGCCTGGCGTAATCGCCGCCCCATTCATCGTCGCGCTGGTTCGTGCGCACGGTAAGAAATTCGTTGATCAGATAGCCTTCCGAACCCATCACCTCGACGCCGTCGTAACCCGCTTCCCGCGCCAGCTGGGCGCAGTGGGCGAAATCGTCAATCAGTTGCAGGATTTCATCGTGCGTGAGTTCGTGCGGCGTAAAACGGTTGATGGGCGCCTGGATCGCCGAAGGGGCGACCAGATGCGGCTGATAGCTATAGCGTCCGGTATGCAGGATCTGCAACGCAATTTTCCCGCCTTCCTCATGAACGGCGTCCGTGATCACGCGGTGGTGCGGCAGCTGGCTGGCATCATTTAATGTAGCGCCGCCTTCCATTCCCACCCCGGACAGTGCGGGGGCAATCCCCCCGGTGACGATCAGCGCGACGCCATGCCGCGCACGTTCGGCGTAGAAAGCCGCCAGCCGTTCGGCGCCATCGGGGTATTCCTCCAGCCCGGTATGCATCGAACCCATTAGCACACGGTTTTTAAGCCGGGTAAAGCCCAGATCGAGCGGGGCGAAAAGCGACGGATAGCTCATAAGTGTGTCCAGTATGTAAAATTATTGTTATGTGGTCGGATGAGTTAATAATTTAGCCGTCGCGGCGTAAAAGGGAAAAGGGGAATGCGATGATTGTGATGGGATTCAAAAAAGGAGCGGGGCCAGAGAACGAATTTGCCGGATGGCGATGCTGGCGCATCTTATCCGGCCTACGGATCGGATTCCTGTAGGCCGGATAAGCGTAGCGCCATCCGGCGGTGTGTTATGTTTCCTCCACGCTCACCCGTAACGCCGCCAGAGCCTTGCGGGTCGCCTTTAACACCTGCTCACACTGCTCAATTGTTAATGTCAGCGGTGGTTCGATGCGAATCGTTTTCGAGTTGTTGAGCGTCCCGGCAACCAGTACCCGCTGGCGGAACATCTCGCTGGCGAAGTTGTAGCCGATTTCGTTGTCAACAAACTCAATCGCCATCAACATCCCTTTTCCGCGAGCGTCCTGCACCAGGTCAGGGTATTCCCTGGCAAGCTGGAGGAAGCCGTCCAGCAACATATCGCCTTTCTGCTCTGCCTGTGCCGGTAGATTCTGCTCCAGCAACACGTTAATGGTCGCTAATGCTGCCGCACAGGCCAGCGGGTTGCCGCCAAAGGTTGTGGTGTGCAGGAACGGATTATCGAACAGAACGGAGAATACCTCTTCGGTAGCGATGGTTGCCCCAACCGGCATCACGCCGCCGCCCAACGCTTTTGCCAGACATAAAATGTCAGGCTGCACGTTTTCATGTTCACAGGCGAACATCTTACCGGTGCGCCCCATGCCGGTCTGGACTTCATCCAGAATCATCAGGGCGCCAAACTCATCGCAGAGTTTACGCACGGCGGTCAGATAGCCCTGCGGCGGCAGGATCACGCCGCCCTCGCCCTGAATTGGTTCCAGAATGACGGCTGCCACATCGTCGCCGGTTTTTTTACACTCGCTAAGCGCAGTACGCATGGCCTCAATGTTGCCAAACGGTACATGGCGAAAGCCCGGCAGTAGCGGCATAAACGGCTTGCGGAACGTGGATTTCGCCGTGGCGGAAAGCGACCCCAGCGATTTACCGTGAAACGCGCCGCTGGTAGCGATAAAGGTAAACTTACCGCGCGGCGACTGATACGCTTTCGCCAGTTTCAGCGCCGCTTCCACCGATTCGGTGCCGCTGTTGCTGAAAAAACTGTACTTCAGTTTTCCAGGCGTGAGCGCTGCGAGCGTTTTAGCTAGCATGGCCCGGAGCGGGTCCAGTAACTCCTGGCTGTGCAGAGGTTGTTTTGCGAGTTGATTCTGTACGGCGGATACGACAACTGGATTACGGTGCCCCACGTTGAAAATGCCAAAACCACCCAGGCAATCAATAAACTCCTGTCCCTGGGTGTCGACAAGCGTATTCAGACTTCCCGCTTGCCACTCTACGGCTCCGTAATCCCCGCCAGCGGTCACAGATTTTCGATACTCTAAAAACCCCGGATTAACATGCTCTTTGAAGTAATCAATCACCTCTCGGTTCAGTGCTTTCATTTCCTCATGATCAAGCGTTCGCTTTTCAATGAGATTCAGTGCGTGTGCGCTACAGGCCAGGGCCGATGCGCTGGAAGGTAACCTGTTCAAAATATGCTCCCGGAACTCGCGTATCACATGATACTGAGTTAAGTATTGCAGGGATTGCGCCATACCGGCGTGGATCATGAAAATCGGGATAAACACCAGGGAAAATATCAAGTGTGCAATATTTAATCTCATTCATTAACAATTGGTGATGTTTTGCGCAATGCGTGTGCGGGGGAAGCGGGGCTGACGAGCGGGCAGTCGCACCAGAACGGTGCGGGCGGTGTGCGTATATGGGGCGGAAGTTATAGCGGAACTGAATAGTTACTTAACGAAAGTATTCTAAATCAATGAATTAGAAAACATACAAATATTACGGTTTAAACGCAAATTGCGATCTAAATCAAATTTAACAACTAAAGATAAACCAATTATCGCCGAAATAACATCTGACAGAAAAGTTAACATTCAAGTAACCTGCACAGGACGCAACCATGTCTTCTCATCCCTACGTCAGCCAGCATAATTATCCGCTGGATGATGATACAACCCTGATGTCCACAACTGACCTGCAAAGCTATATCACCCATGCAAATGATACCTTCGTTCAGGTAAGCGGCTTTACGCTGAATGAACTGCTTACGCAACCGCATAATCTGGTACGCCACCCGGACATGCCGAAAGCCGCGTTTGCGGATATGTGGTACACCCTCAGGCAGGGTGAGCCGTGGAGCGGCATCGTGAAAAACCGACGGAAGAATGGCGATCACTACTGGGTGCGGGCGAATGCGGTGCCGATGGTGCGGGAAGGGCGCGTGACCGGCTATATGTCGATTCGTACCCGCGCGACAGATGAAGAGATTGCTGCCGTTGAGCCTTTGTATAAGGCGCTGAATGAAGGCCGCAGCAACAAACGTATCCACAAAGGACTGGTGGTGCGTAAAGGCTGGCTGGGGAAACTGCCGGCAATCCCCATTCGCTGGCGTGTACGCAGCGTTATGGCGCTAACAGGCGTGGTGCTGATGGTGGCGATGGCGCAAATGGGCGTTGCGTGGCCAGCGCTATTCGTGAACGCCCTGCTGATGCTGGCGGGAACGGCGGTGTTTGAATGGCAGATTGTGCGTCCGATCGAAAATGTCGCCCGGCAGGCGTTGAAAGTCGCAACGGGCGAGCGTAACAGCGTATCGCATCTTAACCGTAGTGACGAACTGGGGCTGATGTTGCGCGCGGTAGGCCAGCTTGGGCTTATGTGCCGCTGGCTGATTAATGATGTCTCAAGCCAGGTTTCCAGCGTAAGAAACGGCAGCGAGACGTTAGCGAAAGGCAATGACGATCTGAACAAACATACCCGCCAGACGGTAGAGAATGTGCAGCAGACGGTGACGACCATGAACCAGATGGCGGAGTCCGTGAAGAAAAATTCCACCACCGCGTCCGCCGCCGATAAATTATCCAGCGCGGCCAGCAGTGCGGCGACGCAGGGCGGAGAGGCGATGGAAACCGTCATTAAAACGATGGATGACATCGCTGACAGCACGCAGCAGATTGGCACAATCACTACGCTGATTAACGATATTGCTTTCCAGACGAATATCCTGGCGCTGAACGCGGCGGTTGAAGCGGCGCGAGCGGGCGAGCAGGGTAAAGGATTTGCCGTTGTCGCCGGGGAGGTTCGCCATCTTGCCAGCCGAAGCGCCAGCGCGGCGAATGATATTCGTAAGCTCATTGACGCCAGCGCAAGCCGGGTACAGTCCGGCTCCGAACAGGTTCATGCGGCAGGACGCACGATGGATGATATTGTGGCTCAGGTGCAAAACGTCACTCAGCTTATTGCGCAAATCAGCCACTCGACGCTGGAACAGGCGGACGGACTCTCCAGCCTGACCCGCGCCGTGGATGAGTTAAACCATATCACGCAGAAAAATGCCGAGCTGGTGGAGGAGAGCGCTCAGGTTTCAGCGATGGTTAAACATCGCGCCAGCCGTCTGGAAGACGCGGTAACGGTTCTGCATTAAATCAAATTCCCTTTATTTCTGCCGACAAACGCTTATCGAAGCCGATAAGCGTTTTGTCATAATATTGGGCTAACAATGTTAAGCACATATTAAATATTTACCATTTCGAGCTATTTCCTTATTTAAACCCGCTGCGTTATTTTGTGTGATTCTTCATTTTCCCGAACCTGAAAAATGAATTGTATAACGATCGGTCTGCCGATATTCATCGTTGAAAACTATTTACTGTAATAACTTGAAATAAAAAACGATCAATATCATAAAGTTAGCACAACCGTAACCGATAACGAACCCTGTATAGAGGAAAAACAATCTCCAGGGGGAAATATGCTTTTGCATAACATGAAGATCCGCTCGAAATTATTTATTGCGTTTGGTTTGTTTATTGTACTGATGATCGTGAGTTCTGGCCTTTCGTTGTTCAGCCTGGATCGAACGAATACCAGTATGCAGAACATCATTACTCACGATTATCCCACGACGGTGAAAGCCAACCTGCTGATCGATAATTTTCAGGATTTCGTTAGCACGCAGCAACTGATGCTGCTGGATGAAGAAGGACGCTGGAGCCAGGAGTCGCAAAAGCAGCTGGATGCGATTAGCCAGCGCATTACGGTATTGCTCGATGAACTGTCCGCCAGCCGTCATGACGAGGCCTCAAAGGCTATTATCGCCGGAATTCGCGATGTGCGTCAGCAGTATCTGGCCTCCCGGTTCCGTATTTTGCAGGAAATTCAGAACTATAATCGTCCGGCGGCGATACAGGAAATGATGACGACCACCGTCAACATACAGCAGGCGTATAAAGCTAAAGTACAGGAGCTGATCGCTATTGAAGATACGCTGATGCGCAACGCGGGCGCGTCGGTTGACCAGGATTTTCGCACCAACCGGGCACAGCTGATTCTCCTGGCGCTCATCAGCATTGCCGCCGGAGTGATAATGGGATGGTACATCGTACGTTCCATTACCCGACCGCTTAATGACGCTGTGCAGTTTGCCGGGGCGATTGCGGAGGGGGATTTGACCCGCACGATTCATATCGCGCAAAAGGATGAAACCGGCGTGCTGTTACAGGCGCTGATGGAGATGAAAAACCGTCTGTTGGTGATCGTGCAGGAAGTTCAGAACGGCTCTGAAAATATCTCCAGCGCGGCGGCGCAAATTGTCGCGGGCAACCAGGATCTGGCGGCGCGTACTGAAGAACAGGCCAGTTCTGTTGAGCAAACGGCGGCCTCTATGGAGCAGATTACCGCCACCGTCAAAAATACGGCGGACCACACCAGCGAAGCGACCCATCTTTCTGCCGATGCGGCCAGCGTGGTGAAAAATAACGGTGAGATGATGCGTCAGGTCACGCAAAAAATGCGCGTGATAAATGAGACCTCTAACCGCATGTCCGACATTATCAACCTGATTGATTCTATTGCCTTCCAGACCAACATTCTGGCGCTTAACGCCGCCGTGGAAGCCGCTCGCGCCGGGGAACACGGGCGTGGCTTCGCGGTCGTGGCGGGGGAAGTTCGTCAACTGGCGCAAAAAAGCGCGTCGTCGGCCAGTGAGATCCGCCACCTGATCGAAGACTCTACCAGCCAGACGCAAGAGGGGATGCAACTGGTGGAAAAAGCCAGTGCGTTGATTAATGGTATGGTGGATAACGTTGAAGAGATGGATGTGATTCTGCGTGAAATCGGCCAGGCCAGTCGCGAACAAACCGATGGGATTTCGCAAATCAACAGCGCGATTGGGCTGATTGACGCCACCACGCAACAGAACTCGTGTCTGGTTGAGGAGTCCGTTGCGGCAGCGGCGTCGCTGAATGAGCAGGCCCAGCACTTAAAAGAGATCGTGAAAGTGTTCCGCATCCGTACGGAGGACGTACCGCCTGCTTAATCCAGTTGGCTGATTTCCAGCGCCGCGCGATCGATAACGCCAATGATCTGCTTAAGCTGCGCGTCGCTGATCCCGCCCTGATTCACCCGCAGATCCAACACGGCTTTGAAGTTGTCCAGCGCCCGTTTCATCTGCGGGTTCTTACGCAGTTCAAAGCCGACGCAGCGCGCTTTCACGCGTTCGTGGATGTGCTCCAGGTGTTCACGGTTCTCTTCCAGCCACCGTTGCCCCTGTTCTGTAATGGTGATCTGCTTACGCCCGCCGTCCTCTTCTTTGATAGTGATAAATTCCTGATCCTGAAGAAAATCCAGCGTTGGGTAAATCACGCCTGGGCTTGGGGTGTAGTTGCCCAGCGTCAGGTTCTCGATGGCTTTAATCAATTCGTAACCGTGGCTGGCCTCGCGGGTCAAAATTTCCAGAATCACCAGGCGTAGTTCGCCGTGGCCAAAAAAGCGCTGGCGACGTCCGCCGCCAGCGCCCCGGCCATGACGGTGCTCGCAGCCATGTTCATGGCCGTGGTGATGCGCTCTCTCGCAACCTTCATGATGATGTCGCATGATGTACTCCTGTTTTATTTAGATATATCTAATTTATATCTAAAACTTGTAATCTTGCAAGTTGATAGATTTTTATTTTGTTTAATTCATTGATTTTAAAGTGATTAAAATTGTTTTATATCGTGAGATATATCGAAGATTACTGTATCAAAAAAGTGCTTGCAATCTTCATAACTAACAATCATTATCATTTAAAATTTAATTTAGATATATCGTATTATCTGCATGAAGGCGAAAAAATGATAAATACATCCTCACGCTACCCACAGCGCGTTCGTAACGAACTGCGTTTTCGTGAACTTACCGTTCTGCGCGTCGAGCGTATTAGCGCCGGTTTTCAGCGCATTGTTCTTGGCGGTGAAGCGCTGGAAGGCTTTAGCTCGCGCGGCTTTGACGATCACACCAAAGTGTTTTTCCCTGAACCGGGCAGCCTGTTCGTTCCTCCGACGGTGACGGACGAAGGGATTGTCTGGGGAGAGGGCGTACGTCCTGCTTCCCGCGATTACACGCCCTTATATGATGAAGAGCGGCACGAGCTGGCGCTGGATTTCTTTATTCACGACGGCGGCGTGGCGAGCACATGGGCAGTAAACGCTCGCGAAGGCGACACGCTCACCATCGGTGGGCCGCGTGGATCGCTGGTGGTGCCGGAAGACTATGCATATCAGGTTTATGTCTGCGATGAGTCAGGGATGCCAGCGCTGCGCCGCCGCCTGGAAGCGCTCGAACGCTTGTCCGTTCGCCCGCATGTTACGGCGCTGGTCAGCGTACAGGATGCCGCGTATCAGGATTATCTGGCGCATCTTGATGGCTTTGCCATTGAATGGGTGGTCGGACACGATGAACAGGCGATTGATGAGCGACTGGCGCAATTAACGGTGCCGGAGGCGGATTATTTCATCTGGATCACGGGTGAAGGGAAAGTGGTTAAGCATCTGAGCCGTCGCTTTGAGACGGAACAGTTTGATCCGCAACGGGTGCGCGCCGCAGCATACTGGCATCGTAAGCCGGCTTAATCATTCCTTACAGGTGGAAGTTTAACCGGGCCACTGCGGGCCCGGTTTTCTGCTGACTATCAGGCGTTGTGACTTTCCGCCAGCGCTTTAAACACCATTGCCACGGCGTGTGCGCCAGGGTCCATATTGCCAAGCAGGCTTTCGCTGCTGAGGTAGGATGCGCGTCCGGCGTTGGCTTTGCTGGACTGACAGGTACGTTCTGCGCCATTTTGCGCGGCGGAAAAGGCCGCGTGCAGATCCTGTGGCTGCGCAAGCAGCGATGTCAGGGCCGGCTGTAAAGCGTCGATCATGGTACGATCGCCTTCATCCGCGCCACCGTAATACTTCATCTGCGCCAGACCGGTATTCAGCGCTTCCGCCACACTGGCGCCTTGCTCCAGTTTCTGCCCCGCAGCGGTAAAGAAAATGGACATCAGCACACCGCTGGAGCCGCCCATGACGACGGTCAGGCGTTCGCCAATGAGTGCGAACAGCGTGGCGAGATGGTCGAGCGGCAACTGCTGGCGGTGTAGCAGGCCCGCGATTTCACGCGCGCCTGCCGCAAAGGTTGAGCCGGTATCGCCGTCGCCGACTTTGGCATCCAGCGCGTTAAGATCCATTTCCAGATCGGACAGCGTGCGGGTGATTTGCTCAACAATCCCGGCAACTAACGCGTTCTCTGAAGGCTGAAACTCTACCCGCGCGCTTTGCAGTGAGGATGGCATAATGGTTATCTCACGCGGCGGCACCGGCGTTTGCCAACTGCTGGTTTCCACCCCGGAGAGCAACGCTTTTTCGATACTTTCTTCCAGCACCATTGCCGTCAGTGAAAAACCTTTCATATCCAGCGCAGTCACCAGCGAAGCCGGGCCGATAAGCCAGTCGATGCGTTTATGCAGCGGGCTGCGCGCCAGTTCACGCGTGATGATGGCCATTTCCGCGACGGAGACGCCGCCAAGGTTATTGACCATCACCGCCAGACGACCGGTCTCAGGCAGAGCGGAGAGGAGTTTGTCGGCCATCAGGCGCACAATCTGCGCGCTGTTTTGGGTATCAATGACTGATGCGCCGGGTTCACCGTGGATCCCCATGCCCAGCTCAGACTGATTAGGATGATGGCGTGGTGCGTTCTCCGTCTCCTGCGGCAGATGGCAACTGGAAATCGCAACGCCAAGACTCACGGTATTGTTGGCGGCGTACTGCGCTTCACGCAAGACGGTCGCCAGGTTGTAGCCGCGTTTGGCAAAATAGCCGGCGACTTTATGAACCAGAATGGTGCCCGCGATACCGCGCGGGTGCTTATTGTCTGGCAGCGAAATGTCATCCCCGACAATCAGCATTTCAACGTTGTAGCCCAGACGGCGCGCTTTCTCTGCCGCAAGGCCGAAGTTCAGACGATCGCCGGTATAGTTTTTTACGATTAACAGGCAGCCGGCGTCGCCAGTGACCGCCTGGATAGCGGTCAGCACTGCATCGACACTGGGGGAGGCAAACAGATCGCCGCAGACGGCAGCGGTTAACATGCCTTTCCCGATGAAACCAACATGGGCAGGTTCGTGCCCGGAGCCGCCGCCGGAAATCACCGCGACGTTGCTACGGTTCAGATCGCGGCGAACCACGACACGAATCGCCGGATCGCTCTCCAGGCGCACCAGATTGTTCCACGGGCTGGAGATAATCGTTCCTTCAATGACGTCGTTGACGAGATGGGGTCGCTGGTTAAAAAAGAATTGAGTCATAACGGTTCCTGGAGAGTGGGAAAAACACACCCCCGGCTGCACATTATGGTTGCGGAGGCGCTCATCATCGGGACGCTGCGGGGCAGGTCGGCGATGAGGAGATTCTGGCTGAGTTCATGAAGAAAAAAATTTGAAGAAAAGGAGTTTCATTACGAAACGAAATTATTCTTTTACGTTCCGTAATGAAACGTTTTCTGATGAAAAAAAGCCAAAATGCGAGCCGGAGCGCGCCTTTTTCCCGCTCATTCACGCAGAAAAGTTGGCCGGACAGAAAAATATTTTCCTGTCTTGTCGGCAGTCGGCGGCGAAAACCACGCATGATTCCCCTTTTTTCAGATGCATTATGAGAAGGCTGAACGGATCGGGATCGCAATCCTGCCGTTTTTTAGGGTTTATTGTTCCACTATGAAACGTGATGAATTTTTCTGTGTTCCATTTCAGAACAAAAAGAGGAAAGATTTTTTTGGCGATGCCTCGTCCTACAGTGATTGCATCGCTCCGGTATCGCTCCGTTTTCGCCATTAACACAGGGCCAAACAGGATAACGCCAGGGCTCACCATGTAAATACATGCACTTATTTGAGGATGACAGGAATGCTAAAAGTTATTCAATCTCCAGCCAAATATCTCCAGGGACCTGATGCTTCTGTCTTATTCGGTCAATATGCCAAAGACCTGGCGGACAGCTTTTTCGTGATTGCAGATGACTTCGTCATGAAGCTGGCGGGAGAGAAGGTGCTGAATGGCCTGAATAGCCACGAAATCCGTTGCCACGCAGAACGTTTCAATGGCGAATGCAGCCATGTTGAAATCAACCGTCTGATGGCCATTTTGAAACAAAAAGGCTGCCGTGGCGTGGTGGGGATCGGCGGCGGGAAAACGCTTGATACGGCAAAAGCCATTGGCTACTACCAGAAACTGCCGGTCGTTATTATTCCGACTATTGCGTCCACCGATGCCCCGACCAGCGCATTGTCGGTTATCTATACCGAAGCGGGCGAGTTTGAAGAGTATCTGATCTACCCGAAAAACCCGGATATGGTGGTGATGGACACGGCAATCATCGCCAAAGCACCGGTGCGTTTACTGGTGTCCGGGATGGGGGATGCGCTTTCCACCTGGTTTGAAGCGAAAGCCTGCTATGACGCCAGAGCGACCAGCATGGCGGGCGGGCAGTCTACGGCGGCGGCCTTGAGCCTGGCGCGCCTGTGTTATGATACATTGCTCGCAGAAGGTGAAAAAGCGCGTCTGGCGGCTCAGGCTGGCGTTGTGACTGATGCGCTGGAACGTATCGTTGAAGCCAACACCTATCTCAGCGGCATTGGCTTTGAGAGCAGCGGTCTGGCCGGGGCGCATGCGATTCACAACGGTTTCACTATTCTGGAAGAGTGCCACCATTTGTATCACGGCGAAAAAGTCGCGTTTGGCACGCTGGCGCAACTGGTATTACAGAACAGCCCGATGGAAGAGATCGAAACCGTTCTGGGGTTCTGCGAGAAAGTGGGACTGCCGATTACCCTCGCGCAGATGGGCGTGAAAGACGGCATTGAAGGGAAAATTCAGGCGGTGGCGAAAGCGACCTGCGCGGAAGGCGAAACCATCCACAATATGCCGTTTGAGGTGACGCCGGACAGCGTTTATGCCGCGATTCTGACGGCGGATCTGTTAGGCCAGCAGTGGCTGGCGCGTTAATCCGCCTTGAGTTACGTTCTCTTCCCGAGATGAACAGGCAGTTTCTCCTCCCCTCTGACCGTTCCGGCCGGAGGGGTTGTCTATGGTAAAACAGCGGAAAAGGATATGACGGCTCAGACGCAGGACATCGGGAAGGAAGTATCTTCCGTCATCGCTCAGTCATGGCATCGTTGCAGCAAGTTTATGCAGCGAGAAACCTGGCAGACGCCGCACCAGGCGCAAGGGCTGACCTTTGAATCGATTTGCCGACGCAAAACGGCGTTGCTGACGATAGGCCAGGCTGCGCTGGAAGATGCCTGGGAGTTCATGGATGGACGACCTTGCGCGCTGTTTATCCTGGATGAATCCGCCTGTATCTTAAACCGCTGCGGCGACCCCGGGACGCTGGAGAAACTGGCGGAACTGGGCTTTCTCGACGGCAGCTATTGTGCGGAAAGCATCATCGGCAGCTGTGCGCTGTCGCTGGCGACCATGCCGGGGCAACCAACCAAAACGGCCGGAGAGCAGCATTTTAAACAGGCGCTGCATCCGTGGTCATTCTGCTCAACCCCGGTATTTGATAATCACGGCCGCCTGTTTGGCTCCATTTCGCTCTGCTGTCTGGTGGAGCACCAGTCAGTTTCTGATTTATCGCTGACGCTGGCGATCGCCCGTGAAGTGGGAAATTCACTGTTAACTGATAGCCTGTTGGCCGAGTCTAATCGTCATCTGAATCAGATGTACGGGCTGCTGGAAAGCATGGATGATGGCGTTATGGCGTGGAACGAGCAGGGCGTGTTGCAGTTTCTCAACGCGCGGGCGGCCACGATGCTGCATCTGGATACGCAGGCCAGCCAGGGGAAAAACATCCATGATCTGGTCAATTTGCCTGCCTTGCTGCGTCGCGCCATTAAACACGCCCGCGGGTTGAGCCATGTCGAAGTGACTTTTGAAAGTCAGCATCAGTTTGTTGATGCCGTCATTACCCTGAAACCGATAGTTGAGGAGCAGGGCAACAGCTTTATTCTGCTGCTGCACCCGGTGGAGCAAATGCGCCAGTTGATGACCAGTCAACTGGGGAAAGTGAGCCATACCTTTGAACAGATGTCGACGGACGATCCAGAAACACGTCGGTTGATCCACTTTGGCCGCCAGGCGGCGAGGGGGAGCTTCCCGGTTCTGCTGTGTGGTGAAGAAGGGGTGGGCAAAGAGCTTCTCAGCCAGGCTATCCACAACGAAAGCGAGCGCGCGAGCGGGCCTTATATCGCCGTAAACTGCCAGCTCTATGCCAATAGCGTACTGGGGCAGGATTTTATGGGCAGTGCGCCAACCGATGATGAAAATGGTCGTCTGAGCCGCCTTGAACTGGCGAGCGGTGGCACGCTGTTTCTGGAAAAAATTGAATATCTGGCGCCGGAGTTGCAGTCCGCGCTGCTGCAAGTGATCAAGCAGGGCGTGTTAACCCGCCTTGACGCGCGACGTCTGATCCCGGTGGATGTGAAAGTGATCGCGACGACCACGGTTGATCTGGCGAATCTGGTCGAGCAGAACCGCTTTAGCCGTCAGCTTTACTATGCCCTGCATTCGTTTGAAATTATTATTCCTCCGCTGCGCGCGCGGCGTAACAGCATCCCTTCGCTGGTCTATAACCGGCTGAACGGCCTGAAAAAACGCTTTTCAACCAGCCTGAAGGTGGATGATGATGCGCTGGCGCAATTGGTGGCCTATTCCTGGCCGGGCAATGACTTCGAGCTGAACAGCGTCATCGAAAACATTGCTATCAGCAGCGATAACGGCCACATCCGCCTGAGTAATCTGCCGGAATATCTGTTTTCTGAACGCCCCGGCGTGGATACGACATCATCGCTGCTACCCGCCAGTCTGACGTTTACGGCTATCGAGAAAGAGGCGATTATCCATGCCGCCCGCGTCACCAGCGGACGGGTGCAGGAAATGTCTCATTTGCTGAACATTGGCCGCACTACGCTGTGGCGTAAGATGAAGCAGTACGACATCGACGCCAGCCAGTTCAAGCGCAAGCATCACGACTAGACCGGCTTTCGCCGGGTGCTCCTGGCGATATCCGCGAATTTTTCCGGGTTACAGCCCGCCCAACAGTTTGCAGCGTTCGCCCACAACCGAAATGGCATTGGGGCCGAAAAAGTTCACATTTGGCACCAGATAATCAAACACACGATAGCTCATAATAAGACCTTCCCGGGTTCGGATGAGCATTCAGAGAAACAGCGCAACGCAGTTTCTGCCAATAACATATCCTGCTACGACGTACAGGGCTGAGGCCGCGATGAATTATCGCGCGGTGGTAAATGTTTTATTTTGTGTTCTTTATTTTGTCGCTCTCAGGTATTAAGTCAACAGGATAAAAATTGCTCAATTGATAACGTAATTATCTTCCGAACGTATTTTTTGATTAATGTCATTCGACATGATCACACTTTTCTCTACAGGCCATTATTTGTGTTTCATACTGAAACTCATATTTTTAGAGGCGTATCAAACTGGAGCGTAATTAATTTTGTTTTTTCTCTCGGTGAACCCGGCACTGACCGCCTCCTCACCAGGCGTCTAATCCCCCACACTTGCTGCGCTTGTTGTCTCCAGCCTTGCGGGCTATCTGGTTGATCTGTGGAGAGGAAGACGGATGGTGTTGTGACTCACCTCGAAACCTGGTTGAAAGAAAAGGATAAATTTAATGATTTCTTTGATATTAAGTTCAATCCAGGGGCATATTAGAGAGGTGTTTTTCAGATGGTTAATTTTAAGGATAAAAGTATGCCAGCAGTCATTGATAAAGCCTTAGATTTCATTAACGGTATGAATACATCCGCTTCAGTCCCACACCCAATGGATGAAAGTACAGCCAAGGGGATTTTTAAATATTTGAACGAGTTGGGGGTTCCGGCGAGAGCAGAAGATGTGGCAGCCCGAGGCGATCGGGAAGGGTGGAATGCCGGGTTTACGGAAAAATTGGTCGGGTGGGCTGAAAAAATTGCGTCAGGAGAACGGGTGCTTATTAAAAACCCTGAATATTTTTCTTTATATATGCGTGAGCAGCTTCGGGCACTGGTATAAGCTGAGCGCGCGCAAAAAGATCTATCTGCCCCTATGCTCTCGCCTTCAATTCGGGAGCATCTATTCCGGCCACCCAAAAAAAAGGACCTGCGATTTCTCGCAAGTCCTTGATATTTGGTGGCCCCTGCTGGACTTGAACCAGCGACCAAGCGATTATGAGTCGCCTGCTCTAACCACTGAGCTAAGGGGCCGTGGCGGTGGATTATAAAGTAACTCTGTGTTGCAATCCAGCCATAACCGTACGGATGCTGTTTTTATAAACAACGTATTTTCAATCCGTTATACTTTCAGCCTGATGTATCGTTCAGGAGTTAATATGGTTAAGGACATACTGGCGCGGGAGCTGAGAGTGGTATTTTGCGGCATCAATCCCGGCCTCTCTTCTGCGGGGACAGGGTTCCCGTTCGCGCATCCTGCCAACCGTTTCTGGAAGGTAATCCACCTTGCCGGATTTACCGGGCGTCAACTGAAACCGGAAGAGGCGCAGCATCTGCTGGATTTCCGCTGTGGCGTTACCAAATTTGTCGACAGGCCTACCGTGCAGGCGAATGAAGTTAAGCTTCAGGAGATGCGTAGCGGCGGCCATAAGCTCATTGAGAAGATTGAGCACTATCAACCTGCGGCGTTGGCGATTCTGGGCAAGCAGGCGTTTGAGCAGGGATTTAGCCAGCGCGGCGCGCAGTGGGGAAAACAGACGATGACCATTGGCGATACGCAGATCTGGGTGTTGCCGAATCCCAGCGGCTTAAATCGCATCAGGACGGAAAAGCTGGTGGAGGCGTATCGGGAACTTGATGAATCGCTGGTGGTTGATGGGCTGTAAGCGGTAAAAAAACGCCACCTTGCGGTGGCGTTGATGCTTATGCGGCGAGATTAATCGTCCAGGAAGCTACGCAGCACTTCAGAACGGCTCGGGTGACGCAGTTTACGCAGCGCCTTCGCTTCGATCTGACGGATACGTTCGCGGGTAACGTCAAACTGTTTACCCACTTCTTCCAGCGTATGGTCGGTGTTCATATCAATACCGAAACGCATACGCAGCACTTTTGCTTCACGCGCCGTCAGGCCAGCCAGCACGTCGTGCGTTGCGGCACGCAGGCTCTCGGTGGTGGCAGAGTCCAGCGGCAGCTCGAGGGTGGTATCCTCGATGAAATCCCCCAGATGCGAATCTTCATCGTCGCCGATCGGCGTTTCCATGGAGATAGGCTCTTTGGCGATCTTCAGCACTTTACGGATCTTGTCTTCCGGCATCAGCATGCGCTCGGCCAGCTCTTCTGGCGTCGGCTCGCGACCCATTTCTTGCAGCATCTGGCGGGAGATTCGGTTGAGTTTGTTGATGGTCTCAATCATATGCACCGGAATACGGATGGTGCGCGCCTGATCCGCGATAGAGCGGGTGATCGCCTGACGAATCCACCAGGTGGCATAGGTGGAGAATTTGTAACCACGACGGTATTCGAACTTGTCTACCGCTTTCATCAGACCGATGTTGCCTTCCTGAATCAGATCCAGGAATTGCAGACCACGGTTGGTGTATTTTTTGGCGATAGAGATAACCAGACGCAAGTTCGCTTCAACCATCTCTTTCTTCGCACGGCGGGCTTTCGCTTCGCCGATGGACATGCGACGGTTGATGTCTTTTACCTGCTCGATGGTCAGGCCGGTTTCTTCTTCAATCTGTTGCAGTTTTTGCAGGCTGCGCTGAACGTCTTCAGTGACATCGTGCAGCTTTTCGGACCACGGCTTGTTCATCGCAATGGCGGCATTGAACCAGGTTTCGCTGGTTTCGTTGCCGGTGAACAGGGTGATGAAGTTTTTCTTCGGCATTTTGCACTGCTCAACGCAGAGCTTCATGATCAGGCGTTCTTGCGTGCGAACGCGATCCATCATGACGCGCATGCTGTTCACCAGGTAGTCGAACTGCTTCGGCACCAGGCGGAACTGCTTAAACACTTCAGACAGCTTCAGAATTTCGGTCTGCGCATCGGCGTGGCTGCGACCTTTCGCTTTGATGGTGTCACGGGTGACTTCGTACTGCGTACGCAGCTCTGCGAATTTTTCGCGCGCCAGTTCCGGGTCGATGCTGTTGTCGTCATCGCTGCTGTCGTCGTCTTCTTCTTCGTCTTCATCATCGTCGTCGTCCATCTCTTCCTGAGAGAGTTCAGAACCGACGTGCGTGGCGGTAGGCGCCATATCTTCTTCAGCGTTCGGGTCAACAAAGCCGGTGATCAGATCTGACAGGCGAGCTTCTTCGGCTTCAACGCGATCGTACTGTTCAAGCAGATAAGTAATCGCTTCCGGGTATTCGGCAACGGAGCATTGAACCTGGTTGATCCCGTCTTCGATACGTTTAGCGATGTCGATTTCGCCTTCACGGGTTAACAGTTCAACCGTACCCATCTCACGCATGTACATGCGTACCGGGTCAGTGGTACGACCGATTTCAGATTCAACACTGGATAAAACTTGAGCAGCAGCTTCTTCCGCGTCTTCGTCGGTGTTGTTGGTGTTTTCAGCAAGCAGCAGATCATCGGCATCCGGTGCTTCTTCCATCACCTGAATACCCATGTCGTTGATCATTTGGATGATGTCTTCGATTTGATCTGAATCGACGATATCTTCCGGCAGATGGTCATTGACCTCGGCATAGGTCAGATAGCCTTGCTCCTTACCACGGGTGACAAGAAGCTTCAGCTGTGACTGCGGGTTTTGCTCCATAAGACGGTATCCACACTTATTTCGTTTGATTGGTGTCGGCGGTGTATCTGCCAACCTTTAAAGCGAGGGCGTACTTATATTTTTGCCGCTGCCTCTCAGTGCGGCTGTCGGGGGCTTCCCGATCGCTATTCGGCACTTAAGCCGTTAAATACGTTATCCTTCAAGTTGTCTCTGCGTTAGCTGCGTTCTCTTGCTGCCTTAATACAACTTGAACGATTTTGTCTATCAATTCATTTTTTGGCCAGTTCCTGGTTCAGCGTCCAGAGTTCCCGGCGTTCTTCGTTGCTTAAACCGTGTGTGCGATCGCGAGCAATCAACTCTTCCTGGCGCAGCTTAAGCATCGAATCAAACATATGGTTGAGTGAGTCGGTGAAGGTTTTTTCAGCAATGTCCTTATCAGCTATATCGTCCCACATCGACAATTTTTCAAGGGTCGCAGCACTATTTGTGCCGCGATAATGTTCTAAAAGTTGGCCGGTGGTCAGACCTGGTTGAGACAAACAAGTGTTGACCAGTTCTTCAAATAAGCCAAGCCCGGGCAGCTTTTTTTGATCCAGACCGCCTAGCGGTGGTACTAACGGCGCTAAATCCGGGTTTTGTACCAGTAACCCTATAAGTATACGCATGGTCGTGCGTTTTAGCTGCGGAGCAGGGCGTACCGTGCCACTTTCTGCTTGTTTTGGCATTAAGCGGTCAAGCTGGCTATCGTCAAAGATGCCTAATTTCAGCCCCAGCATCTGTCGTAGCTGGATCCTGTGCGTATCTCCGGGAACCTGGTTAATCAGCGGCAGCGCCAGCGCGGCAAGCTGCGTACTTCCATCCGGCGTACTCAAATCAACCTGCGGCAAGAGGCTATTGAAGAGAAACAGAGAGAGCGGCAGAGCCTGCTCCATCCGTGCTTCGAATGCTTCTTTGCCCTCTTTACGCACCAGCGTATCCGGGTCTTCGCCATCAGGCAGGAACATAAAGCGCAACTGCCGTCCGTCGGTGATATAGGGCATTGCCGTTTCAAGCGCTCGCCATGCCGCATCGCGTCCGGCCCGATCGCCGTCATAACAGCAAATCACATTGTTAGTCGCCCGGAATAACATGTGGATATGGTCGGCTGTTGTCGATGTCCCCAACGATGCCACGGCGTAGTTAATGTCGTACTGCGCCAGCGCGACAACGTCCATATAGCCTTCAACAACAAGCAGTCGCTGCGGTTCAGCGTTATGTTGCTGAGCTTCATAAAGGCCATACAGCTGTCGACCTTTATGGAAAATATCGGTTTCCGGGGAGTTCAGGTATTTCGGCGTATCGTTACCGAGTACGCGACCACCAAAACCAATCACCCGTCCTCGTTTATCGCGAATCGGGAACATCACCCGATTACGGAAACGATCGTAGGTTCTGCCCTGGTCATTGTTGACCAGCATTCCGGCATCCAGTAACAGCGCTCTGTTGTCGCTATTATTACCGAAACGTTTTAATGCGTTATCCCAGCCTGGCGGAGCGAAACCAATCGCGAAGCGTTGAACGATTTCAGCGCTAAGGCCGCGTTTTTGCAGATATTGGCGCGCAGGCTCTGCTGTGGGGTGGGCGAGCGACTGTTGATAAAACGCATTCAGCCCGTCCATTAACTGATAGAGGTTTTGCCGTTGGTGGCGCTCTATCTGGCTAAGACCTGTCCCTGCTTCGTAGGGAATTTCCAGGTTGTGCATTGCAGCCAGTTCTTCGACGGTTTCCACGAAATCGAGCTTGTCGTAGTTCATGAGGAAATCGATCGCGTTGCCGTGTGCGCCGCAGCCAAAGCAGTGGTAAAACTGTTTTTCACCGTTCACGGTGAAAGAGGGGGTTTTTTCGTTATGGAACGGACAGCACGCGTGAAAATTCTTGCCCTGCTTTTTCAGCTTCACCCGCGCATCGATCAGATCGATGATGTCGGTGCGTGCCAGCAGGTCATTGATAAATACGCGTGGGATTCGTCCAGCCATATGCCCCTTTTATACACTTCATCTTTCAGGCGCCGCTTTGCCGCATCCTGAATGATTTTGTATATATGCCAATGCATAAACGAAAATAAGCCGCGCATTCCTTTCGGAAGCACGGCCTTACAACTACAACTCGGTCTGAATCGAGAGCTTACGCCCTCAACGCATTAGTACAGACGAGTGCGGCGTGCGTTTTCGCGAGCCAGTTTCTTCGCGTGACGTTTCACTGCTGAAGCTTTAGCGCGCTTACGTTCGGTAGTCGGTTTTTCATAGAACTCACGACGACGAACTTCCGCCAGAACACCTGCTTTTTCACAGGAACGCTTGAAGCGACGCAGAGCTACGTCGAACGGCTCGTTTTCACGTACTTTAATTACCGGCATGTGCCTCTCACCTTTGATTAAATCGGTTTGCCGCTGGCATCAGCGCCAGCTTATTTCAAAATGGTGCGGAATTTTACTGCAATTGCTGCTGCTTTGTAAAGCACCGACGCCTTTTTTGAAAGGGACTTTTATAAGGGTGAGGAGTATACACGAGGCTGTCGCCAGGGGCGAACAAAGTTTTACATCAACCCGCATTGGCCCTACACTGCGCGGTATCAGAGTGAGGTAAAACAAGTCATGCGTGTACTGGGTATTGAGACATCCTGCGATGAAACCGGCATCGCTATTTACGACGACGAAAAAGGTCTGTTAGCCAACCAATTGTATAGTCAGGTGAAATTGCACGCTGACTACGGCGGCGTAGTGCCTGAACTGGCCTCGCGCGACCACGTACGCAAGACCGTGCCGCTGATCCAGGCGGCGTTGAAAGAGTCGGGTCTGACGGCGAAAGAGATTGATGCCGTGGCCTATACCGCAGGGCCGGGTCTGGTGGGGGCGCTGCTGGTCGGCGCGACCGTTGGCCGTTCGCTGGCGTTTGCCTGGAATGTTCCGGCGATTCCGGTACACCATATGGAAGGGCACCTGCTGGCGCCGATGCTGGAAGACAATCCGCCGGAATTTCCGTTCGTGGCGCTGCTGGTCTCCGGCGGTCATACCCAACTTATCAGCGTGACCGGGATTGGTCAGTATGCGCTGTTAGGCGAATCCATTGACGATGCGGCCGGTGAAGCGTTTGATAAAACCGCCAAACTGCTGGGACTGGATTACCCTGGCGGCCCGATGCTGTCGAAAATGGCGGCACAGGGCACCGCAGGGCGTTTTGTCTTTCCGCGTCCGATGACCGACCGTCCAGGGCTGGATTTCAGCTTCTCCGGGCTGAAAACGTTCGCTGCAAACACGATCCGCAGCAACGGTGATGATGAACAGACCCGCGCCGATATTGCCCGTGCGTTTGAAGATGCGGTGGTGGATACGCTGATGATCAAGTGTAAGCGAGCGCTGGATCAGACCGGCTTTAAGCGTCTGGTGATGGCGGGCGGGGTGAGCGCCAACCGCACGCTGCGTGCGAAGCTGGCGGAAATGATGCAAAAACGGCGTGGCGAAGTGTTCTACGCGCGGCCAGAGTTTTGCACCGATAACGGCGCGATGATCGCCTACGCCGGTATGGTGCGCTTCAAAGCCGGCGCAACGGCGGATTTAGGCGTGAGCGTGCTTCCTCGCTGGCCGCTGGCGGAGTTGCCTGCGGCGTGATGTTTTGCCCGGTGGCGGCTTCGCTTACCGGGCTTACAATACCGTAGACCGGGTCAGGCGAAGCCGCCTCCCGGCGATAAACAACGCTATACCCGCAACATCCCTTTATCTTCCAGAAACGCAATAATCGTCGCCAGGCCGTCACCGGTTTTCAGGTTGGTAAACGCCCACGGCCGATCCCCGCGCATACGCATTGTATCGCGCGCCATCACCTCCAGCGACGCGCCCACATACGGCGCCAGATCCGTTTTGTTGATCACCAGAAAATCGGATTTGGTGATCCCCGGCCCGCCTTTACGCGGGATCTTCTCGCCTTCGGCCACATCGATCACATAGATCGTCAGATCGGCCAGCTCCGGGCTGAAGGTGGCGCTCAGGTTATCGCCGCCGCTCTCGACAAAGATCAGATCCAGATTGCCGAATGTCTCGCTTAATGCTTCCACCGCCGCCAGGTTCATTGAGGCGTCTTCGCGAATGGCGGTATGCGGACAACCGCCGGTTTCCACGCCGACAATCCTTTCCGGCGCCAGCGCGCCCGCTTCGGTAAGAATGCGCTGATCCTCTTTGGTATAAATATCGTTAGTCACCACCGCCAGTTGATAGGTATCGCGCATCGCTTTGCATAACGCTTCCAGCAGGGCGGTTTTACCGGAACCCACCGGACCGCCCACGCCGACGCGCAGGGGATGTTTATAGTCGTTCATCGTGTCTCCTCAGGAGCGAAATAATCGGCAATATTGTGTTTCGTGACGAGCAGAAGCGATGGCGGCCAGCGGCGTGGATGAGCCCAGATCCGCATCCGGGCGAGCCAGCGCCTGCGCCATACCCTGCGCGTAATGGTCGCAAAGCGAAAGAATGAGCTGCTGCGCCGCCTGTTGTCCGAAGGGCACCAGCTTCACCCCCGCCATCACCGCGCTTTCTAACCAGCTGTAGCCGAGGCTTAACGCCAGATCCGTCAGCGGGATGCGCCAGCGCACGCCCAGCCACGCCATACCGCAGAGCTGGCTGTTGGCAAAAAGCGGACGCCATGTCTGCGGGCAGTCCGGCACCCAGTCCACCACCAGGCGTGTAAACGCCGCCCCCCGGCTGCGCTCTTCTTCGCGCAGTTCCCGGGTTTCCCGACAGGCCAGCAGATATGCGCTCCAGCGGCGAGCGGCGGTAACGTCATTCCGTTCACAGGCGTGGTACAACCGGGCGAAAATCGGCAGGTCGACGGTAAAAAAGTTCTGCTCCAGCTGTTGCGTTTGCCAGTGCGCAAAGTCTTCCGCGTTTTTCACCCAGCCGATCTCCACCGCCCACTCCAGCCCCTGAGACCAGGTAAACGATCCCACCGGTAAACTGCTGCTGGCGAGCTGCATCAGGCGTAGCCGTTGTCTGGCGTCAGTCATCAGTGGGCGTGGCCGTGGTGATGGCCGTGAGATTCGCTGGCATATGCCCCCGCCTCCGGTTCAAAGGGCAGATGCGCGAAAGTCACCTCTAAGCTGAACTGGCGCAGCATGTCGTCGAGTACGTGATCGTGGTGATAGCGCAGCTCGTCAGGCAGAATTTGCAGCGGAACGTGGCGGTTGCCCAGGTGGTAGCAGGCTTTGGCGAGCAGGAACGGATCGGCGCAGCGCACGACCGAAACGGCTTCGTTTGCGGCGATGATCTCCACCACCTCTGCGCCATCTTCCGTGCTCAGGCGATCGCCGCCGCGTAACAGCAAACCGCGCGGCAGCAGTAAACCGGCTTCGCGTCCGTCGCCCAGCACTACCTTCGCCCGGCTTTTGACGCGGACATCAATGGGGAGCGTCAGCGTTGCCGTGACGGCGGCGGGTGTTTCAATACGTTGCGTCAGATACAGCATGTCGTCTCCTCAAAATAAAAAATAACGCTGGGCCATCGGCAACACGTCTGCCGGTTCGCTGGTGATCGGCTCACCGTCAATGCGCACCTCGTAAGTCTGGGCGTCAACGGTGATGTTGGGTTGCAGGCTGTTGTGGATCATGTCGGCTTTTTTTACCGTCCGGCAGCCTTTCACGACGGCGGTGGCGCTGCGTAAGTTGAGCTGCTGCGCAATGCCGTTTTCAACCGCAGCCTGAGAAAGAAAGGTCAGGCGACAGTGATGACGCGCCGCGCCAAGCGCGCCAAACATCGGCCGGTAATGCACCGGTTGCGGGGTAGGAATCGAGGCGTTGATATCACCCATCGGCGCGCAGACGATCATCCCGCCTTTGATGAGTGTTGCGGGTTTTACGCCAAAAAAGGCCGGAGACCAGAGCACCAGATCCGCCAGCTTTCCCGCCTCAACAGAACCGACCTCATGGGCGATGCCGTGGGTTAGCGCCGGGTTTATCGTGTACTTGGCGATGTAGCGTTTTACGCGCTGGTTGTCGTTATCGCCCGTCTCCTCCGCTAACGGGCCGCGTTGTACTTTCATCCGGTGCGCCACCTGCCAGGTTCGCAGAATGACTTCGCCCACTCGTCCCATTGCCTGGGAATCCGACGAGGTCAGGGAAAAGGCGCCGAGATCGTGCAGCACATCTTCGGCGGCGATGGTTTCCCGACGAATCCGCGACTCGGCAAACGCCACATCTTCGGCGATATCCGGGTCGAGATGGTGGCAGACCATCAGCATATCGAGATGCTCGTCAATGGTGTTGACGGTATAAGGCAGCGTCGGGTTGGTGGAGGAGGGGAGAATATGGGGATGCGCGCAGGCGGTGATAATATCCGGGGCGTGACCGCCGCCCGCCCCTTCGGTATGAAAGGTATGGATCGTGCGATCGCCAATTGCCGCCAGCGTGTCCTCGACGAAACCGGACTCGTTTAACGTGTCGCTGTGCAGCGCGACCTGAATATCCATCTCTTCAGCTACGGTCAGCGCACAGTCGATCGCCGCAGGCGTCGCGCCCCAGTCCTCGTGGATCTTCAGGCCGATCGCGCCGGCGGCAATCTGCTCACGCAGCGCGTCCGGGTTCGATCCATTCCCTTTGCCGAGAAAACCGATATTCACCGGCAGGCTGTCCGCCGCCTGCAACATGCGGGCGATGTACCACGGGCCAGGCGTGCAGGTGGTGGCATTGGTGCCCGCCGCCGGGCCGGTGCCGCCGCCAATCATGGTCGTCACGCCAGAGACCAGCGCCTCTTCCGCCTGCTGCGGGCAGATCCAGTGAATATGCGTGTCCACGCCGCCTGCGGTAACGATCTTTCCTTCACCGGCGATCGCCTCCGTGCCGACGCCAATCGGGATCGTCACGTTGGGCTGAATATCCGGGTTACCGGCTTTGCCGATGGCGAAGATCCTGCCGTCTTTGATGCCGATGTCCGCCTTGACGATCCCCCAGTGATCGACGATCAGCGCGTTGGTGATCACCAGATCCACACACGCGCGAGCACGCATTTGCCCCTGGCCCATACCGTCGCGGATCACTTTACCGCCGCCGAATTTCACCTCTTCGCCGTAGGCCGTGAGATCGTTTTCGACTTCGATCCACAGTTCGGTATCCGCCAGACGCACCCGGTCGCCGGTCGTCGGGCCAAACATGTCGGCATAAGCCTGCCGGGAAATCTCAGTCATTGTCTGCCTCCAGAGAGCCCATTACTTCGCCGCGAAAACCAAAAATACGCTGTGCCCCGGCGACGCGCACCAGTTCGACCTCGCGTTTTTGCCCCGGCTCAAAACGCACTGCCGTGCCTGCGGGGATGTTCAGGCGAAAACCGCGTGCGGCTTGCCTGTCAAAGCGTAATGCGGGGTTGACCTCGTAAAAGTGATAGTGCGATCCGACCTGAACCGGGCGATCGCCATGATTCTCAACCACGATCGTGCAGGTTTCTCTGCCTGTATTGATCGCGATGTTTCCCGTGGAGATCCTGTATTCGCCTGGAATCATGGTTCCTCCTTTATACGATCGGGTTATGAACGGTGACCAGTTTCGAGCCGTCTGGAAAGGTGGCTTCAACCTGAATATCCGGGATCATTTCCGGCACGCCCTCCATCACCCGATCGCGGGTCAACACATGGCGACCGTCTTCCATCAGCGACGCCACGCTTTTGCCGTCGCGGGCGCCTTCCATAATGAAAGCGCTGATCAGCGCCACCGATTCCGGGTAGTTCAGCTTTAGTCCGCGCGCCAGACGACGCTCCGCCACCAGCGCGGCGGTAAAGAGCAACAGCTTGTCTTTTTCTCTGGGAGTCAGTTCCATAGTGATTCTCTTATGTCTGCCAGATACGGGGCAGGAGTGGCGGTTTTTGGGTCAGTTGTGGTCGTAAGGATTGCCAGACGGCGCGCATAACGCGCTGGATAAGCAGGTTGTCGTGCCCGAGGAAGCGCAGGGCCAGCAGTGAATCAATCAGCGTCGCGCCAGCGTAGTCGCCGAGGGGGGCAATTTGCTCGCGTACACCGTCCAGCATCTTTTCCGTGGCGGGATAACAGAGCAGCGTACCGCTCCAGGGATGTCTGGCGACGGTGTGCAGGCTTCCTCCCTCAAGATGCAGCCTTTCTATTAATAGCGGCGTACCGTCCCGCCATACTTCCAGGCGGTTGCGCAGCGTGCCGTGGCTGAAGGTCTCCTGCATCACTGGTCGCCCCAGACAGAGCAGATCCCAGGCCAGCAGTCGGCTCTCTTGCGCCAGATGAAAGACCGACTGGATGTTAGCGTTCGCGCCGGGAAAAAGGATCGTATCCTGCGGCAGCCACTCCAGCGTGGCCTGTGGGGCGAGATAAAAATCCTGCCGCAGCTGCGCCTGAGGGCCGCGACTGCGGTAAAACTTCCCTGAGCCAGGCTGGGTGATTAACGCATGGCTGTCTGTTGCAAGCGTGGCGGAAATCGTGAGTTCATCGCCTCCGACAATGCCGCCCGGCGGATGAAGCAAATAGAGGTGGCAAACGTCGTCTTCCGGGTAAAACGGACGCTGTACCGTCAGCGGGCCGACGTGTCGCGCCGAAGTGAGCACTGTTTTATGCGCGGCGCGGGTAAACCGCAGATCCAGTTCGGCCTGCCAGCCCCGTGTGAGAGTCTTGTGCGCAACGGTGTCCAGAGCGTTTCCCTTATCAGCGTGAGGGGAGTGCATACAAAAAAGTATGCCTCAGCGCATCGGGAAAACGGTCATACGAGAAGCTTATGGAAAAAAGAGGCGACGTCATGCCGCCCCAACGAGGTTTACAGCAAAACGAGAGGCATCCAGACAAGGCCGGTTATTACCAGCAGAACCAGGAAGATCAGGCCAAAAATAGCGCCCAGCCGCCAGTAATCCACCGTCGGCAGATAACCGCTACCGTAGTAGATGGGGCTTGGGCCGGTCGCATAGGGGGTGAGAATGCTGCCCAGACCAATGGCGGCGCCGACCATCAGGCAAAACACCGGTAAGGGGATGTCCGGCATCGCCAGCGCGGCGGCAATCATCATCGGCGCCAGTGCGGAGGTATAAGCGGTGGCGCTGGCAAAAAAGTAGCGTAACAGATAAAACACCACGATGAGCGCGACCATCACCATCATCGGCGAATAGCCGCTTAGCCCGTTTGCCAGCAGTTTGCCAAACCAGGTGATAAAGCCGGTATTGTTCAGTCCGGTGGCGAGCGTAATCAGCGAAGCCAGCCAGAAGAAAACGTTCCATGCCGCTTTATTGCTGACGATGTCATCCCAGGAGATAATGCGTAATACCAGCATCAATGCCACCACGCTGTAACCGACCATTGCGGCATCAATGTAATCGCCGCCGAAGATCCACAGCACCAGCGCGCCGACCATCAGCACCAGCATCTTTTTCTCGCGCGAGCAGAGCGGGCCCATCTCCTTTAGCTCAGCTTCCGCCCAGCGCGGCACCTGGTCGCCCGATTTCAGCACCGGCGGATACAGCACGTAGGCCAGCCACGGAACCAGCAAGACCAGCAGAATGCTTAGCGGCAGCATTCCTAAAAACCAGTCGCCCCAGCTTAGCGCCGTATGGGATGCGCTTTTCATCAGGCCAATCAGCAACAGGTTAGGCGCCATCGCCGTCAGGAAAATGGCGCTGGTAACGCAGTCGGCGGTGATGCCCATCCACATAATATACGAGCCAATGGAGCGGGAACTGGCGTCGTTAGGCTGCGAGTTATAGAGCGGCGGCAGGTTGCGAATTATCGGGTAGATGATCCCGGCGCCGCGCGCGGAGTTAGACGGCGTGACGGGGGCGAGGATCAGCTCGGAAAACATCACCGCATAGCCAAGAAACAGCGTGCGATGGCCCATCTTCTTCACCAGCATCAGCGCAATTCGCCGACCGAGACCTGTTTTTTCATAGCCGGTGCCAAACATAAAGGCGGCGAAAATCAGCCAGATAACTGAGTTAGAAAAACCAGACACCGCCCACGAGAGGGCTTTGGCGGTAAATTTGAAGCCTTCCTGCGCGAGCAGATCGGGGCTGAACAGCAGCCACGGCGACAGAACGGCAATGATCGAAATCCCGATCATCGCCACGACCGCGCCCGGTACAGGTTCCAGAATGAGTCCCACAATGACGCCGGTAAAGACCGCAAAATAGAGCCAGGTGTGGCTCTCAAGACCGGTGGGGACTGGCAAAACAGCAATAATGGCGATGACCACCAGTGGAGCCAGGTATCGCCACCAACCAGATAAAGGTGCCATTGTCGTATCCCTGAGAAAAGGGAGAGGCGCAGCGCCTCTCCAGGAGGGTTATTTGATGTAGTGCACGTACTCGCAGATCTCGTCAACGATGGGACCGCGACGCTCGGCGAACTGTTTTTTGTTGTCGGCGATCAGGTTGTTGCCGTGGGTATCGATAGAAACAATCAGCGGCCCGAACTCTTTCACCCGGCAAACCCACAGCGATTCCGGCATGCCGAGTTCCGTCCAGTGCACCTCTTCTATCTCTTCGACCTGGGTTGCCGCCAGCACCGCGCAGCCAGCCGGGAAGATGACGTGCAGCGCTTTGAATTTCTGGCAGCCTTCTTCGGTCAGCGGCCCCATCCCGCCTTTTCCGACCACCAGCTTCACGCCGGTCTGCTCAATGAACTCTTTTTCAAAGGCTTCCATACGCATGCTGGTGGTCGGGCCGACGGAGACCATCTCCCATTTATCACCGTTTTTACGCACAATCGGCCCGGCGTGGAAAATCGCTTTGCCATTGAGATCGTAAGGAATAGGGCGCTTGAGTTCGATCAGGCGGCGGTGACAAACGTCGCGACAGGTCACCAGCGTTCCGGTCAGGTAGATCACATCGCCAACGCGGATATCTTCCAGGTCTTCGGCTTTGATCGGGGTAGTGAGGATCTTTTTCATAACGCGCTCCGGGTGTGGGACAGGTTTTCGAAGGAGAGGTCAGAATGAACCAGCAGCGTACCGCGACGGTGCGCCCAGCAGCCGGTGGAGACGGCCACGCCAATGGTTGACGGATGACGGGCGGCGGATTCGATGTGTACGCCCATCACCGAGCTGTTGCCGGTCAGCCCTTGTGGGCCGATTCCCAGGCGGTTTAGCCCTTCTTCCAGCCGCAGCTCAAGTTCTGCCGCCTTTGGATTTGGATGACGGGTGCCTATCGGGCGCAGAATCGCTTTGCGGGAAAGCACGGCGGCGGTTTCGACGGAGGTTGCGATGCCCACGCCGACCAGTACCGGTGGACAGGCATTGACCGCCAGCGTGGAGATGTTTTCAAAGACGAATTTCACGACGCCTTCGTAGCCTTCGGAAGGCATCAGCACTTTGGAACGCCCCGGCAGCGTGCAACCGCCGCCCGCCATATAAACTTCAATTTCCGCATCGTCGCCATCGGGAATAATCTCCCAGGTGACCCACGGCACGCCGCTGCCGGTGTTTTTGCCGGTATTCACTTCGTCGAAAATTTCGACCGCGTTATGGCGTAGCGGCGCTTTTACGGTGGCGTCTTCCACGGCCTGCTTAAGAATACTTTGCAGCTCGCCCAGCAGCGGGAAGCGGGAACCGACCTTCACGAAGAACATAATTTCGCCCGTGTCCTGGCAGGCCGGGCGGTTCAGGTCGATTGCTTTCTGCATGTTATCGAACATCGTGTGGTAGATAATGTTTCCCATCGATGAGGTTTCGGCATCACGCAGCTGTTTTAATTTATCGACGACGTCGTCGGGCATTCGGGTGGAGATCATGGCGGTAAAATTAGCGACAATATCCGTCAACGTAGTAACCGCATTTTGGTTATTTTGATTGCTCATCATATCAACTCCAGTTCTTTTATTAATCTGGAAATAAATTCTCTGGAGTAAACTACCACTAAAGGTGTGGTTTTATATTTTTTGTCACTGTGTATATGCAATTAACAGTTCGTGAATCGCACCACAGAAAGGTGATGAAAATTGAGCAAAGGCAGGGTTTAACGACGTTAAGAGATTTACACTGCACGTATTAAAATCACGGATAACCGACAGATGCTGAACAACTATCCCTTAGCCAAAGACCTACAGGTTTTGGTTGAAATTGTCCACACGGGAAGCTTTAGCGCGGCAGCGGCGGCGCTGGGGCAAACGCCCGCGTTCGTGACGAAACGGATTCAGATTCTTGAGACAACCCTTGCCACCACGCTGCTGAACCGCTCGGCAAGAGGTGTTGCGCTGACGGAAAGCGGGCAACGCTGCTATGAACATGCGCTGAAGCTCCTCACGCACTATCAGCGGCTGGTGGATGAGGTGACGCAAATAAAAACGCGCCCGGAGGGAATGATTCGCATTGGCTGTAGTTTTGGTTTTGGCCGCAGTTATATTGCACCTGCCATTACCGACCTGATGCGCAATTATCCTGAATTACAGGTTCACTTTGAACTCTTCGATCGGCAAATTGATTTGGTACAGGATAATATTGATCTGGATATTCGGATTAACGATGAAATTCCTGATTATTATATTGCGCATTTGTTAACAAAGAATAAAAGAATATTATGCGCGTCTCCCGCATATCTCCAGAAATATCCTGAGCCGAAAACCTTACAAGAATTAAGCGGTCATGATTGTCTGGTGACAAAAGAACGTGATATGACCCACGGCATATGGGAACTGGGGAACGGGCAAGAGAAAAAATCAGTGAAAGTAACCGGACACCTCTCTTCCAATAGCGGTGAAATTGTTTTGCAGTGGGCGCTGGAGGGCAAAGGGATCATGCTGCGTTCAGAGTGGGATGTGCAGCCGTTTCTGGCGAGCGGTAAACTGGTGAGGGTATTGCCGGAGTATGCGCAGAGCGCCAATATCTGGGCGGTCTATCAGGAACCGCTGTACCGCAGCGTAAAGTTACGGGTATGTGTGGAGTTTCTGGCGGCATGGTGCCAGAAGCGACTCGGCAAGCCAGACGAGGGATATCAGGTGGCGTGGTGAACCAATCTGTAGGCCGGATAAGACGCTTTGCGTCGCCATCCGGCGATGCGTATGTGCCCGATGGCGGCTTCGCCTTACCCGGCCTACGGCGTGGTGTAAAAAGCTACTGCGGATCTTTCTCGCGCTTCTTCTTGAGTTTCGTCCAGATCTTCGTCTCCTGACGACGCCACAGGCGCTGGATGTTGTCATGGTGGCGCAGCAAAATCAGGCAAGACAGCATAGAGACCGGGAAGGTGAACTGGGGTTTAAACCACCACACGTAGAATGGCGCAATCAGCGCGCTGACGATCGCGCCCAATGACGAGTAACCGCTCAGTAAGACGGTCAGCAGCCAGGTGCCCGCCATCACGCCAGTTAAGTCCCAGCCGATGGGCGCGATCGCGCCGAATGCGGTCGCGACGCCTTTCCCGCCTTTGAAGCCAAAAAAGACCGGCCAGATGTGTCCCAGACAGGCGGCGATGGCAATCAGGCCCAACCAGAAAGGGGTTACACCTAATGCATAAGCGCCCCAGACCGGCAGCATGCCTTTGAGGACGTCGAAAATCAGTACCGCTACGGCTGCTCCCTTGCCCCCTATGCGTAACACATTGGTCGCGCCAGGGTTACCGGAGCCACTCTGACGCGGGTCGGGTAAACCTGCAATGCGGCAGACCAGAATGGCACTGGAAATTGAGCCGCAGAGGTACGCGAAGAGGATCATTCCAGGCGCGATTGCACTCATAAGCTGTTCCGTTTTGAAAATGTCGTGTTAAACGCTACTTCTGTGGATAATACGCATATTTCGCCGGAAGTGGTATCCGGGTTAGCCAAAAAGCAGGCAGGTCGTGATGGATATTGTATTTATAGAGCAACTTTCGGTAATCACCACTATCGGTGTTTACGACTGGGAGCAAACTATCGAACAGAAACTGGTGTTCGATATCGAAATGGCGTGGGACAACCGTAAGTCAGCCAGAAGCGACGACGTTGCGGATTGTCTGAGCTATGCCGACATTGCCGATACGGTAGTCAGCCATGTGGAGGGCGGCCGTTTTGCGTTAGTCGAACGCGTAGCGGAAGAGGTGGCGGATCTGCTACTCAGCCGCTTTAACTCTCCGTGGGTACGCATCAAGCTCAGTAAGCCCGGCGCCGTAGCGCGTGCGGCGAATGTTGGCGTTATCATTGAGCGTGGCAATAATCTGAAAGAAAATAATTAACTTCATAGTTTTTAAACCAAACGGCGATATATGGGTCTTAAAGCTGGAGTCATAACTGCTGTTCGTTTTTTTTGATTTAGGGGTTTATTGATGAGCGATATACACTCGCTGCTGGTGGCGGCAATTTTGGGTGTGGTCGAAGGATTGACGGAGTTTTTGCCCGTCTCCAGCACGGGCCATATGATCATTGTCGGTCACCTGTTGGGTTTTGAAGGCGATACGGCAGAGACGTTTGAGGTGGTAATTCAGCTGGGATCGATCCTGGCGGTGGTGGTGATGTTCTGGCGGCGTTTGTTCGGCCTGATCGGCATTCACTTTGGCAAACAACCGCATGAAGGCACCGGAAAAGGACGGCTGACGTTAGGGCATATTGTGCTGGGGATGATCCCGGCCGTGGTGCTGGGCCTGGTGTTCCATGACACCATTAAGTCTTTGTTTAATCCCGTCAACGTGATGTATGCGCTGGTCGTGGGCGGTCTGCTGCTGATTGCCGCGGAATGCCTGAAGCCGAAAGAGCCGCGCGCGCCGGGCCTGGACGATATGACGTATCGTCAGGCGTTTATGATTGGCTGCTTCCAGTGTCTGGCGCTGTGGCCGGGCTTTTCCCGTTCCGGCGCGACCATTTCCGGTGGGATGTTGATGGGGGTGAGTCGCTATGCCGCATCGGAATTCTCATTCCTGCTGGCTGTTCCGATGATGATGGGCGCGACGGCGTTGGATCTCTACAAGAGCTGGTCGTTCCTGACGGTGGAAGATATCCCCATGTTCGCCGTGGGATTTGTGACTGCGTTCATTGTGGCGCTGATCGCCATCAAAACCTTCCTGCAATTGATTAAGCGCATCTCGTTCATTCCGTTTGCGATTTACCGCTTTATCGTGGCTGCTGCGGTCTACGTTGTTTTCTTCTGATAACGCTTGATGCCGGATGGCGGCGTTTACGCCTTATCCGGCCTACGGTTCGATTTTGTTGCCGGATGGCGGCGTAAATGCCTTATCCGGCCTGCGGTTCGATTTTGTTGCCGGATGGCGGCGCAAATGCCTTATCCGGCCTACGGTTCGATTTTGTTGCCGGATGGTGGCGTAAATGCCTTATCCGGCTTGCGGTTCGATTTTGTAGGCCGGATAAGCGGAGCGCCATCCGGCAACAAAACGGTGAGCTTACGCCTCGGGTTTCGGGCAACGCCGTTCCTTCCAGTTAGCCACCGCTGCAATTCGCCGTCTGGTGAGTTCTTCGCGGATCTCCGCGCCTTTAAAGCCTGCCTCCACCACCTCTTTTGTCGGCACCGCCTGCGCGACCAGCCACGCTTCGCGCAGCCAGCGACCTTGCGGATAGTCAGACGCCTCAAAACCGGTACGACCGCGCACGTCGGCCTCGCTGGTCAGGGCGATTTGCTCTACGCGCTGCGGCTTACGCCAGGCGTCAATCGAATCGAACAGCTTCACGATCGTTTTCGGCTGCAAAATCGGGAAGGTATGGATGAGATCGTGGAATTCCGCCACCAGTTTGGCTAAATCCCGAATCTCATTCGGCACACGCAGACGCTGGCATAACTGCTCGACCAGCTTTACGCCTGCCGGGCCGTGACCATGATGGCGCGGCCAGAGCGCTTTGGGCGTCAACCCTTTTCCAAGGTCGTGACAGAGCGTGGCGAAACGCACATCAACGTTCGGGCTGAGCATGGCGGCCATTGATAACGTCATCAATGTGTGGATGCCGGTATCGATTTCCGGGTGCCACTTTGCCGGAGCCGGAACGCCAAACAGCGCGTCCACTTCCGGGAACAGAACGCGCAGCGCGCCGCAGTCGCGCAGCACCTGAAAGAAAACCTGCGGATTGCGCGTGGTTAAGGCGTTCTCGGTCTCCTTCCATACGCGCTCCGGCGTGAGGTGTTCCAGTTCGCCTGCGGCGGTCATGTCGCGCATCAAGGCCAGGGTTTCATCAGCGATGCGGAAACTGAGGTGCGCGTAGCGGGCGGCAAAACGCGCCACGCGCAACACGCGCAGCGGATCTTCGCTAAAGGCGGGGGAAACATGGCGCAGCAGGCGATTGTCCAGATCGCGACGCCCCTGGTAGGGATCGACGATATGGCCGTCGTCATCCTGCGCGAGGGCATTAATGGTGAGGTCGCGACGTTGCAGGTCTTCTTCCAGCGTCACGTCCGGCGCGGCATAGCAGGTAAAGCCGGTATAGCCTGAACCGGATTTACGCTCGGTGCGCGCCAGCGCATACTCTTCACGCGTTTGCGGATGAAGAAACACGGGAAAATCGCGGCCTACCTGCTGGTAGCCCGCGTCAAGCATCTCCTGCGGCGTGGCGCCAACCACCACCCAATCTTTATCTTTGACCGGTAGCCCTAACAACGCATCCCGAACAGCACCACCGACCAGATAAATCTTCACGCCACTTTCCCTTCCTGAAAAAAATCATCCCTTAATCATATGTCAGTGCGGCAGAGAAGGCGATTTAGTTCATCCAGCGGTCTTTGCGTTTACGGCTTGGGATCATGTGCGGGAGAACCAGGCCGAGCAGCAGGCCGAGCCCCAGCACGCCGCCGCCATACATAAACCACTGCATAATGATGGTGCGCTGCTTGTCATCAAGTTGCAGATTGGCGGCGCTGACTTTCTTCTGCGCCACGATCAGCTCGTTTTTCAGCTTCTGGTTTTCTTCTTTCAACCCGTTAATCACGCTGTCGCTCTGCGACACTTTTTGCTGCATGTCGGCCGTGCGCTGATTCCAGGTGGTATCAATATTGTTCAGCTTGTCGGTCAGCGTCTTAACCTGATTTTCCAGATCCGGTACGCGGATACGCAGGCTGGGCGAGCTGTTCAGCTCTTTCATCGGGATCCAGGCAGTACGACCTGTACTGTCTTTCACCTGAGCGTAATTCGTGTTGGCGTCAGTCTGTAATAATGTCACTTCCTCGCCGGCATTCACCGTACCCACGAGGCGATAATTATCTCCCGGACCGCTGCGGACCCAGGTATTCAGTTCGTCAGAGACATAGCGCTTCTCTTCTGCGTGGGAGACGGCAGTGGCGCTAAGTGCAAGTAAAGTTAATCCAATCAGGCGTAATTTTGGCATCAGGCTGTCGTTTTTGTCATAAAAAGTGGAACGATAGTAGTGGCATCAGTGTCTCTACGCAAAGCATTCGACATCAATCGGAATCATCTGTGTCATCTTTGCCACTGTTTTAAACTTTTACGCCCGTCAAATTGCTCGTTGCATGGCAATTTGGCGCAAAATACTATCTACTGACAAAAAAGAACGCGTTAAGTTCGCCGTCATTCTTCCCATATGTGACATAACCCATAAGTACAAGGCAATGGCTCAGGAAATCGAATTAAAGTTTATCGTTAATCACGACGCTGTAGACGCGTTGCGTGACCATCTGCAAACACTCGGCGGCGAGCACCATGCGCCCAGCCAGTTACAGAACATTTACTACGAAACGCCGGACAAGTGGTTGCGTGGACATGATATGGGTCTGCGCATCCGTGGCGAGAATGGTCGTTATGAAATGACCATGAAAATCGCCGGTCGGGTTACGGGGGGCCTACATCAACGGCCGGAATACAATGTTGCGCTGAGCGAGCCGACGTTGGATCTCGCACTGCTCCCGCAGGAGGTCTGGCCGAACGGCGAGCTGCCTGCGGATCTCGCTTCACGCGTGCAGCCGCTGTTTAGCACCGATTTTTACCGTGAGAAATGGCTGGTGGACGTTGACGGCAGCCGTATTGAAATCGCGCTCGATCTTGGCGAAGTGAAGGCCGGAGAATGTGCCGAGCCAATTTGCGAGCTGGAGCTGGAACTGTTAAGCGGCGAGACCCGTGCGGTGCTGAAACTGGCAAACCAACTGGTGTCGCAAGCGGGTCTGCGTCAGGGCAGCCTGAGCAAGGCCGCACGGGGATATCATCTGGCGCAGGGGAATGCTCCGCGTGAGATCAGACCTACTGCGGTGCTGAAAGCGCCAGCCAAAGCCAGCATTGAGCAGGGGCTGGAAGCGGCGCTGGAGCTGGCATTGTCGCAATGGCAGTACCATGAAGAGCTGTGGGTGCGTGGAAATGACGCCGCCAAAGCGGATGTACTGGCGGCGATGGGGCTGGTTCGCCATGCGCTGATGCTGTTTGGCGGCATTGTACCGCGTAAAGCAAGCGCTCACTTACGCGATTTGCTGACGCAGTCGGAAGCGACCCTTGTCTCTGAGGTTTCAGCCATCACGGCTATCTATAGCACGCAAACGGCGATGGCTAAACTGGCGCTGACCGAATGGCTGGTCACCAAAGCCTGGCAACCGTTCCTTGATGCCAAAGCGCAGACGAAAATGGCCGATTCTTTCAAACGCTTTGCCGATATTCACCTGTCGCGCCACGCGGCGGAGCTGAAAGCGACTTTCGGGCAGCCGTTGGGCGATCGGTATCGCGATCAGCTTCCGCGCCTGACCCGCGATATCGACAGCATTTTGCTGCTGGCAGGTTATTACGACGCGAATGCGGTACAGGCCTGGCTGGAGAACTGGCAGGGCCTGCGCCACGCGATTGTGACAGGGCAGCGGATTGAAGTTGAACACTTCCGCAATGAGGCGATCTTCCAGGAGCCGTTCTGGCTGCATAGCGGAAAACGATAACCAGTAACGCCTGATGGCGATGCTGCGCATCTTATCAGGCCTACGACGCACAGGTTTTGTAGGTCGGATAAGGCGTTACGCCGCCATCCGGCAATGTCAGCGCCAGATGGCGATGCTGCGCATCTTATCAGGCCTACGGCGCACAGGTTTTGTAGGTCGGATAAGGCGTTACGCCGCCATCCGGCAATGTCAGACGCCTGATGGCGATGCTGCGCATCTTATCAGGCCTACGACGCACAGGTTTTGTAGGCCGGATAAGGCGTTACGCCGCCATCCGGCAACACTCATCGGGATTAGTTAGCCATCTGAGGACACACCTTAAATGAAGCCGCTTTCTTCACCGTTACAGCAGCACTGGCAGACCGTGGTTGAGCGGTTACCAGAAATCCTGGCTGAAGCCACGCTTAGCGTTCAGGCGAAGTCAGTACTTACATTTAGTGACTTTGTGCAGGACAGCGTGATTGCGCATCCCGAATGGCTGACTGAGCTGGAAAGCGCGCCGCCGCAGGCCGATGAGTGGCGGCATTATGCCGCGTGGCTACAGGACGCGTTGGCGCAGGTGACTGATGAAGCGGCGCTGATGCGCGAGCTTCGCGTATTCCGTCGCCGCATCATGGTACGTATCGCCTGGGCGCAGGCGCTGTCGCTGGTGGAAGAAGAAAACATTCTGCAACAGCTAAGCCATCTGGCGGAAACGTTGATCGTCGCCGCGCGCGACTGGTTGTATGACGCCTGCTGTCGCGAATGGGGTACGCCCTGCAACCATGATGGCGTACCTCAACCGTTGCTGATTCTGGGGATGGGAAAACTGGGCGGCGGCGAGCTGAATTTCTCCTCGGATATCGATCTGATCTTCGCCTGGCCGGAGCACGGTTCCACCCGGGGCGGTCGGCGCGAGCTGGATAACGCGCAGTTCTTTACCCGCATGGGGCAGCGTTTGATCAAAGTGCTGGACCAGCCGACGATGGACGGCTTTGTGTACCGGGTGGATATGCGTCTGCGCCCGTTTGGCGACAGTGGCCCGCTGGTGCTGAGTTTTGCCGCGCTGGAAGATTATTACCAGGAACAAGGGCGCGACTGGGAGCGTTATGCGATGGTCAAAGCGCGCATTATGGGCGCTGCCGACAGTGCGTATGTCGATGAACTGCGCGCCATGTTGCGACCTTTCGTGTTCCGCCGCTATATCGATTTCAGCGTGATCCAGTCCCTGCGTAATATGAAAGGGATGATTGCCCGTGAAGTGCGTCGTCGCGGTCTGAAAGACAATATTAAGCTTGGCGCCGGCGGTATTCGTGAAATTGAGTTTATCGTGCAGGTGTTCCAGTTGATTCGCGGCGGACGGGAACCCTCGCTGCAATCGCGCTCGTTGCTGCCGACGCTGAGCGCGATTGATGCGCTGCACCTGTTGCCAGAAAATGACGCCGGACAGTTACGCGCGGCCTATCTCTTCCTGCGCCGTCTGGAAAACCTGCTGCAAAGCATCAATGATGAGCAGACCCAGACGCTGCCGGGCGATGAACTGAACCGGGCGCGCCTGGCCTGGGGAATGCGCACGGATGACTGGTCGCAGCTCACCGACATTCTGGCGGCGCACATGGCTAACGTGCGTCGGGTATTTAACGAACTGATTGGCGATGACGAAACCGATACTCAGGAAGATACGCTGTCGGAACACTGGCGCGAGCTGTGGCAGGATGCGCTACAGGAAGATGATACCACGCCGGTGCTGGCGCATCTGTCCGACGACGATCGCGGACGCGTGCTGGCGTTAATCGCCGACTTTCGTAAAGAGCTGGATAAGCGCACCATTGGCCCGCGTGGGCGGCAGGTGCTCGACCATCTGATGCCGCATCTGCTTAGCGACGTGTGCTCGCGCGAAGATGCCTCTGTGCCGCTGTCGCGTATTACGCCGCTGCTGGTGGGGATCGTTACGCGTACCACCTACCTTGAATTACTGAGCGAATTTCCCGGCGCGCTGAAGCACCTGATTTCGCTGTGCGCTGCTTCGCCGATGGTGGCGAGCCAGCTGGCGCGTTATCCGCTGTTGCTCGATGAACTACTGGACCCGAATACGCTGTATCAGCCAACGGCGACCGACGCTTATCGCGATGAGTTACGCCAGTATTTGCTGCGTGTGCCGGAAGATGACGAAGAGCAGCAGCTGGAAGCGCTGCGCCAGTTTAAACAAACACAACTGTTGCGCATTGCGGCGGCGGATATCGCCGGTACGCTGCCGGTGATGAAGGTCAGCGATCACCTGACCTGGCTGGCGGAGGCCATTATCGACGCCGTTGTCCAGCAGGCGTGGGGGCAAATGGTGGCGCGCTATGGGCAGCCGACGCACCTTGCTGAGCGCACCGGACGCGGGTTTGCGGTGGTGGGTTATGGCAAGCTGGGCGGCTGGGAGCTGGGCTACAGTTCCGATCTTGATCTGATCTTTTTGCACGATTGCCCAATGGACGTGATGACCGACGGCGAGCGTGAAATCGACGGCCGCCAGTTCTACTTACGCCTGGCGCAGCGCATTATGCACTTGTTCAGCACCCGCACCTCTTCCGGTATCTTGTATGAAGTGGACGCGCGGCTGCGCCCGTCCGGCGCGGCGGGAATGCTGGTCACGTCGGCGGAAGCCTTTGCCGATTATCAGAAAAACGAAGCCTGGACATGGGAGCATCAGGCGCTGGTGCGCGCCCGTGTGGTTTATGGCGACCCGCAACTGACCTCGCAGTTTGACGCCGTGCGTCGCGATATCATGACCCTCGCTCGCGAAGGCAAAACGTTGCAGACCGAGGTGCGCGAAATGCGTGAGAAAATGCGCGCGCATCTGGGCAACAAGCATCGCGATCGTTTTGATATCAAAGCCGACGAAGGCGGGATCACCGATATTGAATTTATTACCCAATATCTGGTGCTGCGCTATGCGCATGAAAAGCCGAAGCTGACGCGCTGGTCCGATAACGTGCGCATTCTGGAACTGCTGGCGCAAAACGACATTATGGACGAACAGGAAGCGCATGCGCTGACGCTGGCCTATACCACGCTGCGCGATGAGCTTCATCACCTTGCGCTACAGGAGCTTCCGGGGCATGTGGCGCAAGAGTGCTTCAGCAAGGAACGCGCGCTGGTACGGGCAAGCTGGCAGAAGTGGCTGGTTGCCGGGTGAAGTGTGCTATTATCGCGCGCAAATTTTAAGACCCTCAGAGAATCTCTCAGGAGACAGGAATGAAAGTAACGCTGCCAGAGTTTGAACGTGCAGGAGTCATGGTTGTTGGTGATGTGATGCTGGATCGCTACTGGTACGGGCCGACCAGCCGTATTTCCCCCGAAGCGCCGGTGCCCGTTGTCAAAGTTGACACCATTGAAGAACGTCCGGGCGGCGCGGCGAACGTGGCGATGAACATCGCTTCTCTGGGCGCAAATTCGCGTCTGGTGGGTCTGACCGGTATTGACGATGCGGCGCGCGCGCTGAGCAAAACGCTGGCGGATGTGAACGTAAAATGCGACTTCGTTTCTGTGCCTACGCATCCGACGATTACCAAACTGCGTGTACTTTCCCGTAACCAGCAGCTGATTCGCCTGGATTTTGAAGAAGGCTTTGAAGGCGTCGATCCGCTGCCATTGCACGAGCGTATTAACCAGGCGCTGGGCTCAATTGGCGCGCTGGTGTTGTCTGATTACGCCAAAGGCGCGTTGGCCAGCGTTCAGCAGATGATTCAGCTTGCGCGTAAAGCGGGCGTCCCGGTGCTGATCGACCCGAAAGGCACCGATTTCGAACGTTATCGCGGCGCCACGCTGTTGACGCCGAACCTGTCTGAGTTCGAAGCGGTGGCGGGTAAATGTAAAAGTGAAGAAGAGATTGTCGAACGCGGCATGAAGCTGATTGCCGATTTTGAATTTTCTGCGCTGCTGGTGACCCGTTCCGAGCAGGGAATGACGCTGCTGCAACCGGGTAAAGCGCCGCTGCATATGCCGACCCAGGCGCAGGAAGTGTATGACGTTACCGGTGCCGGGGATACGGTGATCGGCGTACTGGCGGCCACATTAGCGGCGGGGAACTCCCTGGAAGAGGCCTGCTATTTCGCGAACGCGGCAGCAGGCGTTGTCGTCGGTAAACTGGGAACATCAACCGTTTCGCCAATCGAACTGGAAAATGCGGTGCGCGGTCGTGCGGACACCGGCTTTGGCGTGATGACGGAAGCCGAACTGAAACAGGCCGTGGCCAGCGCGCGTAAACGCGGCGAGAAAGTGGTCATGACCAACGGCGTTTTTGACATTCTGCATGCCGGGCACGTGTCTTACCTGGCGAACGCCCGCAAGCTGGGCGATCGCCTGATCGTCGCGGTGAACAGCGATGCCTCCACCAAACGTCTGAAAGGCGAAACTCGCCCTGTGAATCCGCTGGAACAGCGAATGATCGTGCTGGGTGCGCTGGAGTCCGTTGACTGGGTGGTTTCTTTCGACGAGGACACCCCGCAGCGGCTGATTGCTGGCGTGCTGCCGGATCTGCTGGTGAAAGGCGGTGACTATAAGCCAGAAGAGATTGCCGGTAGCGAAGAAGTCTGGGCCAACGGCGGCGAAGTGCTGGTGCTTAACTTCGAAGACGGTTGTTCGACCACCAATATCATCAAGAAAATCCAGAAAGACAGCGATAAATAACCGCTGAACAGACGGCCCGATACGCACAGCGCCATCGGGCATCTGGCTTGTTCCCAAAGTGTGATGTCAGGCAACTGATATGCGCACTTTTTGCACAACCGTTCAACACATATAAGAGAATACTGAAATTAGAAAAAGCATATGGCCTTAACAGATATTTGATAACTGGAGGGTATGCTGATGAACGACAAGAACGTATATTCGTTAAACAATTTTGATTTTCTGGCGCGCAGTTTCGCCAGGATGCAGGCTGAGGGCCATCCTGTTGATATCCAGGCCGTTACCGGAAATATGGATGAGGCGCACCGCAGCTGGTTTTGCAAACGCTATGCGCTTTACTGCCAACAGGCGACACAGGCTAAGAAGTTAGAACTCGAACACTGAAAATATCAACGGGCCTTACGGCCCGTTGTGGTTTTTACTCTTGCGGATCGACAGGCGGGATGGCGGGCGCAGGTTTAACATCTACAGGTTTCTCACGCGCTTCCAGCTCGCTGAGGCGTTGCTCCAGCAGCGCCAGCTTTTCGCGGGTGCGCAGTAAGACCTGAGTCTGCACGTCAAACTCTTCACGGCTCACCAGATCGAGACGCGTCAGCTGCGATTGCAGCGTCTGACGGATTTTCTTCTCGATATCTTCCCCGAACTCCCGAACCCCTTTCGGCATCGACTCGTGAACCTGACGAGCGAGTTGCTCAATTTTTTTCGGGTCAATCATTGTGGTTTCCCTGAACTGGTAAGTGTCAGAACACATTGTAGTGCGATATGCAGGCGTCATAAACCAGAATTGTGTGTCGTTTAGCGGAGTAAAGGCGTTGATGAAGGTAATCAATAGCGTTATAGTTAACTCGCTTATTCTCAGGGCGGGGCGAAATTCCCCACCGGCGGTAAATCAACGTATGGCCAAAAGATTTCGCGTTGCGGCAATGCAGCAGCGGCGTGAAAGATGAAGGACAGGTTGAAAGCCCGCGAGCGCTTCAGGTGCAAATCTGAAGGTCAGCAGATCCGGTGTAATTCCGGGGCCGACGGTTAAAGTCCGGATGGGAGAGAGTAACGATCCAGTCGGGCATGGGCCCGCTCACGTTATTTTTTTGCCGCTTGTCGGTACTCCTAAGACTGCCCTGATTCTGGTAACCATAATTTTAATGAGGTTTTTTTACCATGAATCAGACGCTACTTTCCTCTTTTGGTACGCCTTTTGAACGTGTGGAACATGCGCTATCCGCGCTGCGTGAAGGACGCGGTGTGATGGTGCTTGACGATGAAGATCGCGAAAACGAAGGCGATATGATTTTCCCGGCCGAGACCATGACCGTTGAGCAGATGGCGCTGACCATTCGCCACGGCAGCGGCATTGTTTGTCTGTGCATCACTGAAGATCGTCGCAAGCAGCTCGATCTGCCGATGATGGTGGAGAACAATACCAGCGCCTACGGCACCGGTTTTACCGTGACCATTGAAGCCGCAAAAGGCGTGACTACCGGCGTTTCTGCCGCAGACCGCGTAACGACCGTTCGCGCAGCCATTGCCGATGGCGCGAAACCTGCCGATCTGCACCGTCCAGGCCACGTTTTCCCGCTGCGCGCGCAGCCGGGTGGCGTTCTGACCCGCGGCGGCCATACTGAAGCCACCATCGATCTGGTGACGCTGGCCGGGTTCAAACCTGCTGGCGTACTGTGCGAGCTGACGAATGACGATGGCACAATGGCGCGCGCGCCGGAATGCATCGCGTTTGCCGGTAAACACAACATGGCAGTAGTGACGATCGAAGATCTGGTGGCTTACCGCCAGGCGCACGAGCGTAAAGCCAGCTAATTCTGTAGGCCTGATAAGCGAAGCGCCATCAGGCGATGAGATGATAATAAAAACCGAAGCCGGTTCGCAGGCTTCGGTTTTTTGTGTTTACAGAGGTCATTAATCCCGCCGTTTATCCCTTATATTTTACTTTTTTAAACATCCCATCTGTTAATAAAAGCCCAACCTTTTTCTCTATGATCAAAATCATATTCTCGATTTCATACTGTGCCAGTATATAGGGCTACCTCAATATAGGTAGAAAAGGTTTTAACGCTAATTGTTTGGTAATATTAGATTTTAAGGGTAAGAGGATGTTTATCGCCTGGTATTGGCTCGTCTTAATTTTTCTGGTGATCGTAGGGTATTTTTGCCATATGAAACGCTATTGTAAGGCGTTTCGGCAGGACAGAGATGCGCTGCTGGAAATCCGCAATAAATTACTTCGTCGCGATGATGAAGAACGCGTTATGACCAAAGAGCAGGAATAAGCGCTTCCTGCTGCCTCTGTTATCCGATTCCCATCGCCTGAAGCACGACAAGACTCAACCCCATCACCGACATTCCACACAGTACGCCGTAGCTGGGATTATTATTAGGGTCGATCTCTTTTGCCAGCGGCATCAGCTCATCAACGGATAATGCCACCATAATTCCCGCGACGGCGGCCATGATGGACGCCATAACGACCGGTGAGATCAGGCTGCCCAGAATAAGCCACGCCATCACACCGCCAAGAATTTCCGCCATCCCGGAGATACCGGCCCAGAAAATCGCAGTCCGTTTTGAACCGGTTGCGGCGTAGACTGGCCCGGCGACCGCTAATCCTTCAGGAATATTATGCAAGGCGACCGCCAGAGCAATGCCAAAACCCAATTCGAGGTTGCTGCTGGCGGTGACGAAGGTGGCGATACCTTCCGGGAAGTTGTGCAGGCTGATGCCCAGCGTCAGCAGGATGGCGGTGCGTTTTATCGAGCCGGGGAGAGGACGCGCGGTTTTTTGCACTAAATCTTGTGGGTGGGCGTGGGGAAGCAACCTGTCGAGACCGAAATAACCCAGCAAGCCGATAATAAACATACCGTAACCCAGCACCGGAGACATGCCATCCGCCGCCAGCGCGGCTGGCAGCATCTCCATCAGCGAGATCAACAGCATAATGCCTGCGGCGAATCCCAGTGAAAACGCCAGCACGCGGTTGGACGGTTTTTGCCCCAGCACGCCAAGAAACGCGCCAATAAAGGTGGCGGCGCCCGCCAGTAAGGTCAGAATTAAAGGTACTGACATCGACAACTCCTTATGATTCAACTGTCCGAACCTGACCTTCAAAATAACTGATGATCTTCATCATGGTTATCTGAGTTCTTCATCCATCGAAAAAGCGTATTGTGATGATATCAAAATGACTCCCTCAGTAAGGATATCATCATGTCTTCAACACGTATGCCAGCATTGTTTTTAGGTCACGGTAGCCCGATGAACGTTCTGGAAGATAATGTGTATACCCGCGCCTGGCGGCATCTGGGGGATACATTGCCGCGTCCAAAAGCGATTGTCGTTGTTTCGGCGCACTGGTTCACGCGAGGGACGAGCGTGACGGCGATGGAAGCGCCAAAGACGATCCATGATTTTGGCGGCTTTCCTCAGGCATTGTATGACACGCACTATCCTGCGCCCGGTTCGCCGGAACTGGCGCAACATCTGGTTGAGTTGCTGTCGCCGACGCCGGTCGCGCTGGATAAAGAGGCGTGGGGCTTTGATCACGGCTCCTGGGGCGTGTTGATCAAGATGTACCCGAATGCGGATATCCCGATGGTGCAGTTGAGCATCGACAGCACCAAACCGGCGGCCTGGCATTTTGAAACAGGGCGCAAACTGGCGGCGTTGCGGGACGAAGGCATTATGCTGGTCGCCAGTGGCAACGTGGTGCATAACCTGCGCACGGCGCGCTGGCATGGCGAGAATACGCCCTACCCGTGGGCAACGTCATTCAATGAGTATGTGAAAGCGAATCTGACATGGCAGGGGCCGGTAGAACAGCATCCGCTGGTTAATTACCTCGATCATGAAGGAGGATCGCTGTCGAACCCAACGCCGGATCACTATCTGCCGCTGCTGTATGTGTTAGGTGCATGGGATGGCAAAGAGCCGGTGACGATCCCGGTTGACGGCATCGAGATGGGCAGCCTGAGTATGCTGTCGGTACAGGTGGGATGATTAATGCCCGATGGCGCTACGCTTGTCGGGCCTACGGCACGAATTGTAGGCCGGGTAAGGCGGAGCCGCCACCCGGCACAAGAGACTATTCGACAAAGATATGCGGGTAGAAGCGGGACAGATCCTGGGTGATCAACGCTCTGTCTTCGCGAATACCGATCCCGGCGGGTTGATCGTTGATCAACCAGCTGCCAATCAGCATATAGCTGTCGCCAAACTTCGGCAGCGGGCAGAACTGCTGCACAATCATGCCTTCTTCGCCGTAAGGGCCTTCCACCGCTTCGATCGTTTTCCCGTTCTCAATGATGGAGACGTTAGCGCCTTCACGCGAGAAGATCGGTTTGACGACGAATTTTTCCATTTGCGGATAGTCATCTTCCGCAAAATAAGCCGGCAGCAGGTTAGGGTGATCCGGGAACATTTCCCATAACATTGGGAGCAGCGCTTTATTGGAGATAATGCTCTTCCAGGCCGGTTCCAGCCAGCGAACGCCAGCATCTTCCAGCTTGGTGGAGAACATTTCACGCAGCATAAATTCCCACGGATAGAGCTTAAACAGATTGGCAATCACCTGATCCTGCAAGTCCGAAAACTGACCTTTTTCACCCAGGCCGATATCTTCAATGTAGAGGAACTCGGTGGCGATTTCAGCTTCGGCGGCGCAGTCCTGTAGATACTGGATCGTCCCGCGATCTTCCACGGTATCGCGACAGCAGGTGAGGTGCAGCAGTTGGAAGCCATACTGCTCACGCAGCTCGGCGAAGCGTTCGATCAGCTTTTCTTGCAGACTGTTAAACTGATCGCTGCCTTCCGGCAGGTTGCCCGCATTGAGCTGGTCTTCCAGCCAGATCCACTGGAAAAACGCGGCCTCATACAGTGAGGTCGGCGTATCGGCGTTATTTTCTAAAAGCTTAGGCTCCCCCGTGCCATCCCACGCCAGATCGAGGCGGGAATAGAGCGACGGCTGCTGCGTTTGCCAGGACTGACGTACAAAGCCCCAGGTATGCTTAGGAATGCGAAACTTCGTCATCAGCTCGTCGCTGGCGATCACTTTCTCCACGACCTTAAGGCACATCTGGTGCAGTTCAGCGGTGACGTCTTCCAGCTTCTCAACCTGGTCGAGCGTCAGCTTGTAGTACGCGTCTTCACACCAGTACGGTTCCCCGTACATCGTGTGAAAATTAAAACCGTATTCGGTGGCTTTCTCGCGCCAGTCCGGGCGCTCAGTAATACTGATTCTTTCCATGCGTCTTAGCCGCCCATCGAACGATTCGAGGTGCCGGTGGCGCTACGCTGCATCGTGCTTTGTTTTGCCACTGACTCGCCAAAACCACCACGGGTAACGGTTGTGGTTGTGGCGGGTTTCGGCGCCATCGCGGTTTTCGGTACAGTCATGGTACGGCCAGGCTGTGCGGCGCCGTAGTTCTTGCCGCTGGCGTCGGTGTATTTACCGTAGGCCGGGCTGGCCGGGTTTTTTGAACTGAACAGTGGTTGCTGAGCAAAGCCCGCGCCGCCGCCCATCATTCGACCCATCATATAGCCCGCCATCAGCGGCATCCAGAAGCTGCCGCTGGATTGCGCCTGCGCCTGATTTTCCGGCGCCATACCTGCCTGAGCCGGCGCCTGCTGGCACTGGCCTTCGCCGAATTCAGCCACGCAGTCTTCACGCGTCGCGTATTTCGGCGCGGTACGTTCCGCTTCTTTCAGGGCATTGTTGAATGCGGTCGTACATTCAGCGTTTTTGCCCGGGTTCGCCGCCGAGCAGTCGTCGGCGTTTTGATACAGCGAAACCGTTTCGTCGCTTTTTTCACAGCCGGCCAGCATAAAGACAGCGGTAACCGCCAGAGCAACCGGAGTAAGATGACGTGCGCTCCAGCTTTTGCGGAACGAGGCGTGATGTATAGATTTTGTCCGTTTCATTTTTGTCTTCCAGGACCCAGTGGTAAACACAATAAATAATGCTCAGGATAGTGGATGGCTGGTCGAAATTGAAGCGAGAAGAGGCGAGAATGCGGCAGAATGGCGGGATCTTTACGTTGCCTTACGTTCAGACAAGGTTTAGCGCCCGGTGGCGCGACGCTTACCCTGCCTGGAATCAGGTAGGCTCAATAAGCGAAGCGCCATCGGGCAATTCATCAGTTACGGAACGGGTTGTTACCGTTGCTGCTGGTGGAACGTGCTGAAGCAGGCTGAACCGTACTGGCATTATAGCCATCCGCCGCTGCATCCTGCTGCGGGGTTTCCGGCGCGACGTTGTCCGGGGATGTCGAGATCGGTTTACCCAGCGCATTGTTCAGCGCCACCAGATCCTGCTCGTTCAACGTACCGAGAGCATTCTTGATGTTCAGCTGGTTAATCAGATAGTTATAACGCGCATTCGCCAGTTGTTGCTTCGCTTCATACAGCGCGGTGGTGGCATCCAGCACGTCAACAATGGTACGCGTACCCACGGAATAACCGGCTTCGTTTGCATCCAAAGAGCTTTGCGCGGAAACAACGGCCTGTTTGTAAGCGTTGATGCTGCTGATAGAAGCATTAATGTTGTTGAAGGAAGAGCGCACAGTCTGCACGACGCTGCGGTGCGCGCTTTCCAGCTGTTCGCTCGCGCCAACAAAGTTGTACTGCGCCTGTTTCACCTGAGAGTTGACCATCCCACCCTGATACAGCGGCAGCGAGAAGCTCAGGCCGATTTTGTTCTGGCCCATATTGCTGTCGTCATACTGCGTGCTGTTATGGGTTTTAGAGCCGCTATAAGAGGTGTCAGACACGCCGGTAGAGGCGGTTAAATCCAGCGTTGGCAGATGGCCGTCCTGCGCCTGGCGGATTTGCTCGCGCGCCAGATCCTGGCTCAGACGCGCCTGCAACAGCGTCAGGTTACGGTTTTCGGCCTCTTTCAGCAGCGCGTTAACGGCCTGCGGCTTGTCGGTTTTAAAGTTTGTGACATTCAGCGAAGCCAGTTCCGGGTAGTAGTTACCGGTGACCTGGCGCAGTTCTTCTACGGCGTTATCCAGATTGTTGCGGGCGGTGACTTCGTTCGCCAGCACGGTATCGTATTGTGCACGGGCGTTTTGCACGTCAGTGATAGCGACCAGGCCGACGTTAAAACGCTGGGTGGTTTGATCTAACTGACGATAAACGGCTTCTTTCTGCGCCTGCGTATAAGAGAGAACGTCAATGGCGTTCAGGACTTTAAAGTAGGCGCTCGCCGTATTGAGGATCAGCGTTTGCTGATCGGTCTGGAACGTGACGTCCTGGATACCTGCGGATTTTTCCTGCAACGTCAGCGCGCGCCATTTTGACATATCAAAAAGGGTCTGGGTTAATTGCAGAGAGGCGCTGGTGGCGTTGGAGTTGATGCCATTCGCATCACGATAGCCGTTGCTGTAGGTGTAATCGGCACCTAAACCCAGTTGCGGCAGTAAAGGACTACGCGCTTCGTTAATTTTTTCGAATGCAGCATCGCGATCGGCGGCGGATTTACGCAATTCCGGGTTGCTCAGGCGTGCTTGCTGATAAACTTGCATCAGGTTCTCTGCCTGGCTCAGTGTGCTGAACCCCGTCAGGCTCAGGCCGATAAGGATGGGGAGCAATTTCTTCATTTGCATTCCTTGTTGTGAAGCAGTATTTAGCGCTGATCAAATTGTAAAAATAATTGCTGATTCTAGCAGAATCCGCCACTGCAAAAAGTTGGCGTTACGTGCCATCCGGCGTTAATTTGCACCAATTTATCACAAGGTCGCTGAAACGGCAGTCAAACGCCCTTGAAATTCACATTTTAATCACTATTGGTACCAGGACAGCACAATGCATAAACCAGACAACTCGCCAATGACTTTCTCCAAAAACGATGTAGAAATTATTGCACGAGAAACGCTATATCGCGGTTTTTTTTCACTGGATCTCTATCGTTTCCGCCACCGCCTGTTCAACGGTGAAATGAGCGGTGAAGTGAAACGCGAAATTTTTGAGCGCGGCCACGCCGCAGTGTTGCTACCCTTTGACCCTGAGCGCGACGAAATTGTACTGGTCGAACAGATTCGTATCGCGGCGTATGACACCAGCGAAACGCCGTGGTTGCTGGAAATGGTCGCCGGGATGATCGAAGAGGGCGAAACCGTTGAGGAGGTCGCTCGTCGCGAAGCAATGGAAGAGGCCGGACTTGAGGTCAAACGGACGAAACCAGTCATGAGTTACCTGGCAAGCCCCGGCGGCACCAGCGAGCGTCTTTCTATTTTAGTGGGTGAAGTGGATGCCACGACCGCGAACGGGATTCATGGTCTGGCCGATGAAAACGAAGATATTCGTGTTCATGTGGTAAGTCGGGAGCAGGCTTACCAGTGGGTAGAAGAGGGGAAAATCGACAACGCGGCTTCTGTCATCGCTTTGCAATGGCTGCAACTGCACTATCAAGAGTTAAAACACGAGTGGAAAAAATGAAGCGTTACACACCTGACTTCCCTGAAATGATGCGCCTGTGCGAAACTAATTTTTCGCAATTGCGCCGCCTGTTGCCGCGCAATGACGCACCCGGCGAAACAGTAAGCTATCAGGTGGCCAACGCGCAATATCGGTTAACGATCGTTGAATCGACCCGATACACTACGCTTGTTGCGATCGAGCAGACGGCGCCAGCCATTACGTACTGGAGCCTGCCGTCACTTACGGTGCGCCTGTACCATGACGCGATGGTGGCCGAAGTGTGTTCAAGTCAGCAGATCTTTCGCTTCAAAGCGCGGTATGATTATCCAAATAAAAAGTTGCATCAACGCGACGAAAAGCATCAAATTAATCAGTTTCTGGCCGACTGGCTGCGTTACTGTTTAGCACATGGAGCGATGGCGATTCCGGTTTATTAGCGTCGTGAAACCTAAGGACACCATTTGGAAAGCCTGTTAACCCTTCCTCTGGCTGGTGAGGCCAGAGTCAGGATCTTACAAATTACCGATACTCACCTGTTTGCCGAAAAACATGAAACGCTGCTGGGCGTGAATACCTGGGAAAGTTACCAGGCGGTGCTGGATGCGATTCATGCCGGGCAGCACGAATACGATCTGATCGTGGCGACAGGTGATTTAGCGCAGGATCAAACGGCTGCGGCCTATCAGCACTTTGCTGAAGGTATCGCAAGCTTTCGCGCGCCTTGCGTTTGGTTGCCGGGTAACCATGACTTTCAGCCCGCGATGTACAGCGCGTTGCAGGAAGCGGGGATCTCCCCGGCCAAACGCGTGTTTATCGGCGATCAATGGCAAATCTTGCTGCTGGATAGCCAGGTTTTTGGCGTACCGCATGGTGAATTGAGCGACTTTCAGCTTGAATGGCTGGAGCGCAAACTTGCCGATGCGCCGGAGCGCCACACCTTGCTGCTTCTGCATCACCATCCATTGCCTTCGGGATGCAGCTGGCTGGATCAGCACAGCCTGCGTAACGCGGCCGAACTGGACAGCGTGCTGGCGAACTATCCACGCGTCAAATACCTGCTGTGCGGTCATATTCATCAGGAGCTGGATCTTGACTGGAATGGCCGCCGCCTGCTGGCGACGCCGTCCACCTGCGTCCAGTTCAAGCCGCACTGCGCGAACTTCACGCTGGACACGATAGGGCCAGGCTGGCGGACGCTGGAACTGTACGCCGAGGGTTCTCTGGAAACGCAAGTGCATCGTCTGCCGGGGACTCAATTCCGACCCGATACCGCTTCGGAAGGATACTGATGTCTACGCTTCTTTATCTGCATGGGTTTAATAGCTCTCCGCGTTCGGCAAAGGCATGTCAGCTTAAAAGCTGGCTGGCGGAGCGCCACCCTCATGTTGAGATGATCGTGCCGCAACTGCCGCCGTATCCTGCCGATGCGGCAGAGTTGCTGGAATCTATCGTGCTTGAACACGGTGGAGCGCCGCTCGGCGTCGTCGGATCGTCGCTGGGCGGCTATTACGCCACCTGGCTGTCGCAGTGTTTTATGTTGCCTGCGGTGGTGGTGAACCCGGCGGTGCGGCCGTTTGAACTGCTGACCGACTACCTCGGTCAGAACGAGAACCCCTACACCGGGCAGCAATATGTGCTAGAGTCTCGCCATATTTACGATCTTAAAGTCATGCAGATTGACCCGCTGGAAGCGCCGGATTTGATCTGGTTGCTGCAACAGACGGGGGATGAAGTGTTGGACTACCGCCAGGCGGTGGCGTATTACGCCTCCTGCCGCCAGACCGTTATCGAGGGCGGAAACCATGCATTCACGGGCTTCGAAGATTATTTCAACCAGATTGTCGATTTCCTTGGACTGCACAGTTTCTGACAATCAATTCGAATTGCTAATTTAAATCATGACGCAAACTTATAACGCTGATGCCATTGAGGTACTCACTGGGCTAGAGCCGGTACGCCGCCGCCCGGGGATGTACACCGATACAACCCGCCCGAACCATCTTGGGCAGGAAGTGATTGATAACAGTGTGGATGAAGCACTGGCGGGTCACGCAAAACGCGTGGATGTGATTTTACATGCCGATCAGTCACTGGAAGTGATTGATGATGGCCGTGGGATGCCAGTGGATATCCACCCGGAAGAGGGCGTTCCGGCGGTTGAACTGATCCTCTGCCGACTGCATGCGGGCGGTAAGTTCTCCAACAAGAACTACCAGTTCTCCGGCGGTCTGCACGGGGTGGGGATTTCCGTCGTCAACGCCTTGTCAAAACGCGTGGAAGTCACCGTGCGTCGTGATGCTCAGGTCTATAGCATCGCCTTTGAAAACGGCGAGAAAGTGCAGGATCTTCAGGTTGTCGGGACATGCGGTAAACGTAATACCGGCACCAGCGTTCACTTCTGGCCGGATGAAACCTTTTTCGACAGCCCGCGTTTTTCCGTCTCTCGCTTAACCCATATCCTGAAAGCGAAAGCGGTGCTGTGCCCTGGCGTTGAAATCACCTTTAAAGATGAGGTCAACAATAGCGAGCAGCGCTGGTGCTATCAGGATGGCCTGAACGACTATCTGGGCGAAGCGGTTAACGGCTTGCCGACCCTTCCTGAAAAACCGTTTATCGGTAATTTTGCCGGTGATACGGAAGCCGTAGACTGGGCGCTGCTGTGGCTGCCGGAAGGCGGCGAGCTGCTGACCGAAAGCTACGTTAACCTGATTCCGACGATGCAGGGCGGCACCCATGTAAACGGGCTGCGCCAGGGTCTGCTGGACGCGATGCGTGAATTCTGCGAATACCGCAATATTCTGCCGCGCGGCGTGAAGCTGTCTGCGGAAGATATCTGGGATCGCTGCGCTTACGTGCTCTCGGTGAAGATGCAGGACCCGCAGTTCGCCGGGCAGACCAAAGAGCGTCTCTCTTCGCGCCAGTGTGCGGCGTTTGTGTCGGGCGTGGTGAAAGACGCCTTCAGCCTGTGGCTGAATCAGAACGTTCAGTCTGCGGAGCTGCTGGCGGAGATGGCCATTTCCAGCGCCCAGCGTCGACTGCGCGCGGCGAAGAAAGTGGTGCGCAAAAAGCTGACCAGCGGCCCGGCGCTGCCGGGTAAACTGGCGGACTGTACCGCGCAGGATCTCAATCGTACCGAACTGTTCCTCGTGGAAGGGGACTCGGCGGGCGGTTCCGCCAAGCAGGCGCGCGATCGTGAATATCAGGCGATCATGCCGCTGAAAGGTAAGATCCTCAACACCTGGGAAGTCTCTTCCGATGAAGTGCTGGCATCGCAGGAAGTACACGATATTTCTGTGGCGATCGGCATCGATCCAGACAGCGACGATCTGAGCCAGCTGCGTTACGGCAAGATCTGTATCCTGGCGGATGCGGACTCCGATGGTCTGCACATCGCCACGCTGCTCTGCGCCCTGTTTGTGAAGCACTTCCGCACGCTGGTGAAGCACGGGCACGTCTACGTCGCGCTGCCGCCGTTGTACCGTATCGATCTCGGCAAAGAGGTCTACTATGCGCTGACGGAAGAAGAGAAAGCGGGCGTGCTGGAACAGTTGAAGCGTAAGAAAGGCAAGCCGAACGTGCAGCGCTTTAAAGGTCTGGGTGAAATGAACCCGATGCAGCTGCGCGAAACCACGCTCGATCCGAACACCCGTCGCCTGGTGCAGCTCACTATCAGCGACGAAGACGATCAGCGTACCAACGCCATGATGGATATGCTGCTGGCGAAGAAACGCTCCGAAGACCGCCGCAACTGGTTGCAGGAAAAAGGCGATATGGCGGATCTCGACGCGTAATCGACCATTGAATGCCTTATCCGGCCTACGCTCGCATTGTGCCCGTAGGCCGGATAAGCGAAGCGTCATCCGGCGTTACTGTCTATGCCGCTTGCGATACTGTAACGGCGTTTCGCCAATCCCTTTGCCAAAGGCGCTAATAAAGTACGTCACGTCTGAAAACCCCACTTGTCGGGCAATCTCCCGCACACTCTCCTCGCTGTGTAACAACGCTTCACAGGCTTTGCGTAACCGAAGGGTATTGAGGTAATTGAGGATGCTTTCACCGGTTTCAAAATGAAAACGCCGGGAAATGTAGCTTTTTGATTTTCCTGACTCTTCTGCCAGCTCGCTGAGGCTGAATTTACGGGTGTAATTTTCATCCAGCCAGAACATCACCTGGCTTGCTATTCCGGTGCCAATCTCCGTCATATTGACGTTATCTTCGGGCAACAGGCTAAATAAACTCAATAACAGGCAGGAAATCTGTTCGGCGTTAAGCGGCTTGAGCGCTGCCATTTTCTCGTAACGGCTGAAGAGAAAATCAACGTGCGGGTGAATATCCGCCACATCGAATACTCTGGCCTCGCCGCCACGTACGGTCAGACTTTGCAGACGCTGTTGATTAAGCGGAAAATCGCGCAGCACTTTCAGTACCGCATGCTGATCGAGGTGAATAATGGTTCGGCGGTAGTGGTCTTGCGCCTGCTCATCCACCATGATTTTATGCAGGGTAAAGGGCGGGAAAAAGAACAATCGACCTGGTCGCATGGTGTATTGCTGGTGATCGACGATCACCACGCCAAATCCTTCCTCCACATACAGCACCTCCAGACACTGATGCCAGTGGTGATAGCGAACCGAGTTAGCAAATAATCGACTAAATGACGCAATGGCGTCATTGAGCGCGATCAGTTCCAGATGTTCCTGAGATGAGGGTGCATTCATAGTGCAACAGATTTAAATTTTTGCCGCTGAATTCTGATTTATAAACCTTGTTTTTAAATTTTTTCAATCACTGTTTTATTTTAATTCTATTGGTGTGATTGAGATAACATTTCCGCTTGTCGGCGATTCACTATCCTTTAGCCACTTAATTCAGAGGGGCAGAGTATGTGGTCGGCAACTGAAGAAAAATCAAATCCATTGTCATTCCGTGAAGACGTAATCAGCGCCGTCACAACGATGCTGAGCGCGCTGGATAAACAGTTTCCCGCAGGGGCGGCGCAGTTTTCACTGGGTGACACCTGCGCGCACTACAGTGTGGATATCGCCTGCATGGAAGGGCTCTCCAGAGCGTTATGGGGTCTGTTTCCTCTGATGGCTGGCGGCGCTGAGGTGCCGTTTGCTGATAAGTATATTCAGGCGATTAAACTCGGCACCAATCCACTCAGTCCGCACTACTGGGGCGATACCGACCCTTACGATCAGCGCCTGGTCGAGATGGCCGCCTACGGCCTCGGCCTGGCGTTGCTGCAAACGCGTTTAACCGACCAGTTCAGCGAAACGGAACTGGCGAATCTTCATCGCTGGCTAAACCAGATCACCGACGCGCAAATGCCGGACAGCAACTGGAACTACTTTGCGATTATCGTCCAGTTGGGTTTCAAACGTGCCGGGCTGCCGTTCGATCAGGCAGCGATCGACCGCCGTTTTACGATGATGGAAGCGTACTACCTGGGTGACGGCTGGTATGCCGATGGCCCCGGTCGCCCAAAAGATTACTACATCTCGATGGCTTTCCATTTTTACGGACTGCTGTACGCCACGCTGAACCCGGAAGATGCTGCCCGTGCCGCCACCCTGCGCGAACGCGCTCGCCTGTTTGCCGCTGATTTTATCTACATGTCGGCAGCAGATGGCGCATCCGTACCGTTTGGCCGCAGTCTGACCTATCGCTTTGCGATGGTCGCGTTCTGGAGCGCGGCGGCGTTTGCTGAGCTGGATGTCTTCTCGCCGGGCGTGATTAAAGGGGTGATCCTGCGGCATCTGCGCTGGTGGCAGCAGCAGCCGATCGTCGATCGTGACGGCATTCTGACGCTGGGGTTTGCTTATCCGAATCTGGCGATGTGTGAAGATTACAACTCGCCGGGCTCCCCTTACTGGGCGCTGAAGGTTTTTTTGATCCTCGCCTTGCCGGACGATCACGCCTTCTGGCAGGCCGAAGAACTCCCGTTGCCGCAATGCGCAGAAAAACACGTTATTCCCCATGCCGCACAAATTTTGCAGCACAGCGAAAATTCAGACCATGTCACGATGCTGACTTCGGGTCAGCTTGAACTGAATAACTACGTTAACACCGAAGCGAAATACACGAAGTTTGCCTACTCCAGCCGTTTTGGTTTCACCATTGAACGCGGACGCTATGGCCTTAAACATGCGGCGTGTGACTCCATGCTGCTGCTGGCGGATGGCGACAACTATTTCCGTGGCCGCCGTCGCTGCGACGAAGTGCGGGTCGATGAGAATTTTATTTTTTCCCGCTGGTCTCCGTGGCATGACGTCACTGTTGAGACCTGGCTGGCGCCCTTCGGCGAGTGGCATCTTCGCCTGCACCGCATCCACAGCGCGCGAACGTTGCAAACCGTGGAAGGCGGCTTTGCGGTGATGAAAACGGCGCATCAGCTCAGTGAGCGCGGATGCTACCTGGCGGCAGAGAATGGATGCAGCACGATCGTCGATCTGTCGCCCGCGCTGGCCCGCCAGCCGGACAGCATTATTACTCCGCCGAACAGCAGCATTATGTTTGCACAATGCGCCGCGATTCCACTGCTTACCGCAGAAATTGCACAGGGCGAAAGCTGGCTGTGTTGCGCGGTTTCTGCTTCCGGGCAACAGAAAAAATATACGGCAATTCCGCAACTGCAAATAAACGATAACCAGGTGGTTATTCGCGAACCAGAAAGCGCACGCCAGTTATCGTTCTTTTTATAAAACTCTGGCCCCTACACGTTGGCGAGGATGGTATGAAAAATTGTTCAACAAATAACAGAACTGAATATTATAAAATCAGTAGCTTTATATTCCTCTATTTCTTTACCTGGTCTGCCAGTATTGGTTTACTGGCCATCTGGCTGGGGCAGAAAGCACAGCTAAGCGGCACGGTTATTGGTACGGTGTTTGCAGTAAACGGTATTTTTGCGGTTATTCTGAAACCCATTTATGGCTACATTCTCGATAAAATCGGCATGAGCAAATACCTGCTCTATTTTGTTGTTATGATGTCGGCACTAATGGCGCCATTCTTTATTTATGTTTATCAACCATTATTGCTTTCAAACACCATGCTGGGCATTGTTATCGGCGCGATTTACCTGAGCTTTGCCTGGTATGCTGGCGTGGCGGCTTGTGAATCCTACTCTGACCGCTTCAGCCGTCTTAACGGCATGGAGTTTGGCCAAATCCGCATGTGGGGCTCGCTGGGGTGGGCGGTGGCGTCGTCGTTTTCCGGCCTGCTGTTTAACCTCTCTCCGGCGTATAACTTCATTATGGGCAGCGTGGCGTCGGTGGTGATGCTGGTGGTACTGCTGAGTCTGAAAGTGAATGTGAATGCGGCAAACGCAGCGGACGTGCTGACAAAAGAGAAAATCGTCCCGGCGGATGTCTACGCGCTGTTGCGCAGCCGTAAGTTCTGGGCGTTCTGCCTGTATGTCGCCGGCGTGGCGTGGATGATGTTTATCGCAGAGCAGCAGTTCTCCCGCTACTTTGTCACCTTCTTCTCTGACGTTCATGAAGGCAACGCGGTGTTTGGCTATCTGGGAACCGTGCAGTCGGGAATGGAATTTGTCATGTATATGGTGGTTCCATTATTTGTTAACGCGATCGGCGCTAAACGCGGTTTGTTGATTGTGGGGGCGCTGGTTGGCGCGCGTCTGATTATTTCCGGGCTGTGTGATTCACACCTGCTCATCTCTGTACTGAAGCCGCTGTATGGTCTGGAAATCTGTCTGCTGTTGGTTTCGGTCTTTAAATACATTGCTGAACACTTTGATAAACGCGTCAATGCGACCATGTATTTATTGGGCTATCAGGCGATGCTGTATGTCGGCAATGTGGTGATCTCTTCACCTGCCGGATTAATGTATGACCGAATTGGTTTTGAGAAAACGTATATCATCATGGGGATTATTGCACTGACCTTTACGCTTATTTCGGCATTTACCTTATCGGCATGTCAGAGTAAATCCCGCCATCGTACTGCTATTGAGATCGCCGAAAATAATACGGCGCATTAAATTTCATTGGGTTTAATTTAGAAGGAACCGAAATATGTTAAATCATATCGTTGAGGAAACGTTGCGCGCATTTCCTGGCAGCCCGGTTGACGCCGGAACTTTTCAGGATGAAATGATCGGCGCGCGTGAACACGTCCTCGAACTGATTAGCCGTCATTTAACGGAATTCGGTGAAAAATTTCCTGCCGAAACCTGCGTTAAAGGTTATTACCCGTTAACTGACAACGTTGAGTGGACCACCAGCTTCTGGACCGGGCAACTGTGGCTGGCGTGGGAGATGAGCGGCGAGGCGAAATATCGTGAACTGGCAGAAAAACATGTGCGTTCTTTTGGCCTGCGTATTGCCGGACGCCACGACACCAACACCCACGATCTGGGGTTCCTTTATACCCTGTCCTGCGTCGCAGCCTGGCGACTGACGGGCAACCGTGATGCGCGTGGTTTTTCGCTGATGGCGGCGGAAGCGCTACTGGAGCGTTTCCATGAAAAGGCGCAGATTATCCAGGCGTGGGGCGATCTTAACGATCCCGAACAGGCCGGGCGGATGATCATCGACTGCAACATGAACCTGCCGCTGCTGTACTGGGCGAGCGAGCAGACGGGCGATCCGCGTTTTGCCGAGGCGGCAAAAGCCCATGTGGTGCAGGCCGCGAAATACCTGATTCGTGAAGATGCGTCCACCTTCCATACTTACTACATGGATGTGAAAACCGGCGCGCCGCGCTACGGCAACACCCAGCAGGGTTATGCGGATGATTCATGCTGGTCGCGCGGTCAGGCGTGGGGGATTTATGGCTTCCTGCTGAGCTATATCTATACGGGCGACAAAGAGATGGTGGCGCTGTCGAAAAAGCTGGCGAACTATTTCCTTAATCGCCTGCCGGAAGACGCGGTCTGCCATTGGGATCTGGCGCTGGTGGGGACAGACGCGCTGCGTGACGCCTCGTCGGCGGCGATTGCCGTGTGCGGCCTGCTGGAGTTGATCAAACACCTGCCCGTGACCGATCCGGATCGTGAGCGTTATCAGCAGTGGGCGATGGGAATCATGTCATCGCTAACGAAGCGCTATCTGATGGCGAAAAATGAGAAGGGGAACGGGCTGTTGAAACATTCGGTGTACCACCTTTCGAGCAACAAAGGGGTCGATGAGTGTGCAAGCTGGGGGGATTATTTCTACGTGGAAGCGTTAACGCGTTTTACCCAGTGCTGGAAGCTGTACTGGTAACCATATTGCCCGGAATTGCCCGGAATTGCCCGGTGGCACTGCGTTTACCGGGCCTACATTCGGGGAATGCGCTGTAGGCCGGATAAGCGAAGCGCCATCCGGCATTTAGCGCAAAACTTAAACGCCTGACTCCAGAATACGGATACTTGTTTCCAGCACGTCGCCTTTAACGGCTTCGGCGTAGGCTTTCATATGTGGGGTTTGCAAATGCGCTTCGAGATGCGCAACGCTTTCCCACTGTTCAACCATCACGATTGAGTCAGGTGCGGTCGTCTGAAAGGCCACGCCCGCAGCATGATCGACCATCGGCGCGTAGCCGTGGCAACCCTCTTCTTTCAGCACGGTCGGAATGATTTTGGCAAACTGATCCAGTACCGCCTGACGGTGATGTTGACCTGGACGGGTACGGATTTCAGCAATGACAGTAAGCATGGTTAACTCCTTCTAATTCCAGGCTACTAGTTAACCAAAAATCTCGCTCAGATGCTTGAGATATTCTGCGATATAACGCGGGACATCCGGCATTTTGATGACGTCATTGGTGATAAAGGTCGGCAGCGCTTCCATTCCGAGGAACTGATTGGCCTTGTGGAACGGCAGGTATACGCCATCCACGCCAACGCCGTGGAAGAACTGATCGTTGTCGGTGAAAGCCTCCATCGGTGCGTTCCAGGTCAGAGAAAGCATGTATTTTTTCCCCTGAATCAGACCGCCGGAACCGTATTTTTTTGACGCGTCCGAACGGGTGCGGCCATCGCTGGCGTACAGCGTACCGTGGCCTTCGGTAAAGACGTCATCCATGTATTTTTTCACGGTCCACGGCGCGCCCATCCACCAGCCAGGCATCTGCCAGATAACCACGTCAGCCCAGACGAAGTGCTGGACTTCGGCTTTGACATCGTAATCACTTTCAGCGCGGACGATTTTGACATCATGCCCGAGGTCGCGCAGAAGGCCATCCGCCACTTCGGTCAGGGTGTCGTTCAACTGACCATTGGAGTGCGCAAATTTTTTCGCCCCGTTGATAATCAGAATGTTGCTCATTATTTGTCCTCTCAGGAATGCGTTTGAAACAGATTTTACGCAGATGAGCGGCCCGGCGAAATGAGCAAAATGTGCAAAGTCTTTTGCTCATCGCGCAATAATCTCGCGATCACCAGGTTACTACGGCTTCAAAGCCTCCTTCCGGCGCATTGCCAAACGAGACGCTCATCCCATGCAGCGAGGCGATGCGGCGGACAATCGACAAACCCAGACCACTGCCGGTGACGCTCTGCCCTGGCGGGCGATAGAATCGTTCGCCGATACGCGCCAGCACCGCCGGCGAAACGCCGGGGCCATTATCCCGGACGGTAAAATACCGGGCATTCAGCGTCACGTTCACCACGCTGCCCTGTGGGCTGTAACGAATGGCGTTATCCAGCAAATTGCGCACCAGCAGGCTGAGCAGCAGCGGTTGGCCCGTGCGCGTGACGTTGTGGGCGTTAACGTGCAGACGCACGTCAATATGCGCCTGCTGGGCCGGTTGCCAGATATCCATCACGGCGGATTGCAATAGTGCCTCCAGCGAGACTTCCGCGACATCTTGCAGGTTATCGAGCGAGTCGAGCCGTGAAAGGGTTAAGAGCTGGTCCACCAGGCGCGTGGCGCGCTCAATCCCCGTATGCAGTTGCATGAGCGCTTTTTGACGCGCCTGCGGGTCGTCGTCCGAGAGCTGCGCCACCTCGGTTTGTACTTTCAGCGCAGTGAGCGGGCTGCGTAACTCATGCGCTGCGTCCGACGTGAATTGCCGCTCGCGCACCATCATCGAATGCGTACGGGCAAATAACTGGTTGAGCGCGCTGACTAACGGACGAACCTCACTTGGCACACCCTTATCGTCAAGCGGCTCTTCCGATTCCGGGGAGCGCAAACGCAGCGCCTGGGCGAGCTTTTTCAGCGGCCTGAGTTCCCGGCTAAGCAGTACAATCAGGATGAGCAGCATCAGCGGAAGCGCGATCAGCCACGGCGTTAGCTGCGCGGTGACAATCGCCAGCGCCATATCCTCGCGGTACTCCAGCTCCTGAGCGACGACGATACGGTACTTGCCATCCGCAGAGGTCAGCCAGACAAAACGCCATTTATCATCATCGCCATTCAGGTATCCGTCATCAAAACCTTCCCGACGGTAGCTGTAGGGAATATCCCGGCCATTATCGCCATCGTTCAGCACCATTCTGCCGTCGGCGGTATACACCGCAAAGGCCAGCACATCGTCATCGACATGACCATGCTTCAATTTTTTCGGCGTCTGCGCCATCCGTTCAGGCGCCGAGATTTCGTTGACATCCAGAGTAATAAGGCGCTTCGCAAACAGCATGAGCTGGGTATCAAACAGCTCGTCGACGTTGTCGGTCGTCTGTTTCCAGGCCACGAAGCTGGAGGCCACCCAGGTGATGGCGGCCAGTATCAGAAAAATAAGCGTGAGCCTGACGCGCAGGCTGAGACGTTGTGTGAGTTTCATGGGTTGCCCAGGGTGTAGCCGATCCCGTGTACGGTGCGGATAAAATCACTGCCCAGCTTACGGCGTAAATGATGAACATGTACCTCAATGGTATTGCTGGAGACATCTTCGTCCCAGGTATACAGCTTCTCTTCGATGAGCTTACGCGGCAACACGCGCCCGACGTTGCGCATCAGCAGCTCCAGCAGGGCAAACTCTTTCGGCTTCAGGGGCAGCGGATCGCCTGCCAGCGTCGCGACCAGATTACCGGGATTGAGCGTAACCTGGCCGTGGCGCAGTTCGTTGCTCACCTGGCCGTTAGCGCGGCGTAACAGCGCCTCCAGGCGGGCGGCGACTTCAATCAGCGCGAAAGGTTTGCACAGATAGTCGTCCGCCCCCAGACGCAGCCCCTCCACGCGTTCCGCCAGCGCATCGCGCGCCGTCAGAATCAGTACGGGTTCGCGTTTTCCCTGTTCACGCCATTCGCGCAGGATATCCCGCCCGTCCATCCCCGGTAGCGTAAGGTCGAGGATCACCGCATCATAAGGCGCGCTGTAGAGCGCTTCTTTACCCTGACGACCTTCGGTGAACCAGTCGACGCTGAACCCCATTTTGCTTAAACCCGCCTTGATGCCGTCGCCAATCAGCGCGTCATCTTCTACCAGTAAAATACGCATATGTTCATCCCTGCGGTGACTCTTTCTCTCGCCAGTAAACCCTGTCGTGGCGCGCGTTGTACAGAAAAAAAAGTATCTTTTTTTGCCTTAAGAAGTTGTTAAGGATTACCTTATTTAATTGAGACGAAACAGCGTAAAAAGGGAGAGAGAGTCATGAAAAAATTGGCTGCAATGGTTGCCGTAATGGCGTTGTGTTCCGCTCCGGTTCTGGCGGCTCAGCAAGGTGGATTTTCTGGCCCGACGGCGACGCAAAGTCAGGGCGGCGGGTTTGTTGGCCCGAACGGGAGTAATACGACCGTAGAAAGCGCGAAATCAATGCGTGATGACGCCTGGGTCACCCTGCGCGGTAACATCGTTGAGCGTATCTCCGACGATCTGTATCTGTTCAAGGATGCCACCGGGACGGTGAATGTCGATATCGACCACAAACGCTGGAACGGCGTTACCGTAACGCCGCAGGACCTGGTTGAAATCCAGGGCGAAGTGGATAAAGACTGGAATTCCGTTGAAATCGACGTGAAGCAAATCACCAAAGTCGCCAAATAAACCCCATCAGGGCCGCACTCGCGGCCCTTTTTCTTTGTGACTCAACGCGCCAGATAAGGTAGTATCTGCGGCAATATTGCCTGACGGATACTGGGTTATTGTTCAGGCTAACAGTTGAGGAACCACGATTAATGAGCGATATGGCAGAGCGCCTTGCGCTGCATGAATTCACGGAAAACGCCTATCTGAACTACTCCATGTACGTCATCATGGACAGGGCGTTGCCGTTTATTGGTGACGGACTGAAGCCGGTTCAGCGTCGCATCGTGTACGCGATGTCTGAACTGGGGCTGAACGCCAGCGCCAAATTTAAAAAATCCGCCCGTACCGTCGGCGACGTGCTGGGTAAATACCATCCGCACGGCGACAGCGCCTGTTATGAAGCGATGGTGCTGATGGCGCAGCCGTTCTCTTACCGTTACCCGCTGGTTGACGGGCAGGGGAACTGGGGCGCGCCGGACGATCCGAAATCCTTCGCGGCGATGCGTTATACCGAATCCCGTCTGTCGAAATACGCGGAAGTCCTGCTGAGTGAACTCGGTCAGGGGACGGCGGACTGGGTGCCGAACTTTGACGGCACCTTGCAAGAGCCGAAGATGCTGCCTGCGCGTCTGCCCAATATTCTGCTCAACGGCACCACCGGCATCGCCGTTGGGATGGCGACAGACATTCCGCCGCATAACCTGCGCGAAGTGGCGAAAGCCGCGATCACCCTGATTGAGCAGCCGAAAACAACGCTTGAGCAGGTGCTGGATATCGTGCAGGGGCCGGACTACCCGACCGAAGCGGAAATCATCACCTCCCGTGCGGAAATCCGTAAGATTTACGAAAATGGTCGCGGCTCCGTGCGTATGCGCGCGGTATGGAAAAAAGAAGATGGCGCGGTGGTGATTACCGCGCTGCCGCACCAGGTGTCCGGCGCTCGCGTACTGGAGCAGATCGCTGCCCAGATGCGGAACAAAAAGCTGCCGATGGTTGACGATCTGCGCGACGAGTCCGATCACGAAAACCCGACTCGTCTGGTGATCGTGCCGCGTTCCAACCGCGTGGATATGGAGCAGGTGATGAACCACCTGTTTGCGACCACGGACCTGGAAAAGAGCTACCGCATCAACCTGAACATGATCGGTCTGGACGGTCGCCCGGCGGTGAAAAACCTGCTGGAGATCCTGACCGAATGGCTGGCGTTCCGTCGCGATACCGTACGCCGCCGCCTGAACTATCGTCTGGAGAAAGTCCTCAAGCGCCTGCATATTCTGGAAGGTTTGCTGGTGGCGTTTCTCAATATCGACGAAGTGATTGAGATAATCCGCCATGAGGATGAACCGAAACCGGCGCTGATGTCGCGTTTTGGCATCACGGAAACTCAGGCCGAAGCCATCCTCGAACTGAAACTGCGCCATCTCGCCAAACTGGAAGAGATGAAGATTCGCGGCGAACAGGATGAGCTGGCGAAAGAACGCGATCAATTGCAGGGCATTCTGGCCTCCGAGCGCAAAATGAACACCCTGCTGAAGAAAGAGTTGCAGGCGGATTCAGACGCGTATGGCGACGATCGCCGCTCCCCACTGCGCGAGCGTGAAGAAGCTAAAGCGATGAGCGAGCATGACATGCTGCCGTCTGAACCGGTGACGATCGTGCTGTCGCAGATGGGCTGGGTGCGTAGCGCCAAAGGCCATGATATTGACGCGCAGGGTCTGAACTATAAATCGGGCGACAGCTGGAAAGCCTCGGCGAAAGGCAAGAGCAACCAGCCGGTGGTGTTTATCGACACGACCGGGCGCAGCTACGCCATCGACCCGATTACGCTGCCGTCGGCGCGTGGTCAGGGCGAGCCGTTGACCGGTAAACTGACGCTGCCGCCGGGCGCGACCGTAGAGCATATGCTGATGGAAGGGGATGAGCAGAAACTGCTGATGGCCTCGGACGCAGGCTATGGTTTCGTCTGTACCTTTAACGATCTGGTCGCCCGCAACCGCGCGGGTAAAGCGCTGATCACGTTGCCGGAAAACGCGCACGTTATGCCGCCGGTGGTGATTGAAGATGAAACCGATATGCTGCTGGCGATCACCGCCGCCGGGCGTATGTTGATGTTCCCGGTCAGCGATCTGCCGCAGTTGTCGAAGGGGAAAGGGAACAAGATCATCAACATTCCGTCTGCGGAAGCGGCCAGAGGCGACGATACGCTGGCCCAGCTCTACGTTCTGCCGCCGCAAAGCACGCTCACGATTCATGTCGGCAAGCGCAAAATCAAACTGCGCCCTGAAGAGCTGCAAAAAGTGACCGGCGAGCGCGGTCGTCGCGGTACGCTGATGCGCGGTTTGCAGCGCATCGATCGTATTGAGATTGACTCGCCACGACGCGCCCGCGACGGCGACAGCGAAGAATAAGGCGATTTTAAGCGCCATCAGGCCATCTCATTGTGCCGGATGGCGGCGTAAACGCCTTGTCCGGCCTGCGGTTTTAACGATGCTGTCAGGCCGGATTAACAATAAAATTTCCCGTAAAACCGTTGTTTATTCGCGCATTGCGATTAACAATACGCTTTTCCAGAGAGCCGCTCTTAACAAAGCCCTAACCTGATATCAGGTGACGTAGAATGCGACGCTCTTAGGCCTTCAGAGGTTGTTATGCTATATATCTTTCGTCTAATCATTACCGTTATTTACTGCATTCTTGTCTGCATTTTCGGTTCGATCTACTGCCTTTTCAGCCCGCGTAACCCGAAGCACGTCGCGACGTTTGGCCATATGTTTGGCCGTCTGGCGCCGCTTTATGGCCTGAAGGTGGAGTGCCGTAAGCCTGCTGATGCCGAAAGCTATGGCAACGCTATCTATATCGCTAACCATCAGAACAACTACGATATGGTGACGGCAGCCAACATTGTGCAACCGCCTACGGTGACGGTCGGCAAAAAGAGCCTGGTCTGGATCCCGTTTTTTGGCCAGCTGTACTGGTTAACCGGTAACTTGTTGATTGACCGAAATAATCGTGCCAAAGCGCACGGCACAATCGCGGAAGTGGTGAGCCATTTTAAAAAGCGCCGTATCTCTATCTGGATGTTCCCGGAAGGAACGCGCAGCCGTGGCCGTGGCCTGCTGCCGTTTAAAACCGGCGCCTTTCATGCCGCTATCGCCGCCGGTGTTCCGGTGATTCCGGTGTGTGTTTCCAATACATCGAATAAAATTAAGCTTAACCGACTGAATAACGGTCTGGTGATTGTAGAGATGCTGCCGCCGGTGGACATCAGCCAGTTTGGTAAGGATCAGGTTCGTGAACTGGCGGCGCATTGCCGCTCGTTGATGGAACAAAAAATTGCAGAACTCGATCAGGAAATTGCAGATCGCGAAGCGACCGGCAAAGTCTGAATCAGTGTGATCGCGTTTTTGTGGGAAACGACTTCCTGCGCACTCTTTGTCTGTTTTAAATGGAGCTTATATGTCACTCAGTCGGCGTCAGTTCATTCAGGCTTCGGGGATCGCACTGTGTGCCGGTGCCGTTCCGCTGAAGGCTAATGCAGCCGGTCAGCAGCAGCCTCTGCCCGTTCCGCCGCTGCTGGAGTCCCGTCGCGGGCAGCCGTTGTTTATGACGTTGCAGCGCGCGCACTGGTCCTTTACGCAGGGTACGCGCGCGCCCGTCTGGGGGATTAACGGGCGTTACCTGGGGCCGACGATTCGCGTCTGGAAAGGGGATGACGTTAAGCTCATCTACAGCAACCGTCTGACTGAAAATGTCTCCATGACCGTCAGCGGATTGCAGGTGCCGGGGCCGCTGATGGGCGGCCCTGCGCGGATGATGTCGCCCAATGCTGACTGGGCGCCGGTATTGCCGATTCGTCAGAACGCCGCCGTGCTGTGGTATCACGCCAATACGCCAAACCGTACCGCGCAGCAGGTCTATAACGGCCTTGCCGGGATGTGGCTGATCGAGGATGAGGTCAGCAAATCGCTGCCGATCCCCAATCATTACGGCGTGGATGATTTCCCGATCATTATCCAGGATAAGCGACTGGATAATTTCGGTACGCCGGAGTACAGCGAACCGGGCAGCGGCGGGTTTGTTGGCGATACGCTGCTGGTCAACGGCGCACAGAGTCCTTACGTGGAGGTTTCCCGCGGCTGGGTACGACTGCGCTTGCTGAATGCGTCGAACTCTCGCCGTTACCAGTTGCAAATGAGCGACGGTCGCGCGCTGCATGTTATTTCTGGCGATCAGGGACTTTTACCCGCGCCGGTGTCCGTTAAACAACTGTCGCTGGCGCCCGGTGAACGCCGGGAAATTCTGGTCGATATGACCAATGGCGATGAGGTGTCGATCACCTGCGGGGAAGCGGCCAGTATTGTCGATCGCATCCGTGGCTTCTTTGAACCTTCCAGCATTCTGGTCTCTACGCTGGTGCTGACCTTACGGCCAACCGGGCTACTGCCGCTGGTGACTGACAGCCTGCCGATGCGTTTATTGCCCACGGAGATTGTCAGCGGCGCGCCGATTCGCAGTCGGGATATCAGCCTCGGGGACGATCCCGGCATCAACGGGCAATTGTGGGATGTCAACCGCATTGATATCACCGCCCAGCAAGGTTCCTGGGAGCGCTGGACCGTTCGCGCCGATATGCCGCAGCCTTTCCATATTGAGGGTGTCTCTTTCCTGATCCGCAACGTCAATGGCGCCATGCCGTTCCCGGAAGATCGGGGCTGGAAAGATACGGTATGGGTGGACGGACAGGTGGAATTACTGGTTTATTACGGACAGCCTTCCTGGGCGCACTTCCCGTTCTACTTCAACAGCCAGACGCTGGAAATGGCCGACCGGGGGTCTATCGGACAAATGCTGGTGAACCCGGCGCCGTAAATCTTCCCTCGCCCGCAAGGGCGAGAAGTGAATACCTTTCTCTTTCGTTCCGGCATATAATCCCCGGCCTTTGATTATTTTTTTACCATTTTTTTGGAAGCATTATGAGCGCAATATCCCTGATCCAGCCAGACAGAGATCTTTTCTCCTGGCCTCAATACTGGGCGGCCTGTTTTGGCCCCGCGCCTTTTTTGCCGATGTCACGCGACGAAATGGATCAACTTGGCTGGGATAGCTGCGACATTATTCTGGTTACCGGTGATGCGTATGTCGATCATCCGAGCTTTGGGATGGCGATTTGCGGTCGTATGCTGGAAGCGCAGGGTTTCCGTGTCGGCATCATTGCCCAGCCGGACTGGAACAGCAAAGATGACTTTATGCGTCTGGGGAAACCGAATCTGTTTTTCGGCGTCACAGCGGGCAACATGGACTCGATGATCAACCGTTATACCGCCGATCGCCGACTGCGCCATGACGACGCCTATACGCCGGATAACGTGGCGGGCAAGCGCCCGGATCGTGCGACGCTGGTCTATACCCAGCGCTGTAAAGAGGCCTGGAAAGACGTGCCGGTGATCCTCGGCGGTATTGAAGCCAGCCTGCGTCGTACCGCGCACTATGATTACTGGTCTGATACCGTACGCCGCTCGGTGCTGGTGGATGCGAAAGCCGATATGCTGATGTTCGGCAACGGCGAGCGCCCGCTGGTTGAAGTTGCGCACCGCCTGGCAATGGGGGAGCCGATCGGCCAGATCCGCGATGTGCGTAACACCGCGATTATTGTTAAAGAAGCCCTGCCGGGCTGGAGTGGGGTTGATTCCACGCGTCTGGATACGCCGGGGAAAATTGATCCGATCCCCCATCCGTATGGCGAAGATCTGCCGTGCGCGGATAACAAACCGGTTGCGCCGAAAAAGCAGGAAGCCAAAGCCGTGACCGTTCAGCCGCCGCGTCCGAAGCCGTGGGAGAAAACCTACGTGCTGCTGCCGTCCTTTGAGAAGGTGAAGGGCGATAAGGTGCTGTATGCGCACGCGTCGCGTATTCTGCATCACGAAACCAACCCTGGCTGCGCGCGTGCGCTGATGCAAAAGCATGGCGATCGCTATATCTGGATCAACCCGCCCGCCATTCCGCTCTCTACCGAAGAGATGGACAGCGTTTTTGCGCTGCCGTATAAGCGCGTGCCGCATCCGGCATACGGTGACAGCCGCATTCCGGCTTATGAAATGATCCGCTTCTCGATTAACATCATGCGCGGGTGTTTCGGCGGCTGCTCGTTCTGCTCGATTACCGAACACGAAGGCCGCATTATTCAGAGCCGTTCAGAAGATTCGATCATCAATGAGATCGAAGCGATCCGCGATACCGTACCGGGCTTTACCGGCGTGATTTCCGATCTCGGCGGGCCGACGGCCAACATGTATATGCTGCGCTGTAAGTCGCCGCGCGCGGAACAAACCTGCCGCCGCCTGTCGTGCGTGTACCCGGATATCTGCTCGCATATGGATACCAACCATGAGCCGACGATCAACCTCTATCGCCGCGCCCGCGATCTGAAAGGCATCAAGAAGATCCTGATCGCCTCCGGCGTGCGTTACGACATTGCCGTTGAAGATCCGCGTTATATCAAAGAACTGGCGAGCCATCATGTGGGCGGCTATCTGAAGATTGCGCCGGAGCATACCGAAGAAGGGCCGCTGTCGAAGATGATGAAGCCGGGCATGGGCAGCTATGATCGCTTCAAAGAACTGTTCGACCTTTACTCAAAACAGGCCGGGAAAGAGCAGTACCTGATCCCGTATTTTATCTCTGCGCACCCCGGTACGCGGGACGAAGATATGGTGAATCTGGCGCTGTGGTTGAAACGCCATCGCTTCCGTCTGGATCAGGTGCAGAACTTCTATCCGTCGCCGCTGGCGAACTCAACGACCATGTATTACACCGGGAAAAACCCGCTGGGTAAAATTGGCTATAAGAGTGAAGACGTGGTGGTGCCGAGAGGCGACAAACAGCGTCGTCTGCATAAAGCGCTGCTGCGTTACCACGATCCGGCGAACTGGCCGCTGATTCGCCAGGCGCTGGAAGAGATGGGGAAAAAGCATCTGATTGGCAGTCGTCGCGAGTGTCTGGTTCCGGCGCCTACGCTGGACGAGATGCGTGAAGCCCGTCGTCAGAACCGCAATACGCGCCCGGCGTTGACTAAGCATACGCCAGTGGCGCATCAGCGTCAGACGCCTGCGAGTAATAAAAAACGCAGCAAGGTAGCCGGACGTTAAACCCGTTAGCTGTTTGCCGGATAAGGTGCTTGCACCGCTATCCGGCAAACGGACGGATTATGCGTTCGCTTCACGAATTCTGGCGGCCAGCGCCGCCAGTTTTTCGTCATCCGCCCGCTCGTGGTCATGCGATGACAAATAGCCTTCGTACTGTTCAAAGAATTTCGCCTGCCGCGATTCAATAGGCTTCCATTCGCTCAGGTTAGCGGTGCCGTGCATCGGGCTGAGCTTGCTGTGCACATGATCCACGCCAAATCCTTCAAAAAACATTCCCGTACGTCCCACGTCCGGGAAGGCGTTATCCAGCTTTTTCGCCACTTTTTGGGTGGCAAGCATCAGATCGGCCAGCGCCTGCGGCGGCAAGTCGAACGCATAGCTGGGATAATGCTTCTTCGGGATCACCACCGTAAAACCGTCGGTGTTCGGGAAGATGGAGAGGAAGGCCAGATGATGCTCGTCTTCCCAGATCTTATGGCAGGGGGCTTTACCCTCAACGATTTGGCAAAAAATACAGCTCATTCCTTTTCTCCGTTGCTGAGTTCACAATTCGCGTCGTACCGACTCAACACTTTCTACCAAACCCGCCAGGTAGTCAAAAAGCCCGACAGAAATGTCGGGCCGGAAAGGAAGGTTAGCCGCCGAACTGATCCGGGTCCGGCCCCAGGCGCTTACCCTGGTCAAGTTTGGCCACTTCGCTTAATTCGTCTTTGTCGAGACGGAAATCCCAGACGTCGAAGTTTTCCGCAATACGTGAAGGGGTGACGGATTTAGGGATCACCACCAGCCCGTTATCCAGATGCCAGCGGATCACAATTTGCGCCGGAGATTTACCGTACTTATCCGCCAGATCGCGAATGATTTTCTGATCGAAAACGCCTGCGCCGCCTTGCGCCAGCGGGCTCCAGGACTCGGTCTGGATCTTGTGCGTCGCATTCCAGGCATGCAGCTGACGCTGTTGCATCAGCGGATGCAATTCGATCTGGTTGATCACCGGTGTAACGCCGGTTTCATCGATCAGACGCTGGAGGTGGTTCACCTGAAAGTTACACACGCCGATGCTTTTCACCAGCCCCTCTCTTTGCAGTTCAATCATCCCTTCCCAGGCGTCAACATAATGGTCGATAGCTGGAACGGGCCAGTGCATCAGATAGAGATCGAGGTGATCCAACTGGAGCTTATCCAGGCTTTCCTGCAAGGCTTCTCGAGGGCGTTTCTGATCGTCATTCCACAGTTTGGTGGTAATAAACAGTTCTTCCCGGTCGATACCGGCATCTTTTAACGCTTTTCCGACGCCTTCTTCATTCTTGTACGCCGCAGCGGTATCAATGGAGCGATATCCCACTTCCAGCGCCTTATGAATGGCGGAAATTGCTTCCTCGTTGCTTGCCTTCCAGACTCCCAGGCCCAGTTGTGGCATTACGTTGCCATCCTGTAGCTTGATAACGGTTGGATTAGCCATGCGTTCCTCCTTTATGCGATCTCACCGGAGCAAACTCCGGTGAGGTTGTGTGACTTAAGTCTGGACGAAATGTCCAAAAACGAAAGCCAGAGGCGAAAAAACCTTAGCGAGCCGCTTCGTAAATCCGACGGCTGACATCCAGCGTAATGTCCTGATGTTCACCCAGATTTGTACCGCCGTGCGCTTCCAGTTTTGCCAGCAATGCCGGAATGGAACTGCCGTCCAGACCGTAATCAGACAGGCGAGTCGGTACGCCCATTTGCTCAAAGAAGCGGCGGGTGGCGGCGATGGCGGCATCAATACGCGCATCGTCGGAACCGTCGGTGATATTCCAGACTCGCTCTGCGTACTGCAACAGTTTGGCGCGTTTGGTATCGCGTTTTTCATTCCACAGCGCAGGCAGGACGATAGCCAGCGTCTGCGCGTGATCAAGGCCGTGCATCGCCGTCAGCTCATGACCCAGCATATGCGTTGCCCAGTCCTGCGGGACGCCCGCGCCGATCAGACCGTTCAGCGCCTGAGTGGCCGCCCACATTACGTTGGCGCGGACATCGTAGTTTTCCGGCTCTTTCAGCGCTTTCGGGCCTTCTTCGACAAGCGTCAGCAGGATACCTTCGGCAAAGCGATCCTGAATTTTTCCGTCAACCGGATAAGTGACATACTGCTCAACGGTGTGAACGAATGCATCCACAACGCCGTTAGCAACCTGGCGCGGCGGCAGGGTGTAGGTATAAACCGGATCGAGCACCGCAAACACGGGTTGGACGAACGGCGTCATAAAGGCCAGCTTATCGCCGGTGGTTTTACGGGAAATTACCGCCCCGGAGTTAGATTCTGAACCCGTTGCCGGCAACGTCAGCACCGATCCCATCGGTACGGCGCTTTTCACGTCGTTGCCGCGGGTTTCCAGAATGCGCCACGGGTCCACGCCTTCGTCATATTGCGCCGCCGCCGCGATAAATTTAGTGCCATCCAGCACGGAACCGCCGCCGACCGCCAGCAGGAACGTCACTTTCTCATCACGTACAATGTTGACGGCGTTCATCAGCGTTTCATAAGACGGGTTTGGCTCGATGCCGCCAAATTCCAGCACGTCCAGACCTTTCAGCGCGTCATGTACCTGATCCAGTACGCCGGTCTTTTTCACGCTGCCGCCGCCGTAGGTGATCAATACGCGGGCGCCCTGAGGGATTTGATCGCGCAGATCGGCAATCGCGCCTTTACCAAACAGAATGCGGGTTGGGGTATGCAGATTAAAGTTGTTCATTGCTCGTTCCCTTATGTGGGTAAAAAAGTGGGCAGGCGAATGTCTGCCTGATGGTGAACATTGTGGTCGCCAGCCGCCTTCCTCTCAATGCTCATTTCTGCCAATGTCTTGCCCATTTCTCCAGAGCGCTGGAGAAAAAAGATAAATTTGCGCACAATCAAAGCGTCGTAAACCGATGAGAAAAAAGCGCGCCATGAACCGTGAAGCCATCTGCCTGTTGCTGACAGATAAAATTAAGCAGCTGATAAACAATCAAAACAACCTGAATGACTGCCTGCCCGACGTGCGTTTGCTCTACGGCACGGAGCCGGGGTCGCGCACGCCTGTGATGTATCAGCCTGGCATCATATTTCTCTTTTCGGGGCATAAGATCGGTTATATCAATGAACGCGTATTTCAGTACGATGCCAATGAATATCTGCTGCTGACAGTACCTTTACCCTTTGAATGTGAAACTTATGCGACGCCGGAAGTACCGCTCGCGGGGATTCGTCTGAATGTTGATATCCTGCAATTGCAGGAGTTGCTGATGGACATTGGTGAGGACGATCTGTTTCAACCGTCGATGGCGGCAAGCGGGATTAACTCCGCCACGCTGTCGGATGACATTCTTTGTGCGGCGGAACGCCTGTTAGATGTGATGGAAAGGCCGCTGGATGCGCGCATTCTGGGGAAACAGATTATTCGCGAAATTCTGTATCACGTTCTGATGGGGCCGCGTGGCGGCGCGCTGCTGGCGCTGGTCAGCCGCCAGACCCATTTCAGCCTGATTAGCCGGGTGCTGAAGCGGATTGAAACCAAATACACCGAGAACCTGAACGTTGAGCAACTGGCTGCGGAAGCCAACATGAGCGTCTCGGCGTTCCATCATAATTTTAAATCCGTTACCAGTACCTCGCCGTTGCAGTACCTGAAAACCTATCGCCTGCATAAAGCGCGGATGATGATCATTCACGACGGGATGAAAGCCAGCGCCGCTGCGATGCGCGTTGGCTACGAGAGCGCGTCGCAGTTCAGTCGGGAGTTCAAACGCTATTTTGGCGTAACGCCGGGGGAGGATGCGGCACGAATGAGAATGATGCAGGGAAGCTAATCATGTGTAAGCCGGATAAGCGTAAGCGCCATCCGGCAATCAGCAAATCAGGCGCTGCAATACTTCTTCTTGATCACGACGAATAATGTGCCGATCAAACCGGCGGCCAGCAGGGCAATCGGCAGGATCATCAAAAACGTCATCACCTGATCTTCATGACGTTTCACGAATGGGATCATACTGAGCGCGTAGCCGAAACTGGTCACCACGCCGACCCACAGCAGCCCGCTCAACCAGTTAAAAAACTGAAACCGGCGGCTGGACAACCCTGAAATCCCCGCCATTGTGGGCAGCAGGGTGCGCACAAACGCCAGAAAGCGCCCGGCAAGCAGCGCCAGCAGGCCGTGCCGGTCGAACATACAGGTCGCGCGCTGATGGTATTTAACGGGAAGCTGCGCCAGCCAGCCTTTCACCGTTTGCGTATTTCCCAGCCAGCGCCCCTGAATATAGCTCAGCCAGCAGCCGAGACTGGCGGCTGTCGTCAGAATAAGGATCGTGGGGACAAAGTCCATGACACCTTGTGCAACCAGCGCGCCTGCCAGTAAGAGCAGGCTGTCTCCGGGTAAAAAAGAGGCCGGGAGCAGGCCGTTTTCTAAAAATAGCGTGGCAAACATCACAAAGTAGACAACGCTAACAACGTGTGGATCCGCCAGCGCGGCAAAATCGTGTTGCCAGAGCGCAGCGATAATATCTTGAATGACAGCCATGGACTTTCCTGTGGAACCGCGTTTATGGGGCTATTGTACTCCTGAATTGCCCGGGATGCCTTGATCCCGGACGCAACAAATGCAGACTTTTCTGCCCGGAGTGTCTGCAATTCTGTCCATGACCGGAAACTTTACACAATACGCGTGAATCCTGCGGCTAAATCTGCAATCAGATCGTCAACATTCTCTAAACCGATGTGCAAACGGATCAGCGTGCCGGTGAAATCAACGTCGCCTTCGGGACGAATGGCGGCGATATGTTCCGGCTGGTTAGGCAGAATTAAGGATTCAAAGCCGCCCCAGGAGTAGGCCATGCTGAACAAGCTGAAATTATCCAGATAAGCGGAAAGCGCCTCATTGCTCAGCCTTTTATTCAGCACAAACGAGAACAACCCGCTGCTGCCCGTGAAATCGCGCTTCCAGAATTCGTGGCCTTTGCTGCCAGGAAGGGCGGGATGATTAACGCGGGCGACCTGAGGGTGATTCGCCAGCCACTCGGCGACTTTCAGGCTGCTTTCATGATGCTGGCGTAAGCGCACGCCCAGCGTACGTAGCCCACGGCTGGTCATATAAGCGGTATCTGCGTCCAGCATTTGCCCCATCAGATAGGCGTTTTCGCGTAATTGCTCCCAACAACGCGCATTAGACACGGCTGTGCCGACCATCGCATCCGAGTGACCAATCAGGTATTTCGTTCCTGCCTGGATGGAAATATCGATCCCGAAATCCAGCGCCTTAAACAGCACGCCCGCCGCCCAGGTGTTATCAATCATAATGACGGCGTCTGGCGCAACGCGTCTTACCGCGCCGACAATCGCCGGGATGTCATGCACTTCCATCGTGATGGAGCCAGGGGATTCGAGAAACACTACTTTCGTATTGGGCTGAATATGCTTCACGATATCCGCGCCGACCAGCGGATCAAACCAGCCGGTCGTCACGCCGAGTCTGGCGAGAACTTTGGTGCAAAAATCCTGACTGGGTTCGTAAGCGGTGTTGGTCATCAGGACGTGATCGCCCTGTTCCACAAAGGCCAGAATCGTGTTGGCGACAGCCGCCGCGCCGCAGGGGAAGAGCGCGCATCCGGCGCCGCCTTCCAGTTCGCACATGGCTTCCTGTAGCGAAAAATGGGTTAGCGTTCCGCGACGGCCATAGAAAAGCTCGCCATTGGCGCGGTTGCGGGTGGCGTGCTTTTTGGCTTCTACGGTGTCAAATACCAGCGAGGAGGCGCGCTGAATGACGCTGTTCACCGATCCCAGCGTGTATTTTTTGCTGCGTCCTGCGCTCACCAGTTTGGTTTCAAGATGTTTTTCTGCCATGTTGGAGTACCCATTTTTATACGTCTGGATGTCTAAACTATCATGAATGATGAGTGACGCATCCTGAAGAATCGGCATAAAGCAGAAAATTTTCTCAAAATGACATCTGGTGACTTTTTTACTGCGTAAGCGCAAGGAAAAGAAACCAAAGGTGCGGCACTATGTAAATAGTAATGAGAACGACTATCAATTCGACGTCGTTTTGATATTATTACGCTCAGAATTTGTGATTTGCGTCCTGGAGATACAGAGTGGGTAATAATTTGATGCAGACGGATCTCTCCGTCTGGGGTATGTATCAGCACGCCGACATCGTGGTTAAGTGCGTGATGATTGGTCTGATTCTGGCGTCAGTAGTCACCTGGGCTATCTTCTTCAGTAAGAGTCTTGAGTTCTTTACGCAGAAGCGTCGGCTCAAGCGTGAACAACAGCAGCTGGCTGAAGCGCGTTCTTTAGACCAGGCCAGCAATATTGCCTCCGCATTCGCGGCGAAAAGTTTAAGCTCACAGTTGCTCTATGAAGCGCAGAACGAGCTGGAACTGTCGGAAGGCAGTGAAGACAACGAAGGTATTAAAGAGCGTACCGGGTTCCGCCTGGAGCGTCGCGTAGCGGCGGTTGGCCGTCATATGGGACGCGGCAATGGCTACCTGGCGACCATCGGCGCCATCTCTCCGTTTGTCGGTCTGTTTGGTACGGTATGGGGCATCATGAACAGCTTCATCGGCATCGCGCAAACCCAGACCACCAACCTCGCGGTTGTCGCGCCGGGTATCGCGGAAGCGTTGCTGGCTACGGCGATCGGCCTGGTCGCGGCAATTCCTGCGGTTGTGATTTACAACATTTTCGCACGTCAGATCGGCAGCTACAAAGCGACGCTGGGCGACGTGGCGGCACAGATTCTGTTGCTACAAAGCCGCGATCTGGATCTGAACGCGAGCGCTTCCGCTCAGCCGGTACGTACCGCGCAGAAATTACGTGTAGGATAATGTTCCATGGCAATGCGTCTTAATGAAAATCTGGACGATAACGGTGAAATGCATGAAATCAACGTGACGCCGTTTATCGACGTCATGCTGGTTCTGCTGATTATCTTTATGGTGGCCGCGCCGCTGGCAACGGTGGACGTGAAGGTGAATCTTCCTGCGTCCACCAGCACCCCGCAGCCGCGCCCGGAAAAACCGGTTTATCTGTCCGTGAAGGCCGACAACAGCATGTTTATCGGCAACGATCAGGTAACGGATGAAACCATGATCGGCGAGCTGAACGCGTTAACCGAAGGGAAGAAAGACACGACGATCTTCTTCCGTGCGGATAAAACCGTTGATTATGAAACAATGATGAAAGTGATGGATACGCTGCACCAGGCGGGTTACCTGAAAATTGGTCTCGTGGGTGAAGAGGTCGCGAAAGCGAAGTAATCGTTGTTGCTGATGGGCAGACAGACAGGCCGGGTAGGGCGCAAGCCGTACCCGGCTTTTTTATTGCCTGATGGCGCTGCGCTTACCAGGCCTGCATGATGTGGTATCGCTGGATTGCTGACTCGCCAGATTACTTCGTCGTGGAGAACCGTTTTTCATTCAGCGCGACGGTGGTGATATTGGTCGTTCGGTAATCGCCATCGGATAGCTTACGCGTCAGGCGCAGGGTCGCCGTTTCTCGCGCCAGTAAGTGCTGATATGTGCTCTCCAGGCGCGCCATGATTTTGTCCCGCATCTCGGGATGTTGCTCAATAATCGTATTGATAACCGAACCGTAGATCTCTTCTTTGACCTGGAGCGCATAGATTTCACGGCGATTTTGCCATTTCAGCCGCACTAACGCGGCGGGAATCGACACGATCTCCTGCGCCACCTGTTCGAGGGTCGCGTTTTTATTGGCGATAAGCGCTTTAAGATTTTGCTTTAAGATAAATTCATCGCTTTTATTATTATCTAAAGCTAAATAAACATTATTATCTTCAACGTCTTTCATATTATTTCTCTTCCAGAGAATAAAAAACGGGAGAGTTTTTCTCTCTGGTTATGAGATTAAGCCAAATTTCATTGCCGTGATCGTTTATTTTTGTTGTGGCATCTGCCAGAATTTTACTTAATGCCTGAGCATCAACATCGCCTTCCGCCTGTAGGCTATTAATAAGACGAGCAAACGTCTCAATTTTAGCTACGCGATAAAGCCGGTCTTTTAAATGACGGTCACGTTCTTCAAGTAACATGTTTTTAGATTGACCAGTCGGTGTGGCGCTAATTAAAATATCTGGCTCGTAATCGCTCAGCGTTTTCTTTCCCTGAGTCAAATTTTCACTATTTTCTACGGTCTCAGCATCGCCTGGCGAGGCAGATAAATGAAAACGAGTCGGCACAAGATGCTCGGGAAGCATGTTGGAATGTCCTTTACTATCAATAGTATATTGTTTTTTATAAGGCAGGTCTCGTTGACAATAGCATGGTGTAATTTTAAAATCAAAAAAAATGGAGTCGGCATATGAACAGCATTTTTTATTCTATTATCACTCTGCTATTACTCACTGGCGGCGTGCTTTTCTTGATGCACGAATTTAATAAACAGCGCTCTGCTGAGGCGTCTAATCCAGTAAATCAAGCGGAACCCTTGTCCAAAGAGGAGGGCGAAGATCATTTTTCGTCGCTCATGAATACTATTACACCGGTATGGTACTGGCGAGTCAATCACGAATATATTGATTTTCTTCACGCAACGATAAAGCGGATGACGATGGCGGAGCTAAATGGAACGCCGGGGTTATTTGATGCGCAGCGCCGTTGCAGCGATCTCAACTCTGCGGTCTATAAATATTATGACAACATTAAAAAGCGTTGTCTGAACGGGGAAAAGGTTCCGCATTCCGATCTGGATGTGCTTAACTTGCGGCAATGTTTCCGGGAATTTAGCCTGGAGGCGTATCCCTCCCTGGTTGCTCTGGTGTGGCCTGAATATCAGCGGCCGCTAATCAAACCGGAAGAGGTTTAATAAATGTGCCTGACGTTGGCCGGGTAAGGCGAAACCGCCACCCGGCGCGCGTGCCCGAAAGCGTTATTTATCCGATGAGGCTTGCCAGAGGTTCAGCTCGCCGTCCGCGACATGTTTATCGATTTGCGCTAACTCGTCAGCGCTGAATGTCAGGTTCGACAACGCCTGCACATTTTCTTCCAGTTGCTCTGGTCGACTGGCGCCGATCAGCACCGACGTCACGCGATTATCTTTCAACAGCCAGCTAAGCGCCATCTGCGCCATTGACTGGCCGCGACGTTGCGCCATCTCATTGAGTAAACGCAGGCTGTTCAGATTCGCTTCCGTCAGCATATTCTCCGTCAGACCGCGAACTTTTTTCCCTTCACGCTGCATACGTGAACCTTCCGGGATACCGTTTAAGTATTTTCCGGTTAACAATCCCTGAGCCAGCGGTGTGAACGCAATGCAACCCATGCCGTTGGCCGCCAGCGTATCCAACAGGCCGCTTTTATCCACCCAGCGGTTGAGCAGATTGTAGGACGGCTGATGAATCAGCAGCGGGATTTTCCATTCGCGCAGCAGTTCTGCCATTCGTTGAGTTCGCTCAGGCGAATAGGAGGAGATGCCGACGTAAAGCGCCTTACCGCTTTGTACCGCCTGCGCCAGCGCGGATGCGGTCTCTTCCATCGGCGTGTTTTCATCGACACGGTGGGAATAGAAGATATCGACATAGTCCAGCCCCATCCGCTTCAGGCTCTGATCGAGGCTGGCGAGCAGGTACTTACGCGACCCGCCGGAGCCGTATGGCCCAGGCCACATGTCATAACCCGCTTTGGTGGAAATGATCAGCTCATCGCGATACGGCGCAAAATCTTCCCGCAGCAAACGGCCAAAGTTCTCTTCTGCGCTTCCCGGCGGCGGGCCGTAGTTATTGGCTAAATCAAAATGGGTGATGCCTGAATCAAAGGCTTTACGCAGCAGCGCACGCTGTGAATCCAGCGCCTGAACGTGGCCGAAACTGTGCCACAAACCCAGCGATAGCGCGGGTAAACGCAAACCGCTTTTACCGCAGTAGCGATAAAGCATCTGCTCATAACGTTCGGGGTTGGCTAACCAGGCCATGTCATCTCCTTAGAGAAAGTGAATTTCAAAACAACGTTTCTATTCTAGCGGCTCAACGGGGTTTATCCCGTTCGTCAGGTCACATTGATGCGAAAAATTGGGCAAAAACACGTCGTTATGCTTTGCTTAAAAAAACATCAATTCAGGAGTGAAACTATGCCGCGTCTGACTGCCAAAGACTTTCCGCAGGAGTTGCTCGATTACTATGACTACTATGCACATGGAAAAATCTCTAAACGCGAGTTTCTTAACCTCGCGGCAAAGTATGCCGTCGGCGGCGTGACCGCGCTTGCGCTGTTTAATCTCATGAAGCCGAATTACGCGCTGGCGGTGCAGGTGGAATTTACCGACCCGGACATTTTGCCGGAATACATTACGTATCCGTCACCGAACGGGCATGGTGAGGTGCGCGGCTATCTGGTGAAACCGGCGAAGGCGACGGGGAAAACGCCTGCGGTCGTGGTCGTACACGAGAACAGGGGGCTGAATCCCTATATTGAGGATGTCGCACGACGCGTGGCGAAAGCGGGTTATATTGCGCTGGCGCCTGATGGATTAAGCTCGGTAGGCGGATACCCCGGTAATGACGATAAGGGCCGGGAATTACAGCAGCAGGTTGATCCCACAAAATTAATGAATGATTTCTTTGCCGCGATTGAGTTTATGCAGCGTCATCCGGCGGCCAGCGGAAAAGTGGCTATTACGGGATTCTGCTATGGCGGCGGCGTATCAAATGCGGCGGCGGTGGCCTATCCAGAACTGGCGTGCGCCGTTCCTTTTTATGGTCGTCAGGCTCCGGCGTCAGATGTACCTAAAATTAATGCGCCTTTATTATTACATTACGCCGAGTTAGATACCTCAATTAATGAAGGCTGGCCTGCCTACGAAACGGCGCTGAAGGCGAATAATAAAGTCTATGAAGCGTATATCTATCCTGGGGTGAATCATGGTTTTCATAATGATTCGACTCCCCGCTATGATAAGGCCGCAGCGGATCTGGCCTGGGCGCGCACTCTGGCCTGGTTTGAGAAATATTTACAATGAAAAACAAACGATTATTTCAGGTGCGGCATATTGCTTTGCGGCATAATAATGCCGTTATGCTTTATAAGCATTCACAGGAATAGCGTGCTGACGATGATTCGTATACTTAGTTAAGTAAAAAAACAATAAAGAAAGTATATATTCTGCATTCTCTGCCGATAACGAGGATAAGTGTCGCCTGATGGCGAATCCCTCAAGTACGGCAAGGAAATTCTTATGCGTTTGCTGCAAAACTTCACTATTCGTATTGTCATGCTGACAATATTGGGGCTCTTCTGTCTTCTTTGGTCGGGCGTTGGTTTATTCAGCGTCCATGCATTATCTAAAGTGGCGGAAGGGAATGATATCGATCGTCATATTGTGCGTCAGATGACGGTGCTAAGTCAGGGGAACGATCAGTATTTTCGTTTTGTCACGCGTTTAAGCCGTGCGATGGACGTTAAAATCGGCGGCGGTACGCCCGATTTTGTACCAGTACAGCAGGCGCTGGACAATATGAGCAAAAAGCTGGAAGAGATGAAAACGCTCTCTCCAGGGCCGATGGACCCGGAGATCGCCGCTGCGGTATTGGCAAACTGGCAGGCGTTGCTTGATAAGGGCGTCGCGCCGCAGATGCAACTGGCGCAGCAGGGTACGCTCACCGAATTTGCAGAACAGGCGAATAATGTCACCCCCGCCCTGAGCCGCGCCTTCGGCGCCAGCGCAGAACGTTTTAACAGCGCGGCCGGCACGATGCTGGACAGCACCCGCGTGATGGTGGACGGCAAAACGTCAATTATCCGCACCCTGATTATCACCGCCGTTATTCTGGGAATTGTGATTCTCTTCTTTACCGACCGTTACCTGGTCACGATGTTAGTGAAACCGCTGGCGCGCATTCGCCAACAGTTCCGCCAGATTGCGCAAGGCGATCTGAGCCAGCCGATTGAAGAGTTTGGCCGTAACTGTGTCGGTCGTCTGGTGCCGTTACTGAGCGCGATGCAGGATAGTCTGCGGGAAGCGGTCAGCTCGATTCGTTCAGGCAGTGACAATATCTGGCGCGGTGCGACAGAGATCTCCAGCGGCAATAACGATCTCTCTTCCCGTACGGAAGAGCAGGCGGCGGCGCTGGAAGAGACCGCTGCAAGCATGGAACAGCTCACCGCGACGGTGAAATTGAATGCGGATAATGCGCGCCAGGCCAGTCAGCTTGCTGATGCCGCTTCCGCGACGGCCGGAAAAGGCGGCACGCTGGTTTCTGAAGTGGTCGAGACGATGGACGGTATTTCAGCCAGCTCCAGACAGATCGCCGAAATTACGAATGTCATCAACAGTATTGCCTTCCAGACCAATATTCTGGCGCTGAACGCCGCCGTTGAAGCCGCCAGAGCCGGTGAACAGGGGCGTGGGTTTGCGGTCGTCGCCGGTGAAGTGCGTAATCTGGCCAGTCGTAGCGCCGGGGCCGCCAAAGAGATTGAAACGCTGATCGCTGAATCCGTGCGTCGTGTCGAGCAGGGTGCGCAGCTGGTGCAGGAGACGGGCGCGACAATGGAGGCCATTCTGCGCGGAGTAACTGAAGTCACCACCATCATGAAGCAGATCGCCGCCGCTTCCGAGGAACAAAGCAAAGGGATCTCTCAGGTTGGTGTGGCGATAACCCAGATGGACAGCGTGACCCAACAAAACGCCGCGCTGGTGGAGCAAGTTTCTGCGGCAGCGGCGGCGCTGGAACGGCAAACGGAAGAGCTGCAACGCTCTGTGCAACAGTTCCGCCTTTCTCATAATGACGCGCAAATCAGCCCGGCGAAAACGGTCTCTCCAGCCAGTCCGCGCGGGGCGTCTGCCGCGAAGTCAGGCGATGAATGGGTCGCCTTCTGATCCGGTAAAAAAAAGTATGTGATACCTCTGGCGTTCGCTTAAAAAATCGCTATATAATTTGTTATATAGCGATTGGAGGTATCATGGACAATCATTTTGGTAAGGGCCTGATGGCCGGATTAAACGCAACGTGTGCCGATAGCGCGCGTAACGTGGCGGGTTTTTGTTCTGATTATAAGCGCGGATTCGTATTAGGATTTTCGCATCGCATGTTTGAAAAAACAGGCGATCGACAATTAAGCGCCTGGGAAGCGGGGATTCTGACGCGCCGTTATGGCCTGGACAAAGATATGGTGATGGACTTCTTTCGGGAGAATCAATCGAATACGACTATCCGGTTCTTTATGGCGGGTTATCGTCTCGAAAATTGATCCGAAGGGGGTATTACCCCGGTTTAATTAATTACACTATTGTCTTACTCCTTCGTTTTGTTGTTCCGTCAAAGTATCATGGTTCAATAACCATAAAGAAAGTGTGGTAAATGGCGCGCCGATCGCAATAAGTTATTTGTGAACGGTGCAAAATAGAGCCAGGTCTTTGCAACGGAATAACAATAAAATGACTGGAGATAATACTCTCATCACTTCTCACGGCGTTAATCGTCGTGATTTCATGAAGCTTTGTGCAGCACTGGCCGCAACCATGGGGCTCAGTAGCAAAGCCGCCGCAGAAATGGCCGAATCGGTTTCCCGTCCGCAGCGTCCGCCCGTCGTCTGGATCGGCGCTCAGGAATGTACGGGATGTACCGAATCGCTCCTTCGCGCGACCCACCCAACGGTAGAAAACCTCGTTCTGGAAACGATCTCTCTGGAGTACCACGAGGTCCTCTCCGCCGCCTTCGGCCATCAGGTTGAAGAGAACAAGCATAACGCTCTGGAGAAGTATAAAGGGCAGTATGTGTTGGTTGTCGATGGTTCCATCCCATTAAAAGATAACGGTATTTACTGCATGGTTGCCGGTGAGCCGATTGTGGATCACATCCGCAAGGCGGCGGAAGGCGCGGCGGCGATTATCGCGATCGGCTCCTGTTCCGCGTGGGGCGGCGTCGCTGCCGCTGGCGTGAACCCGACCGGCGCCGTCGGGTTGCAGGAAGTCCTGCCGGGCAAAACCGTTATCAATATCCCGGGCTGCCCGCCGAACCCGCATAACTTCCTGGCAACGGTTGCCCACATCATCACTTACGGTAAACCGCCGAAGCTGGATGCCAAAAACCGTCCAACCTTCGCCTATGGTCGTCTGATTCACGAACACTGCGAACGCCGCCCGCATTTTGACGCCGGTCGCTTCGCCAAAGAGTTCGGCGATGAAGGCCACCGTGAAGGCTGGTGCCTCTACCATCTGGGCTGTAAAGGGCCTGAAACCTACGGCAACTGTTCGACGTTGCAGTTCTGCGATGTCGGCGGCGTATGGCCGGTGGCGATTGGACACCCCTGCTACGGCTGTAACGAGGAAGGCGTTGGCTTTCATAAAGGCATCCACCAACTCGCCCATGTGGAAAATCAAACCCCGCGTTCCGAGAAGCCGGATGTCAACCTGAAAGAGGGTGGCCACATTTCCGCAGGCGCCGTTGGGCTGCTTGGCGGCGTGGTTGGGCTGGTTGCCGGTGTCAGCGTGATGGCGGTACGTGAACTGGGGCGTCAGCAGAAGAAAGATAACGCTGACTCACGGGGAGAATAACCGTGAACAGACGTAACTTTATTAAAGCAGCCTCTGGCGGGGCATTGCTGCTGGGCGCGTCGCCGTCCATCAGCCATGCGGCTGCGGAAAACCGTCCGCCTATCCCGGGTTCCCTGGGGATGCTGTATGACTCGACGCTGTGCGTGGGCTGTCAGGCGTGTGTGACCAAATGCCAGGATATCAACTTCCCGGCGCGTAACCCGGAAGGGGCGCAAACCTGGTCGAATAACGACAAGCTGTCTCCTTACACCAATAACATCATTCAGGTGTGGCATAGCGGAAGTGGCGTCAATAAAGATCAGACAGAGAACGGCTACGCGTACATTAAGAAACAGTGTATGCACTGCGTTGACCCTAACTGCGTCTCCGTTTGCCCGGTATCCGCGCTGAAGAAAGACCCGAAAACCGGCATCGTTCATTACAACAAAGACGTCTGTACCGGCTGTCGCTACTGCATGGTCGCCTGCCCGTACAACGTGCCGAAATACGACTACAACAACCCGTTTGGCGCGCTGCACAAGTGTGAACTGTGCAACCAGAAGGGCGTTGAACGCCTGGACAAAGGCGGTCTGCCGGGGTGCGTTGAGGTATGTCCGGCGGGCGCGGTGATTTTTGGTACGCGAGAAGAGCTAATGGCGGAGGCGCAAAAACGCCTGGCGCTGAAGCCTGGCAGCGAATACCACTATCCGCGCCAGACGTTGCAGACTGGCGATACGTATCTGCATACCGTACCGAAGTATTACCCGCATCTGTACGGTGAAAAAGAGGGCGGCGGCACGCAGGTGCTGGTGCTGACCGGCGTTCCTTACCAGAATCTGGATCTCCCTCAACTGGCCGATCTGTCAACTGGCGCGCGTTCTGAACACATTCAACACACCCTGTATAAAGGCATGATGCTGCCACTGGCTGTGCTGGCGGGCTTAACCGTGATGGTTCGTCGTAATACGAAAAACGAGCATCACGACGGAGGAGACGATCATGAGTCATGATCCTAAACCGCTGGGCGGGAAAATAATCAGTAAACCGATCATCATCTTCGGGCCGCTTGTCGTCCTGTGCATGCTTCTCATTGTGAAACGTCTGGTCTTCGGGCTGGGATCGGTCTCCGATCTGAACGGCGGCTTCCCCTGGGGCGTGTGGATCGCTTTTGACCTGCTGATCGGCACCGGCTTCGCGTGCGGCGGTTGGGCGCTGGCGTGGGCGGTGTATGTCTTCAACCGGGGGCAATACCATCCGCTGGTGCGCCCGGCGCTGCTGGCAAGCCTGTTCGGTTACTCTTTGGGCGGGCTGTCGATCACCATTGACGTTGGTCGTTACTGGAACCTGCCGTATTTCTACATCCCAGGGCACTTCAATGTGAACTCGGTGCTGTTTGAAACGGCGGTCTGTATGACCATCTACATCGGCGTGATGGCGCTGGAGTTTGCCCCCGCGCTGTTTGAACGCCTGGGCTGGAAAGTCTCGCTTAAGCGTCTGAACAAAGTGATGTTCTTTGTTATCGCCCTCGGGGCGTTGCTGCCGACCATGCACCAGTCGTCAATGGGATCGTTGATGATTGCCGCCGGTATTAAAGTACATCCGCTGTGGCAGAGCTATGAAATGCTGCCGTTGTTCTCATTGTTCACCGCTTTCATCATGGGCTTTTCCATCGTTATTTTTGAAGGCTCTCTGGTGCAGAGCGGCTTAAAAGGCAACGGCCCGGATGAGAAAAGTTTGTTTATCAAGCTGACCGGTACTATCAGCGTTTTCATCGCGCTGTTCCTCGTGTGCCGTTTTGGTGAACTGATTTACCGCGACAAGCTCTCTTATGCGTTTGCCGGTGACTACTACTCCTTGCTGTTCTGGGTTGAAGTCCTGCTGATGGTCTTCCCGCTGGTGGTGCTCCGTCTGCCGAAACTGCGCGGCGACTCGCGGATGTTGTATCTGTCCGCCCTCAGTATGCTGCTGGGCTGCGCAACGTGGCGTATGTCCTACTCGCTGGTGGCGTTCAATCCCGGCGGCGGCTACCACTACTTTCCCACCTGGGAAGAACTGCTGATTTCTATTGGTTTTGTGGCTATTGAGATTTGTGCATACATCTTACTCATTCGTCTACTGCCGATACTTCCTCCATTAAAACAAAACGATCACAATCGTCATGAGGCGAGCAAAGCATGAGCCAGAGAATTACTATTGATCCGGTAACCCGTATTGAGGGTCATTTACGCATCGACTGCGAAATCGAGAACGGTGTGGTGTCAAAAGCATGGGCATCCGGCACCATGTGGCGCGGCATGGAAGAGATCGTGAAGAATCGCGATCCGCGCGATGCCTGGATGATTGTGCAGCGTATCTGTGGCGTATGTACCACGACCCACGCGATCTCTTCCGTTCGTGCGGCGGAGAGCGCGCTGAAGATTGACGTTCCGGTCAATGCGCAGTACATCCGTAACATCATTCTGGCGGCGCATACTACCCATGACCATATTGTGCACTTCTACCAGCTTTCTGCGCTGGACTGGGTGGATATCACCTCTGCGCTGAAAGCCGATCCGGCGAAAGCGTCGGCGCTGTTGAACGGCGTGTCGAGCTGGCACCTGAATAGCGCGGAAGAGTTCACGAAGGTGCAGAACAAGATCAAAGACCTCGTTGCCAGCGGCCAGTTAGGGATTTTCGCTAACGGCTACTGGGGACACCCGGCGATGAAACTGCCGCCGGAAGTGAACCTGATTGCGGTCGCGCACTATCTGCAAGCGCTGGAATGCCAGCGTGACGCCAACCGCGTGGTGGCGCTGCTGGGCGGTAAAACGCCGCACATCCAGAACCTGGCGGTGGGCGGGGTGGCGAACCCGATCAACCTCGACGGTCTCGGCGTGCTGAACCTTGAACGCCTGATGTACATCAAGTCCTTCATCGACAAGCTGAGCGACTTTGTTGAGCAGGTTTACAAGGTGGATACGGCGGTAATCGCGGCGTTCTATCCAGAATGGCTGGAGCGCGGAAAAGGCGCGGTTAACTACCTGAGCGCGCCGGAATTTCCGACTGACGGTAAAAACGGCAGCTTCCTGTTCCCTGGCGGCTATATCCAGAATGCGGATCTGTCGACGTATCGCCCGATCGCCTCGCATTCCGATGAATACCTGATTAAAGGGATTCAGGAGAGCGCGAAGCACGCCTGGTACAAAGACGAAGCGCCACAGGAACCGTGGGAAGGGACTACCGTCCCGGAATACACCGGTTGGTCTGATGACGGTAAATACTCGTGGGTTAAGTCCCCGACCTTCTACGGCAAAACCGTTGAAGTGGGGCCGCTGGCCAATATGCTGGTTAAACTGGCGGCGGGACGCGAGTCCACGAAGGCTAAACTGAATGAAATCATCGCGATCTACCAGAAACTGACCGGCAAAACGCTGGAAGTAGCGCAACTGCACTCCACGCTGGGGCGTATTATTGGCCGCACCGTTCACTGCTGCGAATTGCAGGGTATTCTGCAAAACCAGTACAGCGCGCTGATCGCCAATATCGGGAAAGGCGACCACACCACGTTCGTCAAACCGGATATCCCGGCGACGGGTGAGTTTAAAGGGGTGGGCTTCCTTGAGGCGCCGCGCGGTATGCTCTCTCACTGGATGGTCATTAAAGACGGCATTATCAGCAACTACCAGGCGGTGGTTCCGTCCACCTGGAACTCCGGTCCGCGTAACTTTAACGATGAAGTGGGGCCGTACGAGCAGTCGCTGGTGGGGACGCCGATCGCCGATCCAGAAAAACCGCTGGAAGTGGTGCGTACCATTCACTCCTTCGACCCTTGCATGGCGTGCGCGGTGCACGTAGTGGACGCTGACGGGAACGAAGTCGTCTCAGTTAAGGTTCTGTAATGCGGATTTTAGTGTTAGGGGTCGGCAATATTTTGCTGACCGATGAAGCCATCGGGGTGCGTATCGTTGAAGCGTTAGAACAGCGGTACATCCTGCCGGATTTCGTGGAGATCCTTGATGGCGGCACGGCGGGAATGGAGCTTCTTGGCGATATGGCGGACAGAGATCACCTGATCATCGCGGACGCCATTGTGTCGAGAAAGAATACGCCGGGAACCCTTATGATCCTGCGTGATGATGAGGTGCCTGCGCTGTTCACCAACAAAATCTCACCGCATCAGCTTGGCCTGGCCGACGTTCTGTCGGCCCTGCGCTTCACTGGCGAGTTTCCGAAAAAGCTGACGCTGATCGGCGTGATCCCGGAATCGCTGGAGCCGCATATCGGCCTGACGCCAACGGTTGAAGCGATGATTGAACCTGCTATGGCGCAGGTTCTTGCCGCGCTGCGCGAGTCAGGCGTTGAGGCTATTCCACGGGAGGCTGCGCATGTCTGAGGAAATTTCAGGGTTCCCGTCCTCCCCGAGAATGCAGGTTCAGGCGGCGTTTGAAGAGATTGCCCGACGTTCAATGCACGATCTCTCGTTTTTGCACCCGAATATGCCGGTGTATGTCTCTGACTTCACCCTGTTTGAAGGGCAGTGGACGGGCAGCGTGATCGCGCCGTGGATGCTGAGCGCGCTGATTTTCCCCGGCCCCGACCAGCTCTGGCCGGTACGCAAAGTCAGTGAAAAACTCGGATTGCGTCTGCCGTATGGCGCAATGACCTTTACCGTTGGCGAACTGGACGGGGTTTCGCAATACCTCTCCTGCTCGCTGATGTCGCCGCTCAACCACGGTATGTCGGCGCAGGAGGGGATGCGTCTGGCGGACGACTGCGCGCGGATGCTGCTGTCGCTGCCGGTCAGCGATCCCGATGCGCCGCAGCTGGCAGGGCGACGTGCGCTGCTGTTTGGACGCCGGAGCGGCGAGCATGCATGAGCTGTCCCTGTGCCAGAGCGCGGTTGAGATTATTCAGCAGCAGGCGGAACAGCATGGCGTGACGCGAGTTACCGGCGTATGGCTGGAAATTGGCGCACTCTCATGCGTTGAAGAGAGCGCCGTGCGCTTCAGCTTTGATATCGTTTGCCAGGGTACGCTCGCGCAGGGGTGTGCGTTGCACATCGACTATAAACCCGCTCAGGCGTGGTGCTGGGATTGCAGCCAGGCGGTTGAAATCACGCAGCATGACGCGCAGTGCCCACACTGTCAGGGCGATCGCCTGCGGGTGGATACCGGCGACTCGCTGAAAGTGAAAAGTATTGAAGTGGAATAACGTCCAGGTGGTTAACTATGTGTATTGGAGTCCCGGGGCAGGTTCTGTCCGTTGGTGAAGATATTCACCAGCTTGCGCAGGTTGAAGTGTGCGGCATCAAGCGTGATGTGAATATTGCCCTGATTTGCGAAGACAGCCCTGCAACGCTGGTGGGGCAGTGGGTGCTGGTGCATGTGGGATTTGCCATGAGCATCATTGATGAAGAAGAAGCCAAAGCCACATTAGACGCGCTACGCCGAATGGAGTATGACGTTACCAGCGCCTGATAATCCCTGAAGGCAATCTATCAAGCGGCCTTGCAATCGTTGTATACTAATATATATATCGATTGTGAGGACATCTCCCATGTTTAAATCCTTACGCCAGCTCTCCCTGCTGGCGTTGCTTTTTTCCCTGCCGTTTATGGCTCAGGCCGAGCGTACGTTTACCGATCAGATTGGTCGCCAGGTTACCGTCCCGGATACGGTGGATCGCGTGGTGGTACTCCAGCATCAGACGCTGAATTTGCTGGTGCAGATGAATGCTACCGACAAAATTGTTGGCGTGATGGCGAACTGGAAACAACAGCTTGGCGACGGTTATGCCCGCCTGGCGCCGGAGCTGACAACGAAAGCCGCGTTGGGTGATTTAACCCACGTTGATGCGGAAAAACTGGTCGCGCTGCATCCGCAGGTGGTGTTTGTCACTAACTATGCGCCGCAGGAAATGATCGACAAAATCAGCAGCCTGGGCATTTCGGTGGTGGCGATTTCTCTGCGCCATGATGCGTCGGGCGAACAGGCTAAAATGAACCCGACAATGACGGATGAAGAGCAGGCTTACGATCAAGGGCTGCGTGAAGGGATCACGCTGATTGGCGATATCGTCAATAAACCTGACGAAGCAAAAGCGCTGATTGCCGCAATGGATAAGGGGCGCAAGATGGTGAGCGATCGCCTGAAAGACATCCCGGAAGATCAACTCGTTCGCGCCTATATGGCGAACCCGGAACTGACCACCTACGGCTCCGGTAAATATACTGGCCTGATGATGGCGCACGCGGGGGCGTTGAACGTGGCGGCATCGACCATCAAAGGCTTTAAGCAGGTCGCAATGGAACAGGTTATCGCCTGGAATCCGCAGGTGATTTTTGTTCAGGATCGCTATCCGAAAGTGGTGGATGAGATCCTGCAAAGCCCGCAGTGGCAGGTGATTGATGCGGTGAAAAATCATCGCGTCTATCTGATGCCGGACTACGCGAAGGCCTGGGGCTATCCGATGCCGGAAGCGATGGGCATTGGCGAGCTGTGGATGGCGAAAAAACTCTATCCGCAGAAATTCCAGGATATTGATATGCGCAAGGTCGCCAATGACTGGTATCAGCGTTTTTATCGCACTGACTATCAGGGCGTTGACTGATGAAAATCCTTGCCGCAGGCAGCCTGCGTGCCGTCTGGCAACCGCTAATGGCCTGTTTTCAGGCAGAGACGATCCGCTGTGATTTCGGCCCGGCGGGATTGCTGCGTGAACGGATTGAAGCCGGTGAGCCGTGCGACTTTTTCGCCTCGGCTAATGTGGCGCATCCGCAGGCGCTGCTGGCGAGCGGGCGGGCGCTGTCGGTTTCGTCCTTTGCGCTGAATCGCCTCTGCCTGACCGTGCGTGCTGACGCTATGCGGGAGGGCGACGACTGGCGGTCGCTGCTGATGCGCGAGGATCTGCGAATTGGCACATCAACGCCGGGCTGCGATCCTTCCGGTGATTACACGCAACAGCTTTTTTCGCGAATGGGAGCCGTCGGCGAGGCGATCCGCTCGCGTGCTGTGGCGCTGGTCGGCGGCCGCGATTCTTTGCCGCTTCCCGCCGGAGCGCTGGCGGCGCAATGGTTAATCGACCACGATTACACGGATGTTTTTATTGGTTATGCCAGCTATGCCCCCAGACTGCGGCAAATCAGTACCCTGTGCGTGGTTGATATTCCTGAACCGTATAATCCGATCGCTGAGTATGCGTTTGCCTGTCTGACGGCGCGCGGAAAACCGCTTGCCGAATTTCTGCTTTCCACTCCGGCAGGACTGATTCTCGTGCAACATGGGTTTAATTAAACGCCGACTATCACAAACCCGTGGGCCTGATAAGCGGAGCGCCATCAGGCAATATAACGCCTGATGGCGACGTTAAAATCTCATCCGGCGTCACGGTTTAGCTCTGACGCTTATCTTCGGTTTGTGTGTCGAAGTCGCTGGCGTCGTGACGCTCATGAAGCTGCTCGTTGAGCGGCCCGTTGGTGCGGTTCACAATGCGCCCGCGTTTGACCGCCGGACGTTCCGCAATCTCTTTCGCCCAGCGCTGTACGTGCTTATAGCTTCCCGCATCCAGAAATTCTGCGGCGTCATACACGTTGCCGAGCACGACACTGCCAAACCACGGCCAGACAGCCATATCGGCAATAGTGTACTCATCGCCCGCCACATACGGATGACGCGCCAGCTGCTTATCCAGCACGTCCAGCAGACGCTTGGCTTCCATCGTAAAACGGTTGATCGCGTACTCTATTTTCACCGGCGCGTAGTTGTAGAAGTGACCAAAGCCGCCGCCGAGGAACGGCGCCGCCCCCTGGAGCCAGAATAACCAGTTCAGGGTTTCGGTACGTTTAGCGAGATCCTGCGGCAGGAAATAACCAAATTTTTCCGCCAGGTAGAGCAGGATTGCGCCGGACTCAAAGACACGCAGCGGCGGGTTTTGCGAGTGGTCGCGCAGCGCCGGGATTTTTGAGTTTGGGTTCACATCGACAAAACCGCTGGAGAACTGATCGCCGTCGCCAATGCGAATCAGCCAGGCGTCATACTCTGCGCCCGTCACGCCCTGCGCCAGCAACTCCTCCAGCATGATGGTCACTTTCTGGCCGTTTGGCGTTCCCAGGGAGTAGAGCTGTAGCGGATGCTTGCCGACGGGCAACGTCTTGTCGTGAGTCGGGCCAGAAACGGGACGGTTGATATTGGCGAATGCGCCGCCGCCTGCGGATTTATCCCACGTCCATACTTTCGCGGGTTGATAAGTATTCTCTGACATGTTGACCTGCCTTCTGGGTTGGTGTGTTGAAGCAGTGTAGCAGTCGGAGGCCATGCGGTTTAACAGATTGGGACATTAAGCGCCGGTTTTTTCGCTGGAAGGGGAACACAATATAACTCGTTAATTGTAGCCCGCCTGTACTCCATCAAGAGGAAATCAATATCAGACGGAAATTGTTACCGTACTCGCCATTAAAAATTGGCAGTGAATAAGCAGTAACAATGAAAAATGGTGTTCCAGGAGTAAGCGGTTATCAGGGCCCGGCGGGCGGCTGGGGAGCCGTGAAGGCGGTCTCTGCGTCGGTGTTTTCCCAAAAGGCCGTCACGCGCGATATTATCGCGATGTTCAAAATGAATCAGGTCAAAGGCTTTGACTGCCCTGGCTGCGCATGGCCTGACCCTGGCCATCGGGCGCCGATGGAACTTTGTGAGAATGGCGTCAAAGCGGTCTCCTGGGAAACCACCAGCAAGAAAGCCTCACCGGCGTTTTTCCGTCGTCATCCGGTGTCCACCTTATGGCAGTACAGTGATTACGCGCTGGAAAATATTGGCCGCCTGACGCACCCGATGAAATATGATGCCGTAACCGATACCTGGCAAGCCGTGGAATGGGACATCGCGTTTCAGGAAATCGGCGAACGCCTGTGCAGCTACGACTCCCCGGAACAGGTAGAGTTTTATACCTCCGGCAGAACCTCGAATGAAGCGGCGTTCCTGTATCAGCTGTTTGCCCGCGAATACGGCAGCAACAACTTCCCGGACTGTTCCAATATGTGCCACGGCCCGACCAGCGCAGGGCTGACGCGCGCTATTGGTCTGGGGAAAGGCACCGTTGAACTGGCGGATTTTGACCACTGCGATCTGGTGATTTGCATCGGGCATAATCCGGGAACCAACCATCCTCGTATGCTGACCACGCTGCGCGATGTGGCAAAGCGCGGCGCCAAAATTATCGCTATCAATCCGCTGGCGGAGCGAGGACTTGAGCGCTTTAGCTTCCCGCAAAGCCCTAAAGAGATGCTTACCGGCCAGGCGACCGAACTCAGCAGCAGCTACTACCAAGTGAAAATGGGCGGCGATGCGTCGCTGCTCAAAGGCATGATGAAGGCGCTGATTGAAATGGATGAGGCGCGGGTGCTGCTAAACCAGCAGCCTTGCCTCGATCATGAGTTTATTGCTGCGCATACCGCCGGTTATCAGGCGCTGTATGATGACCTGCGCCAGTGCCACTGGGCGGAACTGGAAGCGGATTCAGGTCTGACGCGCAGCCAGATGGAAGATTTAGCGCACAGCTACAATAAATCGCGCGCCACCATCATTTGCTACGGCCTGGGGATCACCCAGCATAAAAACGGCACCGGGAATGTGCAGCAGCTGGTTAACCTGCTGTTGCTGAAAAGCAATATCGGAAAGCCGGGCGCGGGTATCTGCCCGTTGCGTGGGCATTCCAATGTGCAGGGCGACCGTTCGGTAGGGATTAACGAAGCGGCGTCGGACGCCTTCCTGCAACGCCTTGAAGCGCGTTTTGCCATTACCGTTCCTCGTCAACACGGCCGCGCCAGCGTGGAGAGCATTCGGGCGATAGAGCGGGGCGAGGCTAAGGCGTTAATCTGCATGGGCGGCAATCTGGCCGTGGCGATGCCGCAGCCGCAGCGGACGTTTGCGGCGATGCAAAAGCTGGATATGCAGGTGCATGTGGCAACCAAACTGAACCGCTCTCACCTGCTGCTGGCGAAGCATAACTATCTGCTGCCCGCGTTGGGCAGAACGGAGCGCGACCTTCAGGCGACGGGGATTCAGTCCGTCACCGTCGAGGATTCGATGTCGATGGTGCACGCCTCCTGCGGCTCTCTGAAACCGGCTTCGCCGTGGCTGAAATCGGAACCTGCGATTGTGGCGGGAATGGCACGCGCCACGCTTACGCGTTCGCCGGTGAACTGGGAAGAGATGGTGGGAAACTATGCTCTGATCCGCGACGCCATTGAAGCCGTTATTCCGGCGTTTCATGACTACAATGCCCGCATTGCCGCGCCGGGCGGATTTCGCATGGACACGCCTGCCTCGCGCCGTGAGTGGCATACCGGGAATGGCAAAGCCAACTTTGTCGTTAGCCAGCAGCGCGCCGTTGAGCGTCAGCAGCAACCCGCTGATGCGCTGGTGCTGGCAACGCTGCGCAGCCACGATCAGTACAACACCACCATTTATGGTCTGAATGACCGTTATCGCGGCATTACCGGCCGCCGTGACGTCGTGTTTTTAAATGCGGCAGAAGCCAGAGTGCGCGGTCTGGCGCAGGGCGATGTGGTGACCATTCAGGCGCTGGACGATCATGGCCGCCCTTGTGAGGATCGCGCGATGTGCGGGCTGACGGTCGTGATCTACAACATGGCGGCAGGATCGATTGGCGCCTATCTGCCGGAAGCGAATGTGCTGTTGTCTCTGGATGCGGTCGATAGCGAAAGCCTGACGCCAGCCTATAAGAGCGTGCCGGTGGTTATCAATAAAACATAACATCGTTCCCGCTATGAATTTTTTGTCTCTGTGCGCCGTCTGGCCGGGTAGAGGTGTATGATGAATCGACCTCTGTCCGGTTAGTGTTATTGAGCAGGCAAGCAGAGCGAAAAATTCACGCCATACTGCTCAGGCTGTATTGTTTTGAGGTAAGGTGCATGAGCAAAGGAACGACCCGTCAGGATGCCCCATTCGGGACATTATTGGGCTACGCCCCCGGTGGCGTAGCAATCTACTCTTCAGATTACAGCTCCCTCGACCCACGGGAATACAGCGATGATGCCGCGTTTCGCAGCTACATCGGCAACGAGTATATGGGCCATAAATGGCAGTGCGTTGAGTTCGCCCGCCGCTTTCTCTTTCTCAATTATGGGGTTGTGTTCACGGATGTCGGCATGGCGTGGGAGATCTTCTCGCTGCGTTTCCTGCGCGAAGTGGTGAACGACAACATCCTGCCGTTACAGGCGTTCCCCAATGGTTCGCCCCGCGCGCCGGTCGCTGGCGCGCTGCTTATCTGGCAAAACGGCGGCGAGTTTAAAGATACCGGCCATGTGGCGATCATTACCCAGTTGCTGGACAACAAGATCCGTATCGCCGAACAGAATGTGATCCACACGCCGCTGCCCCCAGGGCAACAGTGGACCCGCGAGCTGGATATGGTGGTGGAAAACGGCTGCTATACCCTGCGCGATACCTTTGACGACACCACGATCCTCGGCTGGATGATTCAGACCGAGGACACGCAGTACAGCCTGCCTCAACCAGACATCGCCAATGATTCACTGAAGATTCGCGGCGCGCGGCTGGAAGAGAAAGGGCAGTTTGACGGCAAATGGCTGGATGAGCGGGACCCGCTGCAAAAAGCCTATGTGCTGGCGAACGGACATGTGATTAATCAGGACCCGCATCAGTATTTTACCATTACGGAAAGCGCCGAGCAGGAGCTGATTAAAGCCACCAACGAGCTGCATCTGATGTACCTGCATGCCACCGACAAGGTGCTGAAAGACGATAACCTGCTGGCGCTGTTCGATATTCCGAAAATCCTCTGGCCGCGTTTGCGCCTCTCCTGGCAGCGTCGTCGCCACCATATGATCACCGGTCGTATGGATTTCTGTATGGATGAACGCGGCCTGAAGGTGTACGAGTACAACGCCGATTCCGCATCATGCCATACCGAAGCGGGGCTGATCCTCGAACGCTGGGCCGAAAAGGGCTACACCGGGAAGGGGCATAATCCGGCGGAAGGGTTGATCAACGAACTGGCGGGCGCATGGAAACACAGCCTAGCGCGTCCTTTCGTCCACATCATGCAGGATAAGGATATTGAGGAGAACTATCACGCCCAGTTTATGCAGCAGGCGCTGCGCCAGGCCGGGTTTGAAAGCAAAATTCTCCGGGGACTGGATGCGCTGCGTTGGGATGATGCCGGTCAGCTGATTGACGGCGATGGCCGCCTGGTGAACTGCGTCTGGAAAACCTGGGCGTGGGAAACTGCAATTGAACAGGTGCGTGAAGTCAGCGAGACGGAATACGCCGCCGTGCCGATTCGTACCGGCCATCCTGAAAATGAAGTGCGGTTGATTGATGTGCTATTGCGACCGGAAGTGCTGGTGTTTGAACCGTTGTGGACGGTGATCCCCGGTAATAAGGCTATTTTGCCTATCCTGTGGTCGCTCTTCCCGCATCACCGCTATTTGCTGGATACCGATTTCACGGTTAATGACGAACTGGCGCGCACCGGCTATGCGGTGAAACCGATCGCCGGGCGCTGCGGCAGCAATATCGATCTGGTGAGCCATCAGGAAGAGTTACTCGATAAAACCAGTGGGAAATTTGCCGCGCAGAAAAACATTTACCAGCAGTTGTGGTGCCTGCCAAACGTGGCCGGGAAGTATATTCAGGTCTGCACTTTCACCGTTGGCGGCAACTATGGCGGTACGTGTCTGCGTGGCGATGATTCGCTGGTTATCAAAAAAGAGAGCGATATCGAGCCGTTAATTGTGGAAAAAGGGGAATAGCCTCTTCTGAAAAAGAGCCTTGGGCGTGATGCGCCAGCGTCCGCCCTGGCCATTCAATGCCTGGGGATGCGTGACAGACGTTCTGTCGGGAGTATCAGGCAATCATCCGGCAGGATTAGGCTCACTCTGCCATTCATCAAACCGCTACAGTTTCAGGTGGAAAACAAACAACTGGAGCTGCTATGAAAACCATCGGTTATGCTGCATTAAACGCGACTACGCCACTGGCCCCTTTTACGTTTGAACGACGCGCATTGCGTGCCAATGATGTGGCGATCGAGATCCTGTGGTCAGGCGTCTGTCACAGCGATCTGCATCAAACCCGTGACGACTGGAAAGAGTGGGGCGCGACGATTTACCCCTGTATTCCCGGACACGAAATCATTGGCCGGGTGATTGATGTCGGCAGTAAAGTGACGCGTTATCAGGTCGGGCAACAGGTGGCGGTCGGAACCCTTGTCGATAGCTGTCAGGAGTGCGATCAGTGCCGCAGGCACGAAGAGCAAATGTGCCGTGAGTTTCCGACGGTGACCTATAACGGGCGTGACCGCATCTCAGGAGACGTCACTTACGGCGGTTACTCAAAACATATCGTGGTTCGCGAGGAGTTTGTCCTGAATCTGCCGGAAGGCCTTGATCCGGCCAGAGCGGCGCCGTTGCTTTGCGCGGGCATCACCGTTTACTCGCCGCTGCGGACCTGGAACGTTGGCCCCGGCTCGCGCGTAGGGGTGATTGGCATCGGTGGCCTGGGGCACCTTGCGGTTCGTCTGGCGGCCGCTTTGGGCGCAGAGGTGACGGTTATCACCCGCAGTGAGTCAAAAGCGAAAGAGGCGCATGAGCTGGGCGCCGAACACGTTCTGCTCTCGACCTCCGCAGAGGCGATGAATAACGCGGCGTCCTCTTTTGATGTGATTATTGACACCATCCCGACGCGCCATGATGTTTCACCCTATGTTCAGCTACTTGATGTGGAAGGGGCGCTGGTTATTGTCGGTAATCTGGGGAATATGGAAGGGTTCAGCACCTTGCCGCTGATTCTGGGGCGTCGTCGCATCACGGGTTCACCGTCTGGCGGGATTGCACAAACGCAGGAGATGCTGGATTTCTGCGCCCGTAAAGGTGTGTACCCGGAGTGTGAGATCATCGATATCCAGCAGATTAACCAGGCTTTTGAGCGTATGGAGCGGGGTGATGTGAAATACCGCTTTGTGATTGATATGGCTTCACTGTCGAACTGACGGTAAGCAACACATATCGGATCGGCTGTTTTGCGGTCCGATATGCGTGTATCAGCGCGGTATCCCGGTCAACGTTCCTGCTTCCCGGACGCGTTCTGCGCCTTTCAGCGACTGCACTTTATCGCCGATTGGCGTGATGCCAAACAGGCGTTTGTACTCCCTGTGAAACTGACTGACGCTTTCATAACCCACTCTGATGGCCGCTGTCGAGGCATCCACATTATCTGACAACAACAGGCGTCTGGCTTCATGGAGCCGTAATTGCTTCTGATACTGCAACGGGCTCATGTTGGTCATGCGACGAAAGTGGTGATGCAGCGTCGAAACGCCCATTCCTGCAATCCCGGCCAGATCCTCCATTTTTAATGGTTGGGAATAGTGCGTGCGTAACCAGTTGATTGCGGAAGATATCCTCTGGCTGCTCGATCCTGTCAGTACGGTTTCCCGCAGCGTCATACCTGCCGGGCTGGTTAAAATGCGATACAGAATTTCCCGCTGAATCAGGTTGCCGATATACCCTTTATCCTGCGGGCGTTCTGCGAGCGTGATGTAGCGCAGTATGGCGTCAAACAAAAAGCGGTCGGCATGGCTGAGCGAGAGTCCTTCACCTGCGAATCCCACGTCATTGCCGTGCTGTTCCATATCAACCAATACTTCACGCGCAACAGATAAATCCAGTTCCAGCAACAGCGATATAAAAGGACGCTCGGCGCTGGCCTGCATCACTTCGGCGACGGTTGGCAGATTGACCGCCGTCAGAAGAAAACGGGATTCGTTGTACACATAGGCCGTATCGCCTAACGTGACGCGCTTTTCTCCCTGGAGGATCAGCGACACGCTGGGCTGGTAAATATAAGAAAGCGGCGGCATTGGGCCGTGGAGTTCAGCAACGCTCAGACCGGGGAACGGGCAAACGACCCGCTCCTGATGTTCGGTATATGTTCTGACTTTTGCGGTAATTTCGTGACGCAACGATGCGGTGTCCTGCCGCAGGCGATCATCCTGTGGGTTCGGGCGGTGATCCAGCATGGTCAGACTCCTCAACATAGGTTCGTATGTTTTAAACTGGAATGCAGCCGCCCGCGACCCCTTTTTTTGCTAATTGACTTGCCAGCCCATCCGTCGTGGTTGGTATATCAACTATTCACAAAGGCCAGCAGGTCGGCGTTGACCCGATCTGCATGCGTGGTGGGGATGCCGTGCGGGGCTCCCTTGTACGTATTCAGCGTACCGTTTTTGAGCAGCCCGGCTGAAAGTACGCCGGAATCATGGTAGGGAACGACCTGATCGTCATCGCCGTGGATAACCAGAACCGGGATAGTGATGCGCTTGAGATCTTCCGTGAAATCCGTCTGCGAGAACGCGACGATACCGTCGTAGTGCGCTTTGGCTCCCCCCATCATTCCCTGACGCCACCAGTTCCAGATGACCGCCTCAGACGGACTGGAACCCGGACGGTTGTAGCCATAGAAAGGACCCGCAGGGATATCGTAATAGAACTGCGCCCGACTGGCGGCCAACTGCGCCTGGAAGTCGTCAAACACCGACCGGGGCGTACCCTGCGGATTGCTGTCGGTTTTTACCATCAATGGCGGAACTGCGCTGATCAGCACGGCCCTGGAGACGTTATCCTCGCCGTGACGCACGATATAGCGCACGACCTCGCCACCGCCGGTTGAATGCCCGACGTGCATTGCGCCCTGGACGCCTAAATGCTTAACGACTGCGGCAACGTCATCGGCATAATGATCCATGTCATGACCGTCCCACACCTGGCTGGAACGTCCATGACCACGCCTGTCGTGCGCGACGACCCTGAACCCCTTGTCCACGAAAAACAGCATCTGAGCATCCCAGTCGTCGCTGGAGAGCGGCCAGCCGTGGTGGAAGAAGATCACTTTTCCCTCTTTCGGTCCCCAGTCCTTATAGAAAATATCAACGCCATCGCTGGTTGTTACGTAACCCATATCGTTTCTCCGGTTCAGTAAGTTGTTAAAGGGAGAGACTTGTCTTGCGCGTAGCGCCAGGACGTCGGCTCCCGGAAAAAGGAGAAACGTCAGGGCCTGCGCGCTCGTCCGGCAACGATCTTCTGTTGACCGTTTAGAGAGTATAAGTTTAAAGTTAACTTTAAGGTCAAGAGAGGTCTGTAAACGGTATGAAGATTGGTGAACTGGCAAAAGTAACGGGGCTTACGCCCTCCCGTATTCGGTTTTACGAAGCAGAAGGGCTGATCAGTCCTCCTCAGCGTCAGAGCAACGGGTATCGTAATTATTCGGCGGAGGTGGCGAATCTGCTGAAGATTATTGATAACGCTCAGCGTGCCGGTTTTTCACTTGGGCAGATCCGCTGCTTTTTACCGCAGGAGCAGAAAAAGTGGGATCACGAGGGGTTGATACAATCCCTGGAGAAGCGTATCGCGGAGATTGAACTCATGCAGAAGCAGCTTGAAGAGAGCAAGAGCGAGTTGCTGAGTCTGATCGCCAGTATTGCAAACCGGCCTGACGGGATTTCCTGTGAGGACAACATGCAGCGGCTGATAGGGCAATTGCGTAATCCGGCGACCGCCACGGAAAACCAGTAAAATAAATGGCGAGGGGACGTGGTCAGCTTCGGTCTTGCCGCCCCCTCACTGCCTTATTGGTATGTCATGGTAAATGACAAAACGCCATTCGCTGCACCGGTCGTGATGGTGTCTCCGGTCTGGTAATAACGCGCTTTCAGCGGCACCGTGAATCCGCCGCCGGAGGATGAGGTGCCAACGGCGACATCAGAACCCAGCGCCATCGGCTGATTGTTATAAAGTAATTGGATCCCCACGCCCGTGGCGGCATTATTTCCGCCAATGGTTTTCAGCACGCCTTTGCTCGCATCAAAAATATCGCCTTCCATCTTAACGCTGACCTTTGTTCCGGCATTACAAACCATCGGCAGATCGAAAGACTGCGTGTGTGCGTCTCCCGGTGTGGTGCCTTTGCCATTAAAGGCTTGTTTATCCACGTCCTGCATATTTACGGGGATAAACGTCGTTTGTAGATTACAGGCTGGCGTGGTAACCGTGAACGCGTTGATATTGACGGAAGATTCGGGTGAATGCCACAGCAGCGCGTTATTTAACATAACCAGCGATCCCACGGTTCTTGCCGTTATTGTTCCAGACCCGGTTTCGGCTGCCGTCTTATAAAACGTCACGATAACCACGCCATCCAAATTGCTGTTCACCATTCCCGCCATATTTTCACAGAGCTTAGCGGTATTTATGTCTCCCCGTATGGTATTGCTTCCCGTAACGGTCACGATGCCTGCGGCACATTTTGTCGTTGCGGCGGACAGGGAATACCCCACGCCGCTAATGTTCGTTTTATATATCTGACGCCCGTTGAGTGACGAATCGAATGTGCCAATGGCTCTGATACCAAAAATCTGCCTGGATATAACGCCCTCAGCGGAGTCCCAACAGTTAAAGGCATTAATTGTCGGTGTAATAACCTGTGTTCCTATTATTGAGCCCACAGGGAGATCCCGCGAGATAGTTATATTCTGCGGCGAGATCGTTGTTGTTGACGTAACCGTAGTGCAGTTCCACGCCAGGGCGGTGTGTGAAAATAATCCCAGCGAGGTAAAAATTAAGCTGATTAAAATTCGATACATTTTTCTTTCTCTCCAGATCAGTGGCATTGCGCGATGACTGTTTGCGGTTTGTCAGCGATCTGCGTTATCTGATACGTTGCCTGACAACTTCCCTCGGCCCAGTTAACGATCACAGTCCCGTTTTCCGGTACGCCGTTGAGCCAGACGCGTTTGCGATCGTCAACCATTCCTTCTGGAATGTTGTCGTGATTTTTAATACGGGTCGTCGCGCCAAACGGAATCTCTTTCCCGGTGAACTGAAGCATGACCTTATAACCGGTGACGGTAGGGTAATCAGCCAGCGCCAGCGCGCCTTTGGTCGGTACAACGGTGTAGGTGTCATTCAGCACATCGGTATGCGGGTTCAGCGATGCGGTATCCAATGACAGACTGTTCTGCCGATACGGCGTGACATACGGCACCACGGCAAAACCTCTGCTGTCGGTGTAAATCCCGCTGTTATTCGCCACTTTTACATCCGCCGCGTTGTCCGCTTTCACCAGTGCCATAGTTTCGCCAAGAGGCTGCGTGGCCGAGACGCCGTAAGGGTGAACCACAATGCCGCCCATCGCCCCAACCGACATCTGGCGGTTATCGCGAGAGTAGTTGTAACCAAGCTGATACTCGCCATGACGTCCCTTGTAATTGACGGAAGCGCTTCCCATCGCATCCGAGCCTTTGCTGTTGTAGCCCTGCTGTACGTTCCAGCTCAGGTTTTTATCTTCCAGCGCTGAACCGGATAACCCCACCTGCGAAGTCGTATCGCCTTTTTTGTTGCTGTTCCCGGATACCGTCATCCAGCTGTCTGGCAGGAAACGTGAGAGCGGAATCTGCATCGTCAGAGAGACGATATGATCGTTTTCATTGTGCCAGGGGCCGCGTGAATAGCTGTAGTTCAGGCCGTAGTTGATATTGTTTATGCTTGTGTTGTAACCCACGTTAACGCTGCGCTCGGTGTCGCCGCCCCAGTAATCCTGTTGCCAGGCGGAGAGGTTTATATTTCCCCAGTCGCCAAGTCGCTGGTTCAGAGTCACCTGCGCCTTGCTGCGTTTGTTCCGTTCATAGCGCCAGCTGTTGCCTTCACGTATTGTGTCGCTCCCCATTCGAAAGGTATTCACATCCCCGTTCGCTTCCTGGAAATCACGAAAACCTGATGAGGAATAGCGATAGCCCATCAAACTGAATGAGGTGCCTGTCGAAGCAAAGTCTTTGGCGTATTGCGCGCGTAACGACACGCCTTCTTCTGTCTTGCCGGGCAGTTGCGTACGGGCGAAAGTGGCGTCAAAAGAGAGCGAGCCGAATTCACCGAACCCTTTTCCGATCCCCAGTGCTCCGGCCCAGTAATCTGCGGATGCCAGCGTGCCGCCATATATCGTGCTATCCCAGGGTAAACCGTAGCTCAGCGTGCCCTGTAGAAATTCCGGCTCTTTATCTTTGCTGTTTGCCGCGCGATATTTCCCTGCTGCCAGCGCATATTTGAACTGACCTTCGCGTTGCATCACCGGCACCGCGGAAAATGGCTGAATAAACTGATGCACCGATCCATCCGCCTCACGTACCGCCACTTCCAGATCGCCGCTGGCGGTGGTCGGGTACAGATCGTCAATCGCGAACGGGCCTGGCGGCACATAAGATTGCCAGATAACGTTGCCACCCTGACGAATGGTGACCTGCGCGTTGGTCTGTGCAATACCGCGTACCACGGGAGCAAAACCACGGACGCTTTCCGGCATCATGCTGTCATCTGAATAAAGCTGCGCGCCGCGAAAATTCACGCTGTCGAACACACCGGCCTGCGTATAACCATCGCCTATGCTGAACTGACTTTTCAGAGCCTTAATGTCACGCTCCAGAGATGTGCCAAGGGTGTTCCAGTGACCAGCGCCATCGTTGTTGTTATAAGTGGCGTAATGACGCAATCGCCAGGGCCCAACGTTAATACCGCTACGCAGGTTCAAATAGCTGTCGTTACTCGACTTGTCGCTGCCATGCGTGTTAGCGCCTGAGAAGTTGTAGTTCAGGAACAGCATATTCAGTCCGTCATCCCACCGCTCAGGCGATACCGACCCCCGGGGATCGCGCTGTAGATACTCCTGCGGTACGGAGAGATCCAGGCGCATCCCGTCAAACTGGAAAATAAGCTGGCTGCCGGGAAGCAGTTTGCTGAGGTGTTCAACGTTCGCGGTATCTGCCATGTGCATCCATTCAGGTTGTGCATTGCGCTTAACGCCCCATTGCACCAGATCTGCACGAGTCAACACCGGTATTAACCCACTCTTACTGTCAATAAATGAAATATCCTGTGATGCCAGATAATTTCCATTTACATAGACATCAACGTGATAGACGCCAGGCACCTGCCCGTCAGCTTCATTAAAACGAGAAATATCAATATCACGCGGGATATTTCCACGGGTTTCAATAAAATCTGGAGAGAAATAATCGCCAGCCAGTACAGCAGGAGTATGCGTACACAGATAAATAAGTGTGGATAACCGAGTTAATTTAGCAAAACCCGAAACTGCATTGACATGAAACATGGCTTTGTAACCTACATTTTAAATTTATGTTCAGCCGTAATGCCTCCGAAGTCATTAATCGCACGCCACGATACTTCACCACCCGTTACCGCCGACTGAGGTAGCGATACCGTTTGAAATGGTAAAACCATTGGAGGTTTTGCTAGTTGTTTCCCATTCACCTTGATGTCGTATAGCGACACGCTATACGGCGAGGGGTTATGCACACTTAACTTTCCACCCACGCTTGAAAACGTTAGCTGCTGATACGCAAGTGAAGGGTCGCCTTTTAATCCTGCCGGACGATAAAACAGCTTCATTTTACTTTTGACCGCAATCAATAATTCATTTTTAGCATCCGGTGATGACGAAGGGATTGCTTTAATATTCAACCAGTAAACACTTTCTCTGTCCGTAGGGAGCGTGTCGCCTGATAACATAACGCGTACTGAATTCTGCGCCTGCGAATTTAATTTGAATAAAGGCGGTGTGGTGATGAATGCATTGTCACTGTCGTCGCCATTTTCACTTTTGCTTACCCATGACTGAATTAAATACGGCTTGTTATCTGGATTGTTAACGCTGATTGCCGCCTGATTGCCACTGCCGTTATAAATAAGCCGGGTGCCGCCTATTTCCACGCCGCTTATTGCCGTTGCGGAGATAAACAAAAGACCAACGGCAATCTTTTTATAGACTTTCTGAAACATGAAGAGATCCTGAGTGAATTACTCAGGGCCGCGAAGGGCCCTGCTTTTACTGGTAAATAACGGTAAACGCGGTTGAAGAGTTTGCCGTACCCGCGCCAACAGCGCCGGTTGCCATATATTTGGCAAAGTAAGTCAGTGTGTTATCAACATCTTCTTCCAGCGCTACGCTGGAGGATGCGGAACCCACAGGGATCAGCGTTGAGTTGTCCTGCTCATAAATCGCGACACCAACATTCGACGCTGTCTGCCCATTGCTCAGTGCTAAAATAGAAGGGTTAATCGTGTCGGTGATGCCATCAAAACGAATACTGGCGTTGGAAATGCTGGCCGGGCAGGATTTCAGCACAATATTAAAACGCTTTGCCGCCGCCGTTGCTCCGCTACCGCCTGAGAATGCGGTTGTCGCGACAGTCCCCAGGTTGACAGGCTGCGCAATCGCAGAGGTATCCACCACACAGGCCGTACCGGTGATGCTGCCAGTAAAACTAATTACGCCGTCAGCAGCATTTGCCGCCTGAAATACAGAGAGCGATAAAATCGCGGAAATCAGTGCAATCTTTTTCATATAAGATCCAGTTAGTTAAGTTAATATTTAAGAAATAATATACTGATGCTTTAAATTTTAATTAATAATGTGCTAATTCCCTCCAGTGAAATACTTATCTGACGAATGACATTGTCTGATTAACGAAATACTGTGTTCGCAGGTGTCCTGCTTATAACTTTCTACTCGTGCGATAGTTCGGTACAAAGATATACGATTGCCGACCTGAAGTTTAAAAACCAAACTGCGCCGGTGGGCATAAAATGTCTTAACCGTCATACCTAATTGTTTACCAATCTCATTCGCATCAAGCCCTTTTTGCATACATGAGAGCACTTCGCTTTCTCGCATTGAAAGCGTGTACTTCACCCGATAAATATATCGGGAATCATTGACAAACAGGCAGGACAGAATTTCATTAAGTCGGCTTCGCTTATCAACAAACGTAATACTCCGTAGATGTTTTAATGCATAGTAGTCAAGATCATTGCTTATAAACGCAATAATCTTCCTGTCTGCAAAAAAATGCTCTTTAACCTGCAGGAGGTTTGTTGTCTCAACATCTACTATGTAGTAATTTTCATCAATCAACTCCGATGTTAACAGCGTACTGATACCGACGATAAAAAAATAATCATCAGAAAAAACGGAGTTTGACAAATCCATAAAACTTCCCTTTTTGGCATGCCCTCTTTGGTTATTTAACGCCAGAAATTCACCTCATGTTTCTTTGTGAAATTTACAGAAAATAAAATCAGATGACACCACAAAAATAATGGATTTCGAATATAATCATAAAAACGATCGTTTCTTCTATTTGTTCCCTTTCAAAAGAACAACGATCCAGTGATTGCCGTCTTTATTGAAATAAAAAACTATTTATGTGCCATAAAGATGAAATTTAACACTATCACTATTGATAGGTGTGGTTTAATGGTTTGATGTCATTTGATAGTTGAAACTTGAAATGACGGTAAAAATGGATTTTTCTTAGGAAATATCCCAGGTTTAATTAACGAAATATATTCCGTCAGAACAAGGCTAATTTTACCTGGTTAACAACGGGACAACATCAGCGGCACCTTATTTTTCTGTCAGGCGCCGCCTACGCGTGTAGGAAGGTTATGGAATGAATGTTGCGATAGCCTGATCTAATTCATCAAGTAAGGCGTCGATGCGATCAAGGTCTGTGGCAAGGTCTGCGGCGGAAATGGCGTCAGGTAGTTTGTCTTCCAGCGACTGCGCTACCTTCATCAATGCCTTAACGCCCAGCAGTTGGGCAGTCCCGTTAATGCGATGAATATGACGCTTCACGGTCAGATAATCTTCAGTATGCGCCGCTTGTCGGGCGGCGACTAAATCACGGCGGTTCTCCTGCTGTGCATCTTTTAACGCTGTAAGCATGAGCGCCCGGTTGCCTTGCGCCAGCATACCCAGCATTTCGATATCAAACATCGTATTGGCTGTCTCACACATCCCTGAAAGGAAGTGCGAGATTTGCGATAACGTAATCGGCTTGAAAATACAGGCATTCATGCCTGCCGCAAGACAGCGTTCGCGTTCATGTTCTTGCGCTGAGGCGGTCAACCCCCAGATGGTGAGGTCGCGATTAAATTTCCGTACCTGACGGGTAAGTTCAATGCCGTCCATTGCGGGCATATTGAGGTCGGTAATAAGCAAATCATAATGCTGTTGCTGAAGGTGTCGTAAGGCCTCTTCGCCGTTTTCGGCTTCATCCGCAACAATACCTGACGTTGCAAGCTGGCGTTTCAGGAGCAGTCGACTGGAGGGATGATCGTCAACGATTAATACCCGCAGCGTCCCCTGAATAACGGGAGGGGGTGGGGGCGCGTCAATAGATACCGGCGTGATATCACGCGAGGTTTGCACGGGCAGGTTCAGCGTCAGGGTGGTTCCACGGTTTATTTCGCTTTGCAGCGCGATGGTTCCCCCCATTTGCGTCATCAATGCCCGGCTGATCGCTAATCCCAGGCCCGAACCGCGATGATGCTTACCCGCTTTCCCCTGACTAAAGGCGGTGAATAAACGGTTCTGTTCTTCAGTGCTAATACCCGGACCGGAGTCGCTCACCGAGAGCGCCAGCATCGCGTTGGACTTTGTCGCCGAAATCCTGACATGCCCTTGCTGCGTAAATTTAACCGCGTTGCCAATGAGGTTGGTGAGTACCTGCCCCAGCAACTGGGGGTCCAGATGCATCGCCTCTTGCGGGTCCAGCCGCGAGTCATAACGCAGGTCGATCCCTTTTTGGGCCGCCAGTGCGCTAAACAGCGTCATTTTTTCTTTTATCAGAGCATCAACATTTACCCACTGCGGAACGGTGTCTAAGAGTCCTGATTCAATTTTTTCCAGATCGAGGATCTCGCCAATCAGTTTTAACAATGATCGCGAGGCCTGGGCGGCCTGATCCACCGATGCTTTGTCCTCAGGGCTGAAGCGAGCGGGGGAGAGCTGCAAGAGTTCCAGAAATCCCATAATTGCACTGACCGGCGTTCGGATCTCGTGGCTCATATGGGAAAGAAATTCCCGCTTCTCTTCATTGGCCTGCTGTGCCTTGTTTCGTTCCGCCTCCAGTAAGCGTTGAGAACGTTTCCTTTGGCGGACTTTCCGCGACAGGTAAACGGCCCACAGCAAGCTGCTCACCACCAGCAACGTCGCCAGTATCGCCACCAGATAGAACGGTCTGTTATACAACTCCCAGGTATCAATTTTGACGTCCGGCAGGCGTATCCATTTACTGACGATCTGGAAAATCTCTTTTTGCGGAATATCATCCAGGGCTTTGTCCAGGATCTGCCGAAGTTCCGGTTCAGAACGGGGAACGGCAAAACTGATTGCCGCCGGCGCTTCACCAGCAATCGGGAGCCAGGCGAGCTGATCGGGATAATAATGCTCGCTCATATAGCGGGCCGTCAGCTGATTTGAAATGGCCGCGTCCACCTTTCCCGTCGCCACGAGATTCAAGGCTACGCTGGAGTTTTCCACCTCTTTCCATTGGATGCCGGGGTGTTGGGCTTTAAGCTTTGCCAGTAACGCGTGGTCGGCGCCGATAGCCACACTCATCCCCGCCCGTAGCGTGGTCTCCTGCGTATTCTCTTTTCTGACAACGGTGACGAATTGGGTGGTAATAAAGGGATGGGTAAAGGAGAGCGCGTTTTCACGGCTCAAGTCGTAGGTTGCGGCCTGCACAATATGCCAGTTGTTTTTCTTCATTTCAGAAACCATTTCTTCATTCGATTTGACGACAATGGTTTCAAACTGCATACCGGTTTGCAGACCGATCAGATTCAGGATATCCCCCACCACGCCCCGCGTTTCCTGGTTACTGTCGACCATAGTGTAAGGCGCAAACCACGGGTTAATGATGACACGCAATGTGTTATGACTTTTCAGCCACTGTTTCTCTCGGTTGGTCAGGTTAAGCGGCTCTAACAGAAAGGACAGATTGCCTTTATCGATCATTGACTGGGCTATTTGCCCATGCACATTTTCATCGATGGCGCTGAGCGTGTTATTCACAATTGTCAGCAGACGTTCCTGCGTTGGCAAAAATAAAAAGGCGCTTTTTTTCTGTGGTTCAGGCCAGTATTTCACCGTCGTCAACGCGAGGCTAAATTCCTGCGATAGCCAGGTGCTGGTTGTCAGTGAGTCGCCAACAAACCAGGCGTTTTGCCCATGCGCGACGGAGCTGAGCGCTTCCTGATAGGTGGGATAATTGATGATCTCTGCGTTAGGAAATGACTGCTGAATAAACCCCTCATCAGGATAGTGATTCACAGTAGCGACCCGGGTGCTTTGCGCACTCTGCAAGGGAACCATGACATTGGCTAACGACGTCACTAAATTTGGCCAGGAATGTACCAGCGGCTGCGAGGACAGAATGCCTTCTTCGGCGAAAGGGCGACTCTCCAGACCGGTCAATACCATATCGACTTCGCCCGCTTTCAGCGCATGAATTGCCGATTCCTGATTTTTCCAGGCCGTCACGCTGATGTGGGTGTTGAGTGAATGCTGAATCAGCGCAAGATAATCGGCATTCATCCCACGGTAACGTCCTGTAAGCGTGGTCTGCACGAGGGGCGATTGCTCTGGTTGATAAACCGCAACCTTAAGCGTTTTTTTCTGCTTCAGCCAGCGCTTGTCATCCTCACTCAGATAAACAGGGACCGGCGTAATGTAATTGTAGCCCGACAACTCCAGCTCAACGGGTAGCTCATCCTGGGCATGAACGCCACGCCCGGTAATCGATAAAACAATGAGCACGAATATGGGCCATTTATTCATCATCAGGTCAGCTTATTTTGGTGGGCAAATGAGAGCAGCTCAATTAATGATTTGCAGCCTAACTTTTCCATTAACCGTGTTTTATAGGTGCTGACCGTTTTGCTGCTGATATGCATTGCATCGCCAATTTGTGAATTATCAAGACCATTAAGCATATAGCCCATCACCTTCATCTCCTGTGCCGAGAGGGATTCCAGGCGTTGTGCATCGGTTAACGCAACTGAGGGGGCTTCAAGGAAAAAAGGAAAATAGCTATAACCATTTTGCGCTGCATTAATGGCGGCCAGAATGTTTTCCATATCCTGTTTTTTACTGATGAAAGCGTTAGCGCCCACCTGAGCGCAACGTTTGCTGTAGTAACGATCGTTTTTCGCGGACACGACAATCAGCACGCCGGTGAACTGCCGTGCTCTGAGCTTTTCTACCAGTTCGACGCCATTCACTCCGGGGATCTCGACATCCACGACAACAATATCCGCAGCCGTTTTTGTTAACGCTTCCAGCGCAGTCGTCCCGTCTTCATATTCGTTGATTACAGTAATGCGCTGTTTCTCCAGCACTCCACGGATAGCCAGACGCGCGAGGGGATGATCATCCACGATAATTGCAGTGCGTAACTTACTCATATTCATCCTGAAAGTTGTCATTCTGAATACAATATATACTAACGATAATAGCCTAAACGAGACGGGAGATGGATTTATATCGCGATGACTCAGGTGGTCATTGGCTACCAGACATACTGCTGTGATCGACGGGTCGGTAGCGGACCTGGGGCTCTGCCGGGCGTTGGTGCAGCCACATCTGCAATGGATGCGCTGTCAAAAGATGAGTAGATGAACTCGATCATACTGTTCGAGCCTTCCTGAGCTAGCTACAGCTAACCGGTTTTATCACTTTCTACAGTTTTTATAAAAAATATAACACTATATATGATGTGACTTTTGGGTGTGCCTACTGATGCTTTCGCTGATTTTAACTATAAAAAGTGATTTTTACCTGTAATGTCAGATGAAAGTACTATTTAGCTATGGTGGGTTATTCTGGTCGAACCAGCACCCTAAAATAGCAGTTAAGGGCTTTTCGTGAGAAATAAAATCCTGGGCATGACAGGAAAATGGGGTAAATGATCGATGTATTACTGCAATGTAAATATTTCAAACTGTTGAATCTTGTTTAAGCAGGCAAATCTAGTGAGAAGTGATTCTCATTTAAGTATACAGACCAAAATACCGTTTTATTTAATGTCGATGGAAAGAAAGTAAAAACAAAGGGAATGGATCTGATTTGAACGATGTTCTCCGCCCCAAACCGATTGCCACTATTGAGGTAACCACTAAGGGTAATTGTGGCTAATTTTTATTAGTGGGCATTCAGAGCGATGGCTGTATCTCATTATTAATATTGCAATAAAAACCTTTTATGTTGAGAACTTTTAGCAATGTTAATTTTTTATTTTTACCGATGTATCGATACTCGGTTGGTGAATGATTGCCTGCATAACATTACATTTACTATTCACTAAGGACAAAGGAAATACCGTTTGAAAATAAATACATTTGCGATTTTTATCCCGGCGATATTTATGGTTTCTTCTGCACATGCCGTTGAAGGGGAAACTAGCTCGGTTGTGTTCACCGGCAATATCGTTGAAGCAACCTGTGAACTGTCTTCCGGCTCCCGTAGTAAGGCTGTTGAACTTGGAGACGTGGCCACGACGGCATTTATTGCTGGGGCAGGCAGTACCACTGCACCTAAAGATTTCACCATCGACCTGGAAAATTGTGGGGAAAGCGCGGGGTCGGCTAGCGTAACATTCTCCGGCGATGTTCTGGCTGATGGCGAAGATGAGACTCTGAACACATCTGGTTTTGCCACTACAGGTGTGGGGATTCAGATCCTCGAGAACGGCACTCCACTGAAACTGAATGGTTCCCAGGCATCCAGCGCAAAACCTCTTGATGAGGGTAACAATGTCCTGCCATTCTCCGCCCGTTATATTTCAACGTTGGCAATAACCCAGGCCGGTGAAGCAAATGCGGTTGCAAACTTTACTCTGAATTACGAATAAAAAAATTTCACTTCCCCCTCTCCTGGGAGAGGAGGAGAGAGGGAGGTGAAGGAGTATGATTATGTTCCTGTTGGTACCGAATGTATTTATAACGGCTATCCTGTTGTTCGCAGGTATGATTATGCCAGCATTATCATACGCTGGTGGGATAGTGTTGAATCAGACCCGAATTATTTACCCTCTGAATCAGAAACAGTCCAATATTACGGTTCGCAACACCTCAGAGCTGGAACGATATATGATTCAGTCATGGGTGGAAGATGCTTCCGGTGGGAAAAACCGTGACTTCATCCTGACGCCTCCACTTTTTGTCAGCAACCCAGGGGATGAAAATGCCCTGAGACTGATGTTTCTGGGAGGAACGTTGCCCACTGACAGAGAGTCGCTTTATCGCCTGACAGTAAAAGCCATACCAGCCGTTAATAAAGATGAAGTGAAAGAACGGAATGTACTGATGCTGGCCACAGCAATACGAATAAAATTGTTTGTGCGCCCGGATGGACTACTGCCGCCCGTTGAAAAAGCGCCTTCTGAGCTGAATTTTAGTCGCAATGGTTCAGAGATTACAGTCAGTAATCCGACACCGTATTACATAACAATGGTGAAGATAACAGTAAACGGAAAAGTAGTCTCAAAGAACGTCATGGTTCCTCCTATGGGGCATGAAACATTTCCCTCACCCACACATACCTCGGTACTGACCTATAAGGTCATAAATGATCACGGTGGAATGTCCAATGAATTGACTGGCGAAATAAAATAATTTGCGTACTGGCTGTTGACTTACAGGGCATCGTGTAATGTATTTATTCAGAACGATAGCAATATTTATTCCGGTATCGTTTTTTCTTTTCCTGAAACAAACTGCTGCCGAAATGATTTTCCCAAAGGAGTTGCTGAATATCAGTAATGGTTCCATTGCGGATATATCGAACTTCAGCGCGGACGGGACACAATTGCCTGGAACATATGAGGTTGATATTTATTTGAATGGCTCATTTATCAACCGAAAAACAGTTGAGTTTAATTCTTTACCTGCTAATTCCATGTCTGAGGCAGGCGTGAAAGATAAAACAGGACTTTTCCCCTGCCTGACATCAGGGGACTTAGGCATTATCGGAGTCAGAACTGAACTTTTTCCAGATATGAATGGACAGCAAAATAGTAATTGTATATTGCTGGCTAAACAGATCTCTGGTGCATTTTATAAATTTAACTTCGCAGGGATGCGACTCGATATCAGTATCCCGCAATTGTATGTGCGAAACACTTCCAGAGGTTACATAGATCCGGTTTTCTGGGATGACGGTATTAACGCTGCTCTGCTGAACTACAATTTCAGCGGCAGCAACCGTTTTACCCGTTCGGAAAATGACAAAAACTACTTTCTGAGTCTCAACAGTGGACTGAATGTTGGTGCGTGGCGACTGAGAGATTTTCATACGTGGACCTATTACGAAAGTCGGTATGGTCGCCGTCAGCAATGGCAGCGTATAAATTCCTATGTGGAAAGACCACTGGTTTCGATTAAAAGTGCGTTGTTAATCGGGGAAGGTACAACATCAGGCGATATTTTTGATTCTCTTCGCTTCAGAGGGGGGCAACTGACAATAGACGACAATATGTATCCTGACTCGATGAGAGGGTTTGCCCCTGTTGTTCGGGGGATGGCTGACGATAACGCTGACGTTACCATCAGCCAGAATGGTTATGTCATTTATAAAGCCACGGTTCCACCCGGGCCGTTTGAGATTAATGATCTGAATCCGATGGCGGCCAGTGGGGATCTCAGTATCACTGTCAGTGAGGCAAATGGAAAAGTGAATGTATTCACCGTTCCGTACACCTCTATGCCCATTTTGCTTCGCAAAGGTCGGATGAAGTATGGTCTGACGCTGGCACGTTTTCGTGGCATGAGTAGCCGGTATGGTGATCCATTGTTTATGCAAGGAACACTGGTGTGGGGCGGCCCGGGAGGTACAACGTTTTATGGTGGTGCACAGTATTCACCGGATTACCTGGCCGTTCAGTCCGGTGCAGGTATTGATATGGGACGGCCGGGGGCGCTTTCCGTCGATATAACACATGCCAACAGCACTCTCGCAAATGGAAAGGATTATCGCGGTCAGTCAGTGCGTTTTTTATATTCACGTATATTTAATGATACAGGCACCCGACTTCGTCTGACGGGATATCGGTACTCGACAAAAGGTTTCCATACTCTGGAAGAAACAGCACTCAGGAAGATGAGAGGACGTCTGTATGACCATGACGAACTGGATCGGTATGGTCGGCCGGTAACGGATACCCACTCTGATTATTACGACCTGACCAACAGCAAACGTGCCCGTTTTGAAGCCAGTATATCCCAGCCAGTATGGCGCTATGGCTCAGTGTGGTTGTCTGGTGTCAGGCAGACTTACTGGAAGAGTAACCAGAGCCGTGATTCTGTTCAGATTGGATATCCGCAGTTTCTTATTCAGTACCACGTCACCGGAAGGGGTGCGCATCAACACGCCTGCGGTCATTTCCGGCATGGCAGTGTCGCCTGGTGTGTGAGCTGTTCCGTTGATGATAATATCGCAGGCGGGTTTCAGGGGGGCGAGGTCGCTTTCGCGCTGTACCGGGGAGCGGTTCATTTCCCCTGAGAATTCGTCCTCCATACACAACGGCAGCGGCGGGTTCTCCATCAGTTGCGCCAGCCACTGACCATCGGCGTCCTGTAGCAGACGAAAACCGGTTTTCATGGCAACCACCCGATGCCGTTCATCCTGTTTATCGTCCATCGCGTACTCCATCACTGAGAATGGCGTGAGATTACGAAATTCCATTTGCGTTTCCTCAGTTGATGTCCACATCTTCGCCCTTGATTTCCACCGGACCATTGGCGGTAAAGTTAAACTTCAGACCGGAAATGGTGATGGTCCCGCTTTGCTCCATTTTGATGGAGCAGGGGCCGCAGATGAGTTCAATGGATTTACCCGAAATGATTTTTGTATCGTCAGTGACATTGAGTGTGTAGCTTTTCTTGACGGTTACATTCTGATCTTCTGTCACCGTTTCCGTATCTTTACCCGTGATGGTGACCGTCTGGTTGCCTCCGACGTTTTTCTCTCGATCCTTTGTGACTTCCAGCTTCTGATTATTTTGTACGGTGATGGTCTGATCATTGGCGACTGTGACTTTTTGGTCATGTCCATCTTCTTTCTTGCTACCAACGTTAATGGTCTGCCCGACACCCACAGTGATCGTCTGGTTGTTCTTCACCGTTTCGTTATGGTCGTGGTTTACTGTGGTAGTTTTGTCATTCAGCACCTCTGTTTGCATGTCCTTCTGGGCATGCATATAGATTTGCTCTTTTGCAGTGGCATCTTCAAAACGCAGTTCATTGAACCCCTCGCCTTTGTAAGTTTTAGAGCGAATGGTCATTTGCGTTTTTGTGCCTGGAAGGTCGCCAGGAGAACGATTGTCCTGGTGATAGGTGCGTCCCATGATGATTGGCTGATCCGGATCGCCGTTGAGGAAATCCACTATCACTTCCTGGCCCACACGAGGAATAGCAAGATTGCCAAATCCTGAACCCGCCCATGCCTGCGATACTCGTATCCAGCAGGAGCTGTCTTCACTGCTTTTGGGGCTGTTTCTGTCCCAGTGAAATTTCACACGAACCCGACCATGCTCGTCGCAGAAAATTTCTTCTCCGTCGGGGCCGGTTACGATAGCGCTTTGTGGTCCATCAACTTTGGGCTTAGGTGATGGTTGTGAACGCCAGGTTCGATCCGCTGGTATTACAGTAAAATCGTTGGTGAATGAGGTTCCCTGTCCTTGACTACCGTGCTGTGCCTGAGGTTGTATCCCCGTCAGCGTACTACTCACCACCTGCCACTCTCGGTTAAGGTCGGCTGTTGGGTGTCCTGACAGGGTAAAACGTGTACCAGGCCATAGTTTGGGGGAATTACTGGCACAAGTGGCCGTTTCGGCACTGCTGCGCCAGCCATCTATTTTGTAGCGGGTGAAATTCTGACCGTGTTGTTCATCTTTAAAACGGCCCGGATAATCAAAAATTTCGTACTGTGACCGCTGGCCGTTAAGATTGCCAGCTTTATGAGTATAGAGTCCCGGCCAGCCAGGAACTTTAAAGGTGTAGTCCTGACTCTGCACTGAAGAGTGTGTGACAGTAGCTTCATAGCGGAACAAACTAATGGATTTAGGGGTGACTTCCGTTGTTGCGTTTGGGTTAAATAGGATTGGAGTGGGTATGGTGTGCAATCCAGCAACATTGTCGCATAGAGTCAGCGTCTGCTGCGGCCCATTAGCGTCTGGGGACAGTTTTTCAAAAAAGAAGATTCCCTCTTCAGACCACAATCGTGTCAGAAAAGCGAGATCTGACTCATCGTACTGTACGCAGAATTCACGTGGCGGGTGGTTTTCATAAAAGTGGGACTTCCATTCTGTTACACCATTTTCTCTCAGTAGAATATCAGAGATGCTTTGGATGTCCTGTTGCTGGAAAATACGAAAGTTCTTGCGCAAACCACAGCGCCAAAGTGGAGGGGAAATGGTCAGATGATAATTTGTCTGCCATCCGTTGTTATTTCCCTGGACCATTGCAGTGACAATGCCGTTGATATAGCGTTGTGGAGTATTACCTTGCCAGATAGTCAGAACGACATTTTTTTCCAGAAAATCCGAAGCCACTAGAGTGAATTGAGTACTGGAAACATTTACCTCCATCACAAATGGACCAGAGTATTGCTGGTAAAGAGTAAAATCTACCACGGCCAGCGCTGTCTCTGCCTGACCATCAACATTTAACGTAAAGCGCAGTCCTTTTAATGACATATAATCTCCCTGAGGACGAAAAAATACTCATGTTGTTGATAAGTTACTTGATGTAGACGTTGTAATACCTGAATTAAGGAATGCTTAATATGGGCGCGATGAATGATCATAAGAATAGAGCACTATGCGAGGAGAATTATTTACTATTTTTTTTGCAGCATTTCTCTTTCTTTTTTAGCTTCCAGAATCAGACGTAAAGTGCGAAGAAATGAAATTATTCTATAAAATGATTTGCTATTTATAGTGTATCGAGACAAATAAAGGATCAGTAATTGTAATGAGAAGAAACTCAATTTCCTCATAAATTCATAAAACTCTACTGGTTGTACGAGTGTTAGGATAAAGGTGATTGATGTTAATAATATATTAAAAAAATAAAAATAGCGTATGAGGGTTAATCCACTGGTATAACCTCGTCCTAATCCATAGGGTATAAAAGCGGAGTATACACCAGCAATAGGCATAATAGATAGACATAATATCGTGCTTGTATCAACAGGAAGGTTGAAGAAATATATTATAGGCGTCCATTCCCATGCGATGGAGGCTACTAATAACATAACTATAACCCCAATTGAAATAGGGTTGGGGCTTGAAAGTCTGAACCATTGAAGATTGAGTGCATTTTCCTGCTCCGGGGTAGATTGTTTGAGTAAAGCCGCCCCTCCATTTTTGATCAAGCAGTCAGTTTGTTTTCCTTCATGAATTAATCGCAGGAACTGTGCACCCAATAATACTCTCGTTATATTCATTTAATTAATAGTGTCCACAGACTGTAATAACCCAAAAACATATTCACCGGAGGTGCTGATACTTTCCGGTGAATGTATAACACCACTGACCGCACTTCCAGAAACCGCCATTGTGCTGGTCATCGCGCTGATGAGTTGTTTTATTAACTCTCTGTGAAGTCCTTCTGTAGGATATCGTCTGGGATATTTTCCTGCGCGGATCATCGCTTTCATCGTTTTGTTAGATATCCCTGGGTTAAGTTGTTTTATGATAGCTTCAGTCAGACGAACTCGCTCCATTCTGGGGTAACGTTTTAACCAGTCGATCACTTTCATTGAAGAGGTCGATTTCATCACCTTGTATGTCATGATCACTTCTTTTAGTGGACCGGCAAGCGAGACCAGTGAAATTAAATCAAGTGCAGTGGAGGTGGCCGTGTACCATCCCTGCTGATCAATCCAGTCAACATTTTGGGCATCGTTAAGTCCTATATCATACAAACGCCATAGGCCATTAGCACACTGTACTGCTGTAGCAATCGTTCCGGCAGTCGCGAATACTGCCAGAGGTGTACTCATACCGCCAGTAAGCGGTACGGCGGTCATAGACGCAGCACATGCAACAGCCGTGAGTATACAGGCTCCGCAGGATAGTGCCGTTGACGCAATTTCTATTCCAATTGATGGATCTTTTACGGCTTCTTTGACACTTTTCTCCATCCCTTCACGAGATAATTGCGTGGTTTGAGTCACAATGACATGGGTTATTTGATTCAGGCCCGGAGTGGGGGAACGTTTTGAGGGGCGAACTAAAAATGAGCGATAACCGTCATTGTATATAATACCTGCACCATAAAAATCACGCTGACAATCAAGAGCATCAGCCAGTGCGGCGAAATTAAAATCCGTTCCCTGAGTTTGACCCAGTAGGCGTGACCACTCATAGCCAGGTAAATCATTACCTTCAGGATAAAATAAATGAGACACCTTGCCCTCACATTATCAATTCACTAACTGAATTAGTTGCAATGACCGTACAACGTTACGCTTGTTTTTTTGCACGCTACCGCCGAAGTCTCCGGCATCCGCCATCTCTCGTTTGCAAAAGGTAATTTTGTACCGACACTGTTTTTTATATTTGGACGAAATCGAAACAGCACTCTGCCTTTAGCAAGAGTGCTGTAGGTTAAGACTTAAGCTTCCAGCGGCGCACGCCAGTCATCAGCGCCTGAAGTACCGGCAGAAACGTGTTCCCACTCAATTTTGCGGTAAGCCAGAGAAACTTTAACCAGTTGCGTGAACTCACGTTTGGTGTCGTCCTGGCAGTGCGGCATAGTGCAGTCGATATCGACAATGGTGGAGTCGGTCAGACGGGTGGTGAAGAAGTGCTCCTGTTTACCTTCCACAGAAGTGCGATACCAGTGTAGTTCTGTCGTCGGCAGCATTTCACCGGAAGCCAGTGCGTTGTACAGCAGTGGAACCGCTTTGTTCAGCGCAACGGTGAAGATAAACGGCTTATGAGAACGCTGGCCGCTTGGTTGACCTGATTGTGGATCGGTCGGGACGGTAACGTTATGGCTGAATTCCTGTATCCGGGGATGCAGCAGCGTCATCAGTTGACGTCCACGGTGGTGAACAGTTTTTCCTCCGATCCTTTGCAGGTACTACAAAGTGAAAGTCTGACAGTCTCATCCCTGGCTAACGGGCAACAAACCGTACCGCTTTCCGATCTGCGGGCGAACGGCGGGATCGACACGGCGTTTATGGATCTGCCGCCGGTTTATGCCGATCCGCATGATGAAGACGAATTCACTCCGGCGCAAACGGCGCAGAAACATCTGGCGGTGACGCCGCTGCTGCGCGGACTGGGCAGTTCGCTCAGCGTGCACAATTCGCAGGATGCCGACGCTTTCCTGGAAGAGAGCGGACGCGCCCTGCAGGCCGCGATTCAGGGGCTGCTGGATTTGCAGCACAGCCAGAACAGTCTGTCGGACAAACACCTGCGCCCGCTGGAGGATAACCCGCTGCGCCTGAATCTGGACTATGCCGCCGTGCTGGAGGTGATGTTCGCTGAAGGTAAAAGTCCGGTGCATCTGGCGGCACCTGCCGCCATTCGCGAAAGCCTGCGAAACGTCCGCCACCACGAAGAAGCCAACCGGGCTGCGATTGCCGAAGCGCTGCGGGTGATGCTTGAGGCCTTCTCGCCGCAGAGTCTGCTACGCCGTTTTGTTCAGTACCGCCGCAGCCATGAGCTGCGCCGCGAGCTGGATGATGCCGGAGCATGGGGCATGTACCGCCATTATTACGCTGAACTGGCGTCGGACAGGCAGCAGGGTTTCGCCATGCTGTTTAACGAAGTCTATGCCCAGGTGTACGACCGGGTATTACGTGAGAAGCAGCGGGAACCAGTGCATACAGTCTGTGGAGCGAGCGGGTATTTTAACCATTTCATATCAGGAGTGAAAAATGGGCTATCTGATGAGAACGAACAATTCGTTGTATGTAAAAGCATACCTTCAACAGGAACTACGTAACCAATCTATGGCCCTGTCACTGGAGAAAGTCGTGGGTGCTTTCAGTGAACGATTCAGTGACAATGTTATGGATACACTAACGTCACTGAGTAATGGCGCAGGGCGACTGGCAGGAAGAGGAGTTTGCTTGTTTCTGGGAGATAATGAAACCTGTAATGGGCTACGTTATTATGATCAAAGAATGGCAATATGTATCATCGAGTTAATAAAACGTACTGATGCCATTCTTGATATGTTGTATTTGTGTATTGTTTACGTTCTTCAAAGATATAATGATAAAATGCAGCTCAGAATACTGGCGAAAATAATCTGGTATATGGCCGACTGTAAGAATTATTCATCTTCATTGTGCCAAAATTTTGAACTTGATGATGGGAAAATCGAAGAGGTTTTACGGCGACTTCAGGATCTCGACGAAAAAGAGGAGATTCTTGAGAATCTGATCGGAGAATCCATATATCCTGTTACAGCCAGGTTACAGAAGATGGCCGTGAAGGGGGCTGTTCATATGGCTACAGATATGGTTACACAAGGAATTCTGGCGTACACTGCTGGACCTATATTGCCGGTTCGGCAAGCCTGAGTAAGTCCGTAAAAGATGTATTAACTGGATGGGGAGGGAGAGTCGTTGGTGTTCTTTCTGCCTATGGTAGAATTACGATAGCCACTGGCCTTATTGAAAGGCTAAAATTATGTAACCCAAAACTCTATCATTTACTGTATATCAATAATCTGGAAATGTTTTTCTTTCTCTTTGATAAATATCTTCCATCTGCAATATATCAGGGTGATTATGCCTTTGCGACTGAAGAAGATGCAGTGCGGTTTTTCAAGGAGATGATAAAGTGAAAGAATTTATTCGACGGGGGGCGCAATTGTTCAAGATGTTGCCTCCCGTGTGTTACCAGTTATATTTGTTATTGGTCTTTGGTTTATTGTACTGACGTTTTTTTCAGATTATTTTGATATGTTATTTCTTCCAATATTGATTGGAGTGCCGCTAATTATCTGCGCCATCATTTATCTTATGCCTAAAGACTGATAACGAAAATAGGATGATATATATGAATTTTTTATATTCTAACTGGTTGAGGATACCGATATTTTTTGTAAATGCATCTCTGGATATGCCTGTCTGTAATTTGCTTTCTGGAGGTTTTTTTGCGATTTTAGGAGTGATCTGTTTTCGTCAGAACGCAGGGAGTGTCCATGACTCAGGATAAATGAAATGGGTTCCCGACCGCCGAAAATCAGGTTTATCCAAGAGGCGATAAATGAAAAATTTAATTCTTTGGTTAGTCAAGAAGGTAAGGAATTTAATTAAATAGGTCTTGATTATTAATATCATTGGGTGGGTTCTTGTCGGTATTTTAGTTGTAGTTGCGGTATATTTTCCTGATTATATTGATATATTATTTTTTCCGATGCCTTTAATTGTTTCATTTGTTTTGGCTATAGTCTCAATATTTATTTTTGGTAATGATGATGATCTGTAGGGTAAGTATTGGGAATATCCATGAATAATTTTATGTTTAACCCTGTCGGGATCGCTGACGCTTTTTGTAAGCGTTATCCGGAAGCTATTAGCGGAATTGAAAAAGTCCGGTTAATGAAAGGCCGGGAAATTCCCGACTGGCCATACTGGTGTTTTTTTTCCGGAAAGTCACTGGACAATGTTGTTTATGGGTAAACAACGTAGTCAGTTCACCAGAGAAATGTGGCGGTATATACAAAAACGCCAGGTGCTGGGTACCTGGCGATATAGCAAAGGGATTTACTCTGTTCATCCGGCACTGCTGAATGCCCTGACAGAAACCTCCATCACTGACTCGCTGCCGATGGATGTGTTTTTGCAGCTTCCGGAATGGTGTATTTACGTCAGAACACCGGGGATGATTATGGACGGGGAACCGTTGTATGGATTCTGATCTATGGTCAGTCAGGATATTAAGAATGGCAGAAATCTTTATCTGCTTCTGAACGGGCAGAACGGTATACGGACTGAATTATTTGCCCTTAAAACCGGTTCCATCAAAGCTTTCCAGGAAAAGATGTTCAGTGACGGCCAGGGCAGTAGCGGTATGACGCCTGACGTTATTGAATCGCTGAAAAAATCCGGTTACATCAACGATTATCTAAAAAGAAAGTCGGACTATATCAGCAAATTATTGTCAATTTTGCTGTTTATTTGTTCTGGCGAGCCTGAAATTGACAGTGAGTGTCAACCTGTTACGTACCCGACTTGCTCAAAACTGGTGAAAACTAAAAAGGGATTCAGACTTTTTCCGGCGAATGGCCCCGGTACTGGACTGTCGGTGAGAATACGGAGCGGCATTCGATGATGCTGCGGTCAGTGCTGTGAGTGGGCGGCAGGTTCGTGCCCATTTGCGGAGTGGACGCTGGCATGGCTTCTGGTCTGGAAAAAGAGATGGCTCAGAGAACAGGAAATTTTGCCGCCACAAATTATTGGCGGCAGGCGAAGTGAAGGTGTTAATTACTGATAGCGGTTTGCCAGGTCTTTAATCACTGTGGCAAAGGTTTTTTGCTTTAACTGAGCGATCTGCTGTTCTGTGATCGGTGTTCTTCCGGTGAGTGGCTGGAGAATATTATCTTCGTAGTTAACAGGAGACCAGGTTGCCCATTCTCCCGTCGCCACATCCACGAGGGCGAAACGCACCAGGTAGCGCAACGAGACTGAATCAGACAACGTTTCGTTTCGGAAATCCGACCAGACAGTGGTTTTTGTCGCAGTATTATATTTCCCCAGTTGTAGCGTATCCCAGTAAACAATGATCGCTTTTTGTTGTCCTTTTGCCGCAATATAACGTAGGGCCTGCATATAATTCATATTTTCGCTGTTGACGGCTTCTCCTTCTTCGTTTTTCATCTTATTACAGGAAATAGCTTTTTGCCTGTCGGGGATACCTGAAAATGTTGATATCCGGTAATAGCGATTCATTTCTTGCTGCATGATCATTTCTGGTGCACGATTGCCAGACTGGACCAGAATGACGGCAGAGTTCAGCGGGACGCTGAATTTCTCATCATCCAGTGCGGCCTGGATATCTTCTTCTGAAACGGCAAGCGTGGTCTCGTTGCCGAAGATATCTTTATCTGTTAACTGGTTGGGAGTATTTTTACTGATGCCACTCTCCGTTCTGGGTAGGGCTTTTTTATTTGCATCAATTGGGGAGTGGATACAGGCACTCAATAAAAATATTGCGGCGCATAAACATATCATTGAACAGATTTTCATATATTTTCCTGAAAATGGATGTTAGATGTGGATGTAATTATAAAGCTCTGGTTGTTGTTATGACTATATCCTATTGTTGATAATTTTAGGAGAATTGTTTTTATATTCATGAATCAAATGAAATGATCTAATTTGATATTTTCTGTTTATTTTTGATTGGTTTCTCATCGATTCCTGCGATTGCGACAGGTTCTGGATAAAATCGGTCTCAAGCGTTCTCAGGTTTACGCCTACATGAAAACGGGACATTTCCTCAAATCCGTCAGGATTGGGCCTGCCAGTGTGGTCTGGCTTGAATCGGAGATTGATGATTAGATTAATGCGAAAATAAACAGTCGCTGACCGTCTTTCTGTTACTCACTGACTTATTCAGGATCATAATGATGAACATTGATCAGGGCATACTCATGCCTGTTGCACTGGATCAACTGTGGGCATTTGATTTAAATCCTCGTATTACCTGTAATCCGAATTACGATGAAATTAAAGAGTCGATTCGCCATCGTGGGCTGGAACATCCACCGCAGATCACCCAGCGTCCGGGAGAGCTGTTTTATATTATCGCCAACGGTGGAAATATCCGTCTTTCAGAGTATCAATAAAGGGTGTTCGAAAAATGAAACTGTAAAAATGCTGACTCTTCGTTCCAGTACCGAAAAATTCTGGGATAAAGCCTGCCAGGAATTACCATCGCCCGTTGAACGTAACCTGCCGTTATTTGATGATATTTTCGTGATGGCGCTGATATCGTTTAATGGCCCGACAACGGGATTCTCACAGGAGCATATTCAGGATGAACTGACCGACCTGAGCAGCCAGACGCTGAATATTGACTATAACACGGTTGTACTGGTGACAGATGCCCGCGCACAAAAGCGCACCTCAATACTCGGTATCTACGTCCTGATATCGCAACTCCAGACTCGATTTGCTTGCGTCGGTGTGAACTGCCGTTTCAGCAAGTTCGGGGAGGCAGATGTTTCTTCCCCGACGTTTCGGTAGGGATGTTTCCCTGGTTGGCGGCTCTCCAGACCACATTCTTGCATCAACCTACGAGCCAGCCAACGTCCCACGTTATAACCGGAGCGACGCATTAGCAGACTCAGGGTTCGATTTCCGGCTGACCCCCGGCTCTGTTGATGTAACTCCCGCAAACGGCTTCTCAGATGCAGTCGGCTTATATCGACCGACCGCTTTAGCGATGCATAGTAAACGCTACGCGTTATTTTCAGCAGACGACACAACTCAATCACCGGCCATTTTGCTTTCAGCCGTGTGATTAATGCATAGATTTGACGGGTATTTCGCTCATCAACACGGCTGCCTGCTTTAGTATTTCTTTTTCCATTTCTGGTCTCTTAATTCGCGCCCTCAGTGACTGGATTTCACGTTGCTCGGACGTCAGAGCAGGATTATCCGGCGTCACGTCACTCACTTCGGCCTAATACTGACGTATCCATTTACGTAATTGGCTGGGGTCTGGTTCAAGAGTATGAACGACCTCAACAGCAGACTGTTGATATTTAACAACCTGTTCAATCGCTTCGAGCTTAAATTCGGGAGAAAAACGGCGTTTGGTTTGTTTACGTTGGGTCATTATTCGCTTACCTCAATTTACTGTTGTTACAATTAACAGGCTATTGAGGTGTCCGGAATTACTGAGCCACTACAAGTCTCAGGCAATCTGTATGCCACAGGGTGGCGATATACTGAAACGTCAGAGATTCATCAACAATGATTTTTTCAGACCGACACTGTTGTGAAGGATTTAAACCTGATTTTAGTATCCGTTTAGTGGCATTGCGTTTTTCGCGGGCAAGGGCGGGTGAGGTTTCGGGATAAGAACCGAGTGGCACTCTTGATTCTTTTCCCTCAAAACGATATTTGAGATACCAGATAAGGGAACCGGGAAGATACAAATCGAGCGTGTTAACGAGCTTGTAGGGTTTATCAGAGGGTTTTGCACTGCGGACTTGTTTATCGGTTAATGCCATTTGGGGGGCATTCCTTTATCGAACCAGGTTGACCACCAAAAGCCCCAGATACAGACAGATAAATAGATATCCGCTGGGAAGAGTTTTCCGCTAACTTATTGAACCCGCTACATATAGAGATTCATAGAAACGCGCAAAACAAGCAAGAAAGTGGTGCCCGGACTCGGAATCGAACCAAGGACACGGGGATTTTCAATCCCCTGCTCTACCGACTGAGCTATCCGGGCAACGGGGCGCATTAAAACCGATTCGCTTCGTTTCGTCAACGAAATTTCTTCAAATCCATGCAGACTGCACAATCTATCACCAGATTGTTGGTATTGCACGCATTTTCAGGCAAAAAACGCGGTCCACGCGGCGGAAAGCGGCATCGCCAGGAGCAGGGCGGGGAGCATATTGACCACCGCAAACATCTTGATTCCGCAAATACGTAGACCGGTCGCCAGCAGCAGTAATCCGCCTACGGCACTAAAATCTGCCATCATCGCCGGGGTGGTGAGCGGTAAAATTAAGGCTGCGCAGGTGGCGAGCAATAGCTGGATAACCAACATAGGGGCGGAAATAACGGCGACGGCGACTCCCAGCGAGCAGGCGAAGATCATGGCCGTGAAGAAATCGAGAAACGATTTTGCGATGAGAATGCTCGGGTCGCCGGTCATGCCTTCATGCATCGCGCCGAAAATGCCGGTTCCGCTGGCGCAAAAAAGAACAATAATGGCGACATAGTTCTGAATAAAGGTGTCGTGGACGGCTTTCTTCCCCGGTTTCTTAATCAGTTGCTGCGCTTTCGTCACCGCCGTGTTGATGCCTTTTTCCAGGTAACAAAACTCGCCGATAAGCGCGCCGATGATTGTCGCCAGAACCATCACCGGAAGGTTAGCGCATTTTATGACCAGTAAAATACCGATCCCCAGCGATGCCAGCCCGAAAATAGAGGTCATTGAGACACGAATCCGTTCCGGTAAACGCTGGCTGAGAAGCGCGCCAAGCACGCCTCCAGCTAAAACGGCGCTGGCGTTAATAAAAGGCCCGATTACCACAGTCGCTCCTGCTATTTGTTTTATCTGATTGCATTATTATGCCCCGAATATCACGCATTATGCGCGTTTGTCGATGGCGCGTATGTCCGGGATTTGATCTTGCGCCCCCAGGGGAAAGGTGCCATGATTGCGCGAATTTTCTCCTGTTTGTACGGGGCTGCCTGGGATGATCATATTACCCTTACATCGCCTTCAACTTCGCCTTTCTGCGCGACGATTGCCCCTTTCTTTGATCTCCCTTCATTCTCTCACCATGCGGTGAGGGCAGCGCACGCTCACTGCGGGACAACAGTAAGATCAGAGGCTGTCTGCTTTTACTGATGTCTGGCGGTCGGAGCTGGTGACCAGTTTGACCCAACATTTCGTGGGGCAGGGTAATGTTACCTTGCCCGGGACTTCTATTCTCCCGAAACGGGTTTTTGCGCTTATGAAATCAATGAATATTGCCGCCAGTGGTGAACTGGTCTCTCGCTTGTCTACTCACCGCCATGTGGTGGCGCTGGATGGCACTGACTTTACTGATGTCGCGGCAGTCGTCATTACCGTTGCAGACAGTCGCAGCGGCATCCTGGCATTGCTTAAACGCACCGGTTTTCAGTTGCCGGTGTTTATTCTCTCTGACGATCATGTTGATGCGCCTGCCGGTGTTGAGGCGGTGATAAGCGGCAACGCGCAGGACTGGCTGGAACTGGAATCGGCCGCCTGCCGTTATGAAGAGAATCTGCTGCCGCCGTTTTATGACACGCTGACCCAGTATGTCGATATGGGTAACAGCACTTTTGCCTGCCCGGGCCATCAGCACGGTGAGTTTTTCAGAAAACACCCGGCCGGTCGGCATTTTTATGACTTCTTCGGCGAAAACCTCTTTCGGGCGGATATGTGCAACGCGGACGTAAAGCTGGGGGATCTGCTCATTCATGAGGGATCGGCCAAGCATGCGCAGAAGTTTGCGGCGAAAGTCTTTCATGCGGATAAAACGTATTTCGTGCTGAATGGCACCTCGGCGGCGAATAAGGTTGTGACCAACGCGCTGCTGACGCGCGGCGATCTGGTGCTGTTCGATCGTAACAACCATAAATCAAACCACCACGGGGCGTTGATTCAGGCGGGCGCCACGCCGGTCTATCTCGAAGCCGCGCGCAACCCGTTTGGTTTTATCGGCGGCATTGATGAGCACTGTTTTGACGAGGCATACCTGCGTGAGCAGATCCGCGAGGTCGCCCCGCAGAAAGCCGATCGGCCGCGCCCGTTTCGTCTGGCTGTCATTCAACTGGGGACGTATGACGGCACGATCTACAACGCCCGTCAGGTTATCGACAAAATCGGCAGTCTGTGTGATTACATCCTGTTTGACTCCGCCTGGGTCGGGTATGAGCAATTTATTCCGATGATGGCGGACGGTTCGCCGCTGCTGCTGGCGCTGAACGAAAACGATCCGGGGATTTTTGTTACGCAGTCGGTACACAAGCAGCAGGCTGGTTTCTCGCAAACCTCGCAGATTCACAAAAAGGACAACCACATTCGCGGTCAGGCGCGTTTTTGCCCGCACAAGCGCCTGAATAACGCCTTTATGCTGCATGCTTCCACCAGTCCGTTCTACCCGCTGTTTGCTGCGCTGGATGTCAATGCCAAAATCCATGAAGGGGAGAGCGGTCGCCGCCTGTGGGCAGAGTGTGTGGCGCTGGGCATCGAGGCGCGCAAGGCGATACTCGCCCGCTGCAAACTGCTTCAGCCATTCATTCCGCCGCTTGTGGACGGTAAGCCGTGGCAGGAGCATCCAACGGCACTGATTGCCAGCGATCGACGCTTCTTCAGCTTTGAACCCGGGGCGAAATGGCATGGCTTTGCAGGCTATGCGGAGGATCAGTATTTTGTCGATCCGTGCAAACTGCTGTTGACCACGCCGGGCATTGATGCTGAAACCGGGCGCTATACCGACTTTGGTATCCCGGCCACTATTCTGGCGCACTATCTGCGTGAGAACGGCATCGTGCCGGAAAAATGCGATCTCAACTCGATTTTGTTCCTGCTGACGCCTGCCGAAAGCGAAGCCAAAATGGCGCAACTGGTGGCGATGCTGGCCCAGTTCGAACAACATATCGAAGACGACACGCCGCTGGCGGATGTGCTGCCGACCATCTTTAACAAATATCCGGTACGTTACCGCGACTACACCCTGCGCCAGTTATGCCAGGAGATGCACGATCTGTACGTCAGTTTTGACGTGAAAGATCTGCAAAAAGCGATGTTCCGCAAAGAGAGCCTGCCTGCGGTGGCGATGAATCCGCAGGATGCCAATAGCGCTTTTATTCGCGGCGATGTTGAGTTAGTGCGTATTCGTGACGCTGAAGGGCGTATCGCGGCAGAAGGCGCGCTGCCATATCCACCGGGTGTGCTGTGCGTCGTGCCGGGCGAAGTGTGGGGTGGGGCGGTGCAGCGCTACTTCCTGGCGCTGGAAGAGGGCGTCAATTTGCTACCCGGCTTCTCACCGGAACTGCAAGGGGTTTACAGCGAGACTGATGCCGATGGGATTAAACGTCTGTATGGCTATGTGCTGAAATAAGTTCGCGTTATCCGGCCTACGGGGCGACTCCCTTGTAGGCCGGATAAGCATTAGCGCCATCCGGCGTAAAGATTAATGCGCGATAGTCTGCGCGCCTGCCGGAACGCGAACGTGTTTGTATTTAAACAGCGCCACGAACGCAAAGGCCAGAACCAGAGAGTAGCCTGCGAAAATCAGCCACACGGTCTGCCAGTCGGTAATCCCGTTCAGGGTGTAGTGTTCCACCACTTTACCGCTCACGACGCCGCCAAGGATACAACCGAAGCCGTTAGTCATCATCAGGAACATGCCCTGCGCACTGGCGCGGATTTCAGGGCGTACCTCTTTTTCCACAAACACCGAACCGGAGATGTTGAAGAAGTCGAAGGCGCAACCGTAAACAATCATCGACAGAACCAGCAGCACGGTACCGAACGGCGTTGGGTCGCCATAAGCGAACAGGCCAAAGCGCAGCATCCAGGCCACAATACTGATCAGCATGACGTTCTTAATACCGTAACGGCTTAAGAAAAACGGAATGGTCAGGATGAACAGTGTCTCGGAAATCTGCGAAATCGACATCATGACCGAGGCATGCTGCACGATAAAGCTGCTGGCGAACAGCGGATCTTTATCAAAGCTGTGCAGGAAGGTGTTACCGAACATATTGGTAATTTGCAGCTCGGCGCCCAGCATCATGGAGAAGATAAAGAAAATCGCCATGCGTTTGTTTTTGAACAGCGCGAAAGCATCCAGCCCCAGCATTGAAGTCCAGCTCTGGTTCTTCTGCTGTCTGGCAACCGGAATGTGCGGCAGCGTAAGCGTAAACAGTACCAGAATGACGGAAAGCGCCGCGCCGATGTACAGCTGCATATGGCTCAGTTCAAAGCCAGAGAAGCTTACGCCCCACATCGCCATAATAAAGCCGATGGTGCCCCAGATACGAATAGGCGGGAAGTCGGTGACGATGTCCAGCCCTGCAGATTGCAGGCGGTAGTAGGAGATGGTGTTGATCAACCCTAACGTTGGCATATAGGCCAGCGAGTTAAGCAAGATCACAAAGAACATGGCGCCTGGCGTGGTCACTTCGGCAGCCATGAACAATGTTGCAGCGCCAACGACGTGGCAAATGGCGTATACCCATTTCGCACTCAACCATTTGTCGGCCACAATCCCTAACAGCGTGGGCATAAAGACGGCGGCAATCCCCAGCGAGCTATACACAGCACCGATGGATGCACCGTCGAATTTAAGGGTGACAAACATATATGAGCCGAGGGTGGTAAGCCAGCTTCCCCACAGGCAGAACTGCAGAAAGGAGAGGACTTTCAGCTGCAGCTTAAGATTCATGTTAATTTCCTCACACCATATAGCGGATGAATGTTTTAAAAGGCACATTTGCCGTTGCAATATGATGTGATTCTATCAATGAGGAAAGGGTATTTTTTGTTACCTGTGACAAATATTTGCAAACAATTTCTAATTGCAAAGCAAAAGAGTGATGGAGTTAACACTTTTCGGCCTTCCCGCCCCAGTGCGATCGGGGGCGGGAACGGCGAGATTACTTCCGACGGTAGGATTTCTGGGTGGCATTGACCTTATACAGATAGCGACGCGATTCCGCAGAAGGATGCCGCGTGGTTAATGTCTGGTACACATCGCCCGGGGACATACTGTTGATAATGTTTGCCGCCTGAACCTTATCGTTAGAGAAAACGCGCAACACGCTGCCTGCACCGCCGTTATAGGCGGTGATCACCGCGTAACGACGCGATGTCGGATTATCAATGCCGCCTAAATAGACATTGTTGAGCATCGCCAGATAAGCGGTACCGGTATCAATGTTGCTGGCAGGATCGAACAGGAAACTGCGGCCTGGCGTGCCCGATTTCCCCTGTGAACGGAATACGTCCTTCCCGGCGGTGTGCTGTACCACCTGCATCAGCCCCAGCGCGTCGGAACGGCTGACCGCATACGGGTTGAAAGAGGACTCGGTTTGCATAATTGCCAGAATCAGCGACTCATCGACGCCGTATTTGCGTGCGGCCTGGCGAACCATGCCAACATATTTATGCGCACGTTTATCCAGGTGGTTCGGCACCAGATTGATCGTCACGCTGTAGATGATGCGCAGACCGTTACTGCGACTCTTAAGACGCGTTTTCAGCAGATAGTCAGCGAAGTTGGTTGCGCGTCCCTCCCAGCGAATGGGTTGCCCGGTATTATCGACCACCTGACCATACAGGAACGGCTCTCTGGAGATCTGAATATCATCGACGTCCGAGTAGAGGTCGACCGAACCGGGGTCGTCGCCCATTAGCAGCGTCTTGATGATCGCGCGACGCAGGTGCGCGGCGGGCTCTGTTCCGGCAATGGTTTCGACGGTGATCGTACCGTCGTCAAAGTTGATGTGGCTGCGGGTCTGATACTGGTCAGTGTACTTCACGTAGTCCTTCGGACCCGCGATCAACACTTCCTTGAACCCCCACAGATTCTCAATGTTATGGGCAAACTGCCCCATCAGAATATCAAAACCGTTGGTATCCTTGACCCAGGCTTCGTTATAGGTATCGCCTTTTTTGGTCGAACTGGAGCAGGAGATGAGCAACGGCGCAACAAGAGCAAGCGCGAAAAATTTTTTCATCATTCCGGGAGTGCGTGTTGTGTTTGTTGTTGTATCGTTTTGCCGGATGGCGGTGCAAGCACCTTATCCGGCCTACGAGATTGCCAGCAAGAGATGCTTATTTTTTCTCTTCCGGCGTATAGCCTTCAATATGCACGTCTTTCCCTTCAAACAGGAAGTTGATCATCTCCTGCTCCAGCAGTTTGCGGTGCTCGACGTTCATCATGTTGAGTTTCTTTTCGTTGATCAGCATGGTTTGCTTATGCTGCCACTGCGCCCACGCTTCTTTAGAGATCTCGTTGTAGATGCGTTTCCCCAGTTCGCCCGGGTACAGCTGAAAATCCTGGCCTTCCGCTTCACGTTGCAGGAAAGTACAAAAAATGGTTCTGCTCATAAAAAATCCTCTTTATCGACCGGGGTGCTCAAACCGGCGCGCCGGTACGTAACTGCTGTAACAAACGCTCCACGGGGGCCGCCAGTCCGACCGACGGCGGTTGCGCTAAGTTATACCAGAGCGCGTTGCCTTCATCCATGCACACGGTGAATGAAGACACGGGAAGCCACATAGGCACAATATCTAAGTGGAAATGGCTAAACGTGTGGCGAAAAGCATTAAGTTGACTGAGATTATCGGCCTGAATATGCCGTTGCGCCAGCCACTGACGTAAGCCATCTTCATCCTCAAACTGAGGAAAACAGTATAATCCGCCCCATAAGCCGCTCGGTGGACGCTGCGCCAGAAACACGTCGTCATTATGCTGCAACAGCAAAAAATAGCCTGTACGCTCCGGCAGCGTCTGTTTTGGCTTCTTGCCGGGGTACAGCGACCAGCTCTCGTTCGCGGCGGCAACGCAGCCATTCTGGAGCGGGCACAGCGAACATTTCGGCCTGGAGCGCGTACACACCATAGCGCCTAAATCCATCATCGCCTGGTTAAAACGCGCCACGCCGTTGGCAGGCGTAACCTGCTCGCTCAGATCCCACAGCCGTTTCTCAACCTCTTTTTTCCCCGGCCAACCGCTGACAGCATAGCAGCGTGCCAGCACGCGTTTAACATTGCCGTCGAGAATCGGAAAATGTTTATCCAAAGAGAGCGAGAGAACCGCGCCGGCGGTGGAGCGGCCTACGCCGGGCAGGGCGGCGACCTCGTCGAACGTTTCCGGGAACCGGCCGCCGTGCAGCGTCGCCACCTGTTGCGCCGCCTTATGCAGATTGCGCGCGCGGGCGTAGTAGCCGAGGCCCGTCCACAAATGCAGAACCTCATCCAGCGGCGCGTTGGCTAAATCCGTCACTGTTGGAAAGTGCGACATAAAACGTTCGAAATAGGGGATAACTGTCGCAACCTGCGTCTGTTGCAACATTACTTCCGAGAGCCATACTTTGTAGGGCGTCTTGTCAATTTGCCAGGGCAGGGTTTTCCGCCCGTATTTGTCGTACCAGCCCAAAACCTGAGCCGAAAATTGAGACGCTTGCATGGTCACCGCTTTAAAATTGCTGGGGGCAAGATTGCAGCACAGAGGCAACGAGGTGTAAACCGGAACTTTCCTGTGATCACTCTCTTCCTTTACTTGCATCCGGCAACTAACTTTGGATAATGCCCGTTTTCGGAACTCAATCACAAGCAGACTTAACTTTTATGAAGAACGACGTCATTTCACCGGAATTTGATGAAAACGGCCGCCCGTTGCGCCGAATTCGTAGCTTTGTTCGTCGCCAGGGGCGACTGACGAAAGGGCAGGAACACGCGCTGGAAAACTACTGGCCGGTGATGGGCGTTGAATTCAGCGAAGAACCGGTGGATTTCGCCACGCTGTTTGGCCGCGACGCGCCGGTTACGCTTGAGATTGGTTTTGGTATGGGCGCCTCGCTGGTCGCGATGGCGAAAGCCCGCCCGGAACAAAATTTCCTCGGTATTGAAGTGCATTCGCCTGGCGTTGGCGCATGTCTGGCGTCTGCGCACGAAGAAGGCGTCGGGAACCTGCGTGTGATGTGTCATGACGCGGTTGAAGTGCTGCATAAAATGATTCCTGACAATTCTTTATCGATGGTTCAGCTCTTTTTCCCTGACCCGTGGCATAAAGCGCGTCATAATAAACGCCGTATCGTTCAGGTTCCGTTTGCCGAACTGGTGAAAAGCAAACTGAAGCTGGGCGGTGTGTTCCATATGGCGACCGACTGGGAAGCCTATGCGGAGCATATGCTGGAAGTGATGTCCTCCATCGACGGGTATAAAAACCTGTCAGAGAGTAACGATTATGTACCGCGCCCGGAATCGCGCCCGGTAACCAAATTTGAACAACGTGGTCATCGTCTTGGCCACGGCGTATGGGACTTAATGTTCGAGAGGGTGAAATAATGGCAAAGAACCGTAGTCGTCGTCTGCGTAAAAAAATGCATATCGACGAATTCCAGGAATTAGGGTTTTCGGTTGCATGGCGTTTCCCGGAAGGCACTTCTGAAGAGCAGGTTGATAAAATTGTCGATGACTTTATCAATGACGTTATTGAGCCAAATAAACTGGCGTTTGACGGCAGCGGTTATCTGTCCTGGGAAGGGCTGATCTGCATGCAGGAAATCGGCAAATGCACCGAAGAACATCAGGCGATTGTGCGTAAGTGGCTGGAAGAACACAAACTTGAAGACGTGCGCACCAGCGAACTTTTCGACGTTTGGTGGGACTAATAAAGCATACGGGGCCAGCATTTGCTGGCCCGATTTGTCTTGAGGGAAAGTTATGATGCGCAAAACGCTGCTGGCGGCAGTTCTTTCGTTGACGGCGATGGCCGCACACGCAGATTATCAATGCAGCGTCACTCCGCGTGACGATGTGATTCTTAGCCCGCAAACGGTTCAGGTAAAAGGCGAAAACGGCAACCTGGTGATCGCGCCGGACGGCAATGTGATGTTTAACGGCAAACAGTACACCCTTAGCGCCGCGCAGCGCGAACAGGCGAAAGATTACCAGGCGGAATTGCGCAGCGCGCTGCCGTGGATCGATGAGGGCGCCAGAAGCCGCGTCGAGAAAGGCCGCGTGGCGCTGGATAAAATCATCGCGCAGGAAGTGGGCGAAAGCAGCAATATGCGTGGTCGATTGACCAAACTTGATGCGCAACTGAAAGAGCAGATGAACCGCATCATTGAGCATCGTACTGACGGCCTGACCTTCCACTACAAGGCGATTGATCAGGTGCGCGCCGACGGCCAGCAGCTGGTGAATCAGGCGATGGGCGGCATTTTGCAGGACAGCATTAACGAAATGGGCGCGAAAGCGGTGCTTAAAGGCGGCGGTAATCCGTTGCAGGGCGTGCTGGGTAGCCTCGGCGGTCTGCAAACGTCGATTCAGAATGAATGGAAGAATCAGGAAAAAGACTTCCAGCAGTTCGGCAAAGATGTGTGCAGTCGCGTTGTGACGCTGGAAGACAGCCGCAAAGCGCTGGTGAGCAGCCTGAAATAAAACTCTTGTCTATGGCACAGCGCCTGCTGTGCCGTTTTATGTTGTCATACCCCGCCGTTTTGATATCCATCTCTAAAAACCACAAACGTAAAAAGATATTTATCTGGTTAATTGGAAGACGTCACATTATTCATCTTCGACATTGGGATAATGCGTCAAATTCACGTAACTGGAGAAATAACATGGAGTTTTTCAGGAAAACGGTACTCGCCGCTCTGGTAATGGGTTGCAGCGGCGCGGCGCTGGCTTTGCCGAATGTCACTATTCTGGCGACCGGGGGAACCATTGCCGGTGGCGGTGACTCCGCGACAAAATCAAATTATACGGCGGGTAAAGTTGGCGTCGAAAGCCTGGTGGACGCGGTGCCTCAGTTAAAGGATATCGCAGTTGTAAAAGGTGAGCAGGTCGTCAATATCGGTTCGCAGGATATGAACGATGAAGTCTGGTTAACGCTGGCGAAGAAAATCAACACCGACTGCGATAACACCGACGGCTTCGTGATCACCCACGGTACCGATACGATGGAAGAGACGGCTTATTTCCTCGACCTGACCGTCAAGTGTAATAAACCGGTAGTGCTGGTCGGGGCGATGCGTCCGTCCACGTCAATGAGCGCCGACGGCCCGTTCAACCTCTATAACGCCGTGGTCACTGCGGCGGATAAAGCGTCCGCGAGTCGCGGCGTACTGGTGGTGATGAACGACACTGTGCTGGACGGCCGTGACGTTACCAAGACCAATACCACCGATGTCGCCACCTTCAAGTCTGTGAATTACGGGCCGCTGGGCTACATTCACAACGGTAAAATTGATTATCAGCGTACGCCAGCGCGCAAGCACACCACTTCCACGCCGTTTGACGTTTCTAAGCTGACTGAGCTGCCGAAAGTCGGGATTATTTATAACTACGCGAATGCGTCCGATCTGCCGGCGAAAGCGCTGGTGGATGCGGGTTACGAAGGGATTGTGAGCGCGGGCGTGGGTAACGGCAACCTGTACAAAACGGTTTTCGATACGCTGGCGACTGCTGCGCATAAAGGCACGGTTGTCGTGCGTTCTTCTCGTGTACCGACTGGCGCCACCACGCAGGATGCTGAAGTCGATGACGCGAAATACGGGTTTGTCGCTTCCGGTTCGTTGAACCCGCAAAAAGCGCGCGTGCTGTTGCAACTGGCGCTGACGCAAACCAAAGATCCGCAACAGATCCAGACGATGTTTAATCAGTATTAATCGGGGATGGTGGCTGCGCTTATCGCCCTAACCCTGTAGGCCTGATAAGCGCAGCGCCATCAGGCAATTTGCCGGATGGCGGCTCAAGGCCTTATCCGGCCTACATCTTCACCCGCCATCACTCCGCCAGAAACAGCTCCAGCAGGGAGTTTAAAAACAGCTTGCCGTGTTGGGTAATCTGCCAGTGCTGCTCGCATTCGGTGAGATACCCCTGGGCGATGGCCTCGTCGAGCTGCTCACGAATTACTGCTTCGGCAAGCCCGGTATACTGCGTAAACTCTGCCCGGGGAGCCGCTTCCAGTAACCGAAAACGGTTCATAAAGAACTCAAACGGCTTGTCGGCCTGTTCGACATCACGCTGGCTTTCCAGATAGCGCCCCTGCATATAACCGCGCGGGTGACGCGTTTTAGTGGTACGCAGGATGCGCCCGTCCGGGAAGGTCACTTTACCGTGTGCGCCGCAGCCAATTCCGAGGTAATCGCCAAAGCGCCAGTAGTTCAGATTGTGCTGACACTGATAACCCGGCCTGGCATACGCGGAGGTTTCGTACTGCTGATAACCTGCCGCCGTCAGCAACTGGTGGCCTTGCTCGAAGATATCCCACAGCGCGTCATCGTCTGGCAATACCGGCGGGCGTGAGCCGAACAGCGTGTTAGGTTCGATAGTCAACTGATACCACGACAGATGCGGCGGATTGAGCGCGATAGCCTGGCGCAGGTCGCCCAGCGCCTCTTCCAGCGTCTGATCCGGCAGGCCGTGCATCAGGTCCAGGTTGAAGCTGCGCAGCCCCAGACCGCTCGCCAGATTCGCTGCCCGCTTCGCCTCTTCCGGGCCGTGAATGCGCCCGAGGCGTTTTAGCTTCGGTTCACTAAAACTCTGCACGCCGATGGAAATACGGTTTACCCCGGCGCGTTGGTAATCAACGAAACGGTCGGCCTCTACCGTCCCCGGATTCGCCTCCATCGTGATTTCTGCATCCGCCGCCAGCGGCAGGCGCGCCCGCACGCCGTCCAGCAGCGTTTGCATTGCCGGGCCTGAGAGCAGACTCGGCGTACCGCCGCCAATAAAAATGGTCTTTACTTCGCGTCCCTGCGCATATGCCACGTTGGTATCGAGATCGCTCAGCAGGTGCTGAACATAATCATCGTGCGGCACTTCGCCTTTCAGCGCATGCGAGTTGAAATCGCAGTACGGGCATTTCTGCACGCACCACGGGATGTGAATATAAAGACTCAGCGGCGGCAGCTTAACCATTGCGTAAGGCGTCCAGCAGCAGCTTCAGCGCCTGCCCACGGTGGGAGATCGCGCTTTTTTCTTCACGGGTTAACTCGGCTGCCGTTTTACCTTCCGACGGAACAAAGAAAATAGGGTCATAGCCGAAACCGCCATTGCCCGCCGCTTCGCGGGTAATCATTCCTGGCCAGCTTCCGTGGCACACCAGCGGCGTCGGGTCTTCTGCATGGCGCATGTAGACCAGCACGCAGTGGAAGCGCGCCTGGCGCTTCTCATCCGGCACCTCCCGCAGGGTATGCAGCAGTTTTTCCAGGTTACGCTGGTCGGTGGCGTCTTCGCCGGAATAACGGGCGGAGTAAATACCCGGCGCGCCGCCCAGCGCATCAACGGCCAGGCCGGAGTCGTCGGCAATGGCGGGCAGACCGGTAGCTTTTGCGGCATGACGCGCTTTCAGAATCGCATTTTCGATGAACGTCAGACCGGTCTCTTCGGCTGAGTCAACGCCCAGTTCGGTTTGCGCGATGACATCAAGCCCAAAATCGCTCAACAGTGAGGCAAGCTCACGCACTTTACCGGCATTGCCGGTAGCGAGGACAACTTTTTGCATAGGATACCTAATCAGTTAACGCCGCGATTTCTGGCGGGATCTGTTGCGGATGAATGATTTTAACCTGTTTGTGGCGGCCCAGTTCGCCCTTTTCAATGACGACCTGGCTTTTCGCCACGCGGAATTGTTTGCCAAGAAACTTCACCAGATGGCTGTTGGCCTGGCCATCAACCGGCGGGGCGGTAATGGCGACTTTCACTTCGTCGCCATGTAAACCCACAATACTGTCACGGCTGGCTTTCGGCTGAATATAGAGCCGTAAAATCAGACCGTCAGCGCAGGGTGTAACGGCACTCATAGCGCCATCCACAGCCCCGGCAGCAGCATATTGCCTGTCGCCTGTAAGACTTCAGCGATGCCCATGTTGATAACATACAGCAGCAGAACCAGGATCATCGGCGAGAAGTCGATGCCGCCCATCGAAGGGAGCAGACGGCGAATCGGGCGCAGCAAAGGGTCCGCCAGTTGAAGCAGAACGTATTCAATCGGGCTGCGGCCCTGGCTCACCCAGCTCATGATCGCCATCACCAGCAGTACCCAGAAAATCAGCAGGCCGATGGTTTTCAGGACGATAAGTATGGCGGCGATCCAGATAATCGGCTGGAACGTCACGACCATGAAAAGCACTATCGCTTTGATAAAGCTCAGAATAAATGCCAACAGCATGGAGGCGCTATCAATCGGCCCCATTGGCGGAATAATACGACGCAGCGGCCCGATAATGGGTTGAGTCGCTTTCACCACAAACTGTGAGAAAGGGTTGTAAAAATCACAGCGAGCCCACTGCATCCATACGCGCAACAATAGCACCATGGTATACAGTTCAATTACCGTTGAGAGCAGGAAGGTCAACGTCTTCATGGCGTTCCTCAGTTTTCCTTAATTTTTTGTGTAATCACGCGCACCAAAAATAGCGGTGCCGATGCGCACCATCGTGCTACCTGCCGCAATTGCGGCGTCCATATCATCCGACATACCCAGAGAAAGGGTATCAACGCCAGGATAGCGCGTTTTCAGCCCGGCAAATGCTACAGCCATTTGGCGTGCAACTTCAAACTGCCTTACATAATCTGACTCAGGGGCGGGGATCGCCATCAGTCCGCGCAGCCTGATACCGGGAAGCTCAACAACGCTTGCCGCCAGAGCGTCCAGTTCCGTAAGCGGAATCCCGGACTTGCTGTTCTCATCGCTGATATTAATTTGAATCAGCACGTTCAGCGGCGGCAGACCTGTCGGGCGCTGTTCGCTCAGACGGGCGGCGATACGCAGACGATCGATCGTATGGCACCAGTCAAAATGCTCTGCCACCAGACGACTTTTGTTGGACTGCAAGGGGCCAATAAAGTGCCATTGCAGCCCTTCGACGCCGCTTTCTTTGAAGTGGCGAATTTTCTCTACCCCTTCCTGAACATAGTTTTCGCCAAACGCCCGCTGCCCGACCGCGATGGCTTCTGCGATGGCGCTCGCAGGCTTGGTTTTACTCACTGCAAGCAGCGTAACTTCTTCTGAAGACCGCCCGCAACGCGTCGCGGCGGCTGAGATTTTGTCCCGGACATGTGCCAGGTTATGCGCGATATCGTTCATTTTCCGAGGATGTTCGTATGGATATGGAAGAAATAGTGGCCCTTAGTGTAAAGCATAACGTCTCGGATCTACACCTGTGCAACGCATGGCCTGCGCGCTGGCGTAAACGGGGAAAAGTGGAAATAGCCCCGTTTAGCAGCCCGAATGTCGAGGTTTTGCTGTCACAATGGCTTAACGACGCGCAGCGCCGGGCGTGGCAGGCGGATGGTCAGCTCGACTTTGCGGTGTCGCTGCCGGGCGGACTGCGGTTACGCGCCAGCGCTTTTCATCACGAGCAGGGCGCATCGCTGGCGCTGCGGTTGCTGCCCACTACGTGCCCGCAACTGGACGCGCTCCAGACGCCTGCCGCGCTACCCGCGCTCCTTGGCGGCGAGAACGGACTGATTCTGGTGACCGGGGCGACGGGAAGCGGGAAATCCACCACGCTGGCGGCAATGGTAGAATACCTCAACCAGCATCTCGATGGTCATATCCTGACGCTGGAAGATCCTATTGAGTACCGCCATACCAGCCAGCGCTGCCTGATTCAGCAGCGGGAGGTTGGTGTACACTGCCGCTCCTTTGCCGCCGGGTTACGCGCTGCGCTGCGTGAAGACCCGGATGTGATTTTATTAGGCGAACTGCGCGACAGCGAGACCATTCGCCTGGCGCTGACGGCGGCGGAAACGGGGCATCTGTTACTGGCGACGCTACATACGCGCGGCGCGGCACAGGCGGTAGAGCGGCTGGTTGACTCCTTTCCGGCGCAGGAGAAAGATCCGGTACGCAGTCAACTTGCGGGCAGCCTGCGCGCCGTGTTGTCGCAGAAGCTGGAAACCGACAGGCAGGACGGACGCGTGGCGTTATTCGAACTGCTCATCAACACGCCAGCGGTTGGCAATCTTATTCGGGAGGGGAAAATTCACCAGTTGCCCGGCGTTATTCAGACCAGCCAACAGGCGGGGATGCAGACGTTTGCCCAGAGTCTGCAACAGCGGCAGGCGCAGGGCAGGCTTTAGCGAACGGTTGTGCCGGATGGCGGCCGATGGCCTTATCCGGCCTACAAGCGTGCCCGTAGGCCTGATAAGCGAAGCGCCATCAGGCGTTGATATGGAAGCTAATTTGTCAGCCTTAACGCTGCTCGCCATCAGGCAATTCGCTTCAGTAACCCTGCTCGAAATAGCTTTCGAGGATGATGACGGCCGAGGCGGAATCCACCTTGCCTTTGTTGAGTGCGCGATAACCGCCCTGTTCAAACAGGCCAGAACGCGCTTCTATGGTGCTGAGGCGTTCGTCATGCAGCGTAACCAGTACGCCAAAACGGCCATGAATGCGGTTGGCGAACTTGCGGGCGCGAGCGGTGAGGGGCTGCTCTGTGCCATCCATATTGAGCGGTAGCCCGACAATAATTTCATCCGGCTGCCACTCTTTCAGCAAACGCTCGATAATGTTCCAGTCTGGCGTTCCGTCCTGCGCTTTTATCGCTGGCAGTGCACGGGCGGTGCCGGTGATGCGCTGTCCTATCGCTACGCCGATGCTTTTGGTGCCGAAATCAAATGCGAGTAAGGTTCCGCTCATCAGGCATGCCCCGCCACACCAGGCATGGTCAGAATATCAATTCCGATTAATTTGGCCGCGTCTCGCCAACGGTCGGCAATCGGCGTTTTGAACAGAATATTGAGATCGGCAGGGGCCGTGAGCCAGGCATTATCCATCAGCTCTTGCTCCAGTTGACCTTTATCCCATGATGAATAACCCAGCGCCACCAGCACCTCAGAGGGTTGCTCCGGTGTGCCTAACGTCTCCAGCACGTCGCGGGACGTGGTGATCACCGTATTGTCAGAAATGCGAATACTGGACGAAAAGCGGGAGGGCGGAGTATGTAAAATAAATCCCCGATCTTCCGCCAGCGGCCCGCCGAGCATTACGGCTTTATCCAGACGAATCGCCGGATCGCGCGGTTCAGGCGTAATCTTCAGTTTTTCCAGAATCCCTTCAATCTGTAGATTTTCCAGAGGCTTATTAATGATAATCCCCATTGCGCCATCTTCATTGTGTTCGCAAATGTACACCACGGAGCGGCGGAAAATTGGGTCCTGGAGAGCAGGCATGGCAATAAGAAAGTGATGCTGTAAATTCATTGTCAGAGGTTCTGTATCCGGGTTCAAAAAAGCAACAGCGTCCAGTATGTGGGGAAAGTGCGAAGATGTCACCCTCTGAAAATAGCTTTGCCGGATGGCAGTTTCGTCTTATCCGGCCTGTGGGGTGAAATTCCAGGCCGGATAAGACGCGAAGGCGTCGTCATCCGGCAACTAATTTACTTCTGCAAACGCGCCTCAATGGCATCCATCAGCATTCCGGTAATCGAAACCGGGAACTCCGCTTCAATTTCACGAATACAGGTTGGGCTGGTGACGTTAATTTCGGTAAGACGATCGCCGATGATATCCAGACCCACAAAAATCAGCCCTTTCGCTTTCAGGGTTGGGCCAATGCGGCGGGCGATTTCCCAGTCGCTGTCGGTAAGCGGGCGCGGTTCGCCGCGACCACCGGCCGCCAGGTTGCCACGGGTCTCGCCGCCCTGCGGAATCCGCGCCAGGCAGTACGGAACGGGTTCGCCGTCAACAACCAGCACGCGTTTGTCGCCGTCTTTAATGGCAGGCAGGTAGTTCTGCGCCATGCAATAGCGGGTGCCATGCTCGGTCAGCGTTTCGGCGATCACGCCGAGGTTGGGGTCGCCTTCCTTCACGCGGAAGATAGACGCGCCGCCCATGCCGTCCAGCGGCTTGAGAATGATGTCGCTGTGCTTCTGCCAGAAGGCTTTCAGTTGCGCTTTGTTGCGCGTGACCAGCGTTTCCGGCGTCAGGTCGGAGAACCAGGCGGTGAACAGTTTTTCGTTGCAGTCGCGCAGGCTCTGGGGCTTATTGACGATCAGCGCGCCTTTCTCTTCCGCGCGCTCCAGAATATAAGTGGCGTAGATAAATTCGGTATCGAACGGCGGATCTTTACGCATCAGGATGACATCCAGATCGGCCAGCGGCAGATCCTGCTCGTCGTTGAACGTATACCAGTTGTCATAGTTCTGCTCTACGCTCAGGGTACGCGTGCGGGCGCGAGCCTCACCGTTGATCAAATACAGATCGGCCATCTCCATGTAATGAAGTTCGTAGCCACGACGTTGTGCTTCCAGCAGCATAGCGAAGCTGGAATCTTTCTTGATGTTGATGCTTGCGATGGGGTCCATCACGATGCCGAGCTTGATCATTGTTCTTCTCCGTTAGCCCAGATCGCCAAAACGCACCTGTAGCGCGGTAATGGCGGTGAGCGCAGTTGTCTCAGTACGCAGAACGCGAGGTCCTAACAGGATATCAGTAAACTGGTAGCGGGCGGTCATGGCGATTTCATCTGCCGACAAACCGCCTTCCGGGCCAATCAACAGGCGCACGCGCTCCACGGGGAGCGGCAGGGTGTTGATACTGGCGCTGGCGCGCGGGTGAAGGTTCAGTTTCAGCCCCTCGTCCTGTTCGGCGCACCAGGCTTCCAGATCCATTGCCGGGCGAATTTCCGGCACCCAGTTACGACCGCACTGTTCGCAGGCGGCAATAGCGATTTTTTGCCACTGCTGGCGCTTCTTGTTCAGACGTTCGCTGTCCAGTTTAACGCCGCAGCGCTCAGAAAAAAGTGGCGTAATGAGGCTTACACCCAGTTCGATCGATTTCTGGATAGTGAATTCCATTTTTTCGCCGCGCGACATCACCTGGCCGAGGTGAATATGCAGCGGGGATTCACGATCGTCGAGGGTGGCGCTGAGCACTTTTACATCGACGCTTTTTTTGCTGGCGTTGGTTATCTCGGCGTCAAACACCTGATTGCTGCCGTCAAACAACTGGAGCGCCTGGCCTGGCCCCATACGCAGCACGCGTCCGATATGGTTGGCGGCGTCTTCACACAGGGAGAACTGGCTGCCGGATGTGATGGGTTCAGGGTGATAAATGCGGGGAATGCGCATAATAGAAAAATCCGCGTCATCTCCCCACGCCATCTGATCGCGTGGGGCAGGGTTAAAAATATTCCCGCTAGTGTAGGTTAGCTCTTTTGCGCCTGGCAAGCGCGTTGCACGTATGGATTGTGGTTCCCTTGTACCCTGGCGATGCGTTCGTCGCGCTCGCACTCCCAGTCCGTGACCGGATACAGCTTGTTCCAGGCGTTGAAAAGCTGCGTTTGCTGACGGGAGAGCGTCAGATTGTACTGATCGCGCATATAAAAGTAGGTACGGGCGATCGCACCACGGGCGCGAGCAGGCGGTTCGGCGATTTTTTCCTTGAAATTGACCTTCATGGCGCACTGGCCGTACTGACCTTCGCCGCCATTCCACTGGCTATACATGAAGTTGCCGCGATCGCCATTCACCTCGCCGACGGCGGGTTGCAGATTGTGCATGTCGCTCTCCATCTTGCGGTAGACAGGATCTTTCGCACAGTTTTTTCGCCCGCCGTCCTGCCAACACTGACGCTGGTGGCCGAACTGCCAGGCGGGCACGACGTGTTCCCATTCAATGCGGCTGGCGCGGTTTTCATTTTTTCGGACTTTATAGCCGCAGGAGGCGAGATCCACGACGCCTTTTTTACCCTGCCAGTTAATTTTACACCCGCAGTAAAAATCGCCGGGAACATCGGCATTGACTTTGACCCCGGCGGTTTTGGCCTGAGAAAAACTGTTGATGCCTGTAGCCAGCACCTGCCCTGAGAGCATCATTGCCAACAACGCTGCGGCAAAAGAAAAATTACGGTACATCACGAACTCCGTGTCAAAACGAGCCCGCAACGTAGCGAAAGTTGTTCTTGTATGCAATCAGGCAGATCAGAAAAGTTCCTGATTATTCTGGCGATTATTCAGCAATAAGCGGTTCGCCGCAGTGAACGCAGCGGTAGGTGGCTTCACCGCGCACGATGCGATTATGGCGGCGCACGGTGAGCTGATGCTGCTGGCATTTACAGCGGTAGGTAAAGGTATTGCGGCGAACGGATTGCAGTTCAAACTGATGCGTGCGTCTGGCAGGGACGCCCAGTACGCTTTCCATCATCCATTTCCACTCTTTGCCGTGCGGCGCAACCCGGCCAAAATGCTTCCAGACCAGCAAATGCGCCAGTTCATGGGGCACCACTTCATTAACGAACGCGTCGACGTTTTCCATCAATAGCACAGGATTGAGACGGATTTCGTAGGTTTGTAGCCATGCTGTTCCCGCAGCAGTTCCACGTTGTTGATAAACCAGCCTGGGTTCCGGGTAATGACGTTCCAGTTTGAGATTGGCCTGGGCGAGTTTTTCCCGCAGGCTGCGCATGACGGCTTGCTGGACAGCGATAGGGAGACGGGAGGTTTTCATAACGACAGAGGATAATGGGAGGTGATGGAGACTGCAAGAGGGACGCTTCACCCCGCTAAGTTTTGCCGGATGGCGGCCGACAAACCGCGCTGCGTTCAACTGAGTGCAGTAGGCCCGATAAGCTTACGCCATCGGGCACTTACCGCTAATTATCAGCGTTAGTCGTGAGCGCCGATTTCGCGCAGCTTACGGCCTTTCATCAGGTTACGTTCAATGTGTTCCAGAGAGACGTGTTTGGTTTCAGGAACCAGCCAGATGGTCAGGATGATGAAGAACAGGTTCAGACCGGCATAGACCCAGAAGGTGTTTGCGTTGCCCAGCGTGTTGAGCATGGTCAGGAACGTTGCGCCGACGATCATATTGGCGATCCAGTTGGTGGCGGTAGAGCAGGTGATACCGAAATCGCGGCCTTTCAGCGGCTGAATTTCAGAGCACAGTACCCAAATCAGCGGACCGGCGCTCATCGCGAACCCGATGATAAACATCAGCAGCATGGCGATAGCGAAGTATTGCGCTGACGGCGAGTGAATGCCGATATGCATCATGGTGCCGAGAGTGCCCATGCCGATAGCCATGACCAGGAAGCCCAGCGTCAGCGTTGGTTTACGCCCCCAGCGGTCTACCAGGCCGATAGCGATAAAGGTGGCCAGCACGTTCGTCAGACCAACGATAACGGTGCCCCACATCTGCTCGGTGGTATTGGTATAACCTGCCAGTTCAAAGATTTTCGGCGCGTAGTACATGATGACGTTCATCCCGGTGAACTGTTGCATCACCTGCAAAAGCACCCCGAGGAACACCGCGCGACGGAAGTTGCTGTTCTCTTTAAACAGCGCCCAGCCGCTCTGTTTTACTTGCAGACTTTCACGGATCTCATCCAGCTCGCGTTTGGCTTCTGCGCTGGTATCACGCAGGCGCAGCAGTACGCGTTCGGCATCAATAAAGCGACGTTTCGCCGCGAACCAGCGCGGGCTGTCCGGCAGGAAGAACACGCCGATCAGCAGCAGAATGGCCGGAATGATGATCACGCCCAGCATCCAGCGCCATGCGCCGCTGTAGCTGAACGCGGTATCAGACAGATAGGCGCCAAGAATACCGATGGTGATCATCAACTGGTACATGGAGATCATACTGCCGCGAATTTTCTCCGGCGCGATCTCAGACAGGTACAACGGGGCGGTGTAGGACGCGACGCCAACGGCCAGGCCTAACAGAACGCGGGAAACGATCAGCACCTCAACGTTAGGCGCGGCGGCGGAAAACAGCGAACCGGCCACAAACAGGATCGCGCCGATCATCAGGCTTTTCTTACGACCTAATTTGAAGGAGAGCCAGCCGCTGCCGACGGCACCGACGGCGGCGCCGAACATCATCGAACTGACCACCCACTCCTGAGTGTGCGCGGTAATCTGGAATTCGTCAGTGATGAAGGGTAAAGCACCGGCGATAACGCCGATATCCAGGCCAAAAAGTAATCCTGCCAGGGCTGCAAGAAAGCAGACAAAAAATGTCATGGCCTTGTTTGAACGCCCCTGTTTTTTATTGTCAGGCATGATGCCTCCGGTTGGGTTGCCAGTTTTGTTGATGCTAAGGGTAGGTGAGTAGCCCGTAAAAATATGTGATTCGAATCACGTTAGTGTAATCGTTTACACTAGCATTTGATGGTGAAAGTAATTAATACTTTGAAAACATAGAGGTAAGTGAGGCCGTTTGTATCGTGAATACGCACATTTAAGACTTAACTGAAAAAAATGTAACGTCAGAAGAAAAATGATCATGCAAAAGGATTATTTTCAACGCGTGGCTTATAGAATGGAGGGTAAACGGTTTCATTAATCGCCGGGTGACGGCTATGCCAAAACGACAGAACCCGTAGGCCCGTGCAAGCGAAGCGACTCCGGGCAAAAGATGCGCGCACAAATACAAAAGGCCAGCACGAGGCTGGCCTTAAAAAAAGCAACGTCAGTAAATTACTTCAGACCTGCGGCATCACGCAGCAGCTGCGCTTTGTCGGTTTTTTCCCACGGGAAATGTTCGCGGCCAAAGTGACCGTATGCAGCGGTTTCTTTGTAGATCGGGTGCAGCAGATCCAGCATCTGAATCAGGCCGTACGGACGCAGGTCGAAGAACTCGCGTACCAGCAGGGTCAGCTGTTCAGAAGGCACTTTTTCAGTACCGAAGGTTTCAACCATGATAGAGGTTGGTTCAGCCACGCCGATAGCGTAAGAAACCTGAATCTCACAACGGTCAGCCAGACCTGCGGCAACGATGTTTTTCGCAACATAACGCGCGGCGTAGGCTGCGGAACGGTCAACCTTAGACGGGTCCTTACCGGAGAATGCGCCACCGCCGTGACGCGCCATACCGCCGTAGGTATCCACGATAATCTTACGACCGGTCAGACCGCAGTCGCCCATCGGGCCGCCGATAACAAAACGACCGGTTGGGTTGATGAAGAATTTCGTCGACGCGTTCAGCCATTCTGACGGCAGGATCGGCTTGATGATCTCTTCCATCACCGCTTCCTGAAGCGATTTCTGGTCAATTTCTTCAGCGTGCTGAGTAGACAGCACTACCGCGTCGATGCCGACAATTTTGCCGTCGTCATACTGGAAAGTGACCTGGCTTTTCGCATCCGGGCGCAGCCACGGCAGCGTGCCGTTTTTACGCACTTCAGCCTGACGCTGTACCAGACGGTGCGCGTAGGTGATCGGCGCTGGCATCAGCACGTCAGTTTCATTGGTCGCGTAACCGAACATCAGGCCCTGGTCGCCCGCGCCCTGTTCCAGCGGATCGGCACGGTCAACGCCCTGGTTGATATCCGGGGACTGTTTGCCGATAGCGCTCAGCACGGCGCAAGAGTTGGCGTCAAAGCCCATGTCGGAATGCACATAGCCAATCTCACGGACCGTGTTACGGGTGATCTCTTCGATATCAACCCATGCGCTGGTCGTGATCTCACCGCCAACTAAAACCATACCGGTTTTAACGTAGGTTTCGCATGCGACGCGCGCTTTCGGATCCTGTTCCAGGATCGCATCCAGCACGGCATCAGAGATTTGGTCAGCAATTTTGTCAGGATGCCCTTCTGATACGGACTCGGACGTAAAAAGGTGTTTTGCCATGTTTTATTTCACCTAAGGAGAATTTGGTTAGCTCAAACTGTTGTGTGGAATAGCCAAAGCAGAGGATTCTACCAAGGCTTGCAGGTTGATGACACTGGCAGTCTGAGTGTTAATCAGTATGGATGGATTAACATCTGGATGGCTATTTTAGGTCACTTCTTCACCCGATTTCCAGTTTTTTTTGAATCAACTCTCGTTGCGTTGAAAACACGACTGGAAATTTTTCAGGACACTGCTGGCAATGTGCGCATTTATGCTTTGCATTTTTCCCCTCTTGTCGGTATAAAACGCGGCGCGCGGCTCATACTAAAAAGCACACGACGGATTCCTCGTGTCGCCACTTCCAGCCGGGCTAAAACGTTGCTTTGGCTTAGAGGCTTGTCTTACGGGGCGGCCGTGGAGGTGATACGAGATAATGAACCGTTGTATTCTGCTGAATCTGTCGCACCGTTCTGGTGTGCGCATGTCCCCCGCAATCTGCATCTCTGCTTTGCATACCTGCCGATGTTATACCCATCTCGGCGCTTCTCAGGACTCCAGAGCCGGTCGGTAACGGAAGACTGAACAAGGGCGCTCTTGTTGAAACAAGAGTTTTCTCGTGGTTTCGCCGAACCGTCATACTTAAGTTCGGTTACGTGTTTTACAATGATATGAAAAAGAAACCGGTCGCGCAGGCGGAGTGTCAGCACTATCTGCTGGAAAATACGTCTGTTTATGGGTTGTTATCGCGTCTACGGATTGCGATAGTAGTCAACTGTTTTACACTTGTTAATAAAATTTGAGGTTCGCTATGTCTGACGACATGTCTATGGGTTCGCCTTCGTCAGCAGGCGAACAGGGTGTACTACGCTCCATGCAGGAGGTTGCAATGAGCTCCCAGGAAGCCAGCAAGATGCTGCGTACTTACAATATTGCCTGGTGGGGCAATAACTACTACGACGTCAACGAACTGGGACACATCAGCGTGTGCCCGGACCCTGACGTCCCTCAGGCGCGCGTCGATCTCGCCAAACTGGTGAAAGCTCGCGAAGCGCAAGGCCAGCGTCTGCCTGCGTTGTTCTGCTTCCCGCAGATCCTGCAACACCGTCTGCGTTCCATTAACGCGGCGTTTAAACGCGCGCGTGAATCCTACGGTTATAACGGCGACTACTTCCTCGTTTATCCGATCAAGGTCAACCAGCACCGTCGGGTGATTGAATCGCTGATTCACTCCGGCGAACCGCTGGGGCTGGAAGCCGGTTCGAAGGCGGAGCTGATGGCGGTTCTGGCGCACGCCGGAATGACCCGCAGCGTGATCGTCTGTAACGGCTACAAAGACCGTGAATACATCCGTCTGGCGCTGATCGGCGAAAAGATGGGCCACAAGGTCTACCTGGTCATCGAGAAGATGTCAGAAATCGCTATCGTGCTGGATGAAGCCGAGCGTCTGAACGTGATCCCGCGCCTGGGCGTGCGTGCGCGTCTGGCCTCGCAGGGTTCCGGTAAATGGCAGTCTTCCGGCGGAGAAAAATCCAAATTCGGCCTGGCGGCGACGCAGGTGCTGCAACTGGTTGAAACCCTGCGTGAAGCCGGGCGACTGGACAGCCTGCAACTGCTGCATTTCCACCTCGGCTCGCAGATGGCGAATATCCGCGACATTGCCACCGGCGTGCGCGAATCCGCCCGTTTCTACGTTGAATTGCATAAGCTGGGCGTCAACATTCAGTGTTTCGACGTCGGCGGCGGTCTGGGCGTGGATTACGAAGGAACCCGCTCGCAGTCTGATTGCTCCGTGAACTACGGCCTGAACGAATACGCTAACAACATCATCTGGGCGATTGGCGACGCGTGTGAAGAACACGGTCTGCCGCACCCAACGGTGATCACCGAGTCTGGCCGTGCGGTAACTGCGCACCATACCGTGCTGGTATCGAATATCATCGGCGTGGAGCGTAACGAATATACCGTGCCCACCGCGCCTGCCGACGACGCGCCGCGCGCGTTGCAGAGCATGTGGGAAACCTGGCAGGAGATGCACGAGCCGGGCACCCGCCGCTCGCTGCGTGAATGGCTGCACGACAGCCAGATGGATCTGCACGACATTCACATTGGCTACTCTTCCGGGACGTTCAGCTTGCAGGAACGCGCCTGGGCGGAACAGCTCTACCTGAGCATGTGCCACGAAGTACAGAAACAGCTGGACCCGCAGAACCGTGCGCATCGTCCGATCATCGATGAGTTGCAGGAGCGTATGGCGGACAAAATGTACGTCAACTTCTCGCTGTTCCAGTCAATGCCGGATGCGTGGGGTATCGATCAACTGTTTCCGGTGCTGCCGCTGGAAGGGCTGGATCAGGTGCCTGAGCGCCGCGCGGTGCTGCTGGACATCACCTGTGATTCCGATGGCGCGATCGATCACTACATCGACGGTGACGGCATCGCCACCACTATGCCGATGCCGGAGTACGATCCAGAGAACCCGCCGATGCTCGGTTTCTTTATGGTCGGCGCCTATCAGGAGATCCTTGGCAACATGCACAACCTGTTCGGCGACACCGAAGCGGTTGACGTGTTTGTCTTCCCGGATGGCAGCGTGGAAGTTGAGCTGTCTGACGAAGGGGACACCGTGGCGGATATGCTGCAATACGTACAGCTCGATCCGAACACGCTGCTGACTCACTTCCGCGATCAGGTGAAGCAGACCGGTCTGGACGATGCGCTGCAACAGCAGTTCCTCGAAGAGTTTGAGACGGGGCTGTACGGGTACACTTACCTGGAAGACGAGTAGCCGCTGATGCCCGGTGGCGCTGCGCTTACCGGGCCTACGAATATAGGCCGGATACGGCGAAGCCGCCATCCGGCAGAATGCTATACTCACTTGAACCCGTATGAATTAACGGCGATAATTCGCCCCAATAAGCGATTTACGAATCAATCCCTTCCTCGTCGGGTTTAACGACGCGGAGGGGATTTTTTTTCATCTGTTTTTAATGTATCGACTTTAAAAGAGGTCAGGACATGAGCACTTTAGGTCATCAGTACGATAACTCCCTGGTTTCCAACGCCTTTGGCTTTCTGCGTCTGCCGCTGAATTTCCAGCCTTATGACAGCGACGCCGACTGGGTTATCACCGGCGTACCGTTTGATATGGCGACTTCCGGTCGTGCGGGCGGCCGCCACGGCCCGGCGGCAATCCGTCAGGTTTCCACTAACCTGGCCTGGGAGCACAACCGCTTCCCGTGGAACTTCGACATGCGCGAGCGTCTGAACGTTGTGGACTGCGGTGACCTGGTCTATGCGTTTGGCGACGCGCGCGAGATGAGTGAAAAATTGCAGGCGCATGCGGAGAAACTGCTGTCAGCCGGTAAACGTATGCTCTCCTTCGGCGGCGACCACTTCGTGACCCTGCCGCTGCTGCGCGCTCATGCAAAGCACTTTGGCAAAATGGCGCTGGTGCATTTTGACGCGCATACCGACACTTACGCGAACGGCTGCGAGTTTGACCACGGCACCATGTTCTACACTGCGCCGAAAGAGGGGTTGATTGACCCGAACCACTCCGTGCAGATTGGTATTCGTACTGAATTTGATAAAGACAACGGTTTCACCGTGCTGGATGCCTGCCAGGTGAACGATCGCGGCGTGGATGACATCATCGCGCAGGTTAATCAGATCGTTGGCGATATGCCGGTCTACCTGACCTTTGATATCGACTGTCTGGACCCGGCGTTCGCACCGGGCACAGGGACACCGGTGATCGGCGGCCTGACTTCCGATCGCGCCATTAAACTGGTGCGCGGTCTGAAAGATCTGAACATCGTCGGGATGGACGTAGTGGAAGTGGCTCCGGCTTATGACCAGTCCGAAATCACCGCGCTGGCTGCGGCGACCCTGGCGCTGGAAATGCTCTACATTCAGGCGGCGAAAAAAGGCGAATAAGTGCTTCCCCCTCTCCGTCATCAGGAGAGGGGTTTTAACTTAAAAGATGTTAAACGGATATTCCACGTAAGCGCGAATCTCGTTGCCGCTGACGTTATAGTCGCTGGCGTTGCTGGACACGCGTAATACGGAATAGCGCAGCTTCAGTTTCAGGTCTTTCGCCATGCCGTCCTGAACCTGGTATTGCACCTGGTTGAACCACTCGTGCTCTTTGCCGTTGCTGGTTGCCGATGTTTTGATGTTATCGCCGCGAACATAAGCGGTTGTCCAGCTCAGCCCCGGTAAACCGAGACCGGCAAAATCCAGTCCATATGACGCCTGCCAGGAACGTTCGTCTTCACCGTTAAAATCAGACCAGTAAGAGTTCGCCAGCCAGATGGTGTTGCCGCCATCGCCGACGCCGCCCTGATCGCGATAGCTGCCGTAGTGATAACCGGTGCTGCCGCTGCTTTGCTGATACGCCACTTTAAAGGTATGAATATCCCAGATATAACTTGCCGCCAGGCTCCAGATGCTGTTGCTGCGGCCAGTATTCAGGCTATCGGCGTAACCGGAATCCAGACGTGAGTTGTAGCCGTTGAAGTCCAGCACCAGCTGCTGTCCGGTGCTGAAAGGCTGTTTGAAGTTCAGCCCCAGATACTGTTTGTTCAGCACATCTTCGACGTGCGAGGCATACAGGGCGCCGCTGAACTGATCGTTAAACTGGTAGCTCGCGCCGCCGAAAGAGAGGCTTTTCAGGCCGCTGTTGTGGCGGTCGTCGCTTTTGCGCTGCTCGTCGGTGAAGTAACCGGCATTAATCTCCAGACCGTCGATCTCTCTGGAGGTCAACATGGTGCCGGTGAAGCTTTCAAACAGCAGACGGGAATCGTCGGCGTAGACGATCGGGAGCTGCGGACGCTGGTTGCCGTAGCTCAGGACGGTGTTGGAGATGCGCATTTTGGCGGTTGCGCCAAATTTTGCCAGATCGGATTTCGCGCGGCCGTCGCTGTCTTGTTTGAAGAAGTCGATACCGCCTGCGCCACTGCGGCCACGGCCGCCGTCCAGACGCACGCCATACTGCGCAATACCGTCAACGCCAAAGCCGATCAGACCTTCGGTATAGCCGGATTCAAAGGTGGCGACAATGCCCTGGCCCCATTCGGCTTTGTCCTGTACGCCGCCCTGATAGTCGCGGTTAATCCAGGCGTTACGTAAAAAGAGATTTAAATGGCTGTCATTAACAAAACCCTGGCTGTCGGATTGTTGGCTGGCAATGGCAGGCAATGCGGCGAATAAACTTAATGCGATTAACGATATTTCTTTTTTCACTGAGGGAACTTCTCTTTATGGATAATATCAAATTGAATTGCTGCGTTACGGATAGTTACCTGAATAATTATTGATTGCAAACATTTTGTGACAAAGGCTTACAGCCGTTGGCGTGCCGGCCATATCGGGGCTGGACTATTTTATATTTTGTCTGTGGCGTTAAAAAAAGTGATAAAACATGCCGGGGAATATAAATACTAAAATAATCCTCTATCAGAGAATAAAACGTCGAATATATCGCTACTGTTTATATTCTGATATTTAACGTTCTGTGCGCTTAAGTTATCAATTTATGCGTTATAAGAATGGGGTAATTACCATTTGAGCGCTATTCTGTCTGCCGGGAGAATATTTAGCCAGGAAGATTGTTTCCGTTCACCTGATGTTCAACATTCCTCTGAAAACTCAGTATTCGTGAACGTGCAAGGGAGGCTCGCCGCCGCCTCCCTTGCAACCCAGGCTCTCCGGCAAGGAAAATCGCCGCTGCGCGGTTCATTCGCCTTATTCCGTCTGCCTTTCGGGTCGGGGCCGAGCCTGCGTCCCGGCAGGCCGTCCCCTCCGCCCGCGTCCTTGCGGGCGGACCCGGTCAGCCGTCAACGTCTCATCGATTTTCAGCCGGAACAGGGGCATTGCTGTAATGCCCTGATTTTCAGTTGCACCGGTTTTGCTGTTAAAAAAACAAACCGTGGAAATGGTCAGGTGTGGGCGGGTCCGGCTGAAAATTGCCGACGTGTTTCCGTAAGGCCGGAGGAACCCGCATGGATGCGGGTTCAGGGCGCGTTTTGCAGGGACGCTACCTCGCGCCCGCCCCGGTAGCCAGGAGGAATAAGCGGAGGGTATTGCGAAGCAACAATTTTCCCGCCGGGAGCCAGGATTGTTAAGGAGGCGGCGACGAGCCTCCTTAACACGTTCGCAAATGCTATGGTTTCAGACAGGTAACGAACATAAGGCGAACGGAACAGCTAACAAGAGCTACATGTTGCTCTCGTTTTTATTTAATACCGTCTGCCGCCATTCGGTCGCGAATATGCTGGGCACGTTCGGCGGAGGCCGGGTGATCGTCAAACATGGAGCTTTGACGTCCCGCTTCCAGTTTCGCCAGTTTCTCAAAGCTGGTTGCCAGACCGGCCGGACTGATGCCGCGTTTGCGCAACAAGTCATAGGAGTAATCATCCGCTTCGGACTCCTGGCGCTGGGAGAACTGTGAGTTCACCAGTTTCTCGCCAAGATCGCCCAACTGCGACTGCGACAGACTGCCGACAATACCGCCAGCGGAAGCGGCTGCGGCGCGAACCGCGTTAGTCCCCAGCGCAACCTGCATCCCTTTCTTCACATGGCCGAGCGCAACGTGTCCCATTTCGTGGCCGATGACCGCCTCCACTTCGTTATCGGTCATGATGTCCATCAGGCCGCTATAGACGCGGATACAGCCGTTCGCCATTGCAAACGCGTTAACGTCTTTCGCCACATAGACTTTGTAATTCACCGGCTGGCCGTTGATATTGTCGCCGAGCGCAGAGGCGATTTTGCTCAGTCGCTTCGCGTATTCGCTGCTGGCCGGGGCGATTGTCGCCTTGCTGTCCATTTCCGTACATGCCTGGTCGCTGAGCGCTTTTACTTGCTCATCACTGAGGCTGTTAAGCCTGAAAAGCGCCTGCACCTGAAGCGAGCAGTCCATTGGAGTCCATATTCTGGCAACCGGTCAGAACCGTCGCCATGCTCATAGCAAGCAGTAAAGCGCGAATTTTCATGTTTTCTCTTCCGCACGAAATCAGGATTGTTCTAAAAGTGCGCCTTGTGTCGATGAACCAGCGCCACGCTAAGTATAAAGAAAAGAACGACAAGGGGGTGAGCAGATTGCGCAACATGCGAACACGATCCGGAGATTTCTGAAGCGGCGAAAGGATGCTCCATGTACATGGCTCGCGGCTTGGGTTACATTGTTGGCACTTTTTTCCGGCGTAGCCCAAAACGCGCTGTCGTCAAGTCGTTAAGGGCATGGCCTTCATCATCCGATCTGGAGTCAAAATGTCCTCACGTAAAGAGCTTGCCAATGCTATTCGTGCGCTGAGCATGGACGCAGTACAGAAAGCCAAATCCGGCCACCCGGGTGCCCCTATGGGTATGGCTGACATTGCCGAAGTCCTGTGGCGTGATTTCCTGAACCACAACCCGCAGAACCCTTCCTGGGCTGACCGTGACCGCTTCGTGCTGTCTAACGGCCACGGCTCCATGCTGATCTACAGCCTGCTGCACCTCACCGGCTATGACCTGCCGATGTCTGAGCTGCAAAACTTCCGTCAGCTGCACTCCAAAACGCCGGGCCACCCGGAAGTGGGTTACACCGCAGGTGTTGAAACCACCACCGGTCCGCTGGGCCAGGGGATTGCGAACGCGGTCGGTATGGCGATTGCGGAAAAAACACTGGCGGCGCAGTTCAACCGTCCAGGCCACGATATCGTGGATCACTTCACCTATGCCTTCATGGGCGATGGCTGCATGATGGAAGGTATTTCCCATGAAGTCTGCTCTCTGGCAGGAACGCTGAAGCTGGGCAAACTGATCGCGTTCTACGATGACAACGGTATCTCTATCGATGGTCACGTTGAAGGCTGGTTCACTGATGACACCGCTAAACGTTTCGAAGCCTACGGCTGGCACGTTGTGCGCGGTATCGACGGTCACGATGCTGAAGCGATTAAACGCGCGGTTGAAGAAGCGCGCGCCGTTACTGACAAACCGTCCCTGCTGATGTGCAAAACCATCATCGGTTTCGGTTCCCCGAACAAAGCGGGTACGCACGACTCTCACGGCGCGCCGCTGGGCGATGCTGAAATCGCACTGACCCGCGAACAGCTGGGCTGGAAATACGCGCCGTTCGAAATCCCGTCTGAAATCTACGCGCAGTGGGATGCGAAAGAAGCCGGTCAGGCAAAAGAAGCGGCCTGGAATGAGAAATTCGCCGCCTATGCAAAAGCCTTCCCGCAGGAAGCCGCTGAATTTACCCGTCGTATGAAAGGCGAAATGCCGTCTGACTTCGACGCGAAAGCGAATGAATTTATCGCTAAGTTGCAGGCTAACCCGGCGAAAATCGCCAGCCGTAAAGCGTCTCAGAATGCGATTGAAGCGTTTGGGCCGCTGCTGCCTGAGTTCCTCGGCGGTTCCGCTGACCTGGCGCCAAGCAACCTGACCCTGTGGTCGGGTTCTAAAGCCATCAACGAAGATGCTGCGGGTAACTACATCCATTACGGCGTGCGCGAGTTCGGTATGACCGCCATCGCTAACGGTATCTCCCTGCACGGTGGTTTCCTGCCGTACACCTCTACCTTCCTGATGTTCGTGGAATATGCCCGTAACGCGGTGCGTATGGCTGCGCTGATGAAACAGCGTCAGGTGATGGTCTACACCCACGACTCCATCGGTCTGGGCGAAGATGGCCCGACTCACCAGCCGGTAGAGCAGGTGGCTTCTCTGCGCGTAACGCCGAACATGAGCACCTGGCGTCCGTGTGACCAGGTTGAATCCGCAGTGGCGTGGAAATACGGCGTTGAGCGTCAGGACGGCCCGACCGCGCTGATCCTCTCCCGTCAGAATCTGGCGCAGCAGGAACGTACCGAAGAGCAGCTGGCGAACATCGCGCGCGGTGGTTATGTGCTGAAAGATTGCGCCGGTCAGCCGGAACTGATCTTCATCGCAACCGGTTCTGAAGTTGAGCTGGCCGTTGCCGCATGGGACAAACTGTCTGCCGAAGGCGTGAAAGCGCGCGTGGTCTCCATGCCGTCTACCGACGCGTTCGACAAGCAGGATGCCGCTTACCGTGAAGCCGTACTGCCGAAAGCGGTTTCCGCTCGCGTGGCAGTAGAAGCGGGTATCGCTGACTACTGGTTCAAATACGTGGGCCTGAATGGCGCTATCGTCGGCATGACCACCTTCGGTGAGTCTGCGCCTGCTGAGCTGCTGTTCGAAGAGTTCGGCTTTACCGTTGATAACGTTGTCGCGAAAGCAAAAGAACTGCTGTAATCACGATACAACACCGAACGGGTCGCTCAGGCGGCCCGTTTTTTATAAAGGAATTATAAATAATTTCGTTCAGACAAGTGGCTATATATGATCTAATTCACATATTTGATATTTAGTGATTTGATGTAATTGTGATAAATAGCACATAAATACAGTTGCTTTTTATTTTTATGTTTTTAACTGTCTGTTTTTATTGAGTTCTAAAAAAACACTTTCTCCTTCTTCGCATTTTTCCCCTCGATTGATTTCGCTTTGCCGCGCGAGTATTTTGTTTTTAACGATAAGCAGTACCCTATATAAATAAGGATAATTTATGCGGCTGATTGATTATTTCCCTGAATCGTCAATAGCAATAAAAAATGCAGCGACTGACTGGCGCGAAGCAATTGATTTTTCCATGTCCTCTCTGCTTTCTCATGATTATGTTAACTCACGGTATATTCAGGCCATTAAAGAGTCCACATTAACCAATGGACCTTATTATATTCTGGCGCCAGGCGTCGCAATGCCGCATGCGCGCCCTGAATGTGGTGCTTTAAAAACGGGGATGTCGTTAACACTCCTCCGGCAAGAAGTGAAGTTTACAAAAGATGATCCGATCAAATTATTAATCGGTTTATCCGCCGCAGATGCGGACTCTCACATTGGCGCTATTCAGGCGTTAAGTGAATTATTATGTGAAGATGAAATTCTTACTGAGTTGTTAACAGCGACATCTGAAAAACAGCTAGCGGATATTATTGCTCGCGCATAATTAATTTCTCCTCTACAGGATATTATTATGGAACACAAGTCTGCTCGTGCAAAGGTCCAGGCTTTTGGGGGCTTTTTGACTGCAATGGTCATTCCCAATATCGGCGCATTTATTGCCTGGGGGTTTATTACTGCCTTATTTATTCCAACCGGTTGGCTACCGAATGAACATTTCGCCAAAATAGTTGGCCCTATGATCACCTATTTGCTGCCAGTAATGATCGGTTCTACTGGCGGCCATCTGGTGGGCGGGAAACGAGGCGCGGTGATGGGGGGAATTGGTACGATTGGCGTCATTATCGGCGCGGATATTCCTATGTTCCTCGGCTCAATGATCATGGGGCCACTTGGTGGGCTGGTGATTAAACATATCGACCGACTGCTGGACAAGCGTATTCCCGCTGGCTTTGAGATGGTGATTAATAACTTCTCTCTGGGGATTGCCGGGATGCTCCTGTGCCTGCTGGGGTTTGAGGTGATTGGCCCGGCAGTGCTCATCGCGAATAATTTTGTGAAAGAGTGTATTGAATCGCTGGTGCATGCCGGTTATCTGCCGCTGCTGTCGCTTATTAACGAACCCGCGAAAATTCTCTTTCTGAATAACGCGATTGATCAGGGCGTCTATTACCCGTTGGGGATGCAACAGGCGTCGGAGACGGGGAAATCGATTTTCTTCATGGTGGCCTCTAACCCTGGCCCGGGATTAGGGCTGCTGCTGGGCTTTACCTTCTTTGGCCGTGGTATGAGCAAAAAGTCCGCGCCGGGAGCGATGATCATCCACTTCCTGGGGGGGATTCACGAGCTGTACTTCCCGTATGTACTGATGAAACCGTTAACGCTGATTGCGATGATCGCTGGCGGGATGACGGGAACCTGGGTGTTTAATCTGTTAGGCGGTGGACTGGTTGCAGGCCCAAGTCCGGGTTCGATTTTTGCGTACCTTGCGCTGACGCCGAAAGGATCTTTCCTGGCTACGATCGCGGGTGTAACGGCGGGAACGCTGGTGACCTTCATCGTGACTTCGATCATCCTGAAAATGGAAAAGAGCGTTGAAACGGAGAATGAAGAAGACCATTTCGCAGAGTCTGCGAAAGCCGTGAAAGCAATGAAACAGGAAGGCGCATTTTCTTATAAGAATATTAAACGTATCGCTTTTGTTTGCGATGCCGGAATGGGTTCCAGCGCGATGGGGGCAACGACATTCCGTAAGCGTCTGGAGAAAGCCGGTCTGGTGATTGCGGTGGCTCATCATGCTATCGAAAATGTTCCTGATGACGCCGATATTATCGTGACGCATGCCAGCCTTGAGGGCCGCGTTAAGCGTGTGAGTAATAAGCCCACGGTGTTAATTAAAAATTACATCGGTGACCCACTGCTGGATGAATTATTTAAAAAACTCATCGCGGATTAGCATCATCAATTTTTCGGAGTAACTATGAAGACCAAAGTAGCTGCTATTTATGGTAAGCAGGATGTTCGCATCCGCGAGTTTGAATTGCCTGAAATTACAGATAATGAACTTTTAGTGAGTGTAATATCAGACAGCGTGTGTTTATCGACATGGAAAGCCGCCACGTTAGGTAGCGAGCATAAACGTGTGCCTGATGACTTAGAGAATCACCCGGTTATTACTGGTCATGAGTGCGCAGGTATTATTGTTGAGGTGGGGAAAAACCTGACCGATAAATATAAAAAGGGACAACGTTTTGTGTTGCAACCGGCGATGGGGTTGCCCAGCGGATATTCAGCGGGATATAGCTATGAATATTTTGGCGGCAATGCGACGTATATGATTATTCCTGAGCTGGCGATTAACCTCGGCTGTGTTTTACCGTATCACGGCTCTTATTTCGCGGCGGCGTCACTGGCAGAACCCATGTGCTGTATTATCGGCGCATACAATGCGAACTACCACACGACGCCTTATGTTTATGAGCACCGTATGGGGGTGAAACCCGGCGGTAATATTGCGCTTCTGGCGTGTGCCGGGCCGATGGGGATCGGCGCCATTGATTATGCCATCAACGGTGGTATCCAGCCTTCGCGAGTGGTGGTGGTCGATATTGATGAAGCCCGTCTGTCACAAGCGAAAAAACTGCTGCCGGTCGAGCTGGCGGCGGCGAAGGGGATTGAGCTTGTTTATGTGAATACCTGCGGCATGGAAAACCCGACGGCAAAACTGCGTGCGCTAACGGAAGATGCGGGTTTCGATGACGTTTTCGTTTATGCCGCCGTCCCGGCGGTGGTGGAAATGGCCGATACACTGCTGGCTGAAGACGGTTGTCTGAACTTTTTCGCGGGCCCAACGGATAAAGATTTTAAGGTTCCGTTTAACTTCTATAACGTGCATTACAACAGTACCCATGTTGTGGGAACGTCCGGCGGTTCGACCGATGACATGAAAGAGGCCATTGCGTTGAGCGCCACAGGGCAACTACAGCCTTCATTTATGGTAACGCACATTGGCGGGCTGGATGCCGTCCCGGAAACGGTGCTTAACCTGCCCAATATTCCGGGCGGGAAAAAACTCATTTATAACGGCGTGACCATGCCGCTGACCGCTATCGCCGATTTTGCCGAAAAAGGAAAAACCGACCCGTTATTCAAAGCGCTGGCGCGTCTGGTTGAAGAGACGCACGGCATCTGGAATGAAAACGCGGAGAGATATTTGCTGGCGCAGTTTGGCGTAGATATTGGGGAGGCGGCGGCATGATGTCTCTGGCGTGGCCGCTTTTTCGGATTACGGAACAGGCAGCGCTTGCTGCCTGGCCGCAAACCGGATGCGGCGATAAAAACAAAATCGATGGACTGGCGGTGACAGCCATGCGTCAGTCATTAAATGAAGTCGCCATGCGGGGCAAAATTGTTATCGGCGAAGGCGAAATCGACCATGCGCCGATGTTGTATATCGGTGAGGAGGTCGGAACCGGGACAGGGCCGAGCGTGGATATCGCCGTCGACCCGATTGAGGGAACGCGCATGGTGGCGATGGGGCAGAATAATGCGTTGTCCGTGATGGCGCTGGCGCCGCAGGGGAGCCTGCTGCATGCGCCTGACATGTATATGCGCAAACTGGTGGTTAACCGTCAGGCGAAGGGGGCGATTAACCTCGCGTTATCGCTGGAAGAGAACCTGCGTAATATTGCCGCTGCGCTGAATAAGCCGCTCACGTCGTTGCGTATGGCGACGCTGGATAAACCGCGCCATCAGGCGGTTATTCAGCAGGCCGCGCAGCTTGGCGTTAAGGTGTTTGCTTTGCCGGATGGTGATGTCGCCGCCAGCGTATTAACCTGCCAGCAACATCATCCGTTCGATGTGATGTACGCTATTGGCGGCGCGCCGGAAGGGGTGATATCAGCCTGCGCCGTGAAGGCGCTTGATGGTGATATGCAGGCTGAGTTGATTGACTTTTGTCAGGCGAAAGGTGAAACGGCGGAACACCGATTGATCGCGAACGATGAGTTACGTCGCTGTAAGCAAATGGGTGTCGCGGTGAACCGGGTTTATACGCTGGATGAACTCGTGGGAAGCCAGGATATTCTGTTTTCAGCAACGGGCGTAACGGGAGGCGATCTGTTACATGGCGTGCAGAAAACGGAAAATGGCGTCAGTACGCAAACATTACTGATCGGCGGCATCGATCGAACGTGTAATATAATAGACTCTCTGCATTGCTGGTGATTTATCGAGAAACGCATGACGACGTTGACAGAAGATGATGTACTTGAGCAACTGGACGCTCAGGATAATTTACTTTCGTTTATGGCAACCGCAAATGACATCCTGTTGCAGGCCATCAAAAATTTTCTGCCGTCATTATTCGTCAATAACGATGAAGAAATCGTCGAATATGCAGTGAAGCCGTTACTGGCTCAAAGCGGCCCGCTTGATGACATTGATGTGGCAATACGTTTGATTTATGCGTTGGGAAAAATGGATAAATGGCTGTATGCCGATGTGATTCACTTTTCTCAGTTTTATCAGTATTTACGTGAACAGCATGAAATCCCCCGTTTTTCTGATGATATCACCTGGGATTTTATGAGTAACGTCAATAGCATAACGACGAATGCTACACTCTACAATTCGTTGAAATCAATGAAGTTTGCAGATTTCGCCATCTATTCAGAAATACGTTTTGTCACCATGATCAAAACCGGGTTGGCTTTAGCGGTAACGACGATATTAAGGGAATTAACACCGTGAAAATATCGCTCCAGATTAATGGGCTGATGACCGACGCCTGGTATGATGACGATGAAGTAGAAAATGTCCATAAACCGCTGTTACGGCATCTGGCAACATTAAACGCGAAAACACCTGAGCGCCGCACCGTTATTTTTCTGAGCGCCCCGCCAGGAACAGGAAAGTCAACGCTCACCACCTTCTGGGAATATCTGTCGCGTAACGATCCAGAATTACCGACGATCCAGACGCTGCCGATGGATGGCTTCCATCATTATAATCGCTGGCTGGATGAGCATGAACTACGCGCCGCTAAAGGTGCGCCTGAAACCTTTAACGTTGAAAAACTGGCGAGTAATTTACGTCAGCTCCATGAGCAGAATGCAACCTGGCCTCAATATGATCGCCAACTGCATGACCCTGTCGAAAATGCCATTCAGGTGACGGCGCTTGTCGTTATTATTGAAGGAAACTGGCTGTTGTATAACGCGCCGTCCTGGCGCGAGCTACGGCAGTATTGCGATTATTCACTGTTTATCCGCGCGCCTGCCGATGTGCTACGCGGACGTTTAATCGCACGTAAACAGGCAGGAGGACTGAGCGAAGAGCAGGCGCAGATATTTTTTGACCGTACCGACGGGCCTAACGTTTGTCGGGTGCTGGAAAACAGCTTACCTGCGAGTCTTACGTTAGAGATGACGGCAAAGGGTGAGTATCGTCTTGCGCAGGCGTTGCCTGACGAGCCCCAGTAATGGCCCCGTTATGCAGACGAACCACCCTGGAAAAATGGCGCTGCGTAAAGGCGGCGTCATGACTGATCGCCACCACGCTGGTTCCCCGTTGTCGGCAAACCGCGAGCCAGTTTTCAAAGATTGCCAGCCAGTGGGCGTCAAAATCCCGGCTGGGTTCATCAAGCGTCAGAATTGCTGGTCTCATGACGTCAAGACTGGCAACAGCGACCATACGGCGTTGCGCCGTATGAAGATCTAACGGATGCATATCCGCGACCTCTTCCAGAGCGCATAATTTCAGCGCCGTAGCGGTGCGTTGCGCAATTTCGGTCGGCGGCAACTTTTGTAGCCGCAAGCCAAAAGCGACCTCTTCGGCGACATTACTGTGAAAAAGCTGGTTTTCCGCTTCCTGAAACAGCACGCCGAGAATCTGCGCGCGTTCGCGGTTTTTGCGTTGCGCAATCGGCGTTCCCTGAAGCAGCACGTCGCCGGATGACGGAGTGAGTAAGCCAGCCATGATGCGCAGAAGCGTCGATTTCCCCGCGCCGTTATCACCGGTCAGCGCCAGCCATTCCCCTGCGTTCAGCGTCAGTGAGATATCGTGAAGGCAGGGAGTAGCGGCGCCCGGCCAGCGAAAAGTCACCTGTTCTAGCGTCAGCATCGTAAAGATAATCCTTCGTTGTGCAACTGCCATGTGCGATCGCAATAGGCGAGAAAGGGGGCGGGGTCACGCTCAAAAAGAATGATTAACGCCTGTTGCGTATGCGCCCAGTCCTGTAAACGCGCCAGCAGCAGCGCCGTGGCCTGAGCCGTTAAACGGCTGAACGCTTCATCAAGAATCAACAGTTTCGGCTGCATAGCGAGTGCGCTGGCAATCACCACGCGCTGAGTTTCCCCGCCGGAAAGCGTACCCGGGTGGCGATGGCGCAATGGCTGGCATTCCGTCAGCGAGAGCGCGGCATCAACGCGACGCAGGATCTCCGCTTCTCTGAGCGCAAGGTTTTCCGGGCCGAACGCGATCTCTTCCTCTACGCTGAAGGTACAGCCGGAAAGTTGCAGCCAGGGCGACTGCTGGACAAGCTGGATGGTTTGCGCGTGTTCCGCCAGGGAGCGCTGCCCTATGGGCGTGCATAACAGTTCGCCTTTGCCGTCGATCGCGCCGGGAAGAAAATCGGGAAACCAGCCCGCCATTAACTGCGCCAGCGTACTTTTTCCGCTGCCGTTATTGCCAAAAATCGCCACGATACCGGGCGTGTCGTAATGAAAATCGAAGCACAGCGGGGCGCGCGTCGCATGTGTCGGGTGATAACGGAACTGCTCTAGCGTAACCATATCCACACTCCGGTTTCGACCAGCATCGCCAGTATCATGCTGTAGCGTGCGACCCGTTGCCGGGCGCTGTCCTCCGGCGCCCACAATGTGGTGCGACGGCGATGTAAACGAAACGCCCGCATATCCAATGCCGCGCCGCGAACCGCCAGATCGTTGAGCGCATTGTGCGTTAACGGAACGATAAGCGCAGGCATGGCGCGAAGTCGCTGATACCAACGTTCGTCCAGCGGCACGCCGCGGGCGCGCTGGGCTTCATGAATGATCGACAGCTGGCGTTTTAGCTGTTCGACAACCAGTAGTGGGCCGGCAAACAGGTAGGCGATGCCCGGCGGCAGGCGTGAGGCGAACAGGGCGCGAATAAACTGGCGAACCGGCACGTACTGCATCCACAACTGTGAGGTGGAGACTATCGCCAGAATCCGTAGCCAGAGCGTGACGGCGTGTTGCCAGCGTTGCGGATCGCGCGGCTGGCCGCTGATCCACTCGGTCAGCCAGCCTCCGTGTACCAGCCATAGGCCGAACCCCAGAGAAAACATCAGCCACGCGACATATTTCGCCCGCGGGCGCGTGGCGCTTATCCCCAGTAAACAGAGAAACGTCGCCGCGCTGTACAGCGTGAGCGCCATGCCGGCAGGAAGCAGCAGCGTGGTGCAGGCGGCCAGCGCCCAGAGCGTTAACGAGGTAAAAGGGTGCATTAGCGCACGGGCGACATCGTTGGGAAATGGCGCGTGGTGCGTAATGGCAACTGGCGCAACAGCACCCAGACGATAATCGCGGTCAGGATTTTATCGACCAGATTCGCCCCCAGGACGGTAATCGCAACGGACTCCACCAGGTTCTGACCGACAGAGTGCATCCAGGCGACAAACAGGTCGGCGCCGCTTCCGGTCACACCGCCAAACAGCGTGGTTCGCAGCGGCACGGCGACAACTGTGACCGCCAGCGTAATCACCACGCCGCTGGCCACCACTTTTGGCAGGGTGCGAAACCATCCGGCACGCGCCAGCCAACCGGCGACCAGACCAATCACCATCGCGACCGGCGCAAAGGCGGCGGCGATGGGATCGGTTAATAATCCCCAGAGTACGTTGGTGAGCAACCCGGTTAACATGCCGACAATCGGGCCGAGCAGGACGGCGCTGATCAACGTCCCGATGGAGTCGAGGAAAACCGGTAACTTCAACATGCTGATGAGCTGTCCGCCGATCATATTGATGGCGATAGCAATCACGATCAAAGCCAGGGACTGGCTGGAAAACTGGCGACGCGCCATAGAAAACCTCTTACTGAGTGAAACGTTAACGGGGTGAGATAACCAGTTCTTCATAACCGGAAACAGCGCAGGGCTGGCGGCTAAACGCCAGCGCGTTAAGCTCTCCGATGACTAGCTCAAGCGTGGTGCGAACGGTACAGCCTGCCATCATATGGCCGCCCAGCATTGCGCCTTTTGGGTCGGAAACAGAGAGATGAAGGTGTTCGCCAGTGAGTTCCAGCGTGCCGTTCAGGGAGATGACCTCATACGTTCCGGTGAGCAGGGTGGTTTCCTCTTGCCCGGCGAATCGCAGCGCGACGTCAGTCAGGCTGCCGGTACACCCGGCTATCCACGCGGCGCGCAGTTGGTGCTGTTGGACGAACGCGTGTAGTTGTGAAAAAACTTCCTGGCCGGGAAGCAGGCGCAGCGCATAAAAGCGTGCGGCAGATGAGGGAACTGGCGGCATTGTCATGGTTTGGGGACTCCGAGACTCGGACGTAGCGCTGATAATATAGACGCTGGCTCACGTACTTCCTGATATAAATCAGGATTTGTGATGCGGCAACGAAAAGATATTGCTACGCTTATTCGCCATTCTGGAATATGGAATAAATCGGGCGCTGAAGGGGGCGAAAGTGTGATGCAGGTCAGATAACTGGCTTCTTTGACTGGACAATCATTCCTTTTATTCCTCGTTTCGCTTATTCTAGCTGAAGCGTTTCAGTCGATTAAATGTTCGACAAATAATCAATCAGTCGCAGTTTGCGACAGGTAAGGTTTTCCTCGACGATTTGCTGGATTACTCTGTCAGCCTCATCTGAATCGGGATAGCCTTGCAGGAGACCTATGACCGTACGCGTAGCGATTAATGGCTTTGGTCGCATCGGGCGTAACGTGGTTCGTGCTTTGTATGAATCAGGACGCCGGGCGGAAATCAGCGTGGTGGCAATCAACGAACTTGCGGATGCTGCGGGCATGGCGCATTTGTTGAAATATGACACCAGCCATGGACGTTTTGCATGGGATGTTCGCCAGGAGCGCGAGCAGCTCATCGTCGGTGACGACACGATTCGCATTTTGCACGAGCGAACGCTGGATGCGCTGCCCTGGCGCGAACTGAGTATTGATGTCGTGCTGGATTGCACGGGCGTGTACGGTAATCGTGAACACGGCGAGGCGCATCTTGCCGCTGGCGCGAAAAAAGTGCTCTTTTCACATCCCGGCAGCCACGATCTTGACGCCACCGTCGTGTTTGGCGTGAACCAGGAGCAATTGCGTGCGGAACACCGCATCGTATCGAATGCGTCCTGTACCACGAATTGCATCATCCCCGTCATTAAATTGTTAGATGATGCATACGGCATTGAGTCGGGAACCGTCACGACGATCCACTCCGCTATGCACGATCAGCAGGTGATCGACGCGTACCATTCCGATCTGCGACGCACCCGCGCCGCCAGCCAGTCGATTATTCCGGTTGATACCAAACTGGCGGCGGGCATTACGCGAATTTTCCCGCAGTTCAACGACCGTTTTGAGGCGATTGCGGTACGCGTACCGACCATAAATGTGACGGCGATCGACTTAAGCGTGACGGTGAAAAAGCCGGTAAAAGCCAATGAAGTCAACCAGTTGCTGCAAAAAGCAGCACATGGGGCATTTCATGGTATAGTTGACTATACGGAATTGCCGTTGGTCTCGATAGATTTCAACCACGACCCGCATAGCGCCATCGTTGATGGCACCCAGACACGGGTCAGTGGCGCCCACCTGATCAAGACATTGGTCTGGTGCGATAATGAATGGGGCTTTGCTAACCGAATGCTCGACACGACGTTAGCGATGGCCGCAGTTGGTTTCAAGTAGGACATTTCATGCGCAAAATCCTTCAAAAGGATGAAGCGCATGACGTCTGCAAAACTTTATGAATCAATGAGAGGATTCACCATGTCTGTAATTAAGATGACCGATCTGGATCTTGCTGGTAAACGTGTTTTTATCCGTGCGGATCTGAACGTTCCAGTTAAAGAAGGGAAAGTAACCAGCGACGCGCGTATTCGTGCTTCCCTGCCGACCATCGAACTGGCCCTGAAACAGGGTGCGAAAGTGATGGTTACTTCCCACCTGGGTCGTCCTACCGAAGGCGAGTACAACGAAGAATTCTCTCTGCTGCCGGTTGTTAACTACCTGAAAGACAAACTGTCCAATCCGGTTCGCCTGGTAAAAGATTACCTGGACGGCGTTGAAGTGGCTGCCGGTGAACTGGTGGTTCTGGAAAACGTTCGCTTTAACAAAGGCGAGAAGAAAGACGACGAAGCCCTGTCTAAGAAATACGCTGCGCTGTGCGACGTATTCGTGATGGACGCTTTCGGTACTGCGCACCGCGCCCAGGCTTCTACCCACGGTATCGGTAAATTCGCCGACGTCGCTTGCGCAGGTCCGCTGCTGGCGGCAGAACTGGATGCGCTGGGTAAAGCGCTGAAAGAACCGGCTCGCCCGATGGTGGCTATCGTTGGCGGTTCTAAAGTGTCTACCAAACTGACCGTTCTGGACTCCCTGTCCAAAATCGCTGACCAGCTGATCGTTGGCGGCGGCATCGCAAACACCTTCGTTGCCGCTCAGGGCCACAATGTGGGCAAATCCCTGTACGAAGCTGACCTGGTTGACGAAGCGAAACGCCTGCTGACCACCTGCGATATCCCGGTTCCAACTGACGTACGCGTAGCAACCGAGTTCTCCGAAACCGCTACCGCGACCCTGAAATCTGTTAACGATATCAAAGACGACGAGCAGATTCTGGACCTGGGCGATACTTCCGCTGAGAAACTGGCTGACATCCTGAAGAATGCGAAAACCATTCTGTGGAACGGCCCGGTTGGCGTGTTCGAATTCCCGAACTTCCGTAAAGGCACCGAAATTGTTGCCAACGCGATCGCAGACAGCGAAGCTTTCTCCATCGCAGGCGGCGGCGACACTCTGGCGGCAATCGACCTGTTCGGCATTGCTGACAAAATCTCCTACATCTCCACTGGCGGCGGCGCATTCCTCGAATTCGTGGAAGGCAAAGTGCTGCCAGCAGTAGCAATGCTCGAAGAGCGCGCTAAGAAGTAATCGTTACGGGCAGGGATTCCTGCCCGTTGATTTATTGCCGTGCTGACATTCAGGGCGGCCCGTGTTTTTTCTAAGGCCCGACGATACAGGACAACGAAACATGTCTAAAATTTTTGATTTCGTAAAACCAGGCGTAATTACTGGTGATGACGTACAGAAAGTGTTCCAGGTAGCAAAAGAAAACAACTTTGCTCTGCCAGCAGTTAACTGCGTGGGCACCGATTCCATCAACGCCGTTCTGGAAACCGCTGCTAAAGTTAAAGCGCCGGTCATCGTCCAGTTCTCCAACGGTGGCGCTTCCTTTATCGCGGGTAAAGGCGTGAAAACCGACGTTCCTCAGGGCTCGGCAATCCTGGGCGCTATCTCTGGCGCGCATCACGTTCACCAGATGGCTGAACACTACGGTGTTCCGGTAATTCTGCACACCGACCACTGCGCGAAGAAACTGCTGCCGTGGATCGACGGTCTGCTGGACGCGGGTGAAAAACATTTCGCTGCGACCGGTAAGCCGCTGTTCTCTTCTCACATGATCGACCTGTCTGAAGAGTCTCTGGAAGAGAACATCGAAATCTGCTCCAAATACCTGGCGCGCATGGCCAAAATGGGCATGACTCTGGAAATCGAACTGGGTTGCACCGGTGGTGAAGAAGACGGCGTGGACAACAGCCACATGGACGCTTCTGCACTGTACACCCAGCCGGAAGACGTTGATTACGCGTACACTGAGCTGAGCAAAATCAGCCCGCGTTTCACCATCGCGGCTTCCTTCGGTAACGTACACGGTGTTTACAAACCGGGTAACGTGGTTCTGACCCCGACCATCCTGCGCGACTCTCAGGAATATGTTTCTAAGAAACACAACCTGCCGCACAACAGCCTGAACTTCGTATTCCACGGTGGTTCCGGTTCTACCGCTCAGGAAATCAAAGACTCCGTAAGCTACGGCGTAATCAAAATGAACATCGATACCGATACCCAATGGGCGACCTGGGAAGGTGTTCTGAAGTATTACAAAGATAACGAAGCGTATCTTCAGGGTCAGCTGGGCAACCCGAAAGGCGAAGATCAGCCGAACAAGAAATACTACGATCCGCGCGTATGGCTGCGTGCTGGCCAGACTTCCATGATCGCGCGTCTGGAACAGGCTTTCAAAGAACTGAACGCGATTGACGTTCTGTAATTCAGCCTGCTGATTGTAAAAATGGCTTCCTTCGGGAAGCCATTTTTTTTGCCGGATGGCGACGCGAAAGCGTCTTATCCGGCCTACGGGAAGCATGGTTGCCAATCGTAGTCGCCATCCGGCAAAAAGAGGTTTACCGCGTCACGCAGGTGCCTTTTTCCCCCGCCAGAATCTGTGGCGCATCTTTTAGCGCGCCGATAAACGCAGTGTTCCCGGTCTGCTTAACAAACTGCATCACCGCTGCGGCTTTGGGGCCCATCGCACCATCGGGGGCGGCAAACGGCGCCAGTTCTTCTACCGTTGCATGGCGTAGCGCGCGCGCCTGTGGCGTTCCCCAGTTCTCATACACAGCGTCCGCATCCGTCAGGATCAACAGATGATCGGCGTGGAGAGACTGCGCCAGCACCGAGGCCGTTAAATCTTTATCAATGACCGCTTCGACTCCCTGATATCCCTCGTCTTGTGCGATAACCGGAATGCCGCCGCCACCGCAGCAAATTACCGTATGTCCGGCATCTATCAACGTTTGTATTGCGTCACTGTCGAGAATTTTTAATGGCGTTGGAGAGGGAACAACCCGACGAATATAGTTGCCATCGGCTTTCATCAGCCAGCCGTAGCGTGCTTCCAGCTCCGCCTGCTGCGCTGGTTGATATACCGGGCCGATATACTTACCGGGCGTTGCAAAGGCGTCATCCCGCGGATCGACCGCCACGCGGGTCATCAGCGTTGTGACGGGCGCGCCGCCGGTACATGACGCCAGTTCCTGAGCGATAGCAAAACCGATCATTCCCTGGCTTTCGGCGACCAGAATATCCAGCGGCCAGGCGGGGGAGTCTGTACAGGCCGCATTCTGTAACGCCAGCAGACCCACCTGCGGGCCGTTGCCGTGAACAATCACCAGTTGATAATCCCGGGCCAGTACGGATGCCATTCTGGCGAATACCTGAATGCTACGCTGCTGATTTTCCGCGCTAAGAATTTCTCCGCGCTGTAATAACGCATTGCCGCCAAGGGCAATGACGATTTTCTTTTTCATGATGACCTCATTGTGCGAAATATCTCGCGGTAAAAATATCGTTTTGTTATTTTCATAATGTGATGTAACCGACAGCTCATTTACCCACAAAAATATCTCGCTAATCCTTAGCGTTTTTATCTCTTTTATTTAAATTGTTTTAAAAATGATTATTAGACTTTTTTTAATAATGCAGTGGTCAGTTCCCAGGAATTTATAACAATGGATTTTGTGTGATTTTGTTCAAATGAAATGGATTTTTCCCTCGATAAGGTAGCCTCAGTTAAAACATCAAACCTCACGTATCATGTCAGATAGCATGAGGTGTTCAGCGGTAAATATTACCGGGAGATTGCTTATGTCTGGATCATATGAAGTGACTGAGGTCACGAATAAAAGAGGAATACCGGCCTGGTGGGTCACCGTTTTCCTGTTCTGGTTAGGGTGGATTTTTATGTACGCTGACCGCACGATACTCAATCCGGTAATGGGAGAGCTGGAAAAAGAATTTGGCTTAAGTGGTACGCAATTAGGTATTCTTAATTCAGTTTTCTATTTTTCTTATGCTTTGCTTCAGGTTCCGGCAGGCATTCTGGGCGATAAGATTGGCAAAAAGAAAGTGCTGGTGCCGGGGTTTATTCTTTTTGGCGTATTCACCGCCGTCACAGGTTGGGCGAAAAGCTGGTATACGCTGCTGTTTGCCCGCGTGGTAACGGGAGCGGGAGAAGGGACTTACTATGGCCCGCAGTATGGCTTGTCTTCCGAGCAGATCCCCAAAAAATACCGTTCGCTGGGCAGCGCCATCATCAATAGCGGGATGGCCTTCGGTATTGCGCTGGGCCTGATGACCTCCAGTTGGCTGGTGTACGACCAGGGGTATTCGTGGCGTATGCCATTTTACGCGATGGCGATCCCCTCCGTGCTGGTTGGGATTGCGATCTGGTTGTTTGTGAAAGAGAAGAAGCGCACGGCCGAAGCCGATGGCAAACCGGTAAAAAAAGGGAATTTCAGCGACCTTCTGAAAAACCGTAATTTAATTATCACCTATATTATGGTGTTCTGTAGCCTGTTTGGTTTCTTCGTTATTCTGACCTGGCTTCCCTATTATCTGCAAAGTGAACGTGGCATCGCGGGCAGTGAAACCGGATTTATTTCTTCGCTGGTGGCGTGGATTTCAATTCCTGGCGCGCTGTTATTCTCCAGCTTGTCTGACAAACTGGGTAAGCGTAAACCATTAATTATGTTCCTGGTGCCCGTTGCCATTCTCAGCATGCTGTCAATTATCTGGATGCCAAATATGACCGGTGTCATTATCGCTCTGTGCGTTTATGGCCTTGTCGGGAAACTGGCGCTGGACCCGGTACTGGTCGCTCTGGTGGCGGATAGCGTCGATGAAAATAATTACAGCACGGCATTTGGTTTATTTAATTTCATCGGCATGAGTTCATCCATTCTGGCACCCATTATTGCAGGCGCAGCGCGTGATATCACCGGAAGTCTGGCTTCCAGTTTCTATGTTTCAGCCGCGCTGCTGGCTGTCGGTTTATTCGCCATGTTGTTTTTAAAAGAAAAACGCACATAAAGAGGTAGCGGTAATGATTTACGCCTTTATTAAAAAGGGAAGTTTTCAGGACTCCGTCAGCCTGATGATTATTTCCCGAAAACTCAGTGAACGCCCGGAAGTTGATCAGGTCTCGGTGATGATGGGCACGCCAGCGAATAAGTCGATGCTGGATTCAACCGGGTTCTGGCATGACGATTTTGCCGATGCCACGCCAAACGATATTTGCGTGGCGGTGCGAACCGAAGGCGAACAGCCCGGCATTCTGGATTTGATTCGTGAGCAACTGGAGAAAGAACTGAATGCGATGACGAATGCCTCGGGCAGCTCGCACCAGTTGACTAAAGCGCGCCGCTGGGAGAGCGCATGTCAAAAATTACCCCAGGCCAATCTGCTGTTAGTTTCCGTTGCCGGGGAATATGCCGCATCGGTTGCCAGAGAGGGGCTGCTGGCGAATAAAAACGTGATGCTGTTTTCCGATAACGTGCCGCTGGAACAGGAGGTCGAGCTGAAAACAATGGCGCGCGAGCGGGGGCTGATTGTGATGGGGCCTGACTGCGGCACGGCGATGATTGCCGGAAGTCCGCTGGCGTTTGCCAACGTACTGCCTGAAGGCGGGATTGGCGTAATTGGCGCATCGGGGACGGGGATTCAGGAAGTGACGTCGCAGATTGCGCTGCATCAGCAGGGAATCAGCCATGCGATAGGTCTGGGCGGGCGCGACCTGAGCGCGGAAGTGGGCGGCATCAGCGCGCTGACCGCGCTCGACATGCTGGCCGCGGATGACGCCACGCGGGTGATTGCTTTTGTCTCCAAACCGCCGTCGCCGCAGGTGCGAACCCGCATCATCGCGGCCATGCAAAACGTGGGGAAACCGGTGGTCGCGTTGTTCCTCGGGCGTCAACCGGAACAGCGCCGTGAAGGTAACGTCTGGCTGGCGAACTCCTTGTCGGATGCCGCCCAACTGGCGGTGCTGCTGATGCGCGTGGCGCAACAGCGACGGATTCAGCCGGAAGTGGCAGGGAAAGGTATTTATGGCCTGTACGCCGGGGGCACGCTGGCAGCCGAAGCCGCCATGCTGCTCTCCGCCGGGCTGGGCGTCCCCGTCAGCGAAAGCCACGACCAGGGCGTGATGCTGGAGGCTGGCGGCCATCGCATTGTCGACCTCGGTGATGACAGTTACACCCTGGGCAGACCCCATCCGATGATTGATCCAACTACCCGCAGTATTGAAATTGAAAAACTGACCGCAATGCCGACAGTGGGCGTGCTGCTGTTGGATGTGGTGCTGGGCTATGGCGCCTGTGCCGACCCGGCGGGAGCGGTCGTCGAGACGATAGAGCAAGTGCGCGCCAAACGCGCCGCGCCGCTGGTGGTGATTGCCACCCTGACCGGTACTGATGTCGACCCGCAGGGGCGCAGCGGGCAGGCGGAAAAACTTCGCGAGGCCGGGATTGCGGTGGTGGAAACGCTGGAAGAAGCCGTCCTGCTCGCCATCAGTCTTACACGCCATCAGGAGCGCGGCATACCGCAAGCACATAGCGCGCTTCTTGATGGCGTGCAGGTCATCAACGCCGGGTTGCGCAGCTTCGCGCTGGATCTGCAAAGCAGCGGTACGCCGGTTGTGCATTATCAGTGGGCGCCCGTTGCCGGTGGCAACGCCCGTCTCGCCAGTCTACTCAAACAGTTACATTAAGTTCAGAGGTACGGATATGTATTCATCTATTGCACAGGCCAACGAAGCCATTATTGAACGAATCAAAGCCGCGCGCCCACATTGGGTTGCGGTACGCCCGGCGAAAGACGCGGTGGCCGAATTAGCGTCTGGACGTAAATTACTGCACGCCGGCCCGCCGATCGCCTGGGAAGAGATGACCGGCCCGATGCGCGGCGCCTGTATCGGCGCGTCGCTGTTTGAAGGCTGGGCGGCCAGTGAGGAAGAGGCCGTACGCATGCTGGAACAAGGTGAGGTGGCGTTTATGCCTTGTCATCATGTGGGCGCAGTGGGGCCGATGGGCGGTATCACCTCCGCCAGTATGCCGGTGCTGGTGGTACGTGACGTGGTGCATGGCAACTTGTCCTGCTGCAACCTTAATGAAGGGATCGGCAAAGTGATGCGTTTCGGCGCTTACGGCGATGACGTCCAGAAACGCCTGCGCTGGATGCGTGATGTGCTGGCGCCGGTGTTGCAGGAAGCGCTCTCGCGGATGGAAAACGGCGTCGATCTGACGGCGCTGATGGCGCAGGCTATCACCATGGGGGATGAGTTCCACCAGCGTAATATTGCCGCCTCTTCTTTGCTGCTGCGCACGTTGTCGCCGGTGATCGCCGGACTGGATCGTCCGAAGGCTGAAATCATTGACGTGCTGCAATTCCTCAGTGTCACCGACCAGTTCTTCCTCAACCTGGCGATGGCTTACAGTAAAGCGGTGATGGATGCGGCGGCGGAAATTAAAGCCGGATCGGTCGTTACGGCCATGACGCGTAACGGTCGCGACTTTGGTATTCGCGTAAGCGGCACCGGCGACCGTTGGTTTACCGCGCCGGTGAATACGCCGCAGGGGCTGTTTTTTACCGGTTACAGCCAGGCCGATGCGAACCCGGATATTGGCGACAGCGCCATCACGGAAACACTGGGGATCGGCGGCGCGGCAATGATTGCCGCGCCTGGCGTAACGCGTTTTGTCGGCGCAGGCGGTATGGGGGCGGCGCTGGAAACGTCGGAAGAGATGGCCGAAATCTATCTGTCCAGCAATCCGCTGTTCCAGATTCCGTCCTGGGATTTCAGGGGAGCCTGCCTGGGGCTGGATATTCGCCGCGTTGTTGAAACGGGGATCACGCCGCTGATTAATACCGGTATTGCCCATCGTGAAGCGGGAATTGGGCAGGTGGGGGCGGGAACCGTACGCGCTCCGCTGCTTTGCTTTGAAAAAGCGCTGGAAGCGCTGGCGGAGTTGCATCACATCACGGCGTAATCGCTTTGCCCGGTGGCGCTACGCTTACCGGGCCTACGGTCTGGCAATGCTGTAAAGGCGTTTACGCCGCCATCCGGCATACTGGAGTGTACCGATGAGCATTATCAATCCCCTGGCCTGTGCCGGACTTTATCGACTTCCCGATGGTGAGTGGTCGTTACACAGCCGCTTCTCGCAGGCGACTAACTTTTGCCATTCCGGTGGCGAGCTATTGACGCTGTTTCGCTATGGGAAAGGAATGGGGCCGACGGGCGTGTTACTGAGCACCGCGCAGTTTTCCCGCGTGTCCCATGTTGAACGACTTATCAAACAGGGGAACACCCTGTGGGGGCAGGGCATAATGCTTGACCCTCGTCGCATACTTCGTGTGTCGCTGAGTTCTGCTGCTGTCGCTCCTGTCGATCTCTCATTCTGTACGCAACGCAGCGGCTTCTCCGGGGCGTTAAATCAACCGCTGACAGCTATGCCGTATTATCCTGAAATAATTAAGCAGCTTGCATGCTGGCATCATGGCATGATGCCGGACTGGCGCTGGCTTATCGGGTGTGGGCCAGGACTGACGCCCAGCGGCGATGATATGCTGACGGGTATGCTTGCCGTGCTGTATGTCGCCGGGTTTTCTGCGCGGCTGGGGCATTTCTTACCTCCGGCGGATCGGCTTGCGCAACTTACAACATCGGTAAGTTGCAGTTATCTGAACAGCGCCAGAATGGGGGAGTTTTCAATACCGGTGCTGAAGGTGATGCGCCGTTTACAGTCAGGGCGCGACCCGCAGCCCGCGATTCAGCGTTTGCTCGCGGTTGGACACACTTCAGGCGCCGATACATTACTGGGGATAGCAATAGCGCAACGGTGGTTACAGATGGTCGACTCAAGGGGAAGGCATGCTCGATCAGGAAACAATACGCACATTTATTCGGGTTGCGGAGACGGAGAGCTTTTCCCGCGCGGCCAGTTCGCTACATAAAACGCCAGCGGCGATCAGCTATCGCATAAAAACGCTGGAGGAGCAGGTGGGAACGCAGCTCTTTTTACGCACGACCCGATCGGTCAGCCTGACTCTTGCCGGGCAGCACCTGCTTGAGCATTGCCGCCAGTGGCTTAACTGGCTGGATGCAATGCCGGACGAGCTTCAGCAGATCAACGCAGGCGTTGAGCGGCAGGTGAATATCGTTATCAATAACCTGCTGTATCAGCCGCAGACCACGGCGGACTTACTGACGTGGTTACATCAACAGTTTCCGTTTACCCGTTTTCAAATTTCCCGTCAGGTCTACATGGGCGTGTGGGATTCGCTTTTGTATGACGACTTTCAGTTAGCGATTGGCGTAACGGGCTCGGAGTCGCTCTCCAATAACATCTCTCTGCTGCCGCTGGGGGATGTCAGTTGGCAGTTTGTGGTGGCGCAGAGTCATCCTTTGGCGAGCCATCCTGCGCCGGTATTGTCTGACGATATGCTGCGCCGTTACCCCGCCATTAATATTGAAGATACTTCGCGAACGCTGACGCGCCGTGTTGCCTGGTTGCTGAGCGGACAAAAAGAGATCAAGGTTCCAGATCTCAGCACCAAGCTGGCCTGCCATTTAAGCGGCCTCGGCGTCGGTTTTTTACCGGAGCGATTGTGCCGTCCGTATGTCGAGTCCGGGGCGCTGGTTGCCCGCTCAGTGGTCAATCCACGCCAGCCTTCGCCGCTTTCTATCGCATGGAAGAATGCGGGCAGCGGAAAAGTGGTGAGTGAAATCGCCGACGTCTTTAAGCAGAAGAGTGCATTAGTGAGCGGATTTCTCAGAAGGGTCGATCGACCTGCGGAGTATTAACGCTGCGCGTTTCCTTGATGGGAGCATGTTGAAAAATGGCATATTCGACTGTTTTTGTTTACCTTTAAAAGGTCGTTTTCGTGAGAATGATCTCATTTGCGTTTTTTTGATATGACCAAGGAATATTGAATGGAAGATTTGAATGTTGTCGACAGCATAAATGGTGCGGGCACCTGGCTGGTGCGCAATCAGGAGCTGTTGCTGAGTTATGCGGTTAACATCGTTGCGGCTATCGCTATCATCATCATCGGGATGATCGTGGCGCGTATTGTTTCCAATACCGTTAATCGCCTGATGCTGGCGCGCCATATTGATGCGACCGTGGCTGACTTCCTGTCTGCGCTGGTGCGTTACGGCATTATTGCCTTTACGCTGATTGCCGCGCTGGGGCGTGTTGGCGTACAAACGGCTTCCGTTATCGCTGTGTTGGGTGCCGCCGGTTTAGCGGTCGGTCTGGCCTTACAAGGTTCTTTGTCTAATCTCGCGGCAGGCGTACTGCTGGTGATGTTCCGTCCTTTCCGCGCGGGAGAATATGTCGATCTCGGCGGCGTCGCGGGTACGGTACTGAACGTACAAATTTTTTCGACCACCATGCGTACCGTGGACGGCAAAATTGTGGTGATCCCGAATGGCAAGATTATTGCCGGAAATATCATTAACTTTTCCCGCGAACCGGTGCGTCGTAACGAATTTATCATTGGCGTGGCGTATGACTCTGATATCGACCAGGTGAAAAAAATCCTGACCGATATTATCCAGTCTGACGAGCGTATTCTGAAAGACCGTGAAATGACGGTGCGCCTGAATGAGCTGGGCGCCTCCTCCATTAATTTCGTGGTGCGCGCATGGAGTAAAAGCGGCGATCTGCAAAATGTTTACTGGGATGTGCTGGAACGCATTAAACGTGAGTTCGATGCCGCAGGCATCAGCTTCCCGTATCCGCAGATGGACGTGAATTTCAAACGAGTGAAAGAGAACGCGGAATAAGCCGTTTCGCCCGGTGGCGCTGTCGCTTACCGGGCCTACAGGTTGTTTTGTAGGCCGGATAAGGCGTTAGCCGCCATCCGGCATTTCCTTCCCCCTTTATTAATTCCCCTAATCTGCGATTAAAATTATCAATTTCCGCTAATGATTCTCTCGCGCTATAGTCTGCGCTTAAGAGAAACAGTTCGGAATAATTATCGTGATATCTTATTATTTTCAAGGTTTTGCGCTTGGCGCGGCCATGATCCTGCCGCTCGGCCCGCAGAATGCGTTTGTGATGAATCAGGGGATTCGTCGGCAGTATCACATCATGATTGCGCTGCTTTGCGCGATCAGCGATTTAGTGCTTATCTGCGCAGGCATCTTTGGCGGCAGCGCATTGCTCATGCAGTCTCCCTGGCTGATGGCGTTAGTGACCTGGGGCGGTGTGGCGTTTTTATTGTGGTACGGCTTTGGCGCGTTAAAAACGGCAATGAGCAGCAACCTGGAACTGGCCAGCGCCGAGGTGATGAAGCAGGGGCGCTGGAAAATCATCGCCACGATGCTGGCGGTGACGTGGCTGAATCCGCACGTTTATCTGGATACCTTCGTGGTGCTGGGTAGCCTGGGCGGGCAACTGGAGATGGAGCCGAAGCGTTGGTTCGCTTTGGGAACCGTCAGCGCCTCTTTCTTGTGGTTCTTCGGTCTGGCGCTGCTGGCCGCCTGGCTGGCACCGCGACTGCGTACCGCCAAAGCCCAGCGTATCATCAATACTCTGGTAGGGCTGGTGATGTGGTTTATCGCTTTTCAACTGGCAAAAGAAGGGGTTGCACACGTTCACGCATTGTTCAACTAAGCGTTGTCTGATGGACAACGCGCAGATACCCGCTAAGCTTGCCTGCATGCGCCCTGAGTTTCAGGGCGATTAACGTAACATGGAGGAGCGACAGTGAAGTTCAAAGTGATGGCCCTTGCGGCATTAGTCGGATTTAGCGCAATCCCGGTACAGGCAAATGAGTTGCCGAATGGACCGCACATCGTGACTTCCGGGACGGCAAGCGTGGATGCGACGCCTGACATCGCCACCCTGGCGATTGAAGTCAACGTGTCGGCAAAGGATGCCGCTTCCGCCAAGAAACAGGCCGATGAGCGTGTTGCGCAATACCTTTCTTTCCTTGAACAAAATCAGATTGCCAAGAAAGACATCAGCTCTGCAAACCTGCGCACTCAGCCGGACTATGACTACCAGAATGGTAAAAGTGTGCTGAAAGGCTACCGCGCGGTGCGAACCGTTGAAGTTACGCTGCGCCAGCTGGACAAACTCAACTCTCTGCTGGATGGCGCGCTGAAAGCGGGTCTGAATGAGATCCGGTCGGTGTCATTAGGCGTTGCGCAACCGGATGCCTATAAAGATAAAGCGCGTAAAGCGGCGATTGATGACGCGGTTCACCAGGCTGAGCAACTGGCTGCGGGCTTTAACAGTAAGCTGGGGCCGGTTTATAGCGTGCGTTACCACGTTTCTAATTATCAGCCGAGCCCGGTGGTGCGAATGATGAAAGCGGACGCGGCGCCTGCGGTGTCGGCCCAGGAAACCTATGAGCAGCCGACAATTCAGTTTGCTGATCAGGTCGATGTGGTGTTCCAGTTAGAACCAGCAGCAGAGACGAAAGCACAGTAAGCGTTGTTGAAACGCCTTATCCGGCCTACAAACCATCGTAGGCCCGGCAAGCGCAGCGTCCCGGGCAAATTGCCGGATGGCGGCGTAAACGCCTTATCCGGCCTACAAAATAACCTGTAGGCCTGATAAGCGTAGCGTCATCAGGCACGGCGCGTTAATCCTGCCTTAAAACCTTATGCCCATACTCCAGCAGCGCGTCAGTCACGTTGCGCATCATACGGCTTTCCGGCGCAAAACGGTGCCAGTAGAGCATCCGACGCTGGAACAGGCCAGGCGTTAAATCGATCAGCTCACCGCTCTCCAGCTCTTTCTCGATCTGCAAATGCGGGATCATACAGCAGGTGGTGCCCTGACGCGCGAGCTGTACGAAGGCTTCGGAAGAGTTAACGATATGGCACGGCACGCTGCCCGGCGGTAAATCGAAGTTCTGCTGTAAAAAGGCCTGGTGCATGTCGTCCAGATGGTCAAACGCCACTGCGGGCGCTTTCAGCAGCGCAGAACGGGTGACGCCGTTGGGGAAGTAGCGCTCGGCGAAGGGTTTTGATCCCACGAACAGATAGTCGAGCGCACCAAGTTTGTCTACCAGGCAGCTTGGCAGCGCCTGGTGCTGAATACTCACCGCGCCAACCACTTCGCCGCGACGCAGACGTTCCTGGGTGCGGGTTTCATCTTCCACCTGCAAATTGAGGCGAATAGGCGAGTCGGCCAGAACCGGCGCCAGCGCCGGAAGCAGCCAGGTCGCCAGACTGTCGGCGTTGACCGCCAGCGACAGCAGCAGCGGCGTGGAGCCGGTTTGCTCATCGCCAAGCCACTCATCTTCCAGTAGCTCTACCTGACGCAGCAGCGCCAGCAATTTTTGCCCTTGTTCGGTAGGACGCGGCGGAACGGTTCGTACCAGCAGCGGTTGCCCAAACATATTCTCAAGCTGTTTTATGCGTTGTGAGACAGCGGATTGTGTGATGCACAACTTCTGTGCGGCGCGTTCAAATCCCCGTTCACGAATCACCGCATCCAGCGCTTGTAGTGTTCTGTAGTCTGGACGTTTCATTGCTCTGAGGTACTCCTGAAATTTTTCTTATCCCGCACTATGACATAAATTTCACTCAGGTACAGACGAAATCCGCCGCTTGCGAGCGGGGTCGGAGGGATTTTTTCGCACAATGATCTATAATGCGCCTGAATTTTCACACCACAGGCGAAACGATCATGACGCAGGATGAACTGAAAAAAGCAGTAGGATGGGCGGCACTTCAGTATGTACAGCCCGGCACCATTGTGGGCGTAGGTACCGGTTCAACAGCCGCGCACTTTATTGATGCGCTGGGCACAATGAAAGGTCAGATTGAAGGGGCGGTGTCCAGCTCGGATGCATCTACTGAAAAACTCAAGAGCCTCGGCATTACCGTTTTCGATCTGAATGAAGTGGACAGCCTGGGCGTCTATGTTGATGGCGCGGATGAGATCAACGGCCACATGCAGATGATTAAAGGCGGCGGCGCGGCGCTGACGCGTGAGAAAATCATTGCTTCGGTGGCGAAGAAATTCATCTGCATCGCGGATGCCTCCAAAGAGGTCGATATTCTGGGTAAATTCCCGCTGCCGGTGGAAGTGATCCCGATGGCGCGCAGCGCTGTCGCACGCCAGTTAGTGAAGCTGGGCGGTCGTCCTGAGTACCGTCAGGGCGTAGTCACTGATAACGGCAATGTTATCCTCGACGTATACGGCATGGAAATTCTTGATCCGATCGCGATGGAAAACGCGATTAACGCCATTCCGGGCGTCGTGACCGTCGGCCTGTTCGCCAACCGTGGCGCGGATGTGGCGCTGATTGGTACGGCAGACGGCGTAAAAACTATCGTAAAATGATCTGGCGAGGGTGATTCATCCCGCGTTAAAAAAATTTGGCAGGGCAAATTTGGTGACTTGTGTCACGTTTTGGATGTTGCCCTGCCGATCTCTCCAAAGAAAATCTTATCCCCAGCATTTTCCTCTGCCATTTCACGCTGAATGATATTTCTTCAGAGTGGCGACGCAAACGTTCATATTGCCGCAATAGTTTTTTTTGATATGTTGAAAGGCGGATACAAATCCACATACAACACATCAGTTTCGATAAAAAGACAGGGTCGGGGAAATGGCAAAGGTATCACTGGAGAAAGACAAGATTAAATTTCTGCTGGTTGAAGGTGTGCACCAAAAGGCACTCGAAAACCTTCGCGTGGCAGGTTATACCAACATCGAATTTCACAAAGGCGCTCTGGATACTGAGCAGTTGAAAGAGTCCATCCGTGATGCCCATTTCATTGGCCTGCGATCCCGAACCCATCTGACCGAAGATGTGATTGACGCCGCAGAGAAACTGGTGGCGATTGGATGTTTCTGCATCGGCACCAACCAGGTTGATCTGAACGCAGCGGCAAAACGCGGAATCCCCGTGTTTAACGCGCCGTTCTCCAACACGCGTTCTGTTGCGGAACTGGTGATTGGCGAGCTGCTGCTACTGCTTCGCGGCGTGCCGGAAGCGAACGCGAAAGCGCACCGTGGCGTGTGGAACAAACTGGCGGCCGGTTCGTTTGAAGCGCGCGGCAAAAAGCTGGGGATCATCGGTTACGGCCACATTGGCACGCAGTTGGGCATTCTGGCGGAATCGCTGGGCATGCACGTCTTCTTCTACGATATTGAAAATAAACTGCCGCTGGGCAACGCGACCCAGGTACAGCATCTTTCCGATCTGCTGAACATGAGCGACGTTGTGAGCCTGCATGTGCCGGAAAACGCCTCCACCAAAAACATGATGGGCGCGACGGAAATCGCACTGATGAAACCGGGCGCGCTGCTGATCAACGCGTCTCGCGGTACAGTGGTGGACATCCCGGCGCTGTGCGATGCGCTGGCGAGCAAACACCTGGCGGGCGCAGCTATCGACGTGTTCCCGACGGAACCTGCGACCAACAGCGATCCGTTTACTTCTCCGCTATGTGAATTCGACAATGTGCTTCTGACGCCGCATATCGGCGGTTCTACCCAGGAAGCGCAGGAGAACATCGGCCTTGAAGTGGCAGGCAAACTGACGAAGTATTCTGATAACGGCTCTACGCTGTCTGCGGTGAACTTCCCGGAAGTCTCCCTGCCGCTGCACGGCGGTCGTCGTCTGATGCACATCCATGAAAATCGTCCAGGCGTGCTGACCGCGCTTAACCAGATTTTTGCCGAGCAGGGCGTTAACATCGCCGCGCAGTATCTGCAAACGTCTGCCCAGGTCGGTTACGTGGTGATTGATATCGAAGCGGATGAAGATGTGGCGGAGAAAGCCCTGCTGGCGATGAAAGCGCTACCGGGTACGATTCGCGCTCGTCTGCTGTACTAATTTGTATACTGTGCCGGGTGGCGGCTATGCCTCACCCGGCCTGTGAGATCGGCTCGTAGGCCGGGTGAGGCGTAGCGCCATCAGGCAATTCACTGCGGCCACTCCCACACTTTTGACGGCGTCACCACCGCAGGCAGCGGGATATCCCACTCTTCGACAGGCAACTTTTCCACTAACTGACAATCGTGCGCATAACCCACCGGTTGGATCTTATGCTGTCGCCAGTTCTGCAACGTTCTGTCGTAGAACCCGCCGCCCATTCCCAGACGCTGGCCGTCTTCGTCGAAAGCGACTAACGGTGTGACCAGCACATCTAACTGAGAGAGCGGCAGCACGTCACGCACGTCCAGCTTCGGTTCCTGAATTTTCAGACGATTCATCACCAGCGAGCTTTGCGGATGATAATGCAGAAACAGTAAATTGCCGGGGCTGAACGGATGGAGAACCGGTAAATACACGCGTTTTCCCGCGCGCCAGAGCTGCTCAATCAAGGGTTGCGTGTCCAGCTCGCCATCGAATGAAAGAAACACCGCGACGGTGTGGGCAAGAACCACGGGAGGATAAGCAAGCATTCTGGTGGCGGCCTGTTGACCGAACGCGGTTTGCTGTTGAGACGTCAGCGTACGGCGACGTTGCCGAATCATCTGGCGGATTTCTTGTCGGGATAAAAGAAGTTCAGGAAGTTGCGTCATGGCTGTCGCCAGGTAGAAGGGGAATCTCCGAGATGCCGCCGCAGGCTGTAACCCTTGAACCCTTGGTTCAAGGTGAATGCGTCGTCACGGTTTTAAGGCTTCTCGGACTAGCCGAGCATGCTCACCAACCATGGAGCGCCACATTCTTGTGGTATGAAATATCGGCTCAGGGGACTGGCCCGCTTGCAAACATCTCAGAGAAATTTTGTCTTCACGGTCACTCTACCATAGTAAACCGAAAAGTGTTATTCAAAGTTTTGGCCCGTTTTTTCGGTTATGCGACCCTGATCAAGCAACGCCTGTTCAATGGTCTGTTGAAGCATCCGAATTCGTTGTTCCATGCTCGCCGCGTAGTCGCGGGTCTTCGCTTTTTCCTGAGTTAATTCATAGCTGATGTTCAATGCGGCAATGAAAACCAGCTGCTCAGTATTTGTGACTCTAGTGCGAACTTTTAGATCTTGCAACCGCTGATTCAGATCGTCCGCAGCCTGATTCAACGCATCCCTTTGTTCAGGCGGGCAATTCACGCGGAGTGAACGGCCAAAAATTTGGATATCGACGGGTTGTGCAGACATGCCACCTTCCTGCTGATTGACTGCGCTGCCTTCGCCTCCAGACCCTGGGTCGGCGAAGGGGCGACACTATAGCTACCCCGGTGTGAAGATACAAGCCCTTTTCTGGTTCACCAGGGTCCAAAGTGGTAGCATATCATGAATATCCTCCCTTTGATGACGAATGCTTATGTCTATACAGAACGAAATGCCTGGTTACAACGAAATGAACCAGTTTTTGAACCAACAGGGGACGGGGTTAACCCCGGCCGAAATGCACGGTTTGATCAGTGGGATGATTTGCGGCGGCAACAACGACAGCTCATGGCAGCCGCTGTTGCACGACCTGACGAACGAGGGGCTGGCATTTGGTCACGAACTGGCGCAGGCGCTGCGTAAAATGCACGCGGCAACCAGCGACGCGCTGGAAGACGACGGCTTCCTTTTTCAGCTTTTTCTGCCTGAAGGCGACGAGGTGAGCGTGTTCGATCGCGCTGATGCGCTGGCCGGCTGGGTTAACCACTTTTTACTGGGGCTTGGCGTCACGCAGCCTAAGCTGGATAAAGTGACCGGCGAAACCGGTGAAGCCATTGACGATCTGCGCAACATCGCCCAGCTCGGTTATGACGAAGACGAAGATCAGGAAGAGCTGGAGATGTCGCTCGAAGAGATCATCGAATATGTGCGGGTTGCGGCGCTGCTGTGCCACGACACCTTTACGCGTCAGCAGCCGACGGCGCCGGAAGTCCAGAAACCGACTCTGCACTAAGAACGTAAACGCAATGGAGAGTGTTATGAGCGATATATCTCAGCAGGAGTATCAGCGTCGCCGCCAGGTATTACTGGCGCAAATGCAGCCGGGCAGCGCCGCGTTGATTTTTGCAGCTCAGGAAGCCACGCGCAGCGCGGACAGTGAATATCCGTATCGCCAGAGCAGTGATTTCTGGTATTTCACCGGTTTTAACGAGCCGGAAGCGGTGCTGGTGCTGATTAAAAGTGATGACACTCATAACCACAGCGTTTTGTTTAACCGCGTTCGCGATCTGACGGCGGAGATCTGGTTTGGCCGCCGCCTGGGGCAGGACGCCGCGCCGGAAAAACTGGGCGTGGATCGCGCGCTGGCATTCAGCGAAATCAACCAGCAGCTTTATCAGCTACTCAATGGCCTTGACGTGGTTTACCACGCGCAGGGCGAATATGCGTATGCCGACGAGATTGTTTTCGCCGCGCTGGATAAACTGCGTAAAGGTTCCCGACAGAACCTGACTGCACCGGCGACGATGACCGACTGGCGGCCAATGGTGCACGAGATGCGCCTGTTTAAATCGCCGGAAGAGATTGCCGTCATGCGTCGCGCGGGCGAGATCAGCGCGCTGGCGCATACCCGCGCAATGAAAAAATGCCGTCCGGGGATGTTCGAATATCAACTGGAAGGTGAAATTCACCACGAGTTTAACCGTCACGGCGCGCGCTATCCGTCTTATAACACCATTGTTGGCAGCGGTGAGAACGGCTGCATCCTCCACTACACTGAAAATGAAAGCGAAATGCGCGACGGCGATCTGGTGTTGATCGACGCCGGATGCGAATACAAAGGTTATGCTGGCGACATTACGCGTACTTTCCCGGTGAACGGCAAATTTACGCCCGCCCAGCGCGAAATCTACGATATCGTGCTGGCGTCGCTGGAAACCAGCTTACGGCTGTTTCGCCCGGGAACGTCTATCCAGGAGGTCACGGGAGAAGTGGTGCGCATCATGATCGCGGGGCTGGTGAATCTGGGCATTTTGCAGGGTGACGTGGAGCAGTTGATCGCGGAAAACGCCCATCGTCCATTCTTTATGCATGGTCTTAGCCACTGGCTGGGGCTGGATGTACACGATGTTGGCGTTTACGGGCAGGATCGCTCCCGCGTGCTGGAGCCGGGCATGGTGCTCACCGTTGAGCCGGGTCTGTACATCGCGCCGGACGCCGACGTGCCGGAAGCGTATCGCGGCATCGGCATCCGTATTGAAGATGACATCGTCATTACGGAAACGGGCAACGAAAACCTGACCGCCAGCGTGGTGAAAAAGGCGGACGATATTGAAGCCTTAATGGCGGCGGCGCGTCAGCTATGAGCGTGATTATTGTTGGCGGCGGTATGGTGGGCGCGACGCTGGCGCTGGCCCTTTCTCAGCTTAGCCACGGCAAACTGGCCGTGCACCTGATTGAAGCAAGCGCGCCTGAAGCTGCCGCGCATCCCGGGTTCGACGCCCGGGCGATCGCGCTGGCGGCAGGCACCTGTCAGCAACTGGCGCGGATTGGCGTCTGGCAGGCGATTGCTGATTGCGCAACGGCGATCAACACGGTACATGTCAGCGATCGCGGCCATGCCGGTTTTGTCACTCTGGACGCGCAGGATTACAGCATCGCTGCGTTGGGGCAGGTTGTGGAGCTGCATGATGTCGGTCAGCGACTGTTTGCGCTGTTGCGCAAAGCGCCGGGCGTGACGCTGCATTGCCCGGATCGCGTTGCCAGCGTGGCGCGAACGCAAGAAAAGGTGAATGTCACTCTGGAAAACGGTGACGTGATTTCTGGTCATGTCGTGGTGGCGGCCGACGGTACGCACTCCGCTCTGGCGACCGCCTGCGGCGTGGACTGGCAGCAGCAGCCTTATGAACAACTGGCGGTGATCGCCAACGTTGCGACCGCTACCCTGCATGACGGACGTGCGTTTGAACGCTTTACCCAACACGGCCCGCTGGCGATGTTGCCGATGTCCGAAGGTCGCTGTTCGCTGGTGTGGTGCCATCCGCTTGAACAGCGCGATGAGATCATGCGCTGGTCGGATGAACGTTTTTGCCATGAGCTACAGTCGGCGTTTGGCTGGCGGCTGGGACGAATCACCCATGCGGGTAAGCGCAGCGCTTATCCGTTAGCGCTCACCACGGCGGCCAAAGCGATAACCCATCGCACCGTGCTGGTCGGCAATGCGGCGCAGACGCTGCATCCTATCGCCGGGCAAGGGTTTAACCTGGGGCTGCGCGATGTGATGAGCCTTGCCGAAACGCTGGTGCAGGCGCATGAGTCTGGGGCAGACGTCGGCGAGTACGGCGTGCTTTCTGAGTACCAGTCGCGCCGTCAGGCTGACAGAGAGGCGACGGTTGGCATAACGGATAGCCTGGTGCATCTGTTTGCTAACCGCTGGGCGCCGCTGGTTGCCGGGCGCAACGTCGGCTTAATGGCGATGGAGTTATTGCCTCCCCTTCGCGACACGTTGGCAAAACGGACGTTGGGCTGGGTCGCACGATAATTCACCGGTAGGTCGGAATAAAGAAGTAGGCCTGATTAGCGCAGCGCCATCAGGCAATGCCGCGGAAGTAATGTAATGCCGGATAGTGGCTTTGCCTTATCCGGCCTACGGTTTTTGATTGTCCTATTTTCAGGAGTACACAGTGCAAAGTGTTGATGTAGCCATTGTTGGCGGAGGCATGGTAGGCCTGGCTGTCGCCTGCGGTTTGCAGGGCAGCGGTTTACGCGTTGCCGTTCTGGAACAGCGCGTTCCACAGCCGCTGGCGAGCGACGCTCCCCCGGCATTACGCGTGTCGGCTATCAATGCCGCCAGTGAAAAACTGCTTACGCGTCTTGGGGTCTGGTCAGACATTCTTGCTCGCCGCGCAAGCTGCTACCACGGTATGGAAGTCTGGGATAAAGACAGCTTTGGCCGCATTGAGTTTGATGACAAAAGCATGGGATACAGCCACCTGGGGCACATCATTGAAAATTCGGTGATCCACTACGCGCTATGGCAAAAGGCGCAGCAGTCAGCGGATATTACCCTGATGGCGCCGGCTGAATTGCAGCAGGTCGCCTGGGGAGAAAATGAAACCTTCCTGACCCTGAAAGATGGCGCGATGCTGACGGCAAGGCTGGTGATTGGCGCAGACGGCGCGAACTCCTGGCTGCGCAACAAAGCGGATATTCCGCTGACCTTCTGGGATTACCGTCATCATGCGCTGGTGGCGACCATCCGCACCGAAGAGGCGCACGGCGCCGTTGCGCGTCAGGCGTTTCATGGCGAAGGCATCCTGGCGTTCCTGCCATTAAGCGATCCGCATCTGTGTTCCATTGTCTGGTCGCTGTCTCCGCAGGACGCTGAGCATATGCAGCAGGCGAGTGAGGATGCGTTCAATCGGGCGCTGAACGTCGCGTTTGATAACCGCCTCGGCTTATGCCTCGTTGAGAGCGAACGCCAGGTGTTCCCGCTGACGGGACGCTATGCGCGTCAGTTTGCCGCACACCGGCTGGCGCTGGTGGGCGACGCCGCACATACCATCCATCCGCTGGCGGGGCAGGGGGTGAACCTCGGCTTTATGGACGCCGCAGAGTTGATCGATGAACTCAAACGTCTGCAACGCCAGGGCAAAGACATTGGTCAATACCTCTATTTGCGTCGCTACGAGCGCAGCCGTAAGCACAGCGCCGCGATGATGCTGGCAGGTATGCAAGGTTTTCGCGAACTGTTTGCCGGAGAGAACCCGGCGAAGAAATTGCTGCGCGATATTGGTCTGAAACTGGCCGATACTCTTCCGGGCGTAAAACCGCAACTGATTCGTCAGGCGATGGGATTGAACGATCTGCCTGAGTGGCTCCGCTAAGCATTTCCCTCCTGCTTCTGAGAGTTTGAAACCCGTCACATTTTCCTCTCCCGGCCTTCGCGCCGGGACGCTTTCCTCATTTGAAATAATCTAATTTCACCTCTCTTTTCGCATTAGTTTTTTTAATATTACGATTTTCAACTATCGTCATTTTTGACATTTTTTCCACATTTAATATGGGTGTGTGCGGGATGGTTACGTATTTTATTATCGTTTATGGAGGTGGTTTGTTTATTTTGTGGTTTTTTATGCTGAGGTGGGTTTGGCGTTTTTTGGTCATAAGCTAATGTGATGGTTAATTTTGCCTTATGGTTTAGCGTCTGCTTCGGTGGTAAGTTCAGGTAAAAGAGAACGTTTGCGTCGAAGCCCTGGAGTGGCTGCGACGCCGGGTTTCGTGGCGAAGATTTCACCATGAAATGGTTGTAAGCCCCGCTTATTCAATGAGGACAAGATGGCTCAACAGACTCCTTTATACGAACAACACACGCTTTGTGGCGCGCGCATGGTGGATTTCCATGGCTGGATGATGCCGCTGCACTATGGTTCTCAACTTGATGAGCACCATGCAGTTCGCACTGATGCCGGTATGTTTGATGTGTCGCATATGACCATCGTCGATCTACGCGGCAGCCGCACCCGGGAGTTTTTGCGTTATCTGCTGGCGAATGACGTGGCGAAACTCACAAAGACCGGTAAAGCCCTCTACTCTGGCATGCTCAATGCCTCGGGCGGCGTGATAGATGACCTGATTGTCTATTACTTCACTGAAGATTTCTTCCGCCTCGTTGTAAACTCCGCCACCCGCGAAAAAGACCTCTCCTGGATTACCCAACACGCCGAACCTTACGCCATCGACATCACCGTTCGTGACGACCTGTCGCTGATTGCGGTACAGGGGCCGAATGCGCAGGCGAAAGCGGCCACGCTGTTTACTGAAGAACAGCGCAAGGCGGTGGAAGGCATGAAACCGTTCTTTGGCGTGCAGGCGGGCGATCTGTTTATTGCAACAACCGGTTATACCGGCGAAGCAGGCTATGAAATTGCGATGCCAAACGAAAAGGCGGCGGATTTCTGGCGTGCGCTGGTGGAATCCGGCGTGAAGCCGTGTGGCCTGGGCGCGCGCGATACGCTGCGTCTGGAAGCGGGTATGAACCTGTATGGTCAGGAGATGGATGAAGGCGTCTCTCCGCTGGCGGCGAACATGGGCTGGACCATCGCCTGGGAACCGGCCGATCGCGATTTTATTGGTCGCGAGGCGCTGGAAGTCCAGCGTGAAAAAGGCACCGAACAACTGGTGGGTCTGGTTATGACCGAGAAAGGCGTACTGCGTAACGAACTGCCGGTACGCTTTACCGATGCCCAGGGGAATCAGCTGGAAGGCGTTATCACCAGCGGCACTTTCTCTCCAACGCTGGGCTACAGCATTGCGCTGGCGCGCGTTCCGGCGGGTATTGGCGAGACGGCGATCGTGCAGATCCGCAATCGCGAAATGCCAGTAAAAGTCACTAAACCTGTTTTTGTGCGTAACGGCAAAGCCGTCGCGTGATTCATCCTTTTTTGGAGATTTATTGATGAGCAACGTACCTGTAGAACTGAAATACAGCAAAGAACACGAATGGCTGCGCAAAGAAGCAGACGGTACTTACACGGTTGGCATCACGGAACACGCTCAGGAATTGCTGGGCGATATGGTTTTTGTCGATCTGCCAGACGTCGGCGCCACCGTTGCGGCGGGCGATGACTGCGCGGTAGCAGAATCGGTAAAAGCCGCTTCTGACATTTATGCGCCGGTGAGCGGTGAGATTGTGGCGGTAAACGACGCGCTCAGCGACTCCCCTGAACTGGTCAACAGCGAGCCGTATGCGGGTGGCTGGATCTTCAAAATCAAAGCCAGCGACGAAAGCGAAATCGACTCGCTGCTGGATGCAACCGCATACGAAGCATTGTTAGAAGACGAATAAATACGCTTCATCCTTCACGCAGCAGGTGTGTTGGCTTCCTCGCTCACCCCAGTCACTTACTTAGGTAAGCTCCTGGGGGTTCTCTGCGTCGCCGCCGTCCTGCAACGTGAATGATTTTGCGTATTCGTTTTCGCACGCGTAGGCCCGGTAAGCGTTAGCGCCACCGGGCAATTAAGCCAGAGACAATCACGATTCACTGCACGTTTCAGGAACCATCGCCCATGACACAGACGCTAAGCCAGCTTGAAAACAGCGGCGCTTTCATTGAACGCCACATTGGACCGGACGCCGCACAGCAGCAAGAGATGCTGAATACCGTTGGCGCCGAGTCGTTAAACGCGCTGATCGGCCAGATTGTGCCGAAAGACATTCAGCTTGCCACGCCGCCGCAGGTAGGTGAAGCGGCGACGGAATACGCCGCGCTGGCCGAATTAAAAGCGATTGCCGGTCGCAACAAGCGCTTCACGTCTTACATTGGCATGGGTTATACCGCGGTGCAGCTGCCGCCGGTTATCCTGCGCAATATGCTGGAAAATCCGGGCTGGTACACCGCGTATACGCCTTATCAGCCGGAAGTTTCGCAGGGGCGTCTGGAAGCGCTGCTGAATTTCCAGCAGGTGACGCTGGATCTGACCGGGCTGGATATGGCCTCTGCTTCGTTGCTGGATGAAGCAACCGCTGCCGCAGAAGCGATGGCGATGGCAAAACGCATCAGTAAACTGAAAAACGCCAACCGCTTCTTTGTCGCCTCTGACGTTCACCCGCAAACGCTGGACGTCGTGCGCACCCGCGCGGAGACCTTCGGTTTTGATGTGATCGTCGATGACGCGGAAAAAGTGCTGGATCACCAGGATGTGTTCGGCGTGCTGTTGCAGCAGGTTGGCACCACCGGTGAAGTCCACGACTACAGCGCGCTGATTAGCGAACTGAAATCACGTAAAGTTATCGTCAGCGTAGCCGCCGATTTTATGGCGCTGGTGCTGCTGACGGCGCCGGGTAAACAGGGTGCGGACATTGTGTTCGGCTCTGCGCAACGCTTCGGCGTACCGATGGGCTACGGCGGCCCACACGCGGCGTTCTTTGCCGCCAAAGATGAATTCAAACGCTCCATGCCGGGCCGTATTATCGGCGTATCGAAAGATGCGGCGGGCAATACCGCACTGCGCATGGCGATGCAGACTCGCGAACAGCATATCCGTCGCGAGAAAGCGAACTCCAATATTTGTACTTCGCAGGTGCTGCTGGCCAACATCGCCAGCCTGTATGCTGTTTATCACGGTCCGGTTGGGCTGAAGCGCATTGCTAATCGCATTCACCGCCTGACCGACATTCTGGCGGCGGGCCTGCAACAAAAAGGGCTGAAACTGCGCCATGCGCATTACTTCGACACCCTGTGCGTAGAGGTGGCCGATAAAGCCGCCGTCCTGGCGCGCGCGGAGGTCGCAGAGATCAACCTGCGCAGCGACATCCACAATGCTGTCGGCATCACGCTGGATGAAACGACAACCCGCGAAAACGTGCTGCAACTGTTCTCTGTACTGCTGGGCGACGACCACGGTCTGAACATTGATACGCTGGATAAAGACGTGGCGCACGATAGCCGCTCTATCCAGGAGAGTATGCTGCGTGATGACGCGATCCTGACGCACCCGGTGTTCAACCGTTACCACAGCGAAACGGAGATGATGCGCTACATGCACTCGCTGGAGCGTAAAGATCTGGCGCTGAACCAGGCAATGATCCCGCTGGGTTCCTGTACCATGAAGCTGAACGCGGCGGCGGAGATGATCCCCATCACCTGGCCGGAATTTGCGGAACTGCATCCGTTCTGCCCGGCAGAGCAGGCGGAAGGGTATCATCAGATGATCAACCAGCTTTCTGACTGGCTGGTGAAACTGACGGGCTATGATGCCGTGTGTATGCAGCCGAACTCCGGCGCGCAGGGCGAATACGCGGGCCTGTTGGCGATTCGTCATTATCACGAAAGTCGCAACGACGGTCATCGCGATATCTGTCTGATCCCGGCCTCCGCTCACGGCACCAACCCGGCTTCCGCACAGATGGCGGGTATGCAGGTGGTGGTGGTCGCATGCGATAAGAACGGCAACATCGATCTGGCGGATCTGCGCGCTAAAGCCGAGCAGGCGGGTGACAATCTCTCTTGCATCATGGTGACTTACCCATCCACCCACGGCGTGTACGAAGAAACCATTCGTGAGGTGTGCGAGATCGTGCATCAGTTCGGCGGCCAGGTATACCTCGATGGCGCAAACATGAACGCGCAGGTTGGCATTACCTCTCCGGGCTTCATCGGCGCGGATGTTTCACACCTCAACCTGCATAAAACCTTCTGCATTCCGCACGGCGGCGGCGGCCCGGGTATGGGGCCGATCGGCGTGAAATCACATCTGGCGCCGTTTGTTCCGGGTCACAGCGTGGTGCAGATCGAAGGGATGCTGACCCGTCAGGGCGCGGTGTCCGCCGCACCGTTCGGCAGCGCATCCATTCTGCCGATCAGCTGGATGTACATCCGCATGATGGGCGCGGAAGGGCTGAAGCAGGCGAGCCAGGTGGCGATTCTGAACGCCAACTATATCGCCAGCCGCCTGAAAGACGCGTATCCGGTGCTGTATACCGGTCGCGATGGCCGCGTGGCGCACGAGTGTATTCTCGACATCCGCCCGCTGAAAGAAGAAACCGGCATCAGCGAACTGGATATTGCCAAGCGTTTGATCGACTACGGCTTCCACGCGCCGACCATGTCGTTCCCGGTGGCGGGAACGTTGATGGTTGAACCGACGGAATCTGAAAGCAAGATGGAACTGGATCGCTTTATCAATGCGATGCTGGCGATTCGTGCGGAAATCGATCGCGTGAAAGCCGGTGAGTGGCCGCTGGAGGATAACCCGCTGGTTAACGCGCCGCACACGCAGAATGAGCTGGTCGCGGAGTGGAACCACGGATACAGCCGTGAAGTCGCGGTGTTCCCGGCGGGGGTAGCGAACAAGTACTGGCCGACCGTGAAACGCCTTGATGACGTTTACGGCGACCGTAACCTGTTCTGCTCCTGCGTACCGATGAGCGAATATCAGTAATCTCTCTGCCATGCTGTAGGCCGGGTAAGCGCAAGCGCTACCCGGCTTTTTTTTATTCGGAGACAGAACTTGTCGGCCGGATAAGGTATTAGCCGCCATCCGGCAAAAAATTACAGCTTCTCGCCGTTGCTGGCGATAACCTCTTTATACCAGGTAAAACTTTTCTTCCGCGAGCGCGACATATCGCCGCTACCGTCGTCATGCTTGTTCACGTAAATAAAACCGTAACGCTTGCTGTATTGTCCGGTCGTGAATGACACGCAGTCGATGCAGCCCCACGGCGTATAGCCCATCAGATCCACACCATCATACGTCACCGCTTTCATCATCTCTTCTACGTGAGCACGCAGATAGTCGATGCGGTAATCGTCGTTGATGCTGCCGTCTTCTTCCACTTTGTCGTAGGCGCCAAACCCATTTTCCACAATAAACAGCGGCTTCTGATAGCGTTCATACAGCTCGCACAGGGAATAACGCAGGCCGACCGGGTCAATCTGCCAGCCCCAGTCGGAAGCTTTGACGTGCGGATTCGGCACGCTGCCCTCGAAGCCGGAAATGGCATCGCCGCTACCGCCTTCCGCTTTTACTGCGTTAGTCATGTAATAGCTGAAGCCAAGGTAATCGCAGGTGCCTTCGCGCAGAATCTCCGCGTCGCCAGCGTCCATGTTGATGTTAAAGCCGCGACGTTCCCATTCGTTCAGTACATAAGACGGGTAGTAGCCGCGTAGCTGAACGTCGGTAAACACATAGCGCTCGCGCATGGATTCCTGCGCGAACATGACATCTTCTGGCTTACAGGAAAACGGATAGAGCGCGACCATCGCCAGCATACAGCCGACCTTCATCTCCGGGTTGATGCGGCGTGCCGCCTTCACCGCCAGCGCGCTGGCGACGAACTGGTGATGCAGCACCTGATACATGGTTTCTTCCGGGTTTTCATGCTCGGTATACACCACGCCGGAACAGCAGTAGCCAAACAGCGGCGCGCGCCAGTTGCGCTGGTTGTTGATCTCGTTGAAGGTCATCCAGTATTTGACTTTGTGCTTGTAGCGCTCAAATACCACCTCCGCGAAGCGGACGAAGAAATCCACCACTTTACGGTTGGTCCAGCCGCCGTATTGCTGTACCAGATGCAGCGGCATTTCAAAGTGGGAGAGGGTGATGACCGGTTCGATGTTGTATCTGAGCAACTCATCGAACATATCATCGTAGAATTTCAGCCCTTCTTCGTTCGGTTGCGTCTCGTCACCCTGCGGGAAAATGCGGGTCCAGGCGATAGAGGTGCGAAAGCATTTAAACCCCATCTCGGCGAACAGCTTAATGTCTTCTTTATAGTGACCATAAAAATCGACCGCTTCATGGTTCGGATAATATTTACCCGCTACGACTTGTCGGGTGATTTCACGCGGTACGCCATGCGCTCCGCCGGTCAGCACATCACAGATGCTCGGCCCTTTGCCGCCTTTGTTCCAGCCGCCTTCAACCTGATGAGCGGCAACTGCGCCGCCCCATAAGAAATCTTTTGGTAAGGTGAGTTTTTTCATTGTTGCTCAATCTCAAATTAATACAATCTGATTTTGAGTCTAACAAAGGAAGGCAAAAAGTCACGATATAACAAAATAGCGTTGGTGTAATTTGTTACGCCCAAAAAACAAATTGTTTTTTTACGCTAATTTTTTCGCCAGCTTACGGCCTAATGATTCAAGAATATAGATAACGGGGATCTGCGTTGTAATATCATAAACGCCGGCAATACGGGTTTGTGGTACATGCCAGGAGAGATTAAAATCAGCCAGCTTTGCCAGCGCCGAGTGTTCATGGCTGGTAATCGACAGCACTTTGCAGTTGTGCAGGCTGAACTGGCTGGCAAAGCGCAGGATCTCCGCAGTCTCTCCCGATACTGAAAGCACAATCGCCAGCGCGTTTTTTGCCATGTCGTTGGTGACCGGAAAATAAGGATCGTCAATATGATTACTGAATTTCCCGACGTTAGAGAAAAAACGTGCGCCATATTTTGCCAGCGCGCCGGAAGTTCCTGCGCCGACAAATATAATACGTTCGGAAGATAAAATGATATCGACAGCCTGATCGAGTAATTTATCAAACTCATCGTTATTGACGCTTTTAAAGAAACTGATAATTTCGCTGGCGCCAAAATTAGCCTGTTGCGGCTCATCCTGCTCTAAATATAATTTAAAGCGCACGCGGAATTCAGAGTAGCCGTCACAGTGAAGTTTGCGACAAAAGCGCAGTACGGTGGTGGTGGAAACGCCCACGGCATCAGCCAGTTCGCGAATGGTCATGTACATGACTTTGTCACGGTTTTTGATGACATAGTTGTAGACCAGCATCTCAAGATTGTTGAGACTGGCGATGGCAGCGTGGGAGAACATACTCACAATGGCAAAACTCACTCATCAGACTTCATCTACAGGGAATAATAACATGCAGCCAAATGACATCACTTTTTTTCAGCGTTTCCAGGATGACATTCTGGCCGGACGCAAAACTATCACCATTCGTGACGAGTCCGAATCACACTTCAAAGTCGGGGATATTCTACGGGTTGGACGCTTCGAAGATGAGGGTTACTTCTGCACAATTGAGGTTGTTGGCACTTCAACCGTCACGCTGGAGACGCTGACGGAAAAACATGCCCGGCAGGAAAACATGACGCTTGAAGAGCTTAAACATGTGATTGCCGGGATTTACCCGGATCAGACGCAATTTTATGTGATTGATTTTAAATGCCTTTGATTTTAATGAACAACTGTTAGTTGAAAAATAAGTTTCAACATCATGATTTTCAAAGATTAATCTTAAGTTGATATTTATTTTAGCTAACAGGTGTTCACTGGAACCATTCTCAGTTACGCTAGGAACGCTATCACGATTGTGAACGTTCTTTGGAGTAAGCTATGGTTCAGAAACCATTAATCGCACAGGGATATTCGCTGGCAGAGGAAATTGCCAATAGCATCAGCCACGGTATTGGGTTGGTGTTTGGTATTGTCGGTCTGGTGCTGTTACTGGTTCAGGCGGTAGACGCGAATGCCAGTGCAACGGCCATTACCAGCTACAGCCTGTACGGCGGCAGCATGATCCTGCTGTTTCTTGCTTCAACCCTCTACCACGCGATTCCGCATCAACGGGCGAAGATCTGGCTGAAAAAATTCGACCACTGCGCTATCTATCTGCTGATTGCCGGAACCTATACGCCGTTTTTGCTGGTGGGGCTGGATTCGCCGCTGGCGCGTGGGCTGATGATTGTCATCTGGAGCCTGGCGCTGCTCGGTATTTTATTCAAGCTGACTATTGCCCACCGGTTTAAGGTTCTCTCGCTGGTAACGTATTTAACGATGGGGTGGCTGTCGCTGATTGTGGTTTATCAACTGGCGATCAAACTGGCGGCGGGAGGCGTGACGCTGCTGGCGGTCGGCGGCGTGGTCTATTCGCTAGGCGTGATTTTCTACGTCTGCAAACGCATTCCCTATAACCATGCAATCTGGCACGGGTTTGTGCTGGGCGGCAGCGTGTGCCACTTTCTGGCGATCTATCTGTATGTAGGGCAGGTCTGACACACTGTTGCCGGATGGCGGCTACGCCTTATCCGGCCTACGAGGGATGGGGCCTGAAACCCAACTGCCGGATGGCGGCTAATACCTTATCCGGCCTGCATGGCGCACTGAACCGTAGGCCTGATAAGCGCAGCGCCATCAGGCGTTATTCTTTTCACTCTTCCAGCGAATAGGGCAGCGGTACGATGTGCAGAGTATTCGCATCATCGCGTACGCGAAATACGCTGTCAGCTTCCATATCGTTGTTCATGACCACCTGCACCAGAATCTGGCCGTCATCCAGTTGCACTGCCGCAAGAACGGTGCCGGTACGACGCCAGTTCTCACCCATCTGCAACTCCAGATCTTCTCCGGTTTCCGGTACGCGGCTGGCTTTACCCGCCAGAGACCAGAGCGCGCGTTTGTTCGCACCGCGGAATTTTGCCCGGGCGACCATCTCCTGCCCGCTGTAGCAGCCTTTCTTAAAGCTGATGCCGCCCAGCGCCTGTAGGTTGGTTGCCTGCGGTATAAATTGCCCGCTGTTCGCGGAGTCAATGACCGGAATGCCCGCTTCAATATCCAGCGCCAGCCACTGCTGGCTGTTGTTCAGCGCCGCTTCGCCACGCAGTTTTTCAGTCAGGGATTCAGCCGTGGCGACATCCGTAATCAGCAGAAAACGTTCCGCCGGATGTTCAAACCAAAGCAGGGTGGACGCTCCTTCGCTCACGACCTGTTTTTCGCTGTTCGGTAACTCGCTAAAGATATTCGCCAGCGCTGCGCGAGCCTGAAAACCAGCGATACCGAGCAGAACACGCTCATCGTCAGGCGCGATCGCGACTTTAGAGAACACGGCGTATTTTTTCAGCTCGGTCAGTTGGGCCTCGCGCAGACTGCGGCGTTCGAGCCAGGCAAAACCGTCGCCGTCGCGGAACAGACGCAGGTTGCTCCACATCTTCCCTTTTGCATCGCAATGGGCGACCAGTAAGTGTTGCTGTTCGGTAAGCTGGTTGACGTCCGCGGTGACCTGACCTTGCATATACTTCTCGCTGTCGGTGCCGGTGATCGAGGCCAGCGCCCAGTCATCGAGAGTGATCAGCGTCAGAGGCAAACGGGCTGACGCGGACGGTTGACGAGGAGGAAAAGGTGTAAAAGCCATAATAATGTCCTGATTTGCTTAACGCAGTAATAGTGACTAATGGTAAAAGAGCTATAGCCCATTGCAAGCGGTTTAAACATCCCATTTGTGCCTTATCGCCCGCTTTGCGAGGCGCGATGCAAAATCGATGAACCCTTTGACTTAATGTGGTTTTATTTGCCGATCATGCTTCCGTTTATGGAGATTCCCGTAAAAGAACATGAAAAACACGTTACAATAGCCGGGTACTTCATTTTCGCGAGACAGGAAGAAGAACATGGATATTAATAACAAAGCACGTATTCATTGGGCATGCCGTCGCGGTATGCGTGAGCTCGACATTTCTATCATGCCGTTTTTCGAACATGAGTACGATAACTTAAGCGATGAAGAAAAATGCATCTTTGTTCGTTTGCTGGAATGCGACGATCCTGATTTATTTAACTGGTTGATGAACCACGGTAAACCGGGGGATGCAGAACTGGAACAAATGGTGAAACTCATCCAGACACGGAATCGGGAACGTGGTCCTGTGGCAATCTGATTTACGCGTCTCCTGGCGCGCACAATGGCTCTCTTTGCTCATTCATGGGCTTGTCGCCGCATTGGTTTTATTGATGCCCTGGCCATTGAGCTACACGCCGCTCTGGCTGATATTGCTTTCGCTGGTGGTGTTCGACTGTGTGCGCAGTCAGCGGCGGATTAATACCCGGCAGGGCGAAATTAAACTGCTGATGGATGGGCGTTTACGTTGGCAAGGGCAAGACTGGACGATTCAGGGGCCGCCTTGGATGCTTAAAACCGGCATGATGCTGCGTTTGCGCGCCGACAGCGGGAAGCGTCAGCATTTGTGGCTGGCGGCAGACAGCATGGATGACGCCGAGTGGCGGGATTTACGGCGGTTAATGTTGCAACAGGCGACGCAGGGGTAACGCCAACGAAGGCCTGATGGCGCGCAGCTTTAAGGCCTACGGTTCGGTGCGCCATGCAGGCCGGACAGGGCGTTCACGCCGCTATCCGGCAAAACGGTCAGCAGGAATAGTGCTCTGCCATCTCACCGAGAATTTGCTCGCACCAGGCCTGGATGCGCTCATCGCTGAGATCGTACTGGTTGGTTTCATCCAGCGCCAGGCCGACAAAAAGTTGCCCATCGGCAATGACCGGTTTCGGGCTGGTGAACTCATAGCCTTCGGTAGGCCAGTAGCCGACAAATTTAACGCCTTTGGTGACAAGTTTGTCATGCAGCATACCCAGCGCATCCAGGAACCACTCGCCGTAGCCTAACTGGTCGCCCATGCCGTAGAGCGCGACAATTTTGCCTTCCAGCTTGAGATCGTCCAGTTGATTCCAGACGGCTTCCCAGTCTTCCTGTATTTCACCAAAATCCCAGGTCGGAATGCCTAAAATGAGCACATCGTACTGCTCCATTAAGGTCGGAGAGTCATCCTTGAGGTTGTGTAATGTGACCAGTTCCGGGCCAATAATGTCGCGAATTTTTTCCGCTGCCATTTCGGTATAGCAGGTGCTGGAACCATAAAAAAGGCCGATATTCATGACGTACTGCTCTCGATTCTTGCGATGACGATGCGGCTAGTGTACCAGAAAGGCGTCGGCTTCAGGCATAATGGCGTTGATTTAACACGCAGAGGGGCCCGAGATGGATAAGGATCTGGCGCGTATCGAGCAGTTTCTCGATGCCCTGTGGCTGGAGCGTAATCTGGCGGAAAATACGCTGAGCGCGTATCGGCGCGACTTGTCGATGGTGGTCGAATGGTTGCATCATCGTGGAAAAACGTTGGCGACGGTGCAGAGCGATGATTTACAAACGCTGCTGGCGGAACGTATGGATGGCGGGTATAAAGCCACCAGTTCCGCACGGTTGTTGAGCGCCACGCGGCGCTTCTTTCAGCATCTGTACCGTGAAAAATTTCGTGAGGACGATCCGAGCGCGCAGCTCGCGTCGCCCAAACTTCCGCAGCGTTTGCCAAAAGATCTCAGCGAAGCACAAGTTGAGAGATTATTACAGTCGCCAGTTGTTGACCAACCGCTGGAATTACGCGACAAAGCAATGCTGGAAGTGCTGTATGCGACGGGCCTGCGCGTTTCTGAGCTGGTCGGGCTGACCATGAGCGATATCAGCCTGCGCCAGGGCGTCGTGCGGGTTATCGGTAAAGGCAATAAAGAACGTCTGGTGCCGTTGGGCGAAGAGGCGGTGTACTGGCTGGAGACGTATCTGGAGCACGGGCGCCCGTGGCTGTTGAACGGCGTGTCGATTGACGTTTTATTTCCCAGCCAGCGGGCGCAACAAATGACGCGTCAGACCTTCTGGCACCGCATTAAACACTATGCCGTGCTGGCGGGAATCGACAGCGAAAAGCTGTCGCCGCACGTTTTGCGTCACGCTTTCGCCACCCATTTGCTGAATCATGGCGCTGACTTACGCGTTGTACAGATGCTGCTTGGGCATAGCGATCTCTCGACCACACAAATTTATACTCATGTCGCAACGGAGCGCTTGCGTCAACTTCATCAACAGCATCACCCGCGAGCGTGAGTGCTGACAGGAAAGGATAGGTTATGAAAAAACGTTTTATGATGTTCACCCTGCTGGCGGCGGCATTTTCGGGAATGGTTCATGCGGACGATGCAGCCATTCGCCAGTCGCTGACTAAGCTGGGCGTGCAGAGCACGGAAATTCAACCCGCGCCGGTTGCAGGCATGAAAACCGTGCTGACCAACAGCGGTGTGCTGTACGTCACCGACGATGGTAAGCATATTATTCAGGGGCCGATGTATGACGTCAGCGGCGCGTCGCCGGTAAATGTCACCAATCAGTTGCTGATGAAACACCTGAATGCGCTGGAAAAAGAGATGATTGTTTACAAAGCGCCGCAGGAAAAACATGTCATCACCATCTTTACCGATATCACCTGCGGCTACTGTCACAAGCTGCATGAAGAGATGAAAGACTATAACGCGCTGGGGATTACCGTGCGTTATCTGGCCTTCCCGCGCCAGGGGCTGGAAAGCCAGGCCGAGCAGGATATGAAGTCCATCTGGTGCGCGAAAGACCGAAACAAAGCCTTTGATGAGGCGATGGCGGGCAAAGGCGTGAAAGCCGCCACCTGCGATATCGATATCGCCAATCATTATGCGCTGGGCGTGCAGTTCGGCGTGAGCGGCACGCCAGCGATTGTGCTGAGCAACGGCTATGTGGTGCCTGGCTATCAGGGGCCGAAAGAGATGAAGGCGTTCCTTGACGCGCACCAGAAACAGACCAGCGGTAAATAATTCGCGTGAAACAACAGATACAACTTCGTCGGCGTGAGGCCGACGAGACAGCTGAGCTGCCAGCCGATCTGCCGCCGCTGCTGCGCCGTTTATACGCCAGCCGGGGCGTACGCAGCGCGCAGGAGCTGGAGCGCAGCGTAAAAGGGATGCTGCCGTGGCAGCAGCTTAGCGGCGTCGAAAAGGCGGTTGAGATCCTCTATAACGCGTTTCGCGAGGGGACTCGCATCGTCGTCGTGGGCGATTTTGACGCGGATGGCGCCACCAGTACGGCGCTTAGCGTCCTCGGTATGCGTTCGCTGGGCTGTAACAATATCAGCTACCTGGTGCCAAACCGTTTTGAAGACGGCTACGGATTAAGCCCGGAAGTGGTCGATCAGGCGCATGCTCGCGGCGCGCAGATGATTGTGACGGTGGATAACGGTATCTCTTCTCATACCGGTGTGGAACATGCCAGAGCGTTGGGGATTCCGGTGGTGGTGACCGATCACCACCTGCCGGGCGATACGCTACCTGACGCAGAAGCCATCATTAACCCGAATCTGCGAGATTGCGATTTCCCGTCGAAGTCGCTGGCAGGCGTTGGCGTGGCGTTTTATCTGATGCTGGCGCTGCGCACTTTCCTGCGTGATAAAGGCTGGTTTGATGAGCGTGGCATTACGCCGCCGAATCTGGCGGAACTGCTCGACCTGGTCGCGTTAGGCACGGTGGCGGACGTGGTGCCGCTGGACGCCAATAACCGCATCCTGACGTGGCAGGGGTTGAGCCGTATCCGCGCCGGGAAATGTCGCCCAGGCATTAAGGCGCTGCTTGAGGTGTCGAACCGCGATCCGCAGAAGCTGGCGGCCAGCGATTTAGGCTTTGCGCTGGGGCCGCGTCTGAATGCCGCAGGGCGGCTGGATGATATGTCCGTCGGCGTGGCGTTGCTGCTGTGTGATAACATCGGCGAAGCGCGGGTGCTGGCGAATGAACTGGATGCGCTGAACCAGACGCGTAAAGAGATCGAACAGGGGATGCAGGCGGAAGCGCTGACCCTGTGCGAGAAACTGGAACGCAGCCGTGAAACGCTGCCTGGCGGCCTGGCGATGTACCATCCAGAATGGCATCAGGGCGTGGTCGGCATTCTGGCTTCGCGCATTAAAGAGCGCTTCCATCGCCCGGTGATTGCCTTTGCGCCCGCCGGTGACGGTACGCTGAAAGGTTCCGGTCGTTCCATTCAGGGGCTGCATATGCGCGATGCGCTGGAGCGTCTGGATACGCTGTATCCGGGGATGATGCTCAAATTCGGCGGCCATGCGATGGCGGCAGGATTGTCGCTGGAAGAGGCGCAGTTTGAACATTTCCAGCAGCGTTTTGGCGAGCTGGTGACCGAATGGCTCGACCCATCTCTGCTACAGGGCGAAGTGGTTTCTGATGGCCCGCTGAGCGTGGCTGAGATGACGATGGAAGTGGCGCAACTGCTGCGTGACGCAGGGCCGTGGGGGCAGATGTTCCCGGAACCGCTGTTTGACGGACGTTTTCGCCTGTTGCAGCAGCGGCTGGTCGGCGAACGCCACCTGAAAGTGATGGTCGAACCGGTTGGCGGCGGCCCGCTGCTGGACGGCATTGCGTTTAACGTTGATACCGCCTGCTGGCCGGATAACGGCGTACGCGAAGTTCAGCTTGCCTATAAGCTTGATATCAACGAGTTTCGCGGCAACCGTAGCCTACAGCTGATCATTGATCACCTCTGGCCAAATTGACAACAGTATATTAATGAGAGCGCGAATCCGGTAGAATTCCGCTCTTATCACTGCATTTTGACTAGTCCAATAAAAGAAATCAGACCATGTTTGAAATTAACCCGGTAAATAACCGCATTCAGGACCTCACGGAACGCTCTGACGTTCTTAGGGGGTATCTTTGACTACGATGCCAAGAAAGAGCGTCTGGAAGAAGTAAACGCCGAGCTGGAACAGCCGGATGTCTGGAACGAACCCGAACGCGCGCAGGCGCTGGGCAAAGAGCGTTCCTCCCTTGAAGCGATTGTCGACACCCTCGACCAAATGACTCAGGGTCTGGAAGATGTTTCCGGGCTGCTGGAGCTGGCTGTAGAAGCCGACGACGAAGAAACCTTTAACGAAGCCGTAGCTGAACTCGATACGCTGGAAGAAAAGCTGGCGCAGCTGGAATTCCGTCGTATGTTCTCCGGTGAGTATGACAGCGCGGATTGCTACCTCGATATTCAGGCAGGTTCCGGCGGTACTGAAGCGCAGGACTGGGCAAGCATGCTGGAGCGTATGTATCTGCGCTGGGCAGAAGCGCGCGGCTTTAAAACCGAAATTATTGAAGAGTCTGAAGGTGAAGTCGCGGGGATCAAATCCGTCACCATCAAGATTTCCGGCGAATACGCCTATGGCTGGCTGCGTACCGAAACCGGCGTTCATCGCCTGGTGCGTAAGAGCCCGTTCGATTCCGGCGGTCGTCGTCATACCTCGTTCAGCTCCGCGTTCGTCTACCCGGAAGTTGACGATGATATTGATATCGAGATCAACCCGGCAGACCTGCGTATCGACGTTTATCGCGCATCCGGCGCGGGCGGTCAGCACGTTAACCGTACAGAATCTGCGGTACGTATTACGCACATCCCGACCGGGATTGTGACGCAGTGCCAGAACGACCGTTCCCAGCACAAAAACAAAGACCAGGCCATGAAGCAGATGAAAGCGAAGCTTTATGAACTGGAGATGCAGAAGAAAAATGCCGAGAAACAGGCGATGGAAGATAACAAATCCGACATCGGCTGGGGCAGCCAGATTCGTTCTTATGTCCTTGATGACTCCCGCATTAAAGACTTGCGTACCGGGGTTGAGACCCGCAACACGCAGGCGGTGCTGGATGGCAGCCTGGATCAATTTATCGAAGCAAGTTTGAAAGCAGGGTTATGAGGAACCAACATGTCTGAACAACACGCACAGGGCGCTGACGCGGTAACCGATCTTAACAACGAACTGAAAACGCGCCGCGAGAAGCTGGCTAGCCTGCGCGAGCAGGGTATCCCGTTCCCGAATGATTTCCGTCGCGATCACACCTCAGACCAACTGCACGCTGACTTCGACGCGAAAGAGAACGAAGAACTGGAAGCGCTGAACATCGAAGTGTCCGTTGCGGGCCGTATGATGACCCGTCGTATTATGGGTAAAGCGTCTTTCGTTACGTTGCAGGATGTCGGCGGCCGTATTCAGCTGTACGTTGCCCGTGACGATCTGCCGGAAGGCGTTTACAACGAGCAGTTCAAAAAATGGGATCTGGGCGATATCCTCGGCGCGAAAGGGAAGCTGTTCAAGACCAAAACCGGTGAGCTGTCCATCCACTGCACCGAACTGCGTCTGCTGACCAAAGCGCTGCGTCCGCTGCCGGATAAATTCCACGGCTTGCAGGATCAGGAAGCGCGCTATCGCCAGCGTTACCTGGATCTCATCTCTAACGATGAATCCCGTAACACCTTTAAAGTCCGTTCACAGATTATGGCGGGTATTCGTCAGTTCATGGTGGGCCGCGGCTTTATGGAAGTGGAAACCCCGATGATGCAGGTGATTCCTGGCGGTGCGGCAGCACGTCCGTTTATCACCCATCACAACGCGCTGGATCTGGACATGTACCTGCGTATCGCGCCGGAACTGTACCTGAAGCGTCTGGTGGTTGGCGGCTTCGAGCGTGTGTTCGAAATCAACCGCAACTTCCGTAACGAAGGGATCTCCGTTCGTCATAACCCAGAGTTCACCATGATGGAACTCTATATGGCGTATGCGGACTATAAAGACCTGATCGAACTGACCGAATCGCTGTTCCGTACGCTGGCGCAGGATATCCTGGGCAAAACTGAAGTGCCTTACGGCGATGAAGTGTTCGACTTCGGCAAGCCGTTCGAAAAACTGACCATGCGCGAGGCTATCAAGAAATACCGTCCTGAAACGGATATGGCCGATCTGGATAACTTCGACTCCGCCAAAGCGATCGCTGAATCTATCGGCATCAAGGTTGAGAAAAGCTGGGGCCTGGGCCGCATTGTAACTGAGATCTTCGAAGAAGTGGCGGAAGCGCACCTGATTCAGCCGACCTTCATCACCGAATATCCGGCAGAGGTTTCTCCGCTGGCGCGCCGTAACGACGTGAACCCGGAAATCACCGACCGCTTTGAATTCTTCATCGGCGGCCGTGAAATCGGTAACGGCTTTAGCGAGCTGAACGATGCAGAAGATCAGGCGCAGCGTTTCCAGGATCAGGTTAACGCGAAAGAAGCCGGTGACGACGAAGCGATGTTCTACGACGAAGACTACGTTACCGCTCTGGAGCACGGTCTGCCGCCGACAGCGGGTCTGGGAATTGGTATCGACCGCATGGTAATGCTGTTCACCAACAGCCACACCATCCGCGACGTGATTCTGTTCCCGGCGATGCGCCCGGTAAAATAAGACGTGAGATGCCGGATGGTGGCTTCGCCTTATCCGGCCTACGTTTTGCACCTCTGTAGGCCCGGTAAGCACAGCGCCACCGGGCACAAAGCCAGTAAATTACCCCTGGTTATACTCCCGCAACAACTCACGCGCCTTGTCGTCAGACGCCTGCAATACCATCCACGGACTGAACGCCCACGGCGCCGCGCTCAATGCTTGCAGTACGGTTTCCAGGCCGCTCCACTGGTAATCCATCACTTCATCCGGGTTTACCTGTAGCGCACTGGTCACCTGCGCGGCGTATACCGGACAGACCTCATTTTCCACGATGCCATTCGGGTCAGTTGCCCGATAGCGAAAATCTGGATAGACAGGCGTCAGGTTGGTAATTTCGACGCCAAGCTCAAAACGGCTGCGTCGGATAATTGCCGCTTCAGTGCTTTCTCCCTGCTGTGGGTGTCCGCATACTGAGTTGGTCCAGACTCCCGGCCACGCTTTTTTACTGAGCGAGCGGCGAGTGACCAGCAATTGCCCCTGCGCGTTAAACAACCAGCATGAGAAGGCGAGATGTAAAAGGGTATCAGAGGTATGAGCCGCATATTTCTCCAGTATGCCGTCAGGATTACCCTGCTCATCCAGCAATATGACATGTTCCCCGGTCATAAAAACTCCTGAATATGAAAATAGCCGCATACTGCTGCAAGCCATATACTCTGGCAACTAGCGTAGTCTATATAGGGTGGAAAGGCATTACCAAAAGTAGCGGCGGCAAGAAGGAGATATCGTGACGCCGATGGCAATACATTGGGCATCTGGCTTTTGGCTGCTATGATAAGGCGTTTGAAATGTTGCGAGGAATAGTTTTGAGTGCAGGACGCCTGAACAACAAGAGCCTGAGTATTGTGATGCTGCTTTGTGCAGGCTTGCTTTTAGCGGGCTGCTCCAGCAATCAATCTTCTGATTCGGGTTCCGTCTATACCGTTAAGCGGGGAGATACGCTCTACCGCATTTCGCGCACGACGGGAACCAGCGTGAAAGAACTTGCCCGCCTGAACGGTATTTCCCCGCCTTACACTATTGAGATAGGGCAAAAACTGAAACTGGGCGGCGGGACGAAGCGTTCCGGTTCATCGCGTGCGACCACGGCGAAATCCTCTACGAAAACGGCGGCAGTCAGACCATCTTCTTCTGTGCCGCAATCGTCCTGGCCTCCGGTAGGACAACGTTGCTGGCGCTGGCCTGCCAGCGGCAAAGTCATTTTGCCTTATTCAACGGCGGAAGGCGGCAATAAAGGCATTGATATTTCCGCCGCGCGCGGCACGCCGATTTATGCGGCAGGGGCAGGGAAGGTGGTCTATGTCGGCAACCAGTTACGCGGTTACGGGAACCTCATCATGATTAAACATAATGAGGATTACATCACCGCTTATGCCCACAACGACACGCTGTTAGTTAACAACGGGCAGAGCGTGAAAGCCGGGCAGAAAATTGCCACAATGGGGAGCACTGATGCGGATTCTGTTCGCTTGCACTTCCAGATTCGCTACCGCGCAACAGCGATTGATCCGCTGCGTTATTTACCGCCGCAGGGGAGCAAACCAAAATGCTGACGGTGAATTAATCGCCAGTCAGTGAGCAAGCACCTTGTCAATAAGAGCGTAAGGTTTATAATGCCTTACGCATCTCGAAGCGGGCGTAGTTCAATGGTAGAACGAGAGCTTCCCAAGCTCTATACGAGGGTTCGATTCCCTTCGCCCGCTCCAGCTTCAAGTTTCCTGAACTCCGCATTCAACGCCCAACAGGATTAACTGCCCGCTATTATGGCGTCCGTGCCAGTAGTGCGGTCATTAACAGCCGTATCAACAATCTTCAATAATCAGATATACCGCCTTAACCGGGCCATGCACGCCGACCACCTTGATCAGTTCGATATCCGCCGTTGAGCTGGGTCCACTGATGATGTTAATACACGATGGCATGCGTTCACCGGCCTGCGATTTCTGATGCAGTTTTTCCGCCAGTTGTGCCACGCGCGGCAGAATGGTGCTCTTGCGTAGCACGAAAATCGAGGACTCCGGCAGCAGGCTTAATGAACGCCCGCGCTCAGGCGCGGAAAACAGCACCACACCGCCCGATTCCGTTAAGCCATATTCGGCATACACTACGCCGACTTTCGCTTGTTCGGCTTGGGTAACATTTTCTGCTCCCCGGGCCGGGGCCCAGACCACGGCGTTGCATTCCTGTTGCAAGCGTTCGGTGATGCCCAGTTCAACCAGTCGGCTATCGCCGCTGAGCACCACCGATTTATGCCCCAGTTCTTCACACAGGCGTAACGCCGCTTCCGGCGCCTGCGCTTCGCTGGTCAGTTCGCAGCGTACCAGCATGACATCGCTCGCAAACTGGATAAACGCGTCGCAGCGCTGCTGCTGGCTAAGTTCGGTCAGTCGCTCGTTCGCATAGTTGTTAACCGGCAGCGTATCTGCCTGCGGTTCGAATCGCAGCGGGCGGCCCAGCGCCTGGGCGATGGTGTTTAAAAACGCGCTACGGTTATCCATTCTTTTTCTCCTCTGCCTGATGTTTCTTAAACCAGCTACGGAAACTCTCTCCGTCAGCATCAGGGAGATCTCGCGCCTCCATCCAGTCACCAATAGCGCCGACTTTAAGCGGCGTTTTACCGCCATTAATAAACCAGCTTGCCGCATGGGCGCCCGCCATCATCCCGACTTTCCACAGCCCAGGATGGCTATTGGCATAAGCGAACATTTTGATCGCCCGTCGCTCGGCTTTCGGGGTAATGCCCTCTTCGGCCATCACTCTGCGATGGCGCAGGATCAGTTTTGACAGCGGAATGCGCACCGGGCAGACGCTGTCGCAGGCCGTGCATAATGAACAGGCATACGGCAGATCTTTAAAATCCTTATAACCGCCGAGCAGCGGGGAAATCACCGCGCCGATAGGGCCGGGATAGATAGAGCCATAGCCGTGTCCACCAATGTGGCGGTATGCCGGGCAGGTGTTCATACAGGCTCCGCAGCGAATGCAGCGCAGCACGTCGCGAAATTCAGAACCGAGTACCTGGGAGCGCCCGTTATCCACGATAACCAGATGGAACTCTTCCGGCCCGTCAACGTGGCCTGCCTCGCGTGGGCCGGTCAGCCAGGTGTTGTAACCCGTCAAACGTGCGCCAACGGCGCTGCGCGCCAGCATGGTGATCAGTACATCCACGTCGGCAAAGGTGGGGGCGATACGCTCCATCCCCATCACCGCAATGTGCGTTTTCGGCAGCGTGGTACACATCCGCGCATTGCCTTCGTTGGTCACCAGGCACACCGATCCGGTTTCCGCCACGGCGAAATTACAGCCGGTAATACCGATTTCAGCGCTGAGAAAATCCTCGCGGATCTTCTGGCGGATGAATAAGGTCATCGCTTCTGGCGTTTCCGGGCCGTCATAGCCCAGACGTTCATGCAGCACGCGGCGGATCTGATAGCGATCCTTATGGATTGCCGGAACTACAACGTGTGAAGGCGGGTCCTGATCCAACTGGAGAATATACTCGCCCAGATCGGTTTCGATCACCTGAATTCCGGCATCCTGCAACACATGATTGACGCCAATCTCTTCGGTCACCATCGACTTGGACTTCACTACCTTGCGCGCGTTTTTACTTTGGGCGACCTGTAAAATGTAGCGGGTGGCTTCTTCTTTGGTTTTGGCGAAGTAGACGTGCCCGCCGTTTTCCGTCACTTTCTCGGTGAGTTGATACAGGTAAGCGTCGAGATTACTCAGAACGTGATCGCGGATCTGGCTGGCACGGTCACGCCATTCGTCCCAATGCCCTAACTCATCGACCATTTTTTGCCGATTCGCGCCGATTCGCTCCTGCGCATTGGCCACGGCTTTGCGCATGATCGGATCTTCAATTTGCTGACGAATGCGCAGTTTAAATTCTACATCGCTGGTTTTTATCGACATCTCTTTCCCCTCAGCGGCTCATCAGCACTTCAGCAATATGCATCACTTTGACCGGCTGGCCTTCCCGTTGCAGTCGACCGCCAATGTTCAGCAGGCAGCTGACGTCTGCGCCAATCAAATATTCAGGCCGGGCATCCATCAGGTGTAAGACTTTCTCTTTCACCATCTCGCCGGATATTTCGGCCATTTTGACCGAGAACGTCCCGCCAAATCCGCAGCAGGTATCCTGATCGGCAAACGTCAATAGCTCCAGCCCGCGCACATTTTTCAGTAGCGTGAGCGGCTCTTCCTTCACTCCCAGCTTGCGGGTCAGGCTACAGGATGGGTGATAGACGGCTCTGCCCTGAAGGCTGGCTCCCACATCCACCACACCCAGTTTATTAACGATAAAGGAGGTGAGATCCTGCATGCGCGCGGCGACCTTTTCCGCACGTAACGCCCATTCAGGCTCATCGACCAGATATGTTGGGTAGCTTTTTACCGCGTAGGTACAGGAGCCAGCAGGAGAGATAATCGGGTCGTCGTTGTCTTCCAGCGCTGCGATCAGGTTTTTCATCCCAGGGATCGCTTCTTTGATGTAGCCGCTGTTGATGGCTGGCTGGCCGCAACACCCTTGCTTCTCGGGGAAATTAACGCGGCAGCCCAGTTTTTCCAGCAGCAATACGGAGTCTCGTGCCATCCGTGATTTCAGCGCGTCACCAATACAGGTAACAAAGAAATTTACATTCACAATTAATGCTCCATTGCTTCACTTCTATTTAGCCCCGATGGCAACCGGCCACCGGGTCATAAATCAATAATAAAAACGACCATTGTTTTTCGGTTTATCCTACTCTACGTTCATTTGTATGACAAAATGGAATAATCCACCAATCAATACCCATATGCAATACCCGGGTTTATTTATTTCGGCATCGCTCACATTTTTATAATGAAAACCACAGCGATGTGAACGTCCGAAAAATAGTTTCAAGTGATTACTAATTTCGTCAATATCATTATTAAACAGGTTGTTAAATAACTATTTATAGGTATCTGTCTTGCTCTTAAGTATATTTGCCTGGCATTGAATTTTAATTAAAAGATTACAATAGTTACAAAACTACAAATCATAATTACTTTATTCACTGAAGCGATTCAGTTTACATATTTCATTTGGCCAGCAATGTAGCCTCCCCACCATAAATATAAATCAGGTTTAATGAACCAATCAGGAATAGTAATGAACGAATATTTTATGTTTGCCCTGGCACTCTCTCCTTTGCTGCTTATGGTATTTTTAATTCTGAAATTGAAAATGCCCATCCATTATTCAGTTTTGATTTCGCTGGCATTCACTGCCGCGCTGTCTGCAATATTCTGGGACATGCCAGTACAAAATCTTAAAGCCTCGATGGGTTATGGCGCACTGAAAGGATTATGGCCGATCGTGATTGTGATCCTCGGCGCTATATTCAGTTATAACGTCATGCAGGCGACCAAAGCGCTGGATATTCTCCGCGATATTCTCGCCAGTATTAGCGAAGATAAGCGTATTCAGGTACTGCTGATTTCGTGGTGTTTCGGTGGATTCCTTGAAGCGGCTGCCGGGTACGGTACGGCGGTCGCGATACCTATCGGTATTCTCATCGCGCTGGGATTCAACCCACTGAAGGCAGCAATTGCTTCACTTGTGGCCAACACCGTACCCACGGCGTTCGGGGCGGTTGGTATTCCGGTCTCTATCCTGGCTGAACAGGTTAATCTGCCGGTTTACACCTTAGGCGGAACGATTATTCTGCAATTAGCCCTTTTTAATATCCTGCTGCCGTTTGTCATAATTTGCATTATTGGCGGTGGCCTGAAAGCCATTCGCGGCGTGTTCCTTATTACGCTGCTTTGCGGTATCACAACGCTTGTTCCGCAGTATTTTGTCGCCATACATCTCGGGGCAGAATTACCCGCTTTTGCCGGCAGCCTGGTCAGTCTTTTTGCCGTCGCAATTGCCAGCCGCCTGCGCAAAGGGAAAACAGATCCCGAGTGGCGCATTGAAGTCAGCCACACCCGTGAAACGACGCCGCGCTCGGCGAAAGTGCTGTTCCGGGTCGGTTCTATCTATCTGTTTATTTTTGTCTTTATTCTGCTGTGCTCGCCGTTATTCCCAACGATAAAAGCGGCGGCTTCTCAGTTGGCTTCGGTGCTGCATTTTACGCTGGCCGATGGCAAAACGCTGGCGCTGAAAGTCGAATGGGTCACCACGCCCGGAATGTTGATCATCTTTGCGACCATTATTGGCGGTTTTATTCAGGGGGCATCAGCACGCGGTATGCTGGAAGTGTTTATCAAGACCGTATTCCAGCTTAAAAATTCCATTGTCGCGATTATGGCGATCGTCGCTCTGGCAACGGTAATGGATCTTAGCGGTATTATCTCCACGCTGGCCCAGTCGATTGTCGATCTGACCGGAAGCTCGTACGTTTTTCTCGCTCCGGTGATTGGCGCGCTGGGAACGTTTGTTACCGGCAGCGACACCAACTCGAATATTCTGTTTGGCAAACTACAAACCATTGCCGCCAGTAAATTAAATATTGATCCAAACTGGCTGGCTGCGGCAAATACCTCCGGCGCAACAGGCGGGAAAATGATTTCACCGCAAAGTATCGCCATTGCGGTTTCGGCAACCAAAATGGAAGGACAGGCGAATCAGATAATGTCTGGCACCATGAAGTACTGCTGTGCCTATATTGTGATTCTTGGATTAAAAGTTGGTCTCTTTTATTACTGGTTTATGACTTAACGTTATTTTGCGCAACGACGACTGTTCATCAACTGGCAAATGCCTCTGTTTTCCTGTAGCCACGCCACTTTGACGGGGCTATGCTTACTAGCGAAAACATAACAATTACAGAGGCAATGTCATGGATCAGGAACTACTGGATGCGGGTTACCGGGCCTATACCGGCGAGAAAATCGATGTCTATTTCAATACGGCCATTTGTCAGCACTCGGGTAATTGCGTGCGCGGTAGCGCGAAGCTCTTTAATCTGAAACGTAAGCCGTGGATCATCCCGGATGAAGTGGATGTGGCAACGGTTGTGCGTGTTATTGATACCTGTCCGAGCGGCGCGCTGAAATACTGCCAGAAATAAGTGAGGAAATGATGGAGATACTCGAAGGCCACAACAAATTTTATGTGAATGATGCTGCGGGTAATCAGGTCGCCGAAATCGTATTTGTACCGACGGGCGAACATCTGAGCATTATTGAGCATACGGATGTCGATCCCAGTCTGAAGGGGCAGGGCGTCGGTAAACAGCTTGTCGCGAAGGTGGTTGAAAAGATGCGCCAGGAGAACCGCAAGGTTATTCCGCTTTGCCCTTTCGCCAAATATGAGTTCGATAAAACGCGCGAGTATGACGATATCCGCGCCTGATGCGTTTTACCGGTCATCGCCGTGGGTTTCTGCCCACGGTATTTTCCGGCGCTCCGCTGTTTATTATCGGTTTCTCATAAACCCAGCGATTACCGTGGTCGTTGATAAGCTCGTACCTGACGGTACGACAATGTCCCACTTTCCCGGATAACGCTAGCGGTTGTGAAGACAGCGGAGCGATCATCAGCGGCGTTGCGCTGGTGTTGTCGCACGCCAGCGCTGCCAGCGTGATGTACCACGGCGTCGGGTTATTAACATAAAGCTGCGCCTCCTGCGGCTGGAATGTGAAGGTCAGCCGTTCGCCATCCTGCTCTCTCAATGGCCCAACGCCCTGTGGACGAATAAACACTTTCATGCGGATGCGCAGCGGCAGCACGAGTTTTTGCCGCGTTTTCGCATCCTGATCGGTCATCGGCGGGATCTGGTAGATATTCAGCCAGTAAAGCGACTCCCGCTCGCGCGCTAACTCAGGCTTCTCTGCGAGCTGTAACTTTACCGTCCGAATTTCCGTCGGCTGCATTTTGAATACGGGCGGTATCGCGACGATGGGCGTGATGGTCTCAGCAGGCTGACTCAGCGGATCGCCTTCATCCGTCCAGATTTGAACCAGGGCAGGGTGCTGCGCTGAATTTGCCAGCGCCAGCGAATAATGGCTCTCTCCGGCGTTAAAAATAACGCGAGTCACTTCCGTATTGACCACGGCCCGTGCGGGGGGCGCCGTCCATCCTGTCCAGACGATAAGAAGCGTGTATGTGGGCCAGTTACTGAAAACTGACCACCACCTGGAGCTGTGCATAGACCGTTCCTGCTGTTACGTTTTCCCCCGGAATCGCTTCCAGAGAGGCGGTAAAGTCGCCGCTGTAGAGGCTGGTTGAGCCGCTGGCGGTTTGCGTGGTCAGATCCTGATAGCCGTACCAGCCGCCCGCGTTGCCCGTGGCTGTGGCTATTCGGTTGGGCAGAAGATTCAGCGCATTGCCATTTTGCTTGTCGCTGTAGAGGCGAATGCCAACGCCTGATGCAACGCCGTTTACGCCATAATGATTGTCGAGTAGCCATGTATAGGCGCCGGAACCGGTCTTGAGGCCCAACTGAGAGGCCGCATTGGCTGCGGTGGGGTTGCTGACCAGGAATCCCATCGCCACATATGCTCTTAAGCTGGTGGACGCCGTCGTGCCGGACAACGCCCCGGTTTCGCATTCAACGCTAATGCTAAAAGGAGCCTGACTGCTGCCGCCGCTGATGAGTTCGCCAACGCTGGCTGGCGGTAACCTGACAATGGCGGGATAGTCGTTGACCCGGCAGGCGGCGCCGCGCACGAACACGGTCTGGCTGGTTAACGTCCAGCCGCCGGGCCACTGCGCCGCGCCCCAGCCGCTATAGTTGGTTCGGCTGTCAGCGCCCTCGAAAAGCCCTGAACTCATGCCGCCGCCGTGGAAAGCAATATAGCCTGCCGGTCCCGCGTAGGGATAGGTATAACGGTTGGAACCATCAACGCCTCTGGCGCTGTCATCAACCCGAAACAGTTCAACAAATACGTCGCTAAAGGCGCTGGCTGGGATGTAGATATAGGTGCCGTCATTGAACATTTCACTTTCCGGGATTGCGCGCGCTTTCCAGTAACGGGAGTAATATTCTCCGGTTTTTAGATTGGTCAGCCTGACCGCCACGTTTTTAACGTAGGTGTAGTAAGCGCCGTCGATTCCCGGTACGTCGACCATGCCTCCCCAGTAATCGTCGCCGTTGGTGGCGTAGTATTCATATACCTGGCCGATTTCGGAAACGGTACAGCGAAACATAATCTGATTGGTCGTGACGCCCTGCGTTCGTCCATTGGGGACGAAACTGGCAGCGGCGCTGCCCAGCAACGTGCCTTCGCTCTGAAATCCCGTCCCGTTGCTTAAGGTAATGACGCCGGGCAAGCCCAGTTTCCCTTTTACATCGCCATCCCCCACGCCGCCCCAACTGGCGCCCACATAGCCTGCGTCTTTCGCCGCCTGAGAAAGGGGGCTGGCTGACGTGACCTTGATGCAGGCGGACAAGGCGGGATGCGCAACCATGCCGCTGAATAACAGGCCGTAAAAGAGCTGTCTGATTTTCATACGTTATTCCTGACGACAAGGTAGTGTGAGCTGGTACAGCGGCGTATGCGTTTTAGCCGGTAGTTGATACCAGACCTGGCATCGCTGCGTGGATTTTTGCCCCCACTGTACGAACAGCACGCCGGATTGTTCCGCCAGTCGGGCGTAAATTTGCCCGCCCTGGCCGACCATTCCCACGGATTCGCCGTGGCCGTCCGTCACGTCAGCGCCCATCGGCGGCTGGTCGCCATCGGGAAGCGTTGTGTTGATGAGTGCCGCTTTACCGCTGGTGGTCATGAATTTCACGCGGGAAATCGCGCCGGCGTAGGGCACGATGCGCTTGCTGCCGCTCTGTAGCTCTACTTCGGCATTCATGTTTCCGCTGTCCAGGCTTACGGTGTTATAGCGATAGGGGGTCATGGAAGGGAGCAGGGCATAGCCGAAATAATCGACCGTTGCGCCTTGCCCGTTACGTACCGCCGCGCCGCGTGCGCCTGGCGCTTCGATAAGCGCAAATGTATCGCTGGTGTAGGGGCCAGCGGTGATCCCGCCGCGGTGCGCAACCAGCGTGCCGGACATCCCCAGACCATATTGCTGGTAATCGCTGCCGCGGGAGGCAAAGCCGCGAAACGCGCCGACGGCGGTTCGTTGCTCCACGTTGCCGCCCCAGGTTGCGCTGCTGCCGTCGTGCTTATCTCGCTCCAGGCCGCTATAAACGGCCCAGGATGTGGCGCTGTTCTCGCCCGTGGCGCCGCTTATCCCCACCGTGGCGGTGCGAACGTCGCGGCTGCGATTCATATCCAGATTTAGCTGCGTGCGGCTGGCGCCAACATCGAAGGGGATGGAGATCCCCAGTGAAAGCGTGTTTTCGGTGTATTTACGCTGGTTTTCGCGGTCAAAATCCTGGTCGTTTACGCTGGTGTCGTAGCGGCTGGCATAACTGCTGCGCTGTCTGGCGGCGCTAAGATTAAAGGTGATGTTGCGCCAGCTGTTGCTGTAGCCAAACTGGAGTTGGGTGATGCGCGACGCGTCGCTGTAGTAATCTGACGTACTGCCGGTGAAGCTAACCATGCCCCAGTCGCCCATCGGCTGGCTGAGCGTGGCGGAAAAGTTATTACGCTGGTGCAGCGTATCCGAATAATACGCCACGCTGTTTTTCTGCTGACGGCGCACGCCCAGCACATCCTGCAAATCACGATAACCGCTGGTGGAGTAACGGTAGGCCGCCAGCACCAGATTTGTGCCGGTGGTAAACGTTTTGCTGTAGCTGGCCTCAATGCGCCAGCCCTGCTCGTTATCGTCGTTTTCGACTCTGGCGTTTGAGTAAACGGTATTGAGGCCGAATGCCCCGACGGATGTTGCCATCACCCCGCCCAGCAGAAACGCCTGATAATCATCGGCCAGCCGTGAACCCAAATTGGCGGTTAGCGTGTTGCTCATCCCGCGCTGCAAAACGGCTTCGACAAATTTATTCTCCACGCTGTAGTAGTGGCGAACGTAGCCCATTGCCAGCTCATAGTTCCAGTTTCCCGGTCGAACGGAATCAGGAACCGCCGAGTAGGGAACGGTAAAACTTGAGATTTGCCCGTTCGCTTCGATGACATCGACGGCCAGATCGCCCTGACCACGGGTATTGTAGAGATCGTTAATAACAAAAGCGCCGGGCGCGACGGTGGTTTCGTAAATCACTTTACCCTGCTGGCGTACCACCACGCGGGCGGTTGTGGTCGCCACGCCGCGCACTTCCGGCGCGTAACCGCGTTTGCCCTGCGGCCACATCCGTTGATCGGTGTTCAGTTTTATGCCGTTGAATGAGAGGCTGCCGAACAGGCTGCTGTTGGTGTAATTGTCCCCAAACGCTATCACGCTCTCAAACTGAGGAAGAGGGCGCTGAATCGCAGTCGCTACCGCATTGTATTTGTAGTGGCTACCCGTCTGGTTGTCATCGGCATAGCGGAGGTTCCCCTGATGGCGAAATTGCCACAGCCCGATGTTGAAACCGCCATTGATATTGCTCCACAGGTAGTCGTAGCGCAGGTGTGAGTCTGTATTTTCCGTATGATAAAAATTGGTATTGTGGCGCAAAAACAGCGCGGTCTCTCCGGCGTCCCATTCGGAAACGGGAATATACCCCCGGGGAGCGTGGTAAAGCCCGGCCTGAGGAATCGTCATATTCAGGCGCAGCTTCGCCATATCCACTTGCCAACTGATTTTTTGCCCGGTCTCGCTGATGCGCAGACAGTGCGGCGTTGAAGACGCCGCAGAGGAGCGGGTGCGAATCGCGCTGGCTCGAACCACCTCAAACGGCAGACAAGGTTCGACGGCGTTATCCGGCGTGGCGGATGCGATAAGTTCAATCTTTTCCTGCTGGCGAATCAACTGGTTATTAAGATAAACATCCAGCACGTATTCACCCGCAGGCACGCTGTCTTGGGTATGATTAAAGCGCTGGAGATCCAGACCATGACCGTATGCGGACCCCTGGAGCAGCGCGGGATCAAAATAGTAATCGGCCCTGGTCGCAGCGGAAAATGCCGTAACGCATACCATCAGGCCGAAACCCGCCGGGCGATTAAAGAGGAAAATCTTCACTGATTCTGGCTCCCTGATCGTTAATCAACGTGATGCGAACACGCTGATTTGCAGCCGATCGGGCGTCGGTAAAGACATAACGCTCACTGCTGAAAGGGGCAATCATGCCTGCTTTTTGGGCGCGGGTTTCTGAGACATTGATCAACTGTAGCCCGGCAATGGTGATGTAATAAGGCTGATTATTTTTAATGGTGATGCCGTTTTGACCCGTTCGCGTGACCTGAAGGTTCGCCAGCATTTTTTGTGGATTACCGTTTAATTCAGCCGGACGATAAAATAACTTCACCCGGTTGCGTAGCATGATCAGCAGGCTGTTTTGATTGCCCTGATCCTGGCTACGTTGGCCCACATTCGCGGGCGGAACCTGCATAAAATTAAAATAGAACAGAGATTCCCTGTCTTGTGGCAGGGACTGGGCCGCCGTAAAAACAATCCGAATAATTTGCCCTTCGCCGGGTTGAATACGAAATACCGGCGGCGTGGCGATAAAGGGAAGTTGAGCTGATTTCTCCGGCCCGTCTGCCATATTGCCGTTATCGAACCAGGTTGAGACCACGTAAGGGAAGGAATCTTTATTCTTTAAATGAACATCGACAGAGTTGGCTGAACCATTATAAATAATTCGCGTCCCGGTCATGGTAATACTGGCGGCGACGTGTTCACTCCAGAGTGTAAAAAAGATAAACAGAAACCCCGCGAGAGAATACAGGGCGTCGCGAATGGGGTTCATTTATTACTCCCTGGTCGAAAGAGGGCGGGACGAAATTCCCGCCTGGGTTAAATTACTGGTAAGAAACCGCGTATTGCATGGAGGCCTGCACCGTACCGGTGGTTGCTGCGCCCCCTGAGTAATATTGGGCCTTGTAGGTTGCCGTGGCTGATGTCTCATTTGCCGCCAGCGCTAAATCTCCGCCGCCATTAAACGCGTTGCGAAAATCGATCTCTGTATCGCTGGTGTCGAGGATCTGAATTTCAACATCGCTCGCCGAGCCATTGCTGGCCAGGTTTCCGGTCGTGGCGCTGATGTTATTTCCGACGAAGACGGTTGAAATATTGATCCCGGAGGCTGAGCCGGTGCATCCGCTGACGCCGATGTCGAAGGTCGTTTGTCCTGCAACCTGATTGGTGTTCAAGGTGTTTACCGTGACGGTAGGCAGTAAGACGACAGGTGAGGCCTCAGAACCATTTACCGATACGGAACAGGTTTCATCAGAAACTTCTCCCATAAATGTAATGGTATTATCAGAAGCCAGCGCGCCCGCAGAATAGATCGCGGAGATCACCAGCGCCGGAATTAGGGCACGATTCAGTTTCATAACTAAACTCCATTTTCATTCAGTCGTGTTGATTTACCCTGAGAATTCAGGGTGTTCCCAATGCTCAGGGACATTCATAAAAATGGCACTGTGCTGGAATGTTGCTGTATTAAGTCAGTGTTGGCGAAAATATTGGTATTAATCCTGGTGTTGAGGCGTTGAAATAGGAAAATGTGCTGCTGCACGCGCCTTCTCAGTTTTTATTCAACAATGCGTCCCAGGCGACAAATAGCCCATCTGAAAATATATCTTTTTTCTTATGCCGGAATTTTAACGACAGTAATCTTAAATATGAAAATCGTTTAAAACATCCGAATAAATCTTTTGCAATAGGCGCTGGCTATTAAAAACTGGAAATAGATCGGTTGTGTCGATATTAAGATAATTAGATATTCGCTTTATTGGTATTAATGATTTAGCCGTAAAGTCGTTCCATGCCGGTGAGTTAATTAATTGAATGTGTGATGTAAACAGATACCGGTTTTATAATAATCATCAGCATCGCTATACTGTTTCTGTTACTGACTATTAGGTGCGTACTCTTTACTTTAGGAATTTTATTTTATTTTGTTGGATCTTTTGGAGCTTAAAAGGCTTAGTTTCCAATAAACCCCATTTGATTAAGATCAACAATTGATGCAATCGTATTTAAGTTGCCAGTTGATATAGTGCGTTTTGTTCGCATGAAGCGTGTTTTCTGCGCGGAATTATGCTGATGTTGAGCGTGGGAGAGAACAATTTTTCCGCAATAAATCCGCAATGCCTGCGCGCTTGTCGCAAAAGCGCAGAACTGCAATACGCGTCGGGTAATAGCATCGAATTATACGGCCAGGCGACTTTCTGGAAAGATTCGTTAATGCGCTTCACTCATCAGAGCGGCTTACCGCCCGCCTACGGTCTGCTCATGGCTTGCGAAAAATTGATATGAACGGACGTGCAGCACTTGGGTCGCTGCACGTTTGTGGAAAAAGGCGGGGAACAATTAGCGGATAATGCCCAGATAACCATGCATTCCCATATAAAGCCCCACCAGACCGATCAGTATGCTGGAGAAATAGGGGGCTTTTCTCGCCAGGGTATTAAATCCGCTCCAGCGTTTTGCGGCCTGTTGCACGCTGATGGCTGCGCCCACGCCAACGGCTACCAGCGTTAACGCCAGACCAATGCTGAAGCACAGTACCATCGTGGCTCCCAGCGTGAAGGCTTTAAGCTGGATGCAGATCAGCAATACGGTGATGGCTGCCGGGCAAGGGATCAGGCCGCCCGTCAGGCCAAACAGTAAAATCTGTCCGTTTGTCACTTCCCGGTCGTGAAAGCGGCGCTGAATATCGGTTGCATGCGCCCGTTCATGGGCATCCTGCCAGGCGTGCGATCCGTCCGTTAGCCCCTTCAGGGAAATATGAACATGCTGGTGGTCGTGGTGATGGTCGTGGTCGTGGTCGTGATGGTGGTGCTCATGGTCGTGATGGTGGTGAGTGTGGGCAGGAAGCCTGTTAGCCAACCCGTCCCGCTCCCCTTTCCAGGTACGCCAGAACATCCAGAACGCCGTGCTCAGAATAATGATGGCGGAGACCAGCTGTAGCCAGGGTTCCACGGATTCTGCGGTAAACGCTCTGCTGACGTACATGCCGCCCAGGGCGATAAGCCACACAACGGCGGTATGTGAAAGCGTGGCTGCCAGCCCCAGCATCACAGCCTGCTTAATCGTCCCTTTGATGGCGATGATAAACGCCGCCATCATCGTTTTGGAGTGCCCGGGTTCCAGCCCATGTAATACGCCCAACAGAATGGCGCTGGGAATGAAGAACCAGGCGTTTCCTTGCTGAAGTAATGTTGAAAATTCGCCCATGAGAATGATTCTTAGTTGTCTTATTTCCCCGCATTCTACTCCCCCCCAGTACCAAATACTACCCCCCAGTAGAGTCACAATGCTATAATCCATAATGATTTATGTTAATAAGGCGTTGTTATGTCACATACGATCCGGGATAAACAAAAACTTAAAGCTCGCGCCAGTAAAATCCAGGGGCAGGTTGTCGCACTGAAAAAAATGCTGGATGAGCCTCACGAGTGTGCCGCGGTATTGCAGCAAATCGCGGCGATACGCGGCGCGGTGAACGGATTAATGCGTGAGGTGATCAAAGGGCATCTGACCGAACACATTGTTCATCAGAGCGATGAAGTGAAGCGCGAAGACGATCTGGAGGTGATCCTGAAGGTGCTGGATTCCTATATAAAATAGCCGGGACCGGTGCCCGACTGTTGTCTTCAATGCTAACGCCGTCTTTGCAGATGAATAAGCGAGCCTTTGCATTCCTTTGTGATCATTGGGAATGCGGCTTTTTCATTGGAGAGTGGATGCGAATGAATAAACAGCGTGTTTATCTTCCCGCCCATTCTTTTCTCGATCCTCTGTTTATAAGCATAGACGCTGCGGATATCCATACTCAGTAACTCGGCGATTTGATGCGGATTTTTCCCTGCAACCATGTTACCCATAATGATGAACTCCGTCTGGGTCAGGGTATTCCCTTTTGTAAAAGACAGATGTCGCCCAATAAATACTTGTCTGATTTTTTCATTTGCAACCGCCAGTCCATCATCGTGATAAATGACGACAGAAACCGCCGGATGATGTTTACGCCAGTAGTTGGCTAACGACTGCATGTTCCGATCGCTCACCAGTACAATACCCATACGCGTACTGGCGAGATAATCAATCCACTGTTTGTCGAGAAACAGCCGCAAAAAGCTGATAGAAAAATCGACAAAAATATAACCATTTAATCGGGCATTATGATTATTATTTAAAATTCCCTCAATAACACCTCTGTTAAAGTAGATACTTTCTTCCGGCCACATACAAAAACATGCGTTAGCACAATATTGTAAACGAGGTGATTTTTCTGGCATTATTTTACAATGTAAAGAACAACTACTGCACGTAAGGTTTTTTAATTTAACATCCAGCTCCATACAGGAACCTCCCTATCCGTAGATAATTTCATAATTTCATCCGTTTTTAAATATGTCAATACTTTGCCAGACGGCAATTAGCGTGCGTAAAAAATCGATGTATATCACTTATTGCTATTTTTCTTAAAGCTTTGCGATGTATTTATAATAGTGGCTATTTACATGCTACTTATTTTCCTGGGGCGACGTCTCGTCAGAGACAGAAACAATTTAGCATCCAGGACTTTTATAGCAAAATCCAGGAATAGTTATATTGCAAAAATGTTTAAGATATTTTGTTAAATGGCATTTATGGACAAAAGTTGCATTAATGTTAATTGTTGTATCTTAATTGTAAAATCGCTATTGTTTTTCATAATTAATAAATTATGTATTTGTGTGCTTTTTAAGCTTATCGTAATAATATCAGGAGAGCATGAAAATGCTTTAAAAATAGTCTTAATTAAGAACAAATGATCTTTTTTGACTTAAGGTTTTTGATTTATAAGTAATTTTACCGCTGGCGTTTGATAGTAATCGCATAATCAAATATTTATAGTGATCTCGATATAAGAATTTTGTAGCATGGCATTCATCATGTGAATGCCAGAAGGAATACTGTGTCGGATTTGTTAAAACACGCCAGATGTTACACAATTAATAACCTGGTTGACTTTCACCCTGGAAATCGGGCGTTATCGAATAGCGCAATGCAGAAGACCGTAACGTTACAAAGTCCTGCAAGCCTTATCCTTTTATATCTTATTCAGCATAACAACACGGTGGTTTCTCAAAACCAGCTGATTACAGCGGGTTGGGGAGAGAAGAATCATGTTACCTCGGCGAATACTTTTTATCAGACGATTCTCATTCTAAGAAATGCGTTAAGTGATATTGGGTTACCGCGCGATCTTATAAAAACCATTGCCCGTCGCGGTATGATGATTTCAGCGAATATTCAGACGGATGAGATAACCGCAAAAGCATCAGCGATCGAAGCGCCGGCGCAGATTGTTGAACCCCAAATGGAGCCGAAGGGAGACACGCCAATAAAAAAGCGCCATCTCTCGCGGCCTGCGGCGCTTTGCGGACTGGCGCTTCTGGTGGTGATGATAAGCATTGCCGCCAGCCTGTTTTATATGTCTCCAGAGTCTCTGCTGTCGTCTTATGAGGTTCTGGATTCCGAGACTTTTTCATCCTGTACCGTCCTGCAAAAAGGGAATGATGTGCTGGAGAAAAATTATATTCGCTTTATGCACAAACATCGCGAGATTTGCGATAACAATAACTATGTGTTTCTCTCAGGAATGAGCAGCGCAAAAAATATCACGGCGATTATATGCCCGGAGGATGCCAGAGAAAATCCGTCCGTAAAGTGTATAACCTACTATTCGATAAATGATGAAAATTAAAATACTGGCCGCGGCTATTATTATCACGTTCTTCATTGTGGGCGGTGGAGGACTCTGGTATACACACAGCATTAACCCGAAAATTGATTGCAGTGGTTATGCCGTCTGGGATATTGACCATGAACTTTTTGCTGGTGATATTACCTACCAGATGCATAATCATCAGGGAATCGTGACATTAACCGGCGTGTTGAATACGCCCGACGCTCATTCTTATAAAATTAGCCGGATTATTTATTTTACGTACCAGAAGTTGCAGCAAAACTATATTATTACGACGCATAATCTGGTCCGATATCCGTCTGACGAATTACAGGGCAGTCATGAACGCAAGGCTATGCCGCTTATTTATTTATCAAAGGACGCGACGTTCTCGTTTTTGATACAACCCTGGCGGGAAGGCTGGACGTTTACGACAGTCGGGTCGCCCTCACTATTATGCCGATAGATTAAAGACTGAGTAAAACGGCTCGCCCCTCTTCAGGTGGATGAGCCGTTTTGTATTGAGATTAGCCAAAAAACATCACGGACACGCAAAGCAGACCCACAATCAGGGTAAGCAGATTTCCCAGAGAGCGGTATGGTTTGAGCGCGGGGATCAGATAGGTCGACAGCGTCGGCATGATAAACAAAATCATGGCGATAAGCGGGCCGCTGATCGCATAAATCATCGAAATGGCGTTGGGATTAATGCAGCAAACGACAAAGGTAATCAGCGAGACCAGCATGATAGACAGGGCGCGATTAAATGCCCGGCTTTTCTTCACGCCAGTCTGAAGTAACGCCGTTCGTACTATCTCTGTTGCCCCTTCAATCACTCCAAAATAGGTGCCCAGAAACGATTTTGACATCGCGATAACGGCGACAATAATCCCTGAAATGGAGAGCCATGCCGGTGCGGCTGGCATCATAGACAGCGCTGACAGGATGGTCACGCCTTCATGTTTCGCGGCTTCAATATAGGATGGCGGAATGGAGAGCAGACAGCTGAAAACGAAAAACAGCACGCTCAGGCAAATGATCAGATAAGCCACCTTCATGATTTTTTTGCATTTACCCATGGCCTGCTCGCCGTATCTTTCACGTCTGTCGATAGCAAACGTGGAGATAATGGGCGTATGGCTAAAAGCGAAAACCATCACCGGAATGGATATCCATACCTGATGAAGTGTGTGCCGATCGAAAGACATCTGGCTGGTCAATAACGCGGGCTGCCAGCTTCCGGTCAAATAAAGCGACAGAAATAAGAAATAGGCGATAAGCGGAAACACTAAAAAGCCCATCACGCGGATAGTCGCATGTCGTCCCATCAGGAAAATCAGATTCAGAATCAATACGACGCCCAGACTGACCAGAACACGCACCCGCAGGTCTATCGTCATCTGCTTTGCCAGCTGTTCCGTCAGAGAATTGGTTATCGCCACGGCGTAAATCAGGACCACCACGAAAAACGCAATAAAGTATAGCGAGGTGATGAGACTGCCGATCTTCTTGCCGTAGTAATGCGTTACCGCACCGGTGATCCCTTCGCCAGCGGAGGTTTTCGAAGAGAGGATAAACTGGCACAGCGCTTTATGAGGCCAGTAAGTCAGAGGCCAGGCAACCAGTGCGGTAATAAACAGCACGATGGCCCCCGCGGAACCCAACTGAATGGGGAGGAAAAGGGTGCCTGCGCCGACCGCAGTCCCATATAGTGCAAAACTCCAGAGAGTTTCTTCTTTTGACCAAATTTTCGACATTATTTGAACGTATCAACTATAAAATAAACAAAAAGAAGCGCAATTTACCATAAATGGCATGGGGCTGGGGAAACTAAAGCGGTGTGCGAGGGCAGGCAGGAAGCGCCGGAACGGGGAATGTTCCGGCTAAACAGAGCATTATCAGGCAGTAACGCGCTGCTGGCGGCGTCTTACTACGCGAAGACGCAACGTGTCATAGGCCCAGTTGTAGAACATGGTGTATGGCAGGAAGAAAAGGAAGAAACCGATTTCCAGCGTGAAGGCCTGCAACAGGCTGACGTTCAGCGCCCAGGCGACAATACTTACACCAATAACGATAAAGCCGCTTTCAAATCCCAGCGCGTGCAGTGCGCGAACTTTAGCGGTGCGCGTCACTACGTGTGACGGCCAGAAGCGGTCAAACAGCGCGTTATAGATGATATTCCAGATCATCGCCGTGGTTGCCAGCAGAATGGTTAAGCCTCCCATTTCCAGCACTGAGCGCTGCATCAGCCAGGCGGTAGTCGGGGCCAGAATGGCGGTGGCAATGCCTTCGAAGCAGACCGCATGGAAAATGCGTTCGAGTAGCGAACGGCGTTGGACTAAATCATGTTGCATAGGATCAAACCTTTTTTTCATCTCCGGGAAAACGGAATGTCAGGCATTTTATCGTTTAATATGATATATAAAAGATAGAATCCATCGATAAAGTAGATAGTTCATGCGCTACTCTCCCGAAGCATTGATCGCATTTGTTGAGACGGTCTCCTGCGGCTCGTTTTCCGCTGCGGCGCGCCGGTTACGGAAAAGTCAGTCCACCGTCAGTACGGCGATTGCCCACCTGGAAGCCGATCTGGGGTTTTCACTGTTTGATCGCTCTTCACGACAGCCAGTGCTGACGGAAGAGGGCAAGCGGGTGCTCAGCTATGTGCAGGCTATTCTGTCAGCAAGCGATCGTCTGGATGAGGTGGCGTTATCCCTGTCTGGCGAAACAGAAACCCGTCTGACATTCGTGCTATCCGACACCCTGCATCCAGACGTTCTGGAAGAATTAATGGTGCAGTTCGACCGCCAGTTTCCCCATACGGAATTTGAATGTCTGATCGGCGAAGATGAAGATGTCATCGATCTCCTGCAAAAGGGACGCGCGCAGGTTGGGCTGATTGAAGCGCGCAATCATTACCCTACCGAGATGGGGGTGACGCGCCTGCCCATGCAAACCTGGATGGGACTCTACGTGGCGGCCTCGCATCCTCTGGCCGCGCAGAAAACCCTGCAATGGGATCAGCTGCATACCTGGCGTGAACTGCGGCTGAATACCTATCTGGAAAATGGCGCCAGCGTGGCGCGCGGCCCGGCCTGGTCTGCACCTAACTATTTGTTATTACTGAGTATGTCGGTACAGGGATTTGGCTGGTGCGCATTGCCTTGCGCGCTGGTGGAAGAGTTCGCGGCTGAAAAACCGCTGGTGCAACTGGATGTGCCCGGCTGGCCAAAGGCGATCTCGATTGATCTTCTCTGGAACAAGAAGTCGCCGCCGGGCGCGGCGGGAAGCTGGCTCCGCGATCATTTACAGCAGGGGCGTATACCGGCTGATTAAAATAGCTGCAATTTCCTTTGTGATAAAACTCACCATTTTTAAACAAGCAGGATAATTATCTTTAACAATCCTCTACTATTGCGGTGTTATTTTGCGCTGAGGTGGTGATGAAAGAGGTTGTGATAGTTGGGGCTTTACGTACGCCGATCGGATGCTTCCAGGGAACGCTGTCCCGCCATTCTGCCGTTGAACTGGGCAGCATGGTGGTAAAAGCGTTGATGGAGCGTACCGGCGTTGATGTACATGCTATCGATGAAGTTATCCTCGGTCAGGTGCTCACGGCGGGCGCAGGACAAAACCCGGCGCGGCAGTCAGCCATCAAAGGTGGGCTGCCCAACACCGTTTCCGCTATCACCATCAACGATGTCTGCGGCTCCGGCCTGAAAGCGCTGCACCTGGCTACACAGGCGATTCAGTGCGGCGAGGCGGATATTGTCATTGCCGGCGCGCAGGAGAACATGAGCCGGGCGCCGCACGTTCTTACCGACAGCCGCACAGGGGCGCAGCTCGGTAACAGCCAACTGGTGGACAGCCTGGTTCACGACGGCTTGTGGGATGCGTTTAACGATTACCACATGGGCGTTACCGCTGAAAATCTGGCGCGGGAATACGGCATCAGCCGCGAATTGCAGGACGCCTATGCCCTCAGTTCCCAGCAAAAAGCGCGGGCGGCCATTGATGCCGGGCGTTTTAAAGCTGAGATTGTCCCGGTTGTCACCCAGCGTAACGGCCAGCCTGTCGTTGTCGATACTGATGAGCAGCCAAGAACCGATGCCAGCGCGGAAGGATTGGCCCAGTTGAACCCGGCATTTGATCTCCTCGGCTCGGTCACGGCGGGCAATGCCTCGTCAATTAACGATGGCGCGGCTGCCGTCATGATGATGAGCGAAGCCAAAGCGCAGGAACTGGATTTACCCATACTGGCGCGTATTCGCGCTTTTGCCAGCGTCGGCGTCGATCCCGCACTGATGGGCATCGCACCCGTTTACGCCACCCGACGTTGTCTTGAACGGGTAGGCTGGCAGCTGGCGGACGTGGATCTTATCGAGGCTAACGAGGCTTTTGCTGCGCAGGCGTTATCCGTCGGCAAAATGCTGGAGTGGGACGAACGCCGGGTGAACGTTAACGGCGGAGCGATTGCGCTCGGTCATCCCATTGGCGCATCCGGCTGCCGGATTCTGGTGTCGCTGGTGCATGAGATGGTTAAACGCAATGCGCGAAAGGGCCTGGCGACGCTCTGCATTGGCGGCGGGCAAGGCGTGGCGCTTGCTATCGAACGAGATTAAGACCGCCTTCATTTTCCGCTTCCCCCGTGCTGGCGCTGCCAACCGCGCCAGCCGCAATATGTGCTGATATTTCCCCTCCCTGACGCCGCGGGTTGCAGCAATCCGGCGTTTCTTTTCAGGAGCACACGCTGCTCCCATATTCACCTGATAAACCTATCTTATTGTTTTTAATTTTATTTTAAGCATCTCCACCTGTGCCTGTTAAAGGGAAATCTCGCGCTGACGTGATCGCAATTACACTTTTGATAATAAGATGCGGAAAAAATGAAACAACGTTTTATTTGTAATTGAAAACCCGTTTCTGGAGGGATATCATTACCGCATAAAGTAAAACGGAACGGTGTTTCGCCTTCCGTTCTGACATTCACGGTCGGTTTATTATTGGAGGTTGATGTGGACGTAAGACAGAGCATCCACAGCGCGCACGCTAAAACGCTGGACACCCAGGGGCTGCGCAACGAGTTTTTGGTCGAGAAAGTGTTTGTTGCTGATGAATACACCATGGTTTACAGCCACATCGACCGCATTATTGTCGGCGGCATCATGCCGGTAGCGAAAACGGTTTCCGTTGGCGGTGAAGTTGGTAAACAGCTGGGCGTTACCTACTTCCTGGAGCGTCGTGAACTGGGGGTGATCAACATCGGCGGGCCGGGCACGATTGCTGTCGATGGTCAGTGCTATGAGATCGGCCACCGCGATGCCTTATACGTCGGTAAAGGCGCGAAAGAAGTTGTTTTCGCCAGCGTTGATGGCGCAAATCCGGCGAAGTTCTACTACAACTGCGCGCCGGCGCATACCACTTACCCGACTAAAAAAGTGACGCCAGCCGATGTCGCGCCGGTCACTCTGGGCGACAACCTCACCAGTAACCGCCGCACCATTAACAAATACTTCGTGCCGGACGTACTGGAGACCTGCCAGCTGAGCATGGGCCTGACCGAACTGGCGCCCGGCAACCTGTGGAACACCATGCCTTGTCACACCCATGAACGCCGCATGGAAGTGTACTTCTATTTCAACATGGAAGAGAACGCCTGCGTCTTTCATATGATGGGGCAGCCTCAGGAAACGCGTCATATCGTGATGCATAACGAGCAGGCGGTTATCTCCCCAAGCTGGTCTATTCACTCCGGCGTCGGCACCCAGGCCTATACGTTCATCTGGGGGATGGTGGGTGAAAACCAGGTCTTTGATGATATGGACCACGTTGCAGTAAAAGATCTGCGCTAGTCGCGGACGGCAATCATGTCTGTCCGTGACAGGCACTAAGAAAATAAGGATTAACAATGATTTTGAATGCATTCTCTCTTGAAGGTAAGGTCGCGGTAGTCACAGGTTGTGATACCGGTCTGGGTCAGGGGATGGCGCTGGGTCTGGCGGAAGCGGGCTGTGATATTGTCGGGATCAACATTGTTGAGCCGACGGAAACCATTGAACGCGTCACCGCGCTGGGCCGCCGTTTTTTAAGTCTGACGGCGGATTTGCGTCAGATTGACGGTATTCCTGCCCTGCTTGAACGTGCGGTGGCGGAATTCGGCCACATCGATATTCTGGTGAATAACGCCGGTCTGATCCGCCGTGAAGACGCGATCGACTTCAGTGAAAAAGACTGGGATGACGTCATGAACCTGAACATTAAGAGCGTGTTCTTTATGTCTCAGGCTGCGGCGAAGCACTTCATCGCCCAGGGTAACGGCGGCAAAATTATTAATATCGCCTCTATGCTCTCCTTCCAGGGCGGGATTCGCGTTCCTTCTTACACCGCGTCTAAAAGCGGCGTTATGGGCGTAACGCGCCTGATGGCGAACGAATGGGCGAAACATAACATCAACGTGAACGCTATCGCGCCGGGTTACATGGCGACGAACAATACTCAGCAACTGCGTGCTGATGAGCAGCGTAGCGCGGAAATCCTCGACCGTATTCCGGCGGGGCGTTGGGGTCTGCCGAGCGATCTGATGGGGCCGGTGGTGTTCCTGGCGTCCAGCGCATCTGACTATATTAACGGCTATACCGTTGCGGTGGATGGCGGCTGGCTGGCGCGTTAATTCTGATGTCGTAAAAGCCTCGCCCCGGTGAGGCGATAACATCCGGCCTGTGCAGGCCGGATGCGTATGGCTTACGCGTTGAGGAAATCTTCGCGTACTGGCGTGAAGGTATCCAGCAGTGTCCCCGGTTGTAAACACACGCAGCCATGCATGATATTGGGCCGTTTATATAGCGTGTCGCCAGCGCGCACCACATGCTTTTCTTCACCAATAGTAAACTCAAATTCACCGGACAAAACGTAAGTCAGCTGTTCATGAGGATGATTGTGCAACGGCCCGATTGCGCCTTTTTCGAAATTCACCTCTACCGCCATCATGTTGCCGTCGTGAGCCAGAATACGCCGGGTAACGCCATTTCCCAGATCCTCAAGCGTCGTCTCATTATGAAAAATAAACATGCGGTGATCCTGTTATTTATTGAAACAATGTTTCAACTAAATTAGTTCATACCGGGGAAAAAGAAAATGGCAGACCAAATGAACTGGAAACTTGATCACAAGTTTGCTTCACTGCTGTCATCAAGGTGAGAAGGAGAAGGTAATGAAAACGATTGGACTGCTGGGCGGCATGAGTTGGGAATCGACGATCCCCTATTACCGTTTGATTAATGAAGGAATCAAAGCACGCCTGGGCGGTTTGCATTCCGCCAGCCTGTTGCTGCATAGCGTTGATTTCCATGAAATTGAAGAGTGTCAGCGCCAGGGCGAGTGGGATAAAACGGGAGATATTCTGGCGCAGGCCGCACTGGGTTTGCAGCAGGCGGGCGCAGAAGCGATAGTGCTGTGTACTAATACCATGCATAAAGTGGCGGATACGATTGAGTCGCGCTGTTCACTGCCGTTTTTACATATTGCGGATGCGACAGGGCGGGCGATTGCGCGCAAAAACATGACGCGCGTGGCGCTACTGGGGACGCGCTACACGATGGAGCAGGATTTTTATCGCGGGCGTCTGGAGCAGCGGTTTGCGATTGAAACCCTGGTGCCGGAAACGGACGACCGCGCGCAGATCAACCAGATAATCTTTGACGAACTGTGCCTCGGCGAGTTTAGCGAACGCTCCCGCCAGTATTATTTGCAGGTGATCGAACGTCTGGCGGCGCAGGGCGCTCAGGGCGTGATTTTCGGCTGTACCGAGATTGGGTTGCTGGTGCCGGAAGCGCAGAGCGCGCTGCCGGTGTTTGATACTGCGGCGATCCATGCGGCTGACGCCGTGGAGTTTATGCTTTCGTAACCGGCTCCAGAATGGCCTCCAGCGGATCGACAAGACGCGGAAGGCTGGTTTGCAGGTGCTCGCTGAACGCATCCACCAGCGCGGATGATGGCCGGTGCAGCGGGCGGATCAGACTGACGGTAAACGGAACGTCGACACTGAACCGCCGCACGGTCACTCCGCTGGCGGCATAATCCAGCGCGGTGAGCGGGTTAACCACCGAAAGCCCGGCGCCCGCGCGCACCATCGCGCAAACCGACGCCGCGCTGTGGGTTTCCACGACCATCCGGCGTTTAACCTGGTGTTCGTTAAACAGCGCATCCAGCAGCTGACGATAGCTGTCGGTGCGTGACAGGCTGATGTAATTCTCTCCCTGAAAGTCGCCCGGCGTCAGCACGGATTTGGTCGCCAGCGGGTGGCCGGGCGGCAGCACGCACACTTCATTTAGCGTCAACAACGCGGTGCGTTCGGTGCCTGCCGGGGTATGCAACGTCTCCGTCAGGCCGAGGTCGTGGCGTTGAGCGGAAAGCCACTCTTCCAGCAGCGGCGACTCCTGCGGCACGATGTTCAGGCTGACATCAGGATAGCGGGCGAGAAACGGTTGCAGCAGCGTGGGTAAAAAGGACTGGGAGAAAACGGGCAGGCAGACAATCGACAGCTCGCCCTGGCGAAATTCACGCAGGCTCTCCGCCGCGTTTACAATGCGATCCAGCCCATACCAGGAACGCTGCACCTCTTCGAATAGCCGTAATCCTTGCACCGTCGGGTGCAGGCGTCCGCGCGTGCGCTCAAACAGTTTAAGCCCCAATACTTTTTCGAACCGCGCCAGCTCCCGGCTAACGGTGGGCTGTGAGGTATGCAGCAGGCGCGCCGCTTCGGTCAGGTTTCCGGCGGTCATCACGGCATGAAAGATTTCAATGTGGCGCAGGTTCACGGCTGCCATCGTTGGCTTTCCCCTCAGTGGATATTATCTATATCATTTTTGCATAGACTCGCCATAAAACGATATTTTTTATTCCCTTCAGTTTGTGGCGTAATCATAAAAAATGTTTTGCCCGGAGTCTGCTATGCCACATTCACTGAATTGCACTGATACTGACCTCAACGCTGAAAATCTGCTCAGACTACCGGCGGAATTCGGCTGCCCGGTATGGGTCTATGACGCGCAGATTATTCGCCGTCAGATCGCGGCCCTGCAACAGTTTGATGTGGTGCGCTTTGCGCAAAAGGCCTGCTCGAATATTCATATTTTGCGCCTGATGCGTGAGCAGGGCGTAAAGGTGGATTCCGTTTCGCTGGGTGAAATTGAGCGCGCGCTGGCGGCGGGATATGATCCGCAAAACCATCCTGATGATATCGTCTTCACGGCTGATGTCATTGACGCCGCCACGCTGGCCCGCGTCAGCGAACTGCGCATTCCGGTGAATGCCGGGTCGGTGGATATGCTGGATCAACTGGGGCAGGTTTCGCCGGGTCATCGCGTCTGGCTGCGTATCAATCCCGGTTTTGGTCACGGGCACAGCCAGAAAACCAATACCGGCGGCGAGAACAGCAAACACGGCATCTGGCATACCGATCTGCCTGCCGCGCTGGCGGTGATGCAGCGCCATCGGCTTCAGCTTGTCGGGGTTCACATGCACATTGGTTCCGGCGTTGATTACGGTCATCTGGAGCAGGTGTGCGGCGCGATGGTGCGCCAGGTTATCGATTTTGGGCAGGATCTGGAGGCGATTTCGGCGGGAGGCGGGCTGTCGATCCCTTATCACGAGGGAGAAGAGGCGGTCGATACGCAGCATTACTTCGGACTGTGGAACGCCGCCCGCGAGCAAATCGCTCGCCATCTGGGGCATCGGGTGAAGCTGGAAATTGAACCGGGACGTTTTCTGGTGGCGCAATCCGGCGTGCTGGTGACGCAGGTACGCAGCGTGAAAGAGATGGGGCGCCGTCATTTTGTGCTGGTGGATGCCGGTTTCAACGACCTGATGCGCCCGGCAATGTACGGCAGCTATCACCATATTACGGCGCTGGCGGCGGACGGTCGCTCGCTTGAACATGCGCCGCTGCTGGATACCGTGGTGGCGGGGCCGTTGTGTGAATCTGGCGATGTCTTTACGCAGCAGGAAGGCGGTAACGTGGAAACGCGTGCGCTGCCTGCGGTAGCACCGGGGGATTACCTGGTTCTGCACGATACCGGCGCGTACGGCGCGTCTATGTCATCAAATTACAACAGCCGACCGCTGCTGCCGGAAGTGCTGTTTGATAATGGTAAAGCGCGATTGATTCGCCGCCGCCAGACGATTGAAGAGTTGCTGGCGCTGGAAGTTTTTTAACCGGCAGGCCGGATAAGGCGCCTTTGCCTGATGGCGCTACGCTTATCAGGCCTACGGACGGCGCAATATCGTAGGCCGGATAAGGCGCTTGCGCCGCCATCCGGCAAACCATCAGCAATCCGACTGAAAAAATGGCCCGGTGGTCACTGAATCACGCAGCACTAATGTTCCTGTAAACGGCGGGATCGGCTCCAGCTCCTCGCCGCTCGCCAGCCGAATCGCTTGATCGATTGCGGTGGTAATCATACTGTCGATCGGCAGATAAACGGTGGACAGCGCCGGTTCCAGCCACTTCGCGCTGGGCGCGTCATCGAAGCCAAACAGTGAAATATCCTGCGGTATCCGCAGCCCGGCCTGATGCAGCGCCTTTGATGCGCCAAGCGCCATATCGTCGTTACAGGCAAAGAGCGCGGTAAAGGCGATCCCTTCCTCCAGCAGTTCACGGCACGCTTCGTACCCGCGTGTCATACTGGAGTCGCCGTATTTCACTTTCGCCGGGTCCCAGTCGATCCCGTTTTTCTCCAGCGCCTTGCGGTAGCCCGTCAGGCGGGATTTTCCCGTTGGCGTGTGATTCGGTACGGTAATGCAGGCGATATCCCGATGGCCCTGTGAGATCAGGTAATCCACCGCCTGAAACGCGGCATCTTCCTGTTCAAAGAATATGGCGCGATCGCGGGCCAGACTGACATCGCGGTTGATCACGACCAGCGGCGTCTCTATGGTATTAATCAACGAGATGATCGTTTTTTCGCTCATATAGCGGGTATAGAGAATGATCGCGTCGCACTGCCTGTCGGCCAGCATCTGCACCGCCTCTTGCTCGCGTTCCGGCGTGTCATGGCCATCGGTCACGATAAGCTGCTTACCGTGCGACTCCGTCTGGCGTGACGCCTGTTGCAGCAAACGCCCGAAGTAAAATCCGTCAAAGGTCGAGACAACAAGCCCAATGCTGTTACTGGTGCGGTTCGCCAGCGATCGCGCCAAAAAATTGGGTCGGTAATCTAACGCCTGCATCGCTTTGAAGACTTTCTGGCGCGTGCTCTCTTTCACCTGTCCCGTTCCGTTCAGCACGCGAGAAACCGTCGCTTTTGATACGCCCGCGCGACGTGAAACATCCAGCATTGTTGTCATGACGCTATCCTGATTAATCGTTTGACGAAGAATTCCCGGTTTCCGACGGCGTCGAAACGGAATGCCGACGTACCAGAGTAGGGCTAAAGACATGGGTGATTTCGGGTACAGGCCGTTTTTCCGCCAGCGCGAGCGCCAGTTCGGCGGCCTGAGTCGCCATGGTCACGATCGGGTAGCGTACCGTGGTCAGACGTGGACGCACGTAGCGCGAGACCAGCACATCATCGAAACCAATCAGTGAAATTTCGCCCGGCACGTCAATACCGTTGTCGTTTAATACGCCCATTGCGCCTGCGGCCATCGAATCGTTGTAACAGGCGATCGCCGTGAAGTTTCTTCCGCGACCTAACAGTTCGGTCATTGCCTGTTCACCGCCGCTCTCATCCGGTTCACCAAATGTGACCAGCCTGTCGTTAGCCGGAATATGGCTCTCTTCCAGCGCGTCGTAATAACCCTTGAGCCGGTCTTCCGCATCAGAAATCGAATGGTTGGAACAGATATAGCCGATGCGGGTATGGCCCTGCTGAATTAAATGACGCGTTGCCAGCCAGGCGCCGTAACGGTCATCTAACGCCACGCAGCGCTGCTCAAACCCAGGCAGGATGCGGTTAATCAGCACCATGCCAGGCATCTGTTTCATTAATGACGCCAGGTCCGCGTCCGGGATCATCTTGGCGTGTACGACTAACGCCGCGCAACGATGGCGGATCAGTTGTTCAATCGCCTGATGCTCTTTTTGTTCATTGTGGTAGCCGTTGCCAATCAGTAAGAAATTACCGGTGTGGTAGGCCACCTGCTCGACCGCTTTAACCATCGCGCCAAAGAAAGGGTCGGAGACATCCCCCACGACTAAACCAATTGTCTCCGTGGATTGCTGCGCCAGCGCTCGCGCATTGGCGTTGGGGTGATAGCTGAGCGATTCCATCGCGCTGGTGACCGCGAGGCGGGATGCTTCGCTGGCTTTCGGGGAATCATTAATAACGCGAGAAACGGTGGCGACTGAAACACCAGCCAGTCGGGCTACATCCTTTATGGTCGCCATGACAGTACCTATAGTGGGTAAACGCTTACATTTCGTCAGTGTTACGGAAAATGGCTATCTGTTCAAGCAGATTGCCTGACGGGAACGCGCAAATGTGAGCGCACGCCGGGGAAGTAAGACAGAAAAGGGAGAATGCAAACCTTTGGTTACACTTTGCGAAGCGCTGTTGCGATTGTTCGCTGGTGAGGGCGTCGGGCGGATTGCTAGAGTTGAGATCCCAGAGGTATTGATAGGTGAAATCAGCTTTCGGGTTGATCACAAGAATTACACCAACCTGCGCATCATGTGCAGGTTTTTTTTGCGCTTACACCAATCTGTAACAGTAACCGATAATTTACACAACTCGTTGCATTTGTGTTCATTCCTTTGCGTTTTGCTGGTGGCGCGCAGCGTCGCCGGAGACCACAATCAAGATCCCAGAGGTATTGATTGGTGAGATTATTCGGTACGCTCTTCGTACCTGTCTCTTGCACCAACCTGCGCGGATGCGCAGGTTTTTTTTCGTCCTTCCATTTACCTGTCGCGCCTGTTCCCCATCTCGTATAATCTGCAACCATGCATCTTTACCGAACTGTGAGCAAAGGGAGTTGACATGCTTTTTGGATTTTTTCGCAACCTGTTCCGCGTGCTTTATCGTGTACGCGTCACCGGGGATGCCAGGGCGCTACAGGGTGAGCGCATCCTGATCACGCCAAACCATGTCTCTTTTATCGACGGTATTTTACTCGCCCTGTTTTTACCGGTTCGCCCTGTTTTCGCGGTCTATTCCTCTATCAGCCAGCAATGGTATATGCGCTGGTTAAAGTCGCTGATTGATTTTGTGCCGCTCGACCCGACGAAGCCGATGGCGATTAAGCACCTGGTACGCCTGGTAGAGCAGGGCCGCCCGGTGGTTATCTTCCCGGAAGGGCGAATTTCGGTTAGCGGTTCGTTGATGAAAATCTACGACGGCGCCGGGTTTGTGGCGGCGAAGTCTGGCGCAACGGTGGTGCCGGTTCGTATTGAAGGCGCAGAGCTTACGCACTTTAGCCGCCTGAAAGGTCTGGTAAAACAGCGCTTTTTCCCGCGCATTCACCTGCATATCCTGCCGCCCACCCATCTGCCGATGCCGGAGGCGCCGCGAGCGCGCGAGCGCCGCAAACTGGCCGGAGAAATGCTGCATCAAATTATGATGGAAGCGCGCATGGCGGTGCGCCCGCGTGAAACGCTGTATGAATCACTGTTAGCTGCGCAGTACCGCTACGGGGCGGGTAAAAACTGTGTTGAAGATATTAACTTCACGCCGGACACTTATCGCAAATTGCTGACAAAAACGCTGTTTGTCGGCCGCATTCTGGAAAAATACAGCGCGCAGGGCGAAAACATCGGCCTGATGCTGCCAAACGCGGCCATCAGCGCCGCCGTCATCTTTGGCGCGGTTTCTCGTGGCCGTATCCCGGCGATGATGAACTACACGGCGGGCGTGAAAGGGCTGACCAGCGCCATTACCGCTGCGGAGATCAAAACCGTATTCACCTCCCGTCAGTTTCTTGAGAAAGGCAAACTCTGGCATCTGCCGGAGCAACTGACGCAGGTTCGCTGGATTTATCTCGAAGATTTAAAAGCTGATGTGACGCTCGCCGATAAGCTCTGGATTTTTGCGCATCTGCTGATGCCACGCCTGGCGCAGGTCAAACAGCGGCCGGAAGAGGCGGCAATGATCCTCTTTACATCCGGTTCGGAAGGGCACCCGAAAGGCGTGGTGCACAGCCATAAAAGCCTTCTGGCGAACGTTGAGCAGATAAAAACCATTGCCGATTTCACGGCGAACGACCGCTTTATGTCAGCGCTGCCGCTGTTCCACTCCTTCGGCCTGACCGTCGGCCTGTTGACGCCGCTGCTGACCGGCGCTGAGGTGTTTCTCTATCCCAGCCCGTTGCACTATCGCATTGTGCCGGAGCTGGTCTATGACCGGAACTGCACGGTGCTGTTTGGCACGTCGACGTTTCTGGGCAACTACGCGCGGTTTGCCAACCCGTATGATTTCTATCGCCTGCGCTATGTCGTCGCCGGCGCGGAAAAATTGCAGGACAGCACCCGACAGCTCTGGCAGGACAAATTTGGCCTGCGCGTTCTGGAAGGTTACGGCGTGACCGAATGCGCGCCGGTTGTGTCGATTAACGTACCTATGGCGGCGAAGCCGGGCACCGTTGGGCGCATTTTGCCAGGCATGGATGCGCGCTTGCTGGCGGTTCCGGGCATTGATGACGGCGGGCGTCTGCAACTCAAAGGGCCTAATATCATGAATGGCTACCTGCGGGTTGAAAAACCGGGCGTGCTGGAAGCGCCTGCGGCGGAAAATGCGCTGGGTGACGTTGAACAGGGCTGGTACGACACGGGCGATATTGTGCGTTTTGATGAAAACGGTTTTGTGCAGATCCAGGGGCGAGCGAAGCGCTTTGCGAAAATCGCCGGAGAGATGGTTTCGCTGGAGATGGTCGAACAGCTGGCGCTGGGCGTCTCGCCAGATAAAATGCACGCTACGGCGATTAAAAGCGACGCCAGCAAGGGCGAAGCGCTGGTGCTGTTCACGACAGACGGCGAGCTGACGCGTGAAAGCCTGCTGCAATATGCCCGCACACACGGCATTCCTGAACTTGCCGTACCGCGTGATATCCGCTATCTGAAACAACTTCCGTTACTGGGCAGCGGCAAGCCGGACTTTGTGACGCTGAAAAGCTGGGTTGATGAACCGGAAAAACAACATGCGTGAGTCAGTACATACTAACACTTCGATCTGGTCGAAAGGGATGATGTCGGTTATCGCCGCGCAGTTTCTCTCTGCGTTTGGCGATAACGCGCTGTTGTTCGCGACGCTGGCGCTGCTGAAGGCGCAGTTCTACCCGGACTGGAGCCAGCCGATCCTGCAAATGGTGTTTGTAGGCGCTTACATTCTTTTTGCCCCCTTTGTCGGGCAGGTGGCGGACAGCTTTGCCAAAGGTCGGGTGATGATGTTCGCCAACGGCCTGAAACTGTTGGGCGCCGCGAGCATCTGTTTTGGTTTTAATCCCTTTGTCGGCTATACGCTGGTGGGGATTGGCGCGGCGGCTTACTCTCCGGCGAAATATGGCATTCTTGGCGAGCTGACCACGGGCGACAAACTGGTGAAAGCCAATGGTCTGATGGAAGCCTCCACCATTGCCGCGATTCTGCTGGGATCGGTGGCAGGCGGCGTACTGGCAGACTGGCATGTGATTGCGGCGCTGGTCGCCTGTGCGTTGGCTTATGCGGGCGCAGTCGTCGCTAACCTTTTTATTCCGAAACTCGCGGCGGCGCGGCCAGGCCAGTCCTGGCATTTGCGTAAGATGGTGCGCAGCTTCTTCTGCGCCTGCATATCGCTCTGGCGTAACGGGGAGACGCGTTTCTCGCTGGTTGGCACCAGCCTTTTTTGGGGCGCGGGCGTCACGCTGCGTTTTCTGCTGGTGCTGTGGGTGCCGGTAGCGCTGGGAATTACCGATAACGCCACGCCGACTTACCTGAACGCAATGGTGGCGATCGGTATTGTTGTGGGCGCAGGCGCTGCGGCGAAGCTGGTTACGCTGGAGACGGTAGCGCGTTGTATGCCTGCGGGTATTCTGATTGGTGTGGTGGTGCTGATTTTCTCTTTGCAGCACGCATTACTTCCGGCCTATGCGCTGTTGACGCTTATTGGCGTGCTGGGCGGCTTTTTCGTGGTGCCGCTCAATGCGTTATTGCAGGAGCGCGGCAAGAAAAGCGTCGGCGCGGGCAACGCGATTGCGGTACAGAACCTGGGGGAGAACAGCGCGATGCTGTTGATGCTGGGTCTCTATTCGCTGGCCGTACTGGTGGGTATTCCGGTCGTGGCGATCGGCATTGGTTTTGGCGGACTGTTTGCGCTGGCGATTGCGGCGCTGTGGATTTGGCAGCGCCGCCAGATGTGATTGTTGCGCCGTCGGTAGGCCTGATAAGCGCAGCGCCATCAGGCAGAAGCGCCGGATGGCGGCGCAGGTGCCTTATCCGGCCTACGGTATGGTGCTGTTGGTAGGCCTGATAAGCGTAGCGCCATCAGGCAGAAACGCCGGATATGCGCATTACGGTGCCGGGTAGGTATAAACCTGATGCACCGCTTCGATCTCCGCCAGCACCTCTTCGCTTAACTCCAGATGCAAACTCTCAACGTTAGTTTTTAACTGCGCCATCGTCGTTGCGCCCAACAGGGTGCTGGCGACGAACGGCTGACGACGCACAAACGCCAGCGCCATCTGGGCCGGATCGAGGTTGTGGCGTCTGGCGATGTCGACGTAGGCCGCAACCGCCTTTTGCGCCTGCTCGCCGCTGTAGCGCGTAAAGCGGCTAAACAGGGTGTTGCGCGCGCCGACGGGTTTGGCGCCATTCAGATATTTACCGGTCAACGTACCGAATGCCAGGCAAGAGTAGGCCAGCAGCTCGACGCCTTCATACTGGCTGACTTCCGCTAATCCCACCTCATAACTGCGGTTCAGCAGGCTGTAAGGGTTCTGGATAGTGACAATGCGCGGCAGGTCATGTTTATCCGCCAGATGCAGATAGCGCATGACGCCGAAGGCCGTTTCGTTAGAGACGCCAATGTAGCGAATTTTGCCCGCGCGCTGGAACTCCGTCAGCGCGTCCAGCGTTTCGAGCAGCGTGACAACCGGAGCCGAATCCGTCCAGCTGTAGCCCAGCTTGCCGAAGCAGTTGGTCGGGCGCTGCGGCCAGTGAACCTGATACAGATCCAGATAGTCGGTTTGCAGGCGTTTGAGGCTATCGTGTAAGGCCTCACGGATATTTTTACGATCCAGCGCCTGATTGGGGCGAATTCCGCTGTCGTTATTACGCGATGGGCCGCTTACCTTGGAAGCGATAACCAGCTTCTCACGGCTGCCGTGTTTAGCAAGCCAGTTACCGACATAGGTTTCTGTTAGCCCCTGGGTTTCCGGGCGTGGAGGCACCGGATACATTTCGGCGACGTCGATCAGGTTAATGCCCTGATCCACGGCGTAATCGAGCTGTGCATGTGCGTCGGCTTCGCTGTTTTGTTCACCAAACGTCATTGTGCCCAGCCCCAGTGTACTTATTTCAAGCGAGCTGTGGGGTATACGGTGATAGTGCATAGCCGTTTCCTTCTTATTATGAAGTCAGTAAATCCCGACAAAGGAATATAAAAATGGCAGAGGGAAGAGAAAAGGGAAAGAGAAAATTCTAAGGCCAGCAGGGCTGCTGACCTCAACAATTAGCGTTCAATGATCTGAGAGACTTCGTCACGATTGATTTGCATCGCGTTGCCTTGCTGATCATGGTAGCTCACCAGACCCGTATCATCGTCAATTTCTGGTTTACCGTCGGTCAGAATCATCCGACCATCTTTGGTCGCCATTACATAATCGCTGCTACATCCAGAAACAGCAAAAGCCAGTCCTACAGCGGAAATCACAACTGCCCATTTTTTCATCCATTTATCCTCACGTGGCCTGCGTCTGATAATAGTCTAGTAATAACCTGAAGTTATGTCTGATAAAAGCAGTAAAATCTTAAACTGTGAGGAACGGGAGCGGCATTGCGGGTGTTCGCTCCCCTTACAGGGAGCGAAAGAGTGAATCAGAGAGGGTTCTTTTTATTGCGCATCAGGTTCAGGCTCTCTACGGCGATAGAGAAGAACATGGCGAAGTAGATGTACCCTTTCGGAACGTGTACATCGAAACTTTCCAGAATCAGGGTAAAGCCGACCAGAATCAGGAAAGAGAGCGCCAGCATTTTTACGGAAGGGTGGCGGTCAACAAACTCGCCGATAGGGCGCGCCGCGAACATCATCACGCCGACGGCAATCACAACTGCCGCCATCATGATAAACAGATGATCCGAGAGGCCCACCGCCGTGATGACGGAATCAAGGCTGAAAATAATATCCAGCATCATGATCTGGACAATCGCGCCCAGGAAGGAGGAGACGCGCGTTTTCAGCCCTTCTTCCTCGCCTTCAATCGATTCGTGAATTTCTTTACTGGCTTTCCAGATCAGGAACAACCCACCCAGCAGCAGGATCAGATCGCGGGCGGAAATCGCTTCGCCGAAAATCTCGAACAGCGGGTTTGTCAGGCGTGTGACCCAGGCGATAGAAGCCAGCAAAGCCAGGCGCATCACCATCGCCGCCGCCAGCCCAAGGCGTCGGGCGTGATTCCGTTGCGCTGTAGGAAGTTTCGCCACCACCAGAGAGAGGAAAATAATATTGTCGATCCCAAGAACGATCTCCAGCAGCGTCAGCGTACCGAGCGCGAGCCAGGCGTTAGGATCGGTTACCCATGCAAATAACATCGAACAAAGTCCTGCCAAAAAAAAGAAGCGCTAATTATAGGCGCGCAATGCGGCAGGTGAAAGTCCAGTCTGTGCCTGTTAGCCCTGTAACAGGAAATGGCGGGCCAGCAGCGTGCGAGTGAAGTTCTTTTTCAGATAAAAGCCGCGCGGCAGCGTCAGAATGGTCTCTCCCTGCGCGCCAATTGCTTCGGTAAGGGCTTTGGCATTCGCTGCTTTTGGCCGCAGTTGTAAAAATTCGCCATGCCGGGCGGTGATCCGCTCAACCTGACCCAGCACAATCATGTCCATCAACTCTTCCCAGTCGAGGCGAAGCTGCTGATCTTCTTCTTCATTTGGGCTCCACAGCAGTGGGGAACCGACGCGCCGATCGGCTAACGGAATACTGCGATCCCCCTCTACGGGGACCCATAACACGCGTTTTAATTTGTGGCGGACGTGACTTGTTTCCCACGTCACGCCGCTGTTGCCGGTTAGCGGCGCGACGCAGACAAACGTGGTTTCCAGCGGGTGGCCAAGGCTATCGACGGGAATGGTTTTCAGCTCCACGCCAAGCGCGGCGAAATCTTGTTCCGGTTTGCTACCGGCGCTGGCGCCGAGCCAGATCTCCAGCAGCACGCCAATCCAGCCTTTATCCCGTTTCAAATCTTTAGGGGCCACTAAACCGGCCAGCGCCGCCAGTTCGCCCAGCGAGTAACCTGAAAGCTGCTGCGCCTGGGCAAGCAAAAGGGCTTCAGATGCTGGCGGAGAAAGTAGCGGGCGGAGTCCGGGCATGACGTTATACCTTAGGCGAAAAAGTGAACAATGATTTTATACCGTATGAACAGAGTTTAACGATTTCCACACGCGATGTTCAATCGCATGATTTATATTGGTTTTTAGGATCTGATCCTGCAAGTTGCGCAACAGAGAAATGGGTTTTCCAAATCTGGTCACTGAAAATAAACAGGATCTTACACCATGTTATCCACAGAAAGATGGGATAACTGTGAAAAACCGCCACTACTGTTTCAATTTACAGCCTTGACGTGCGACGAAAATCGAATTTTTACACAAATTGTGCCTAACTTATTGGCACAATCTGTGGATAAAAGCGACGGTGGTTGATCTTTCATCAGCCTGACGATCTTCAATGTGATGGCTGTCACGATTTAGCACGAATGGTCGCAGGTTTTGCATTTAACTTAATGAATTTACGAGGCTATTTTTTGATGGCGTTTGCCGCCCAATTCAGACTGCTCCGGGTTTTCCCGTAGTAATTCCGTACTTCTTCACAACTATATCCACAGAAAAGGTGAATAAAATCGTCTGTGAACACACCTCTCTGTTTATAACTCGGCTATTTGCTGTGAGTTATTCAATTGTTATTAGTAGCGCGTACGCCTAACAGAGTGGTTTACCGTCTCTCTGGAGTGTGAAACAATCATTCATATATAAGGTTTATGTTGAGGTAGTCCGGTGATTGATGACGATGGCTACCGCCCAAATGTAGGTATCGTAATTTGTAATCGCCAGGGGCAGGTTATGTGGGCCCGGCGATTTGGTCAGCACTCCTGGCAATTCCCGCAAGGCGGGATAAATTCAGGGGAGTCAGCAGAACAAGCGATGTACCGGGAACTGTTTGAAGAAGTCGGGTTGAGCCGTAAAGATGTGCGGATACTTGCTTCTACTCGCAACTGGTTGCGTTACAAGTTACCGAAACGTTTGGTGCGTTGGGACACGAAGCCGGTTTGTATCGGCCAGAAACAAAAATGGTTTCTTCTGCAATTGATGAGCGCTGATGCGGAAATCAATATGCAAACCAGCAGCACCCCTGAGTTTGATGGCTGGCGCTGGGTAAGTTACTGGTACCCGGTCAGGCAGGTGGTGTCATTTAAACGCGATGTCTACCGCAGGGTGATGAAAGAGTTCGCAAGTGTCGTGATGGCGCTTCAGGAGAGTACGCCGAAGCCACAAAACGCACCTGCCTGGCGACGTAAAAGAGGTTAAAGCTACGCAAATTATGCTCACCCGCCTGCGCGAAATAGTGGAAAAGGTGGCCAGTGCGCCGCGCCTTAACGAGGCGCTGAATATTCTGGTCACTGATATCTGTCTTGCGATGGATACAGAGGTCTGTTCGGTCTATCTGGCCGATCACGACCGACGTTGTTACTACCTCATGGCGACGCGAGGGCTAAAAAAACCGCGTGGCCGTACTGTCACACTCGCATTTGATGAAGGTATCGTCGGCCTGGTTGGCAGGCTGGCGGAACCGATCAACCTTGCCGATGCGCAGAAACACCCCAGCTTTAAATACATCCCGTCAGTAAAAGAGGAGCGTTTCCGCGCTTTTCTGGGTGTGCCGATTATCCAGCGCCGCCAGCTACTGGGGGTGCTGGTGGTACAGCAGCGTGAACTGCGCCAGTACGATGAAAGCGAAGAGTCTTTCCTCGTTACGCTGGCGACCCAGATGGCGGCTATCCTTTCGCAGACGCAGCTAACCGCGTTATTTGGTCAATACCGCCATACGCGCATCCGTGCGCTACCCGCCGCGCCCGGCGTGGCGATAGCGGAAGGCTGGCAGGATGCAACGTTGCCGCTGATGGAGCAGGTCTATGAAGCCTCCACCCTTGACCCGGCGCTTGAGCGCGAGCGGCTGACCGGCGCGCTGGAAGAGGCCGCTAACGAATTTCGTCGTTACAGTAAGCGCTTTGCCGCTGGAGCGCAGAAAGAGACGGCGGCGATCTTCGATCTGTATTCACACCTGCTTTCTGATGCCCGACTGCGTCGTGAACTGTTTGCCGAAGTCGATAAAGGCGCGGTGGCGGAGTGGGCCGTCAAAAAAGTCATCGAAAAGTTTGCCGAGCAGTTTGCCGCCCTGACGGATGGCTACCTCAAAGAGCGTGCCGGAGATTTACGCGCGCTGGGCCAGCGTCTGTTATTCCACCTGGATGACACCATTCAGGGGCCGAACACATGGCCCGAGCGTTTTGTGCTGGTGGCGGACGAACTCTCAGCCACCACGCTGGCGGAACTGCCGCAGGACAGACTGGCCGGCGTCGTGGTTCGCGACGGCGCGGCTAACTCGCATGCGGCGATTATGGTGCGCGCGCTCGGTATTCCGACCGTGATGGGCGCGGATATTCAGCCTTCGGTTCTTCATCACCGCACGCTGGTGGTGGATGGCTATCGCGGGGAACTGCTGGTCGATCCTGAACCGGTATTGTTGCAGGAATATCAGCGGCTTATCAGCGAAGAGAATGAACTAAGCCGGCTGGCGGAAGATGATGTCAATCTGCCCGCGCATCTGAAAAGCGGCGAACGCGTTAAGGTGATGCTTAACGCAGGGTTAAGCCCGGAACATGAAGAGAAGCTGGGCAGCCGTATCGACGGTATCGGGCTTTATCGCACCGAAATTCCGTTCATGTTGCAAAGCGGTTTCCCCTCGGAAGAAGAGCAGGTAGCGCAGTATCAGGGGATGCTGCAAATGTTTAACGACAAACCGGTGACTCTGCGTACGCTGGATGTCGGCGCGGACAAGCAACTGCCCTATATGCCGATCAGCGAAGAAAACCCGTGCCTGGGCTGGCGCGGCATTCGTATTACGCTCGATCAGCCGGAGATCTTCCTGATCCAGGTGCGCGCGATGCTGCGCGCCAACGCCGCGACCGGCAACCTGAGCATTTTACTGCCGATGGTCACCAGCATTGATGAAGTGGATGAAGCGCGACGCCTGATTGAGCGTGCCGGACGTGAAGTCGAAGAGATGATCGGTTACGCGATCCCCAGGCCGCGCATTGGGATCATGCTGGAAGTGCCGTCGATGGTATTTATGCTGCCGCAGCTGGCGAACCGGGTCGATTTTATCTCCGTTGGCACCAATGATCTGACGCAGTACATCCTGGCGGTTGATCGCAACAATACGCGTGTGGCCAGTATTTACGACAGCCTGCACCCGGGGATGTTACGTGCGCTGGCGATGATCGCTCAGGAAGCCGAAAAGCAGGGGCTTGATTTGCGGCTATGCGGTGAAATGGCGGGCGATCCGATGTGTGTGGCGATCCTGATAGGCCTGGGATTCCGCCATCTGTCGATGAACGGTCGCTCCGTCGCGCGTGTGAAATACCTGCTGCGGCACATTGATTATGAAGACGCGCAAACGCTGGCGCAGCGCAGTCTGGAAGCGCAAATGGCGACGGAAGTGCGTCATCAGGTAGCGGCGTTTATGGAGCGCCGTGGCATGGGCGGCCTGATACGCGGGGGGTTGTGACAGGCGCAGTGCCCTTGATTGCCGGATGGCGGCGCACGCGCCTTATCCGGCCTACGGCGCGGTGCCATTCGTAGGCCTGATAAGCGCAGCGCCATCAGGCAAAGATGTTGTGCCGTCTGTAGGCCTGATAAGCGTAGCGCCATCAGGCAAAGGTGTTGCGCGGTCCGTAGGCCTGATAAGCGTAGCGCCATCAGGCAAAGGTGTTGCGCGGTCGGTAGGCCTGATAAGCGTAAGCGCCATCAGGCAAAGATGTTGCGCGGTCCGTAGGCCTGATAAGCGTAAGCGCCATCAGGCAAAGATGTTGCGCGGTCTGTAGGCCTGATAAGCGTAAGCGCCATCAGGCATTCCTGGGATTGTCATTGATAGCCTATACAGATCTTTTACATCTTCCCGGCATCACCGATGCACCCCTTGTGCTATCATTCGCTCCTTTGGAGCGCCTGTGAACGGCTGGCGCGCATATCAATTGCTGTCTATTTTCAGCGAAATAACAAGAACTTGTGGTGACAGATGACCAGTAGCTATCTGCATTTTCCGGAATTTGATCCGGTCATTTTCTCAATTGGGCCCGTTGCGCTGCACTGGTACGGCATGATGTACCTGGTCGGTTTTGTCTTTGCAATGTGGCTGGCGATTCGCCGGGCAAACCGTCCGGGCAGCGGCTGGACCAAAAACGAAGTTGAAAACTTACTCTATGCCGGTTTTCTCGGCGTTTTCCTCGGTGGCCGTATTGGTTACGTTCTGTTCTACAACTTCCCGCTGTTCCTGGAAAATCCGCTCTATCTGTTCCGCGTCTGGGATGGCGGCATGTCTTTCCACGGCGGCCTGATCGGCGTCATTCTGGTGATGGTGATCTTCGCCAGACGCACTAAACGTTCTTTCTTCCAGGTATCCGATTTTATCGCGCCGCTGATTCCTTTTGGTTTAGGCGCAGGGCGTCTGGGGAACTTTATCAACGGCGAGCTGTGGGGGCGTGTCGATCCGAGCTTCCCGTTTGCCATGCTGTTCCCGGGCTCTCGCGCGGAAGATATCGAGCTGTTGCCGTCAAACCCGCAGTGGCAGTCGATCTTTGATACCTATGGCGTTCTGCCTCGCCATCCGTCCCAGCTGTATGAGCTGGTGCTGGAAGGTATCGTGCTGTTCATTATTCTTAACCTGTTTATCCGCAAGTCGCGCCCGATGGGGGCTGTCTCTGGCCTGTTCCTGATTGGCTATGGCGCGTTTCGTATCATTGTTGAATTCTTCCGCCAGCCGGATGCGCAGTTTACCGGCGCATGGGTACAGTACATCAGCATGGGGCAGATTCTCTCTATCCCGATGATTGTCGCTGGTGTGATCATGATGGTTTGGGCTTACCGCCGCAGCCCACAGCAACACGTTTCCTGAGGAACCATGAAACAGTATTTAGAACTGATGCAAAAAGTGCTGGATGAAGGCACACAGAAAAACGACCGTACCGGAACCGGAACGCTTTCCATTTTTGGTCATCAGATGCGTTTTAACCTGCGGGAAGGATTTCCGCTGGTGACGACGAAGCGCTGCCATTTACGCTCCATCATTCACGAGCTGTTGTGGTTCCTGCAAGGCGATACCAACGTCGCTTACCTGCATGAAAACAATGTGACGATCTGGGACGAATGGGCCGATGAAAACGGTAATTTAGGCCCGGTATATGGCAAACAGTGGCGCGCATGGCCTGCGCCGGACGGTCGCCATATTGACCAGATCACCACGGTCATGAACCAGTTGAAAAATGACCCGGACTCCCGCCGTATTATTGTTTCCGCCTGGAACGTCGGCGAGCTGGATAAAATGGCGCTGGCGCCGTGTCATGCGTTCTTCCAGTTCTATGTTGCGGACGGCAAACTCTCCTGCCAGCTGTATCAGCGCTCCTGCGACGTCTTCCTGGGGCTGCCGTTTAATATCGCCAGCTATGCGTTACTGGTGCATATGATGGCGCAACAGTGCGACCTGGAAGTGGGCGACTTTGTCTGGACCGGCGGCGACACGCACCTGTACAGCAACCATATGGAACAGACGCATCTACAGTTAAGCCGCGAACCGCGCGCGCTGCCGAAACTGGTGATCAAACGTAAGCCTGACTCTATCTTCGACTACCGTTTTGAAGATTTTGAGATTGAAGGCTACGACCCGCATCCTGGCATTAAAGCGCCGGTCGCTATCTGACCTGAGCTCATCCTGTCATAACCGACGCCCTTGCGCGTCGGTTTTTTTTATCCTGTACGCCATTCTTCGGCGCTGATTCCCGAATTTTTGCAACGTGCTGTAATACGATAACTATTTCTCGTAACGCGCCGAATAATCTGCATTCTTGCCTCGTCATTTTCTCCGCCCCCGGCATACTGCCGCTATGAAAAAACAACAGGGCTATACGCTCATTGAAACAATGGTCGCAATGCTTCTTATGGTTAGCCTTAGCGCCACAGGACTCTATGGCTGGCAGCGTTGGCAACAGCAGCAACGGTTATGGCAAACCGCCAGCCAGCTGCGGGATTACTTGCTGCAACTGCGTGAGGATGCGAACTGGCACAACCGGGATCACATTGTTCAGGTCATCAGAGAACGCGGCGGCTGGTGCTTTGTCAGCGCTGCTTCGGCGCAAGGTGCCTGTACGCCAGACGCGCCGTTTGTCTTTATTCCAGCATGGCGCGATATCGACATGGTGGAGATCACCCCCTCGCTGGCGTTTTTTGGTCTGCGCAATACCGCCTGGGCCGGGCATATCCGCCTGAAAAACGCCGCGGGCGAATGGCGTCTGGTGGTTTCGTCCTGGGGGCGAATCCGGCTCTGTGAGGGACGAGAGGCCGAAGCATGTCGATGAACGAGCGCGGTTTTTCTCTGCTGGAGGTACTTATCGCGATGGCGATAAGCAGCATGCTACTGCTCGGCGCGGCACGATTTTTACCCGCGCTACAGCGTGAGATTCTACAGACCACGCGGCAGTTGTTGCTGGAAGATGAGATCTGGCAGCGTGCTTATACCGTGGCAAAACACCTGCAACGCGCGGGATATTGTCGGGGAAACTGCACAGGGAAAGGACTGGTGATTGCCGGGCAGGGGGAGTGCGTTATCGTACAGTGGGACGCCAATAATAACGGGCGCTGGGAGACTGCGCCGGGAAAAGAGGCCGAACAGACCGGGTTTCGTTTAAACAATAAAACGCTGGAAACATTGCGTGGGGCAACATCATGCGCAGATAAAGGGTGGGATAAAATGACCGATCCCGATACGGTACAGATTGAGGCATTTAACGTTGAGCGTCAGGAGATGCCCGGTTTTGCGCCGGTACTGACGCTGTCTCTTCAGGGGCGCAGTAAAGCGGCTTCTAAAACCGCTGTTGAGGCGCAATACAGCGTCACCGGGTTTAATCTGTGAAACGTGAACGGGGTGTGTCCTCTCTGGTGATGGTGCTTTTGCTGCTGGTATTGGGCAGCCTGCTGCTTCAGGGGGCAAACCAGCAGCAGGCGAGCTTTTCCACTCTGGTGGCGACAGAAAGCCGGGCCTTGCAGCGTCAGGCGGTGGCGCAGTCGGCGCTGGAATGGGGAAGGATGCAGTCATGGTCGGCGCAGGCTGTGGTTGAGTGCCGGCAATACACCACGCCGAATGCCCGCGTTTGCCTGCGCCTGCTCGAGAACAACACCGCTTTATTGATTGCGCAGTATGATGGCGCATCGGTCTGGCGCCTGGGAGCGCGGGAGGAAAGCGGCGTTGTATTTTCTCCGCATGGATGGAGCGATTTTTGCCCGTTGAGTGAGGTGGCGTTATGCCAGATACCCTGAACAGGCAGCGTGGTTTTAGTCTGCCGGAAGTGATACTGGCGATGGCGCTGCTGGTGATAACCGTCACCGCGTTATCGGGTTATCAGCGGGCGTTGATGACGAGTCTTGTCGTCAGGGCGCAATATCAACAGCTCTGGCGGTATGGCTGGCAGCAAACGGCGCTGTATTCATTTTCACCTCCCGAAAGCTGGCAGGCCAACCGAATGCAGACAACACAAGCGGGATGTGTCAGCATCAGCGTTAAACTCATTTCCCCTTTGGGCAGGCAAGGCCAGATGTCGCGCTTACATTGCCCGAAAAGTCAGTAGTCAGGAGTTGCTATGTTAAGGGTCTACCACTCCAACCGTCTGGACGTGCTGGAAGCGTTAATGGAATTCATCGTTGAGCGCGATCGGCTTGACGATCCTTTTGAACCCGAACTTGTGTTGGTTCAAAGTACCGGTATGGCGCAGTGGCTGCAAATGACCCTTTCGCAGAAATTTGGTATCGCCGCGAATATCGATTTTCCGCTACCCGCGAGTTTTATCTGGGATATGTTTGTACGCGTGCTGCCTGATATCCCGAAAGAGAGCGCGTTCAGCAAGCAAAACATGAGCTGGAAGCTGATGACGCTGCTGCCGCAACTGCTGGAGCGTGAAGATTTTACGCTACTGCGCCACTATCTGACGGACGACGCTGACAAGCGCAAGCTATTCCAGCTTTCCTCGCGTGCCGCCGATCTTTTCGATCAGTATCTGGTCTATCGCCCCGACTGGCTTACCCAGTGGGAGGCGGGGCAGATGGTTGACGGGTTAGGGGAGGCTCAGATCTGGCAGGCGCCGCTGTGGAAGGCGCTGGTGGAATACACGGCTGAACTGGGGCAGCCGTGCTGGCACCGTGCGAATGTGTATCAGCGTTTTATCCAGACGCTGGAAAATGCGACAACCAGCCCGACGGGGCTGCCTTCGCGCGTCTTTATTTGTGGTATTTCCGCGCTGCCGCCGGTGTATCTCCGGGCCTTGCAGGCGCTGGGAAAGCACATCGAAATCCATCTGCTGTTCACTAACCCCTGTCGTTATTACTGGGGGGATATCAGAGATCCTGCCTGGCTGGCAAAACTGGTGGCTCGTCAGCGTCGTCACAGCTTTGAGGAGCGCGACTTACCGCTGTTTCGCGATAACCAACGCGCCGGGGAGTTATTTAATAGCGACGGCGAGCAGGATGTCGGGAACCCGATGCTGGCGTCCTGGGGGAAACTGGGGCGGGACTACATTTACTTGCTTTCCGAACTGGAAAACACACAGGAACTGGATGCGTTTGTCGATATTCCCCCGGACAATCTGCTTCATAACATTCAGGCGGACATCCTTGAGCTGGAAAGTCGCGCCGTGGCTGGGGTGAACCTCGAAGAGTACGCCCGAAGCGACAACAAGCGTCTGCTTGACCCGAATGACGCCAGCGTGACCTTTCACGTATGCCATAGCCCGCAGCGTGAAGTGGAGATCCTGCATGATCGTCTGCTGGCGATGCTGGAGGCCGACCCGACGCTGATGCCGCGCGATATTATCGTCATGGTGGCGGATATCGACAGCTATAGCCCCTTTATTCAGGCCGTATTTGGCAGTGCGCCTGCCGAACGCTATCTGCCTTATGCCATCTCCGATCGCCGGGCGCGTCAGTCGCATCCTGTTTTGCAGGCGTTTATCAGCCTGCTGTCGTTGCCGGACAGCCGTTTTGTCTCTGAAGATGTGCTGGCGCTGCTGGACGTGCCGGTTCTGGCGGCCCGATTTAACATCAACGAAGAAGGGCTGCGCTATCTTCGCTTATGGGTCAATGAGTCGGGTATCCGCTGGGGGATTGATGACGACAACGTGCGCGAGCTGGCGCTTCCTGCAACGGGGCAGCATACCTGGCAATTTGGCCTGACGCGTATGCTGCTGGGTTACGCGATGGAAAGCGCGCAGGGCGAATGGCAGTCCGTGCTGCCTTATGACGAGTCCAGCGGGCTGATTGCGGAGCTGGTCGGGCATCTGGCGTCCCTGCTTATGCAGTTGAACCTCTGGCGTCGCGGGCTGGCGCAGGCGCGTCCGCTGGAAGAGTGGCTCCCGGTTTGCCGCGACATGCTCAATGACTTTTTCCTGCCCGATGCGGAAACGGAAGCCGCAATGACCCTTATCGAGCAGCAATGGCAGGCGATTATCACCGAAGGGCTTGAGGCGGAGTATGGCGATGCGGTGCCGCTGTCTCTGTTACGGGACGAGCTGGCGCAAAGGCTGGATCAGGAACGCATCAGCCAGCGTTTTCTGGCGGGGCCGGTAAACATCTGTACGCTCATGCCTATGCGTTCTATCCCCTTTAAGGTTGTGTGTCTCCTTGGTATGAATGACGGCGTCTATCCGCGTCAGCTGGCGCCGCTCGGTTTTGACCTGATGAGTCAGAAACCGATGCGCGGGGATCGTAGCCGTCGCGATGATGACCGCTACCTGTTCCTTGAGGCCTTAATCTCTGCGCAGCAGACGCTCTATATCAGCTACATCGGGCGCTCTATTCAGGATAACAGCGAACGTTTCCCGTCAGTCCTGGTGCAGGAACTGATGGATTATATCGGGCAAAGTCACTATTTGCCGGGAGATGAAGAACTGACCAGCGATGAGAGCGAGGCCCGCGTGAAAGCGCATATCGCTCGCCTGCACACGAGGATGCCGTTTGATGCGCAAAACTATCTTCCCGGAGAACAGCAAAGCTACGCGCGCGAATGGCTGCCTGCTGCAAGTCAGTCAGGCGAGGCCCACTCTGATTTTGTACAGCCGTTGCCCTATGAACTCCCTGAGACGTTGACGCTGGAAAAACTTCAGCGCTTCTGGGCGCATCCGGTGCGGGCGTTTTTCCAGATGCGGCTACAGGTGAATTTCCGCGCGGAAGAGAGTGAAATTCCCGATACGGAGCCGTTCATTCTGGAAGGGCTAACCCGCTATCAGCTTAATCAGCAGTTGCTTAATACGCTGGTCGAAGAAGAGGATGCCGGGCTTTTATTCCGTCGCTTCCGGGCGGCGGGCGATCTCCCGTATGGCGCTTTTGGCGAGATCCTCTGGGATACGCAGCGTCAGGAGATGCAGTCGCTGGCGGACAGGATTATCGCGTGTCGTCAGCCGGGGAAAAGTATGGAAGTTGATCTGCTCTGCAATGGCGTGCAGATCACGGGGTGGTTGCCGCAGGTGCAGGAAGACGGTTTGTTGCGCTGGCGCCCATCTTTAATAAGCGTTGCGCAGGGAATGCAACTTTGGCTGGAACACCTTGTCTATTGTGCCTGTGGCGGAAAAGGCGAAAGTCGTTTGTTCCTGCGTAAAGAGGGAGAGTGGCGCTTCCCGCCGTTAGAGGCTGAACAGGCGTTAACTTACCTCGCACAGCTGATTGACGGTTATCGGGAAGGGATGTCATCCCCACTGCTGGTTCTTCCTGAAAGCGGCGGCGCATGGATAAAAGCTTGTTATGACGCGACGAATAATGCCATGTTAGATGATGCTGACACGCTGCAAAAAGCCCGGACGAAGTTCTTGCAGGCTTATGAAGGTAACATGGTGATACGCGGAGAAGGGGATGATATCTGGTATCAACGGTTGTGGCGTCAGCTGGAGCCGAAGACGATAGAGAGCATTATTTCTCAGTCTCAACGTTATCTGTTACCGCTATTTCGTTTTAATCAGTCGTGAGGGCTGTATAAAAATTGCGCAATTAAATGGCTTCATTTATGATGCGTTTTCTGTCACGGACTGATTTTACAATAAGAGATGCTGACTCGTTTAGCACACAGTTTTGTCCTGCTCAATAAGCGCCAGCGTCGCGCTCGCGCTTCACCTGAGCGGGAAAGAAAGTTAATGATGAGGTTCGTGAATGCCCCGCAGCACCTGGTTCAAAGCGTTATTGTTGTTTGTCGCCCTTTGGGCACCCTTAAGTCAGGCAGATACCGGTTGGCAGCCTTTGGCGGAAACCATCCGTAAAAGCGAGAAAGATACGCGTCAGTATCAGGCGGTTCGTCTGGACAATGACATGGTGGTTTTGCTGGTATCCGACCCGCAAGCGGTGAAATCGCTTTCGGCGCTGGTGGTGCCTGTTGGATCGCTGGAGGACCCCGATGAACATCAGGGGCTGGCGCACTATCTCGAACATATGAGCCTGATGGGGTCTAAAAAATATCCCCAGCCTGACAGCCTTGCCGAATACCTTAAAATGCACGGCGGCAGCCATAATGCCAGCACCGCGCCGTATCGTACCGCCTTCTATCTGGAGGTGGAAAACGACGCCCTGTCAGGTGCGGTCGATCGCCTTGCCGATGCCATTGCCACGCCGTTGCTGGATAAAAAATATGCCGAGCGTGAGCGCAATGCGGTCAATGCCGAACTGACGATGGCGCGTACGCGAGACGGTATGCGTATGGCGCAGGTCAGCGCAGAAACCATCAACCCGGCGCACCCGGGTTCGCGCTTCTCTGGCGGCAATCTGGAAACCTTAAGCGACAAACCGGGCAATCCGGTTCAGCAGGCGTTGCAGGCGTTTCACGAAAAATATTATTCAGCGAACCTGATGAAGGCGGTGATTTACAGTAACAAACCGCTGCCGGAACTGGCGCGTATTGCGGCTGAAACCTATGGCCGGGTGCCGAATAAAAATATCAAAAAGCCGGAAATTACCGTGCCGGTAGTAACGGACGCGCAAAAGGGCATCATCATTCATTATGTGCCTGCTCTGCCGCGTAAAGTGCTGCGCGTAGAGTTTCGTATTGATAACAACAGCGCGCAGTTTCGCAGCAAAACCGACGAACTGGTGACCTACCTGATTGGCAACCGGAGCCCGGGAACGCTCTCCGACTGGCTGCAAAAACAAGGATTAGTGGAAGGCATTCGTGCGGACTCTGACCCGGTGGTTAACGGTAACAGCGGCGTACTGGCTATTTCCGCTACCCTGACGGACAAAGGACTGGCGAACCGGGACGACGTTGTCGCCGCCATCTTCAGCTATCTCAACCTGTTACGTGAAAAAGGCGTGGATAAACGCTACTTCGATGAGCTGGCGCATGTGCTGGATCTCGACTTCCGTTACCCCTCTATCACCCGTGATATGGATTACGTCGAATGGCTGGCGGATACGATGATTCGCGTTCCGGTGGAACATACGCTGGATGCGGTGAATATCGCCGATCAATATGATGCGGCGGCGGTGAAATCACGCCTGGCGATGATGACGCCGCAGAATGCGCGTATCTGGTACATCAGCCCGAAGGAACCGCACAACAAAACGGCCTATTTTGTCGACGCGCCTTATCAGGTGAATAAAATCGACGACAAAACGCTCGCCGACTGGCAGCAAAAAGCGCAGGGCATTGCGCTGTCATTACCGGAGCTTAACCCCTATATTCCAGACGATTTCACGCTGATCAAACCGGAGAAGGAATATCCCCACCCGGAGCTGATTGTCGATGAACCGGATTTGCGCGTGGTTTATGCGCCGAGCCGTTATTTTGCCAGCGAGCCTAAGGCGGATGTCAGCGTTATTCTGCGTAACCCGAAAGCAATGGACAGCGCCAGAAACCAGGTGATGTTTGCGTTAAACGATTATCTCGCGGGGATCGCGCTCGACCAGTTAAGCAACCAGGCATCGGTCGGCGGGATTGGCTTTTCCACCAACGCCAACAATGGCCTGATGCTTAACGCGAACGGTTACACGCAACGCTTGCCGCAGCTTTTCCAGGCATTGCTGGAAGGGTATTTCAGCTACACCGCGACGGAAGAACAGCTGGAACAGGCGAAATCCTGGTATGCGCAGATGATGGATTCCGCAGAAAAAGGGAAGGCCTACGATCAGGCGATTATGCCGGCACAGATGCTTTCTCAGGTGCCTTACTTCCAGCGTGATGAACGCCGTAAGCTGTTGCCTTCGATCACGCTGAAAGAGGTCATGGCTTACCGCGATACGTTAAAAGCAGGCGCGCGACCGGAGTTCCTGGTGATTGGCAATATGCGCGAAGCGCAGGTGAAAACCATGGCGCGGGATATCCAACAGCAGCTTGGCGCCAACGGTTCAGAGTGGTGTCGCAATAAAGACGTACTGGTGGATAAAAAGCAGTCGGTCATCTTTGAGAAGGCGGGAAGCAGCACTGACTCCGCGCTGGCGGCGGTATTCGTTCCAACCGGTTACGATGAATATGCCAGTTCAGCCTACAGCGCGATGTTAGGGCAAATCGTTCAGCCGTGGTTCTATAATCAGTTGCGTACTGAAGAACAGTTAGGTTATGCGGTGTTCGCTTTCCCGATGAGCGTCGGGCGTCAGTGGGGGATGGGTTTCTTGCTGCAAAGCAGCGACAAGCAACCGTCTTATCTCTGGGAGCGTTACAAAGCATTCTTCCCAACGGCGGAAGCGAAGCTGCGGGCGATGACGCCGGAAGAGTTTGCGCAAATTCAGCAGGCGATCATCGCGCAGATGTTGCAAGCGCCGCAAACGCTGGGCGAAGAAGCGTCGAAATTAAGCAAAGATTTCGATCGCGGCAATATGCGCTTTGATTCACGTGATAAAATCGTGGCTCAGATTAAACTGCTGACGCCGCAAAAACTTGCCGATTTCTTCCATCAGGCGGTGGTTGAGCCGCAAGGCATGGCGATACTGTCACAGGTTTCCGGCAGTCAGAACGGGAAAGCAGAGTACGTGCGCCTGGAAGGCTGGAAAGTGTGGGAGAACGTCAGCGCGTTGCAGCAAACCTTACCCCTGATGAGTGAAAAGAATGAATGATGCCGCTGAGTCCCTTGATCCTTTACGCTTGCCCCTCACGGGCGAGCGTCTGATTGAAGCCTCTGCGGGCACTGGCAAAACGTTTACTATCGCCGCGTTGTATCTGCGCCTGCTGCTCGGATTGGGCGGCTCTGCCGCCTTTCCCCGACGGCTGACCGTGGAAGAACTGTTGGTCGTGACGTTTACCGAGGCGGCCACCGAAGAGTTACGCGGCCGCATCCGCAGCAACATCCATGAACTGCGCATTGCCTGTCTGCGTGAAACTACCGATAACCCGTTATATGCCCGCCTGCTGGAAGAGATCGAGGATAAAAAGCAGGCGGCGCAGTGGTTACTGTTGGCGGAAAGACAGATGGATGAGGCGGCGGTATTCACCATCCACGGTTTTTGCCAGCGCATGCTCAGCCTGAATGCGTTTGAGTCCGGCATGCTGTTCGAGCAGCAATTAATCGAAGATGAATCCCTTCTGCGCTATCAGGCCTGCGCCGACTTCTGGCGGCGTCACTGTTATCCGCTGCCGCGCGAAATTGCCCAGGTTGTCTTTGAAGCGTGGAAAGGCCCCCGGGCGCTACTGAAAGATATCGATCGTTATTTGCAGGGTGAAGCGCCGGTCATCAAAGCCCCGCCGCCGTCAGACGAGACGCTGGCGTCTCGCCACGAACATATTTTGTCGCGTATTAACGCCCTGAAGCAGCAATGGTGCGCGTCCGTTGATGAACTGGATGGGGTGATAGAGTCGTCGGGAATCGATCGCAGAAAATTCAATCGCGGCAACCAGACGAAATGGATCGAGAAGATCACGGCGTGGGCGCAGGCGGAAACGCAAACCTATCAATTACCCGACGCGCTGGAGAAATTCTCCCGGCGATTCCTGGAAGAGAGAACCAAAGCGGGCGGCATAACCCCGCAGCATCCGCTGTTTGTCGCCATTGAGGAACTGCTGGCTGAACCGTTGACGATAAAAGATCTGCTGATCACCCGTGCGCTGGCAGAAATCCGCGAGACGGTTGCGCAGGAAAAACAACGCCGGGGTGAATTAGGTTTCGACGACATGCTGAGTCGTCTGGATGTTGCGCTGCGTAGTAATAGCGGCGATGCGCTGGCAAGCGCAATTCGTGGCCGTTTCCCGGTGGCGATGATTGATGAATTTCAGGATACCGACCCGCAGCAGTACCGCATTTTCCGCCGCATCTGGCGGCATCAGCCGGACACCGCGCTGTTGCTGATTGGCGATCCGAAACAGGCGATTTATGCGTTTCGCGGCGCGGATATCTTCACCTACATGAAAGCCCGCAGCGAGGTCAGCGCCCATTATACGCTGGATACCAACTGGCGTTCCGCACCGGGCATGGTCAACAGCGTGAATACGTTGTTCAGTCAGATGAACGACGCCTTTATGTTCCGCGAAATTCCATTTGCGCCGGTTAAATCGGCCCAGAAGAACCAGTCGCTGCGCTTTGTGCTGAACGGCGAGACGCAGCCCGCCATGAACATGTGGTTGATGGAAGGGGAAAGCTGCGGCATTGGCGACTATCAGAGTTACATGGCGCAGGTGTGCGCGACGCAAATTCGTGACTGGCTGAAAGCCGGGCAAACTGGCGATGCGCTGCTTGTTAGCGAGAAAACCTCACGCCCGGTTCGAGCCTCGGATATCAGCGTGCTGGTGCGAAGCCGCCAGGAAGCGGCGCAAATTCGTGATGCGCTGACGCTGCTGGCGATTCCGTCCGTTTATCTCTCCAACCGCGACAGCGTATTTGAGACGCTGGAAGCGCAGGAAATGCTGTGGATCTTACAGGCCGTCATGACGCCTGAGCGTGAAAATACGCTGCGTAGCGCGATGGCGGCCTCGATGATGGGGTTGACCGCGCAGGACATCGAAACGCTGAATAACGACGAAAATGCCTGGGATGCGGTGGTCGAAGAGTTCGACGGCTATCGTCAAATCTGGCATAAGCGCGGCGTCATGCCCATGCTGCGCGCGCTGATGTCAGCGCGGAATATTGCCGAAAACCTGCTGGCGACGGCGGGAGGCGAGCGCCGCCTGACCGATATTCTGCACATCAGCGAATTGTTGCAGGAAGCCGGTTCGCAGCTGGAAAGCGAGCATGCGCTGGTGCGCTGGCTGTCGCAGCATATTCTTGAGCCGGACAGCAATGCCGCCAGCCAGCAACTGCGGCTGGAAAGCGATAAACATCTGGTGAAAATCGTCACCATCCATAAATCAAAAGGGCTGGAATATCCGCTTGTCTGGCTGCCTTTTATTACCCATTTCCGCGTGCAGGATCAGGCGTTTTATCACGATCGCAATTCGTTTGACGCGGTGCTGGATCTCAGCCACGCCGAGGAGAGCGTTGAACTGGCGGAAGCAGAGCGTCTGGCGGAAGACCTGCGTTTGCTTTATGTGGCGCTGACCCGTTCGGTGTGGCATTGCAGCCTCGGCGTTGCGCCGTTGGTGCGTCGTCGCGGAGATAAGAAAGGCGATACCGATGTACACCAGAGCGCGCTCGGGCGCCTGCTGCAAAAAGGTGAGCCGAAAGATGCCGCCGGGCTTCGCGCCTGTATTGACGCGCTTTGCGGGGAGGATATCACCTGTCGGACGCCAGCCGAACCGGACAGCGAACGCTGGCAGGTAACGGAAGCGTCGCGTGCGGCGCTAAGCGCCAGAGCATTACGCCGAATGCCTGCCGACAACTGGCGAGTAACCAGTTATTCCGGCTTACAGCAGCAAGGCCATAGCGTCGCCCAGGATTTAATTCCGCGTCTGGATGTGGATGCCGCCGGGGTAGGGGACGTGGTGGAAGAGCCGGAGCTGACGCCGCACCAGTTCCCGCGAGGGGCATCGCCGGGTACATTCCTGCATAGCCTGTTTGAAGACCTCGACTTTACGCAGCCCGTTGACCCGGCCTGGGTGCGGGAAAAACTGGAGCTTGGCGGTTATGACGCGCACTGGGAGCCGGTTTTAACGCAGTGGCTGGACGCTGTTTTGCAGGCTCCCCTGACCGAACGCGGCGTGAGTCTGCGTCATCTTTCTGCCCGTGAAAAACAGGTGGAGATGGCGTTTTATCTGCCGATCGCACAGCCGCTTATCGCCAGTCAACTGGATGCGCTGATTCGCCGGTTTGATCCGCTCTCGGCGGGCTGCCCGCCGCTCGACTTCATGCAGGTTCGCGGCATGCTGAAAGGGTTTATCGACCTGGTGTTTCGCCATGAAGGGCGGTATTACCTGCTCGATTACAAATCAAACTGGCTGGGCGAAGACAGCACGGCCTACACTCAGGAGGCGATGGCCTCAGCGATGCAGGCGCATCGCTATGACCTGCAATATCAGCTGTATACGCTGGCGTTGCACCGCTATCTGCGCCATCGCATCGCCGATTATGACTATGAACGTCATTTCGGCGGCGTGATCTACCTTTTCCTGCGCGGCGTTGACCGTGAATATCCACGGCAGGGCATTTTCTCGACCCGGCCGGACGGTGAATTGATTGCATTAATGGATGAGATGTTTGCAGGCGTTGTAGCGGAGGAGGCGCAATGACAATTCAGAAGCGGTTACTGGAGGCCGTAGAACAAAAGTTGTTGCGGCCATTAGACGCGCAGTTTGCGCTGGCGGTTGCCGGGCAGGACGATCCGTGCGTAACGCTGGCCGTTGCATTGCTCAGCCGCGATGCCGGGGAAGGGCATGTCTGTATGCCGCTTTCGCGTCTGGCGATAACGGAAGAGTCGCATCCGCTACTGGTCTCCTGGTTTAGCGAGAGGGATGTGCCTGAAGACTGGGCATCGTGTCTGCTGGCTTCCGGGGCGGTCAGTCGGGGAGAGCGGCCAACGCCGTTGATTCTGCATGAAGATCGCCTTTACCTGAACCGGATGTGGAGTAACGAGCGCACGGTAGCCCGCTTTTTTAGCGAGGTTAACCAGGCGATCGCGGTAGATGAACAGCAACTGGCCCGCACGCTGGATGCGCTTTTCCCGCCGACGGATGATGTCAACTGGCAAAAAGTGGCGGCGGCCGTGGCGTTGACGCGCCGTATTTCCGTCATTTCCGGCGGGCCTGGCACCGGTAAAACCACTACCGTGGCGAAGCTGCTGGCCGCGTTGATTCAGATGGCGGACGGCGAACGATGCCGTATACGACTGGCGGCGCCGACGGGGAAAGCGGCGGCGCGTCTGACCGAGTCGCTTGGCGCGGCATTGCGCCAGCTTCCGCTCACGGATGAGCAAAAAAAACGCATCCCGGATGACGCCAGTACGTTGCACCGGCTGTTGGGCGCACAGCCCGGTAGCCAGAGGCTGCGCCATCATGCGGGAAACCCGCTGCATCTGGACGTGCTGGTGGTGGATGAGGCATCAATGATCGATTTGCCGATGATGTCGCGGCTAATTGAGGCGCTGCCGCCGCACGGACGCGTGATTTTTCTCGGCGATCGCGATCAGCTGGCTTCCGTTGAGGCGGGGGCGGTGCTGGGCGATATCTGCGCCTGGGTAAATGCCGGATTTACCGCCGGGCGCGCGCAGCAGCTGAGCCGATTGACGGGAAGCCCCATTCCTGCGGGCGCAGGCACGGAGGCAGCCTCTTTGCGCGATAGCCTGTGTTTGCTGCAAAAAAGCTATCGCTTCGGGCATGATTCCGGCATTGGTCAACTGGCGGCAGCCATTAATTGCGGCGATAAAGCGGCGATGAAAACGGTCTTTCAGCAGGGATTCAGCGATATTGAAAAACGAACGCTACAGAGCAGCGAGGATTACGCCGCCATGCTCGACGAGGCGCTGGCCGGTTATGGGCGTTATCTGGCGCTTGTTCGCGAGGGCGCGGAGCCGGGGGCGATTATTCAGGCTTTCAATGAGTACCAGTTGCTGTGCGCGCTGCGTGAAGGGCCGTTTGGCGTTGGCGGTCTGAATGAACGCATCGAACAGGTTATGCTGCAAAAGCGCAAAATTCAGCGTCACCCGCACAGCCGCTGGTATGAAGGGCGTCCGGTAATGATTGCGCGTAATGACAGCGCGTTGGGGTTGTTCAATGGCGATATCGGCATTGCGCTCGATCGCGGCCAGGGGTTGAGGGTGTGGTTCGCCATGCCGGATGGCAGCATTAAGTCGGTGCAGCCCAGCCGTTTGCCGGAGCATGAAACAACCTGGGCGATGACGGTGCATAAATCGCAGGGATCGGAGTTCGATCATGCGGCGCTGATTTTACCCAGCCAGCGCTCGCCGGTTGTGACCCGCGAGCTGGTGTATACCGCCGTGACGCGCGCACGTCGTCGCCTGTCTCTCTATGCCGATGAACGGGTTTTGAGTGGGGCAATTGCGACGCGCACGGAGCGACGTAGCGGACTGTCCGCGTTTTTTAATAACGGGCTGTGAGGCAAGTTGCCGGATGGCGCCTGCGCTTATCTGGCCTACAGCATCCCCGTAGACCCGATAAGACGCTTTAGCGTCGCCGTCAGGCAAAATGGGTTATCCCAAATCTGCCATCAACACCTTTGAACGACGCTGATAGTTGTACATCTCTTTTTTGCTCTCGGGCAGCAGTTCGATATCCACCGGCGTAAACCCACGTTCCTGGAACCAGTGAATACTACGCGTTGTCAGCACAAACAGCTTGCTGAGGCCCATCTGTCTTGCCTGCACGGCGATCCGCTCCAGCAAGACTTCGCCACGCGATGAACTGCGATAATCTGGATGTACCGCCACGCAGGCCATTTCGCCGATTTTTTCTTCGGGGAAAGGGTACAGCGCGGCGCAGGCGATGGTCAGATTATCTCGCTGGATAATCGTGAATTTGTCGATCTCCATCTCCAGTTGTTCACGGGAGCGGCGCACCAGAATCCCCTGTTGCTCCAGCGGGCGAATCAGCTCCAGGATCCCGCCGATATCGTTAATGGTGGCGCGGCGAATCTGCTCGGCGCTCTCCATCACGATTTGCGTCCCGATCCCGTCGCGTGAGAACAGCTCCTGCAATAGCGCGCCGTCTTCCTGGTAGCTAATCAGATGGCAGCGACGCACGCCGCTGCGACAGGCTTTCACCGCGCCGCGCAGGAACCGCACGGTGCCTGAATTGTAATCGCCTTTTTCTTCCTGCGCTTCAACGCGTGCCTGCGCTTCGTTCGGGAAAAGTTCGGAAACGATGTCGCCTTCGTCGTTAGTTACCCCTTGCGACGAACAGAAGCCGATCATCTTCTCCGCCTTCAGTTTGATGGCGAGCTGCGTGGCGATCTCTTCTGAGGTCAGGTTAAAACTTTCGCCTGTGACGGAAACCGCGACCGGCCCCATCAGCACAATTGCGCCGCTGTCTAACTGGCGATGAATCGCCTCTTCATCAATACGGCGAATGCGTCCGCTGTGGCAGTAATCCACGCCGTCATCCACGCCCAGCGGCTGTGCAATAATAAAATTGCCGCTGACGACGTTGATGTGCGCGCCCTGTAAGGGGGTGTTGTTCAGGCTCATCGACAGACGGGCGGTGATATCCAACTGCAACGTGCCTGCCGCTTGCTTAACCAGTTCCAGCGTTTTGGCGTCCGTCACGCGGGTATTTTTGTGGTACAGCGGCTCATGGTGATGTGCGGCAAGGTTCGCGTCGATTTGCGGACGCGCGCCATACACCACCACCAGGCGAATGCCCAGACTGTGCAGAAGCCCGATGTCATTGACGATACTGGAGAAATTTTCATGCTCAATGGCCTCACCGCCAAGCATAATGACAAACGTTTTTCCCCGATGGGTATTGATATAGGGAACAGAATGGCGGAATCCCTGTACCAGTTCGGTTCTACGTTCCTTCACCACGGCACACCCTCATTGCATGATTATTCGAAATTAATGTATTTTTATTCTGTTTTTCCGTCGTGCGCAAGCGCAAATTTTAATCCCGCTGAAGTTTTCTCTCAGTAATACCGTGAATACAAAAAGAAAGTTTACCCTTTTATAGATGACAGATTATGCGTCATTCGCTAAAGTTTCCGGTCAATTTAGACGTTTTGTACATCAGCACCGTTAAGTTTGTTTTGCTCGGGAGAAGCATGTCGGGATCCAACTCAGCAATCAGTCGCCGTCGTTTACTACAAGGGACGGGCGCCATGTGGCTATTGAGCGTAAGTCAGGTCGGTTTGGCTGCCGTCAGCCAGGTCGTCGCGGTACGCATCTGGCCTGCGTCCAGCTATACCCGCGTCACGGTGGAATCGAACCGTCTGCTGAAATACAAACAGTTTGCCCTGAGTAACCCTGAGCGCGTGGTGGTGGATATTGAAGGCGTGAATCTGAACTCGGTGCTTAAAGGCATTGGCGCGCAGATCCGCGCGGACGATCCGTATATCAAGTCAGCGCGAGTGGGGCAGTTTGATCCACAGACGGTGCGGATGGTGTTTGAGCTGAAGCAAAACGTGAAACCGCAGCTGTTTGCCCTTGCGCCGGTGGCGGGCTTTAAAGAACGCCTGGTGATGGATCTCTACCCTGCCAATGCGCAGGATATGCAGGACCCGTTGCTGGCGCTGCTGGAAGATTACAACAAAGGCGATCTGGATAAGCAGGTGCCGCCTGCACAGAGCGGGCCGCAGCCGGGCAAGGCGGGACGCGATCGCCCGATCGTGATCATGCTCGATCCCGGTCATGGAGGAGAAGATCCCGGCGCCGTGGGGAAATACAAGACGCGCGAAAAAGACGTGGTGTTGCAGATTGCCCGCCGCTTGCGCGCGTTAATTGAGAGAGAAGGCAATATGAAGGTCTACATGACGCGTAATGAGGATATCTTCATTCCGCTGAAAGTGCGCGTGGCGAAAGCCCAGAAGCAGCGCGCCGACCTGTTTGTCTCTATCCATGCGGACGCGTTTACCAGCCGACAGCCCAGCGGTTCATCCGTTTTTGCGCTCTCGACGAAGGGCGCGACCAGTACGGCGGCAAAATACCTCGCGCAAACTCAGAACGCCTCGGATTTGATCGGCGGCGTGAGTAAAAGCGGCGATCGCTATGTCGATCACACGATGTTCGACATGGTGCAATCGTTGACCATCGCCGATAGCCTGAAGTTCGGTAAAGCGGTGCTCAACAAGCTGGGAAGGGTTAATAATCTGCACAAAAATCAGGTCGAGCAGGCCGGCTTTGCGGTGCTGAAAGCGCCGGATATTCCCTCTATTCTCGTGGAAACCGCCTTTATCAGTAATATTGAAGAGGAGCGTAAGCTCAAAACGGCGAAGTTCCAGCAGGAAGTGGCGGAGTCGATTCTGGCGGGTATTAAAGCCTACTTTGCCGATGGGGCGACGCTGGCGAGAAGGGGATAATAAAAAAGCGCTGAAAGGCGCTTTTTTTTACGGACCGTAGAAACGAAAAAACACCCGTTAAGGTGTTTAATATTGGTTGCGGGGGCCGGATTTGAACCGACGACCTTCGGGTTATGAGCCCGACGAGCTACCAGGCTGCTCCACCCCGCGTCCGTCTTTCTGCTTCGTATTTCAAACCACATCTGCGTTGGCTTTCCTCGTTCACCTCAGTCACTTACTGGAGTAAGCTCCTAAGGATTCACTGCGTCGCCGCCTTGTTGTGATTCGAACTACTTTGCAAAATATTACATCATATTTCAATTGGTTGCGGGGGCCGGATTTGAACCGACGACCTTCGGGTTATGAGCCCGACGAGCTACCAGGCTGCTCCACCCCGCGTCCGTCTTTCTGCTTCGTATTTCAAACCACATCTGCGTTGGCTTTCCTCGTTCACCTCAGTCACTTACTGGAGTAAGCTCCTAAGGATTCACTGCGTCGCCGCCTTGTTGTGATTCGAACTACTTTGCAAAATATTACATCAGATTTTAATTGGTTGCGGGGGCCAGATTTGAACTGACGACCTTCGGGTTATGAGCCCGACGAGCTACCAGGCTGCTCCACCCCGCGTCCGTGGATGCGCACTATACTCTGCTAACATTTTCATGCAACCCTTTTTTCACCCGGATCACGAAATTGGGATGATTGTGTGCAAAAACAACGCGCTTTGGTACGTTTTTTGTGCGTAATTTGCGTCAGGGGAGCGCTTCGCATTTCATTAGGTTCGGGGGTTTGTTATCTTCATAGCGCAAGATTTACAGCTAAAAGACGAGAACTCATGAAAGGACGTTGGGCAAATTACCTTCTTATGGGGGCGGTGGTTGCAATGCTTGCCGCCTGTTCCTCTAAACCGACCGATCGCGGCCAGCAGTATAAAGACGGGAAGTTTACCCAGCCTTTCTCACTGGTGAACCAACCTGACGCCATTGGGGCGCCTATCAACGCAGGCGATTTCGCCGAGCAGGTCAACCAAATCCGCAGCGCGTCGCCGCGTCTGTATGGCAACCAGAGCAACGTCTATAACGCCGTGCAGGAGTGGTTACGTTCCGGTGGCGATACGCGAATGATGCGCCAGTTTGGTATTGATGCCTGGCAGATGGAAGGGGCGGATAACTACGGCAACGTCCAGTTTACTGGCTACTACACGCCGGTTATCCAGGCGCGCCATACCCGTCAGGGCGAGTTCCAGTACCCTATTTATCGCATGCCGCCAAAACGCGGCCGCTTACCGTCTCGTGCCGAGATCTATTCCGGCGCGCTGAGCGACAGCTACATTCTGGCGTACAGCAACTCGCTGATGGATAACTTCATCATGGACGTTCAGGGCAGCGGCTATATTGATTTTGGCGACGGCAGCCCGCTGAATTTCTTCAGCTATGCCGGGAAAAACGGCCATGCTTACCGCAGTATCGGCAAGGTGCTGATCGATCGCGGTGAAGTGAAGAAAGAAGATATGTCGATGCAGGCTATTCGCCACTGGGGAGAAACCCACAGTGAAGCGGAAGTGCGCGAGCTGCTGGAGCAAAACCCGTCATTCGTCTTCTTTAAGCCGCAATCTTTTGCCCCGGTGAAAGGCGCCAGCGCCGTGCCGCTTATCGGCCGTGCGTCTGTGGCTTCCGATCGCAGCATTATCCCGGCAGGAACAACTCTGCTGGCGGAAGTCCCGTTGCTGGATAACAACGGCAAGTTTAACGGCCAGTATGAATTGCGCCTGATGGTGGCGCTGGACGTGGGCGGCGCGATTAAAGGCCAGCACTTTGATATTTATCAGGGGATAGGCCCGGACGCCGGGCACCGCGCAGGCTGGTATAATCACTATGGGCGCGTCTGGGTGCTGAAAAACGCCCCGGGAACCGGTAACGTATTTAGCGGTTGATTGCCTGATGGCGGCTTCGCTGAAGATTTAAATCGTAGGCCTGATAAGCGTAGCGCCATCAGGCAAATCATGCCGGATGGCGTCGCAAGCGACGTATCCGGCCTACGATCGTATTACCCCTTTTTAATTCTGAGGTCGTATGTCTGTTGTAATTAGTGATGCCTGGCGCCAGCGTTTTGGCGGCACCGCCCGTCTGTATGGTGAAAAAGCGTTGCAGCTGTTTGCCGGTGCGCATATTTGCGTGGTCGGAATCGGCGGCGTCGGCTCCTGGGCGGCAGAGGCGCTGGCGCGTACCGGCATTGGCGCGATCACGCTCATCGATATGGATGACGTATGCGTCACCAACACCAACCGGCAAATTCATGCGCTGCGCGATAACGTCGGTCTGGCGAAGGCCGAGGTGATGGCCGAGCGTATTCGTCAGATCAACCCGGAGTGCCGGGTGACGGTGGTGGATGACTTTGTCACGCCGGATAACGTCGCAGAGTATATGAGCGCAGGGTTTTCGTATGTCATTGATGCCATCGACAGCGTGCGGCCAAAAGCCGCGCTGATTGCCTGGTGCCGCCGAAATAAGGTTCCGTTAGTCACCACCGGCGGGGCGGGTGGGCAGATAGACCCGACCCAGATTCAGGTAACGGATCTGGCGAAAACCATCCAGGACCCGCTGGCGGCGAAACTGCGCGAACGACTGAAAAGCGACTTTGGTGTGGTGAAAAACAGCAAGGGCAAACTGGGCGTGGACTGCGTGTTCTCAACGGAAGCGCTGGTTTATCCGCAGGCTGATGGTTCCGTATGTGCGATGAAAGCGACGGCGGAAGGGCCGAAACGAATGGATTGCGCCTCTGGATTCGGCGCAGCCACGATGGTAACTGCGACCTTTGGCTTTGTTGCTGTGTCCCACGCGCTGAAGAAGATGATGGCGAAGGCGGCGCGTCAGGCTTGATTGTGTCGGATGGCGCTATGCTTATCCGACCTACGGTTCGTGCGGTGTTGTAGGCCGGATAAGACGCATCAGCGTCGTCATCCGGCTTGCTGGGCAGCCTCAATAATCGCGTTATTCAGCGCATTCAGCCCCTGGCTGCGCGATGCGCTAAGTTGTGTTGTTAAGCCTAACTCATCAAACAACCCCTGCGGCGAGTGCGCCAGCAGTTCCGCCGGGGTCTTTCCCTCTACCGCCGTGAGTAAAACCGCCAGCAAACCACGTACAATACGCCCTTCGCTGTCACCGAAAAAGTGTAGCGTTCCCTTCTCTGACAGGGTATGCCCCAGCCAGACGCGGTTCTCACATCCTGCGATCTCTTTTGCCTGCGTTTTTAGCTCATCCGGCAATGCCGGGAGTTGCTTACCCAACAGAATAAGCTGGCGATACTTGTCCTCCCACTGCGAGAGCGGGATAAAGAGAGCGCGTAACGTCTCTTCCGTTACGGTCGTGCCAAACGGGTGTCCGGCAAAAAGAGGGCTTGTCATTAATCCACCAGTATTTCCAGCGCGCGGTCAACGGCGCTGACCAACGCATCCACATCATGCTTTGTATTATACGGCGCAAAAGAGGCGCGCAGGGTGCCCGTTACGCCAAGCGCCGCCAGCAGCGGCTGCGCGCAGTGCTGCCCGGCGCGCAGGGCGATGCCGTATTCGGCCAGTAACGTCACCATATCGCTGTGATGAACGCCGGTAAAATCGAAGGCCAGCAGGCTGGAGTCCTGGCAACGGAAAGAGCGGAAACCCGGACGCTTCGCCAGCGCGTCTTCCGCCAGCGTCGCCAGACCGCGACTCCAGCTTTCGGCCTGCGCCATATCCACTTCCGCCAGCCACTCCAGCGCGGCGCTAAGGCCAATAACCCCAGCCACGTTTGGCGTGCCGGCTTCCAGACGCCAGGGAACGGCCTGGGTTGTGAATCCTTCAAAATTGACTTCAGCGATCATCTTACCGCCGCCGAGCCACGGGGACATCTCTTCCAGTAAGGCCGGTTTACCGTACAGCGCGCCGATGCCCGTCGGGCCGTACAGCTTGTGGGCGGAGAAAGCATAAAAATCAATATCCAGCTGCTGTACATCGGCGGGGAAATGCACCGCGCCTTGCGCGCCGTCAACCATCACCACCATCCCTGCCGCGTGCGCCAGCGTGATAGCGCGCGCCAGGTCCGGGCAGCCGCCCGTGACGTTCGACATCTGTCCTAGGGCCAGAATCCGGCTGCGTGGCGTGATGAGTTCAGGCAGACGCTCCACGTCGGGGAGGAAAAGGGCATTCAGGGGCAGTTTGACGATTTTTGCGCCCGTCTGCTGAGCGACCATCAGCCAGGGAACGAGATTCGCGTGATGCTCCGCTTCACTGACGATTATCTCATCGCCGGGTTGCAGGCGCGGGCGGGCATAGCATTGCGCCACCATATTGATGGCTTCCGTGGTGCCGCGTGTCCAGACAATCGAAGCATCATCAGGTGCGTTCAGCCACTGCGCCACTTTGCCGCGCGCCGCTTCATAGCGTGCGGTTAGCCGCTGTGCCTCGGCGAACTGGCTGCGATGGACGTTTCCGGCGCTCAGGTTGTAGAACTGATGCGTAGCGTCGATCACGGCCTGAGGCTTAAGCGCCGTCGCGGCGCTGTCGAGATAAACGCCCGCATCGGTAAGGGCAGGAAATTGCGCGCGAAACTGCGCAGGATTGAAAGCGTTCATGGTATTCCTCAATTCAGTATACCGATCGTGGCGCAAAAAGGGCTGTGATACAAGGTTTGTCCTAACCATCGGAATTGTCTGGTTATCCTGGTGAAGTCAGGGAAGCAGGTTATGCTAAATAGTGTTAGGCGAATGTTTTTGCCTGTTACGGAACCCGTTTTATTTAGCATAAACAGCTTTAAGGAGAAGAAGATGAAAATGAAAAAGACTGCCGCAATGATCTCTGCATGTATGCTGACTTTTGCCCTGAGCGCCTGTTCCGGTCCGAATTATGTGATGCACACAAATGATGGCCGTACTATCGTGTCAGACGGTAAGCCAAAAACCGATGATGAAACCGGCATGATTTCTTATAAAGACGCTAACGGCAACAAACAGCAGATCAATCGTACTGACGTTAAAGAGATGGTCGAACTGGATCAGTAACCGGTCGGTCATGGACAAAAAAAAGCACCGCAATTGGCGGTGCTACATTAATCACTATGGACAGACAGGGTAAATGTACAGGAAGTGAAAAAGGGTAGCTTCGCTACCATGGTCTGAATCGCAGACCAATTGCAAACACAACAACACAACATCACAACCGTAAGCCAAAAGCCCATCAGAACACGCATTCCGATAAAACTTTTCGTTCCGGCTCAGGAAGTGTCGCCACTATAGGTATTTGCTGGTAGAACCTCAACGGACAAATTATAATGGCTCAGATTAAAAAAACTAATAGGTTACACAAGGTTACCTAATTGTTAAATTTATTTAACATCAAAGTCTAAAAGCCATGTCAAAACGATTACCACCCTTAAATGCATTACGTGTTTTTGATGCCGCAGCGCGGCATTTAAGCTTCACTCGCGCAGCAGAAGAGCTTTTTGTGACACAGGCCGCAGTAAGTCACCAAATCAAGTCACTTGAGGATTTTTTGGGGCTAAAACTGTTCCGTCGTCGCAATCGTTCGCTTTTGCTAACGGAAGAGGGGCAGAGCTATTTCCTCGACATCAAAGAGATTTTTTCGCAATTAACCGAAGCGACGCGTAAACTTCAGGCGCGGAGTGCAAAAGGCGCGCTTACGGTCAGTTTATTGCCCAGTTTTGCGATCCAGTGGCTGGTTCCTCGACTCTCAAGCTTTAACTCAACTTATCCGGGAATCGATGTCAGAATTCAGGCCGTGGACCGTCAGGAAGATAAGCTGGCTGATGATGTCGACGTCGCTATTTTTTATGGGCGTGGCAACTGGCCGGGCTTGCGCGTCGAAAAATTGTACGCAGAATATTTACTGCCGGTGTGTTCACCGTTATTACTGACGGGCGATAAGCCGTTAAAGACGCCGGAAGATCTGGCAAAACATACATTACTGCATGATGCTTCGCGAAGAGACTGGCAGACCTATACGCGTCAGTTGGGGCTGAATCATATTAATGTGCAGCAGGGACCTATTTTCAGCCATAGCGCAATGGTGCTACAGGCTGCCATCCACGGACAGGGGGTTGCGCTGGCGAACAACGTCATGGCGCAATCAGAAATTGAAGCCGGGCGTCTTGTCTGTCCCTTTAACGACGTTCTGGTCAGTAAAAATGCTTTTTATCTGGTTTGTCATGACAGTCAGGCAGAACTGGGTAAAATAGCCGCCTTTCGTCAGTGGATTCTGACCAAAGCGGCCGCTGAACAAGAAAAATTCCGCTTTCGTTACGAACAATAATTTATTTAGGGTACTACCATGACCAGCCGTTTTATGCTGATTTTTGCCGCGATAAGCGGCTTTATCTATGTTGCTCTGGGTGCCTTTGGGGCGCATGTCCTGAGCAAAACTCTTGGTGTGGTTGAAATGGGCTGGGTCCAGACCGGCCTGCAATATCAGGCGTTTCATACGCTGGCCATTTTTGGCCTGGCGGTTGCGATGCAGCGACGCATTAGCATCTGGTTTTACTGGAGCAGCGTTTTTCTGGCGTTAGGTACGGTGCTGTTTAGCGGCAGCCTGTATTGCCTGGCGCTGTCTCATTTACGCCTGTGGGCGTTTGTTACTCCTGTCGGCGGCGTGAGTTTCCTGGCAGGCTGGGTGCTGATGTTAATTGGCGCCATCCGTTTGAAACGTAAGGGCGTTGGTCATGAATAAGGTTGTATTGTTGTGTCGCCCTGGTTTTGAAAAGGAGTGCGCTGCTGAAATAACGGATAAGGCGGCGCGTCGGGAAATCTTTGGCTTCGCTCGTGTTAAAGACAATGCCGGATACGTCGTCTTTGAGTGCTATCAGCCGGACGATGCTGAAAAAATAGTAAAAGAGTTGCCTTTTTCCTCGCTCATTTTTGCGCGTCAGATGTTCGTCGTCGGCGAGCTGCTGCGCGACCTGCCGCCGGACGATCGCATTACGCCGATTGTCGGGATGCTACAGGGCGTTGTGGAAAAAGGCGGCGAGCTGCGTGTTGAAGTCGCAGACACCAATGAAAGCAAAGAGTTGATGAAGTTTTGCCGTAAATTTACGGTGCCGCTGCGTGCCGCGCTGCGCGACGCGGGGATACTGACAAACTATGAAACGCCAAAGCGTCCGGTGGTACATGTTTTCTTCATCGCGCCGGGCTGCTGTTATACCGGGTATTCGTATCCTGACAACAACTCGCCGTTCTATATGGGGATTCCGCGGCTGAAATTCCCGGCCGATGCGCCAAGCCGTTCGACGCTGAAGCTGGAAGAAGCGCTGCATGTTTTTATTCCGGCCGATGAGTGGGATGAACGTCTGGCGAACGGGATGTATGCCGTGGATTTAGGCGCCTGCCCTGGCGGTTGGACCTACCAGTTAGTGAAGCGCAACATGTGGGTTTACTCTGTCGATAACGGCCCAATGGCGCAGAGCCTGATGGATACCGGGCAGGTGACCTGGCTGCGCGAAGATGGATTCAGATACCGTCCGAATCGCAATAACATCTCGTGGATGGTGTGCGACATGGTGGAAAAGCCTGCTAAGGTTGCCGCGCTGATGGCGCAGTGGTTAGTAAACGGCTGGTGTCGCGAGACGATCTTCAATCTCAAGCTGCCGATGAAAAAACGCTATGAAGAGGTGTCGCAGAACCTGGCGTATATTCAGGCGCAGCTTGATGAACACGGCATTAACGCGCAAATTCAGGCGCGACAGCTGTATCACGATCGTGAAGAAGTGACCGTGCATGTCCGTCGGCTGTGGGCCGCCGTGGGCGGGCGTCGCGACGAGCGGTAATACGATGGATTGCCGGATAGCGGCGTAAATGCCTTATCCGGCCTGCGCCGGGTATTTGTTGGCCTGATAAGCGGCAACGCTATCAGGCATGAATCACCCCCTGGCGCTCATCGGAAATGATGTGCGTCACATCATCCAGATGCCCGATGCAGGCCTCTCCCGAGCGGTTGAGCTTACTCTTGTCGATCAACAATAAAGACTGCGATGCGCGCTTAAGCAGCGTGGATTTGAAATCCGCGTTGATCGTATTTGAGTCCCAGAGCGCGCCGCCGCGGTCAATCCCTTCGCAGGAAAAAATAAACAGGTCAATGTCGAGCGGCTTAAGCTGAGAAATAAGCGACGGATTGACGTAGCAGCCATATTTACGCTCAAGCTGGCCGCCGGAACTGATGAGCTGAATATGCTCGCGTTTGCCCAGCTCCTGGCAAATCGGGTGACTGTTGGTAAAGACGTGAATATCAATGTCCGGCAACTGGCGGGCCAGATACCAGCAGGTTGAGCTGGCGTCCAGAGCGATCACCATGCCCGGTTCTATCCATGCCAGCGCCTCCCTGGCGATATCCGCCTTATGCGCATAGTGGCTTTTCAGCCGGATGTGGAACGGGTCGCCGCTGTCCTGGTTTTCCCGGTGAATATACTTGGCGCGCCCGTGATTGCGCAGCACTTTTCCCTGCGCCTGTAGCTCGCTGAGATCGCGGCGAATAGTCTCTTTGCTGACGTTAAGCTGTACTGACAGCGCCTCGGTGGTCAGACTTTTATGGTTGATCAGCAGGTCTACTATCGCTTGTTGGCGTGCCGCTTTCATCTTTTCTCACCCCATCATTCGATGAACGCCCGCATCATGCGGGCGCACCGGCAAGAGATTACGGCGTTACCCCTTTTTTTAAAAGAATATTCCCGTACTTCGCGCACTCTCCTGTGATAACGATCGCAAAGGCTTTTTGCGCCCGCTCATAAAACGCATAGCGGTCGATGCGGACAATCTCCGGGCACGGCGTCTGTAATGAGAGCGCATCGCGATAACGCGCTTCAACCGTCGGGTCGAGCGAATCGCCCTCCACGGCGGCCATCATCACCAGCGGCGGCGCGTAGCTGTCCAGTTCAAACAGCGGGATAATCGCCCGGAGCAGATCGCTGACTTTCAGACCATCTGCGCGAATAACCTGCGGTCCCATGCTGTGCGCGGGAAAGTGGGCATCGGAAAAAATAATCTCATCCCCGTGCCCCATTTCAGCCAGCACTTTCAGTAACTCAGGGGATATTAATGGCGAAATAGTTTTTAGCATCTCACACTCCCTCAATAAATTCGGGTTCAGTTTGCGGCCAGAAATAGCGGTACTGATAGCGCACCTGGGCTCGGGCCTGTTCCGGGCTGGCAAATTCGCCTACGCCATACCAGCCGAACATGGCGGCCCCGGCGACGGTGGTTTCCGCGTCATCCAGCACCTTAATCGGTATATCAAGCAGATTGGCTTTGATTTGATTCCACAGTGCGTTGCGGCTTCCGCCGCCAACCAGCAGAAGCTCAGTTGCCTGGAAGTGACCAATCTTTTCCAGCGTTTGCAGATTACGTTGCAGTTGCGCCGTTAGCCCTTCCAGCGCGGCGCGGTAAAAATGACCACGCGTTGTGTTCAGCGTCACCCCCTGCCAGCCCGCGTTTTGACAGGTGAGGAGATCGCACTGCATCTTCACGCCTTCAGCTCCCGGCGGAATGGCGTGCGCCTCGTCAATCAGCGTCTGCCACGGCGTTTCTGGCGTCCAGAGCAGTTTGCGCACCCATTCGAGCACGCCGGAAGCCAGCCACTGCATGCCTGGGTTATAAAGTCCGGCCTGGCTGTCCAGTTCACAGGTGGAACCGGCGTAATGGCTGAGCAGCGGCGTGTTCACCTGCGCGCTGCGTACCATCAGGATTTCCCACGTACCGGACGAGAGTACCGGTTCATCCTGTTCTGCGCCGGCGCCAAAGAGGGCAAACTGCGTGTCATGCCCGGCGGAGATCACCGGAATACCCGCCTCAAGCCCAAGCAGGTTTGCGGCGTCGTTTTGCAGCGTGCCAATCCGTTCGCCTGCTTCAACTAACCGTGGAAACAGACGGCGGGGTAAACCCGTGGCCTGTAAAATCTCCGGGCTGAAATCCCGCTGGTGGATATCCAGCATCTGGCTGGTGCCCGCCATGGTGATATCGGTGGTGAATTCACCGGTTAAACGGTGGTTGATCAGTGATGAAATAAACAGCCAGGCGTGCGCCTGTTCGAGCAACTGCGGGTGGTTCTCTTTCAGCCACACCAGTTTATGCAGCGTATTAAAGGCGAATGCGCCGACGCCGGAGATCGCCTGCAACTGCTGCGGCGGCATAAAGCGGCCGATGTTTTCCATGACGGCAAGGGTGCGGGGGCATTTCCAGCTGATCACCGGATAGAGCAACTGACCGTGTTCATCGACCAGCGCACCGTCTACGCCGAACGTCGTGACGGTGATGCCGCGAACCCGGCAGGCCGCCAGTTCCGTCTTCAGTTGCTGACAGCAGTCCGCGAAGCGTTGCAGAATGGCCGCCAGCGACCACTGATGCCAGGCGCTATTTTCCGTGGCGATGTCGCTGGCATTCGCTGTTGATGCGCGGGCGACAATGTTTCCCTGACGGTCAACGGCCATTGCCCGTACGTTGGTGGCGCCGCAGTCGAGAACCAGAATGACGTCTTGTTTCATAGTAGCTCCGAAACGTTGCCGGATGGCGCTTCGCTGATCCGGCCTACAAAATGCGAAATTGTAGGCCCGGTAAGCTTACGCCACCGGGCAAAGAAGTGACGCATTAACGTTTGTACAGCGGCCCGTAGTTCTGGCAGGCGCGATAATCCTGGCCTTCAATATCCATACCGTGCGCAGCCCAGGCGGAAGGACGGTAGATTTTCGCATCGTCCACGTTGTGCATGCAGACCGGAATACGCAGCATGGCGGCGAGCGTGATGAAGTCAGCGCCGACGTGGCCGATGGTCAGTACGCCGTGGTTAGCGCCCCAGTTCGCCATCACCGAGTAAACGTCGGTGAACGGGCCTTTACCGGTAAGACGCGGCGCAAACCAGGTGGTCGGCCAGGTCGAGTTGGTGCGGGCGTCGAGCTGATCGTGCATCTCTTTCGGCAGTTCCACGCTCCAGCCTTCAGCGATTTGCAGTACCGGCCCCAGACCCTTGATGATGTTCACGCGGGTCATGGTGAACGGCACGCCGCCTTCGGTCAGGAAGCGAGAGGAGTAGCCGCCGCCACGGAAGTATTCGTGGATCGCCGGGCACCATTCGGTAGCGGCCAGGCAGGCGTCCGCTTCCTGTTGGCTGATTTCCCAGTGCGGCTTCATGGTCGGTTTGCCTTCGCTATCGCGCTGTTTGCAGGAGCCGTCCAGCGCCGCAGAGCCGGAGTTGATCAGGTGAATGATGCCGTGCTCCGCAAGGCCGGTGAGCGGCTGGCCTGTGACGCGCTCTACCGCTTCCGGCGACCAGTAGGTTCGCACGTCGGCAAAGACCTGCGCGGTTCCGGTGAGCTGGTGGCCCAGCAGCATCGCTACGCCGTTGAGGCTGTCGTTTTCGGTAGCGACGACAAACGGTTCGCGCACGCCGTTCCAGTCAAAGGAGCTGTTCAGCAGCGCTTCGGCGGTGTCGCCGTTCGGGTATTGATCGGTCCAGTGGCGCTGGCCCTGGAAGCCTGCCGCAATAGCGTTATAACCCAGCGACTCTTCGACCAGCCCTTTTTCCGCCAGCTTGTTGTTGCCCTGCATCATGTCGCGAATGCACATCGCCATCAGCAGACTCTCTTTCAGCACCGCGCGGCTTTGTTCTTCATTACGTTTGTACTGCTGCGCGTTCTGATCCTCGCCATAGCGGAAGTTTTTATCCGCCCACGCCAGCGCCATCTCCAGCTCGGCTTCGTCATAGATTTTCTGGTCGATGCGACGGCGCAGCTCGGTCATGTCCACCGCCTGCACTTTCATCCCCAGCCAGGACTCAAAGAAGTTGTGATCGACGATGGAACCGGCAATCCCCATTGAGACGCCGCCCACAGAGAGGTAGCTTTTGCCTTTCATGCTGGCGACCGCCAGACCAGCGCGCGCAAAGCGCAACAGTTTTTCTTCAACGTCGGCAGGGATCGAGGTGTCGTCGGCATCCTGTACGTCATGACCATAAATAGAGAATGCCGGAATGCCTTTCTGGCTGTGCGCGGCCAACGCGGCGGCCAGATAAACGGCGCCGGGACGTTCCGTACCGTTGAAGCCCCAGATGGCTTTCGGGCGCATTGGGTCCATATCGATGGTTTCGCTGCCGTAGCACCAGCACGGCGTCACGGTAATGGTTACGCCAACATTCTGGCTGCTGAATTTCTCTTCACAGGCGGCGGATTCCGCCATTCCGGCAATGCAGGTATCCGCAATCACACATTCAATCTGCGCGCCGCAGGCATGGCGGAGTTTTTCGGTGATAAGCGCAGCGGTGGCTTTCGCCATATTCATGGTCTGTTCTTCCAGCGACTCGCGTACCCCCATGCGACGTCCATCAATAACCGGGCGAATGCCAATTTTCGGTAAGCTGATTTTTTTCATTACAGGTTCCTCACGTTATTCGGAAAAATATTCAGTTAGTTGCCGCTTGTGAACGGAAACGGGCAAAGATGAAGATGACGGCAAAGCAGAGCGCCGGGACCAGCTCAGCCGTTGGGATGTTGCCAGCCGCATCGCTGACAAAACCCATGACCGGCGTGACGATGCCGCCGCCAATGATGGTCATGACGATGAACGACGAGCCGTATTTGGTGTCCTGTCCCAGATTTTTAATACCCAGCGAGAAGATAGTGGGGTACTGAATCGACATAAATGCGCTGCACAGCGTCAGGGCCAGCAGACCGATATGGCCGCCGCTAAAGGCTGAAACTAGGCACAGGATCATGGAGAGCAGGGCATAGGCAGCCAGCACTTTATGCGGCGCAAAGCGGCTGATAAGCCAGGTGCCGGAGAAGCGGCCAATAAAGAAGCACACCATCGTGCCGGTCAGGTAGTTGGCGGCAAAGCCAGGCGTCATGCCGGGGATCTCTTCGATAGCGTAACGGATCAGGTAGCTCCAGCAGGCGGTTTGCGCACCGACGTAGCAGAACTGCGCCAGCACCGCCCAGCGCCAGTGGCGAATACGCACCAGGCGGGCAAGCGAAGCGGTGAATGAACTTTGTTGGGCGTCACTGTGATCGTCGCTCTGTAGCGCCGGGAATTTGGTCAGCATGATCAGCAGGGCAACCAATAAAACGATAGCCACGATGATCATATAAGGCGTCTGTACCGATAAAACCAGGCTGTGTTTATATGTACTCAATTGCTCAGGCGTCATTTTATCGAGCACGTCCTGAGATTGATGTGGAACGTTAGACAAAATAAGACTTTGCCCGAACACCACGGCGATAATAGCGCCGAAAGAGTTAAATGTTTGCGCCAGATTGAGACGGAAATGGCCACCGCTTTCTGGCCCTAATACCGTAACAAAAGGGTTCGCGGCGGTTTCAAGACAACCAAGTCCTGCGGCAATAATAAAAAGACCAATCAAAAACAAGGTGTAATTCATCACTTCAGCAGCTGGCCAGAATAATGCCGCGCCAAAAGCATATAAGAATAGTCCGGTAATTATCCCCGCTTTATAACTCAGCTTTTTCATCAAAATACCCGCGGGGATGGGAATAACAAAATAGCCGAAATAAAAAGCAGACTGAATCAAACCTGCCTGAAAATTAGTTAACGTAAAGGCTTGCTGAAATTGTGGTAATAAAATGTCATTCAGGTTATTGGCAACCGCCCAAAGGAAAAACAGTGAGCAGAGTAAAGCGAACGGAATGATATAGCGTTTGCTTTGCCCTGTATCCACCGCACGAAAACTCTGCGTCTGTATTGTTGTGTTTCCCATAGCATCCTCATTGGCTCAGAAGCGTGTTCAACATTTTAGAAGTACGACCGGTGTTTCTCACCAGATCGACAAACCAGGCGAGTTCCTGTTATCTGCCAGAGAAAATTGGCTGTTGATGGTGAACTCATGAATTCATTTTCAAATAAAAAACGCTGTTTAATATGATGGTGGTCACATTTAGCACCTGGAGGGGGGCTTTATGTGATTATCATCACTTTAATTTCTGAAAAATGATGCCCGTTTGAGTAAATAAAATTAAAAACCCACAGCGTTGATGACCGATTTAATTTATTACTGCGAAAACGGGCATTTGTTACAAATATTATGAAAATGCCCGTTTGGATAAATAATATTAAGAGCGGTCATTTTGGCGAGAGTGAATCCGGCGAAAACGGTATTTAACTGACGTGATTAATTGATGCGTATCACAAAATAAAGTCATGTAAATTCCTTTATCGCTATTCAATATGATGATGGTTACCAAATGTTCAATTAATTCAGCAGAGCAACGTGCTGTTCTGTTGTCGCGTTTTGAATGACTGAGAGAGGTAACTAATGGAACGAAACACACTGGCCCGCCAGATTATCGACACCTGCCTGGAGATGACCCGGCTGGGGCTGAACCAGGGGACCGCAGGCAATGTGAGCGTGCGTTATCAGGGCGGGATGCTGATCACGCCAACGGGCATTCCGTATGACAAACTCACCGAATCACATATCGTCTTTATTGATGCAGAGGGTCAGCATGAGCAGGGAAAATTGCCTTCCAGCGAGTGGCGTTTCCATATGGCGGCCTACCAGACGCGCCCGGATGCTAACGCTGTCGTCCATAACCATGCCGTTCACTGCACGGCGGTGTCGATCCTCAATCGTCCTATTCCAGCCATTCATTACATGATTGCGGCGGCGGGGGGGAACTCCATTCCGTGTGCGCCTTACGCCACGTTCGGCACGCGTGAACTTTCTGAATACGTTGCCGTTGCGCTCAAAAATCGCAAAGCGACCCTGCTACAGCATCATGGGTTGATCGCCTGCGAAGAGAACCTGGAAAAAGCGCTGTGGCTGGCGCATGAAGTGGAAGTGCTGGCGCAGCTGTACCTCAGTACGCTGGCGATTACCGATCCGGTGCCTGTACTGGATGATGAGGCTATCGCCATTGTGCTGGAAAAATTCAAAACCTACGGATTACGTATCGAAGAGTAATTTCGCACAGCGAAGGAGACGGGCTATGGCGAACAGAATGATCCTGAACGAAACGGCATGGTTTGGCCGGGGGGCGGTGGCGGCGTTAACCGATGAGGTTCAACGCCGGGGCTATCGCAAGGCGCTAATTGTCAGTGACAAAACGCTGGTGCAGTGCGGTGTGGTCAGAAACGTCACGGATAAGATGGATGCCGCAGGGCTGGCATGGGCGATCTACGATGGCGTGATCCCAAATCCAACCATCGGCGTGGTGAAAGAGGGGCTGAACGTATTTCAACAAAGCGGGGCAGACTACCTGATTGCCATCGGCGGCGGCTCCCCGCAGGATACCTGTAAGGCGATCGGCATTATCAGCAATAACCCTGAGTTTGCTGACGTGCGCAGTCTGGAAGGTCTGTCGCTGACCCGTTATCCGAGCGTGCCGGTGATGGCGATCCCGACCACTGCGGGAACCGCAGCGGAAGTGACCATTAACTATGTGATCACCGATGAAGAAAAGCGGCGTAAATTTGTTTGTGTCGATCCGCATGATATCCCGCAGGTCGCGTTTATTGATGCCGACATGATGGACGGCATGCCGCCCGCGCTGAAGGCGGCAACCGGGGTGGATGCGTTAACCCACGCGATCGAAGGATACATCACCCGTGCCGCGTGGGCGTTGACGGATGCGCTGCATATTAAGGCCATTGAGATCATCGCCGGGGCATTGCGTGGTTCGGTTGCGGGCGAGCGTGAAGCGGGCGAAGCGATGGCGCTGGGGCAGTACGTTGCCGGGATGGGCTTTTCCAACGTGGGGCTTGGGCTGGTGCACGGGATGGCGCATCCGCTGGGCGCGTTTTATAACACTCCGCACGGCGTTGCTAATGCGATTCTTCTGCCGCATATCATGCGCTACAACGCGGAATATACCGGTGAGAAGTTCCGTGATATCGCGCGTGCGATGGGCGAGAAGGTCGAAGGGATAAGTTTGAGCGAGGCGCGTAATGCCGCCGTGGAAGCGGTATTTACCCTCAACCGGGACGTCGGTATTCCGTTGCATTTACGCGATGTCGGCGTGCGTAAAGAGGATATTCCGGCGCTGGCGCAGGCGGCATTTGACGATGTTTGCACCGGTGGTAATCCGCGTGAAGCGAGTATTGCCGATATCGTCGAGTTGTACCATACCGCCTGGTAATTTTGCCAGATGGCCTTATCCGGCCTACAGGATTGCACGAAATGTAGGCCGGATAAGCGCAGCGCCACCCGGCAACACAGCTACCGCGTCAGCCGTAGCTGCTGTAAGTTCCCGTCGATATGGAGATCCGTTTGCAGGCGCGCGATATCGCGGCACAAAAATGCCATCTCTTTATGCGCTTCAAGCTTCTTGCACCACTTTTCCGCTACCTCGTCGAGGTGCGCATAAATCCCTTCCAGAGTCTGAAACTGAACCAACAATTGAGTCGCGCTTTTGGGGCCAATGCCCGCCACGCCGGGGACTTTTGAACTGCTAATCCCCGCCAGCCCCCAGTAGTCCGGCAACTGTTGGGGGAGGACGCCGAACTCTTTCTCAATGAATGGCGCATCCAGCCAGCGTTTCTGGAAATAATCGCGGATACGCAGCGTCGGGGAGAGCAACTGACAGTAGCCTTTGTCGGTAGAAACGATAGTGGCCTGATGCCCGGCCTGTGTGACCTTGACCGCCAGCGTGGCGGCTAAATCATCCGCCTCATTGCCGCTGGAAACCCAGCATTGCACGCCGCGCTGTTCGAAGGCGGCGCGTATTGCGGGCATTTCATTGTGCAACTCGTCAGGCATGGGAGGACGACCGGCTTTGTAGTCCGGGAGACGCTGATGACGCCAGCCGCTGTTGCGCGCGTCATCGTCAAATACGGCGACGGCGTGTGTCGGCTGACTGTGTACAATCAACTGCTCAAGCGCATGCAGGCAGGTCTCCGCGCAGGGCGATCCTTGAACCGCATGAATACGGCGAATTAAATTCAGTGCATCGACGATAAGCAGATGGACGGCCACGGTATTCTCCCTGACAAATTTGGGGACAGGGTAACATCCAGGGCGACAGGAGGCGAGTGTTGCGAAATAGCGCGATCCGTAGGCCTGATAAGCGAAGCGCCATCAGGCAATAAATGCCGGATGGCGGCGAGCGCCTTATCCGGCCTACAGATCCTGAAACGTGGTAGGACTTAATCGCAGGCGACAATCTTCATCGCCAGGCCGCCGCGGGAGGTTTCACGGTACTTGGCGTTCATGTCTTTACCGGTTTCGTACATGGTCTCAATAACTTTATCGAGGCACACGCGCGGCTCGCTGGTACGACGCAGCGCCATACGCGCGGCGTTGACCGCTTTCACGGAGGCAATCGCGTTACGCTCAATGCACGGCACCTGTACCTGGCCCGCAACCGGATCGCAGGTCAGACCCAAGTTGTGCTCCATGCCGATTTCCGCAGCGATGCACACCTGTGTCGGACTGCCGCCCAGCAGCTCTGCCAGACCCGCCGCCGCCATAGAGCAGGCCACGCCGACCTCACCCTGACAGCCCACTTCCGCACCGGAAATGGAGGCGTTCATCTTGTACAGAGAGCCGATCGCGCTGGCCACCAGCATGTAGCGAGCCAGTGAGTTGGCGTTAACTTCGCGGATAAACTTGTCGTAGTACGCCAGTACCGCCGGGACGATGCCGCATGCGCCGTTGGTTGGCGCAGTCACGACACGCCCGCCCGCCGCGTTCTCTTCGTTGACCGCCAGCGCGAACATGTTGATCCAGTCGACAACCGCCATCGGGTCGGTCGTGGTTTTATCCTGGCTGACCAGCATACGACGCAGCGCCGCGGCACGACGTGGAACGCGCAGTTTCCCCGGCAGTACGCCTTCCGTCGTGATGCCGCGTTCAATACCGCCGCGCATCACTTCCCAGACGTTGGCAAAGTGCTGTTCCAGCTCTTCTTTGCTGTGTAGCGCCAGCTCGTTTTGCATCATCAGGCCGGAAAGCGACAGACCGGTTTCCTGGCAGTGTTTTTGCAGATCGGCAGCGGATTTGTACGGATACGGCACGTTGACCGGCGCACTGTTCGACAAACCGAAATGTTCTTCATCAACGATGAAACCACCGCCAATGGAGTAGTAAGTTTGGCTGTAGAGGACCTTATCGCCCGCCAGCGCGCTAATACGCATCCCGTTTTCATGCAGAGACAGGTTGTCGGCATGGAAATTCATGCACTTATCGACCGGAAACTCCACTTCATGCTGACCATTCGCCAGCAGTAAACGTCCGTGGGTGTTCACGTCCTGAATAAAGAACGGAATGGCGTCGATGTCGACGGTATCCGGCAGATTTCCCGCCAGACCCATAATAATGGCAATGTCAGTGTGGTGACCTTTACCGGTCAGCGACAGTGAACCATAGACATCCACCACGACGCGGGTGACATCGGTCAGGATATTGCGGGCAATCAGATCATCCGTGAATTGTTTGCCTGCTTTCATTGGCCCGACGGTGTGAGAGCTGGAAGGGCCAATGCCGATTTTGAAAATATCGAATACGCTAATCATAGGGCATCCATTGCTTAAATCTCAGGGAGGAAGCGCCGCCCGAAAGCGGCGCTACAAAACTTAGCTGAACAGGGAGTAGAAAATAGCGGAGATAGCGATCAGACCCATAACAACAACGAATACGTTGCTGATGTGGCCGCTGTACTTACGCATTGCCGGGACTTTCTGGATGGCATACATCGGCATCAGGAACAGAATCATCGCGATGATTGGGCCGCCCAGGGTTTCAATCATTCCCAGGATGCTTGGGTTCAGCGTGGCGACAATCCAGGTCGTAACCAGCATGAACAGCGCAGTGATTTTGTTCAGCTTGTTGATTTCGATGGATTTGCCTTTGCCGCGCAGAGACTTGATAACCATTCCGTTGAAACCTTCACGAGCGCCCAGGTAGTGGCCGAGGAAGGATTTCGTGATGGCGATAATCGCGATGATCGGCGCCATCCAGGCGATAACTGGCGCGTTAAAGTGGTTCGCCAGGTAAGACAGAATAGAGATGTTCTGCTCTTTCGCCGCCGCCAGGTCCGCTGGCGTCAGGCTCAGTACGCAACTGAAGACGAAGAACATAACGGTCAGCACCATCATGATGTGAGCGAATGCCAGGATCTTAGAGCATTTCTTCTCAGCCGCATCGCCGTACTCTTCACGCTTCGCGACCGCGAAGGAGGAGATGATCGGAGAGTGGTTGAAAGAGAACACCATTACCGGAATTGCCAGCCACAGCGTCATCCACAGACCATTGCCGGTAGAGGCAGCGGAATCAAAGGAGAGCGTTTCCAGCGCTGCGCCGCTCCACTGAGGGATCAGGTACAGGGCCAGCAGCATCAGGGCCGCAACAAACGGGAATACCAGAATACTCATCGCTTTAACGATCATCTGCTCACCGAAGCGCACGATGGTCATCATGCCGACAATCAGGATCAGAGACAGAATCGCGCGCGGCGGCGGGGTGATGGTCAACTGGTGGGTCATGAAGCTTTCCACGGTGTTGGTAATCGCCACACTGTAAACCAGCAGAATCGGGTAAATCGCGAAGAAGTAGAGCAGGGTGATCAGTTTACCCGCGCCAATACCGAAGTGCTCTTCAACCACTTCAGTGATGTCTTCGCCAGGGTTTTTACCGGACAGCACGAAGCGAGTCAGGCCACGGTGTGCGAAGAAGGTCATCGGGAAAGCGATAATCGCCATGATGATCAGCGGGATCATACCGCCGACGCCTGCGTTAATTGGCAGGAACAGTACGCCCGCGCCGATTGCCGTGCCGTAAAGGCCCAGCATCCACATGGTGTCCGTCTTGCGCCATCCGCTTCGAGAATCAATCGAAGCAATAGTGCTGGTTTGAGTGGTTTCCATCTGTTTCTCCTGGAGGAAGCTAAAAGTCAGGTTTGTGGTCTAATCCAATGAAAAAAGACCTGACCGTAAAATGAAATTCGTTTAATGACGATTTTTATATAATTTTTCGCCGTAATAATTTGCGGGCGGAAAGATACATTTAACTTATGAATGTATCAGTGATCGCGATCCCAAATGCAATAATCCACCTGTTATGTGGATAAATTTGGACCATTAATCTGTTAAAAAAACGTCAAAGCGAATTTACGGGCGCGAAGGCTACCATTAACGACATATGCCCTAAAAGATCGGGGCGCAATATACGGAGGTTTGGCTATAAAAAACAATGTTTTTGGAGGATTGTCGCGACTAATAAGAATTACGGCTGATAAATTACTATTGGTATTGTAAGGTAAACGTTTGCGCATTAATGCTTTTATTTTGAAATATAAGCGGCATTTATAAACTTAGCTTCACTATGTGACTGGTATCAATGAAAAAACCGGGCGGTGAAAACACCAGACCCGGTCTGAGAAAGCGGACGATCGTCTGACCCGGCGGATGTGCTCCACCGGGCGCTGCGCGTTATGCGCAGATTTCGTAGCAGGGAATGTAAGCCGAGCCGGGCAGTTTCATACGATGCTGCGCGACAAAGCCCTGGAGCAGGTCGTCCATGCGACGCATCATCTCGCGGTCGCCGTGGATTTTATAAGGCCCGAACTCCTCAATCGCACGGATGCCAACCTCCTTGACGTTACCCGCAACGATGCCGGAGAAGGCGCGCCGCAGATCCGCCGCCAGAATTTCAACCGGTTGATCGGGGTAAAGTTGCAGATTCGCCATATTCTCATGCGACGGTTCGAACGGAATTTGCAGGTCCGGCGCGATGCGAATCGACCAGTTGAAGCTGTAAGCGTCGCCAGTGTCGCGGCGATTCTCTTTCACCAGCGGCATCGCTTTTTTCATCAGCCGCGCCACTTCCGTGGCGTCATCAATGATGACGCGGTAGTAACGGCGGGCGTCTTCTCCCAGCGTATGCACGATAAATTCGTCCAGCACGCGGAAGTAATCCGCACTCTCTTTCGGCCCGGTGAGGATCAGCGGCAGCACCTGATCTTTATTCGCCGGGTTCATCAGGATCCCCAGCAGATAGAGAAGTTCTTCCGCCGTACCGACGCCGCCCGGGAAGATGATGATGCCGTGGGCGATACGCACGAAGGCTTCGAGGCGTTTTTCGATATCCGGCATGATGATCAACTCATTGACCAGCGGGTTAGGCGGTTCTGCCGCGATGATGGAAGGTTCCGTCATACCGATAAAGCGGCTGTCTTTGTAACGCTGCTGCGCGTGGCCTACCGCTGCGCCTTTCATTGGCGCTTCCATTGCCCCTGGCCCGCAGCCGGTGCAAATGTTCAGCTCACGCAGACCCAGCTGGGTGCCGACGCGGCGGGCATAGAGATATTCGTTTTCGTTAATGGAGTGACCGCCCCAGCAGACGACCATGTTTGGCGCTTCGCCGACGTGCAGCGCCCGGGCGTTGCGCAGAATCGAGAACACCAGGTTGGTAATATGCACCGAGCTTTCGAGATCCAGATGCTGGAAACGGCCTGCATTGTGAATCTGACCGTTGACGAACAGGATGTCGCGCAACACGGCGAACAGGTTAGCCTGCAAGGCGCGGATGATGCGTCCGTCCACAAAGGCGTCTTCAGGCGGGTTAATCAGTTCGAGCTTCACGCCGCGTTCACGACGCAGCACGTTGATGTCGAAACTTTCAAAACGAGACAGCAATTCCTTGCTGTTATCAGTCAGACTGCCGGAGTTCAGTACGGCAAGCGAACAGTTACGAAACAGTTGATACAAGTCGCTGCTGGCCGTGCGTTTAAGCATATCGACTTCCAGCTGCGACAACATGTCCATTGAGCCAAGCGGGCTAATATGTGTAATCAAGTAAACTCCTTATGGGACGCAAGACGTCATTCCCTGTTGATTACAATAGCGCTGGCTTATGACCTTTCACAACCTTGCGCGCGGAATCAGGCGCGCAAAATTGAGAAAAAAAGATTACTGACGCACCAGTCTGCCCGTCGCAGGCACAAAATCGGTGTTGCTGCGCCACGGGTTGATATCCAGACCGCCACGACGCGTATAGCGCGCGTACACGCTCAGTTTTTCCGGCTGGCAGAAACGCAGAAGGTCGTTAAAAATGCGCTCTACGCACTGCTCGTGGAACTCGTTGTGATGACGGAACGAGACCAGATAACGCAGCAGCTTCTCGCGGTCAATTTTGCGCCCGCGATAACAAATTTGTATGGAGCCCCAGTCCGGCTGGTGGGTGATCAGGCAGTTTGACTTCAGCAGATGGCTGACCAGCGTCTCTTCCACGACTTTTTCGCCGCTGGCGGCATTCTCCAGGTAGTCGGTGCTGAACTGATAGTTATCGATGGTGATATCCTGGTCATCAATGCAGGTGCCGTGAAAATGGGCGGCAGGTTGCCCTTCCAGCTCATCAAGACGGTACAGCGCGACGCTGACTTCGCCTTGCGCACAGGCGCGCAGGTCGTTTTCCAGCGTCTGGCGCACGGCGTCCCAGGAGTCAAAACGGGTCTGGTTAAAGCTGTTCAGGTACAGCTTAAAACTTTTCGACTCAATCAAATTGACGCTGGTGTAGTCCAGTTCCACATGACCAACGGCGACCTGCGGCACGCCTTTCGCGTTCAGCCATGACAGTTCATACAGCGTCCAGATATCGGCGCCGTGAAAAGGCAGATTGTCCGCTTTTAAATCCAGCGGATCGCGATTCAGGCTGCGCGGAACGCCCTGTAGCAGGCTGGCGTCATAATTATCCCGGTAATCCGTTGATTTTCCGAGAGTCAGGCCATCAAGCGCCTGATGGTTTTCATAAGAAGACATGTTTCACCGTCATAAACCAGATACACTATGCGTCAAGTGTATCCTGGCTTTTATGAAGAGAGAAATCGGTGGACGAACTGACATCGCAAGCCCTGACGGCATTTACGACGCGTTATTGCGACGCATGGCATGAGAAACACAACAGCTGGCCGCTCAGCGAAGAGCTGTATGGCGTGCCTTCCCCGTGCATTATCTCTTCGACCAGCGATGCCGTTTACTGGCAGCCGCAGCCGTTTGAAGGCGAGGCGAATGTAAACGCGGTTGAAAGCGCATTTGATATTGTGATACAATCTGCGGTCCATGCTTTTTACACCACGCAATTTGCCGGGGATATGTACGCGCAGTTCGCGGATGAAAAGCTGACGCTGCTGCAAACATGGAGCGCAGATGACTTCAGACGCGTTCAGGAAAACCTGATCGGCCATCTGGTCACGCAGAAGCGTCTCAAGTTACCGCCTACGCTTTTTATCGCCACGCTGGAAAATGAACTTGAGGTCATTTCGGTGTGTAATCTCTCTGGGGAAGTTTGCAAAGAGACGCTGGGAACGCGCAATCGTACCGTTCTGGCCGCCTCTCTTGCGGAATTCCTGACTCAGCTTAAGCCGCTTCTGTAATCCACTTTGCCAGACACCGTGTGAGAGATCTCTTACATACCCTGTGAGAGATCGCCAGATAATAAGCGAATACTTATTCCATGGTGTTAACTATAATTCCTTTAATATTAATGAGTTGAGTTAACAATCCTGCCTTTCATATGAAAATATCCTTAAGGCATTGTCTGTAAGTGTCTTGTAAGACAAGGCGAAACAGGCGATTCTATACCTGTCGACAAGGAGTCGCACAACGAAGCGAACGTCAGGATGATGGCGCTTCAGCAGGACACGCCAGGATGGTGTTACAAGGACAGGCTTCAGGATGAAGCAAAGTGGAAAACGCCGGATGCGTTAAGGGACACCTCCAGGACGGAGAACGAGAGCCGGGCAGGATGTTCGGTGGGTCAGGATGGCCAGGATACTTCAGGATGAAGTCGATTCACATCGGGGTGATGTGAGCAGGATGCAAATTGTTCAGGATGAGCAGGTCGCAAGACCACAGGAAAAGTTGTCACGGATGAGCAGGGAGCACCAAAAGTAGCCGGAATGCTGCGAAACGAACCGGGAGCACTGTTTTTACAGTGCTCCCTTTTTTTTATTTCGTCTTCACTGATGCTATTCTTCGCGCCAGTTTTTCATCACTGAGGTTAATTTCATGACGACTCATGACCGTGTGCGCCAGCAACTCCACGCGCTGGAAGCCCTGCTGCGTGAACATCATCACTGGCGGATGGACGAGCCGCAGGCCCACCTGTTTACCAGCACGCAACCTTTTTGTATGGATACGATGGAACCGCTTGAATGGCTGCAATGGGTGCTGATCCCCCGTATGCACGCGTTGCTTGATAACGCGCAGCCGCTTCCGCAAGCCTTTGCTGTCGCGCCGTATTATGAAATGGCGCTGACGGCCGATCATCCTCAACGCGAGGTGATCCTGACGACATTGCAGGATCTGGACGCGCTGTTTATGAGCGATAACGTCTGATGCTGGAAATCCTCTATCAGGATGAATGGCTGGTGGCGGTGAATAAACCGTCTGGCTGGCTGGTTCACCGCAGCTGGTTGGATCGCGACGAAAAAGTCGTGGTGATGCAAACCGTACGCGACCAGATTGGTCAGCACGTCTTTACTGCCCACCGGCTCGACAGGCCGACTTCCGGTGTCCTGCTGATGGGGCTTTCCAGCGAAGCGGGGCGCCTGCTGGCGCAGCAGTTTGAGCAGCATCAGATTCAGAAACGCTACCATGCGATTGTGCGCGGCTGGTTAATGGATGAGGCCGTTCTGGATTATCCGCTGGTGGAAGAACTGGATAAGATTGCCGATAAATTTGCCCGCGAAGATAAAGGCCCGCAACCTGCCGTGACCCATTACCGGGGGCTGGCGACGGTCGAAATGCCGGTGGCGACCGGGCGTTATCCGACAACCCGCTACGGCCTGGTGGAACTGGAGCCGAAAACGGGCCGTAAACACCAGCTCAGACGTCATCTGGCGCATTTACGCCATCCGATTATCGGCGACAGCAAACACGGCGATTTACGTCAGAATCGCAGCGCCGCAGAGCATTTTGGTTGCCAGCGCTTAATGCTGCACGCCAGTCAACTGACGCTTACCCACCCCTTTACCGGTGAACCGCTGATCCTGCGCGCCGGTCTGGACGACGTCTGGATGCAGGCGTTATCACAGTTTGGCTGGCGCGGACTTCTCCCTGAGAATGAAAGGGTTGAGTTTAATGCGTTGTCCCGGCAGGATGAAAATAATCAGGCTTAAATCAGGGAGAAAACGTTAATGGCGGAAATTGGTATTTTTGTCGGCACCATGTATGGAAACTCGCTGTTGGTTGCCGAAGAGGCCGAGGCGATCCTTACCGCGCAGGGGCATAAAGCAACCGTCTTTGAAGATCCGCAACTGAGCGACTGGCAGCCGTATCTGGATAAAGTTGTGCTGGTTGTGACATCGACGACGGGGCAGGGCGATCTCCCGGACAGCATTGTGCCGCTGTTCCAGGGAATAAAGGACAATCTCGGTTTTCAGCCAAATCTGCGTTACGGCGTGATTGCGCTGGGCGACAGCAGCTACGTTAATTTTTGCAATGGCGGCAAACAGTTCGATGCGCTGTTGCAGGAGCAAAGCGCGCAGCGTGTTGGGGAGATGCTGTTGATTGACGCCAGCGAACACCCGGAGCCGGAGAGCGAATCCAACCCCTGGGTCGAAAACTGGGGAACATTGCTCTCCTGAGCAAAACCCAGCCGGATGGCGACGTCCGGTCTACATGCGCAGTCTGTTGGCCTGATAAGCGTAGCGCCATCAGGCATTTGCCCTAAAACCCTTTCATACGAAAGGGTTTTCAGAGGCATTTTCATAGGGTCAAGCGACCCGTTTCACACTCCTCTTCTTTTGCTTCTCGCACCCTGTCCGTTTACCTCTTCGTTTTTCATTTCCGTGAAGTGGCTTCCATTGCCCTGGGCTTTTGCCACAAACATACGTGATACGCTGCCGAAATACTGTGTTGTTGCACGGTGAGAGTGCGAGGTGTGCTTTTTATACTTCTCGTGCCAGTTATTAAAAATGCAGTACACAAGGCAAACGACCTCATAAAAAGCTGCAAAAAACACGAAACGTCATCTCTGATTCCCTACCGGTTGTGCAGTTCAGAGTGAGCGTAGATAACGCGAAAATTCAGGAGTGCAACAATGAGTTCATTAAGTCACGCGGTGAGCGGCGCGGAAAAACGCACCAATGCCCGCTACTGGATAGTGGTGATGCTGTTTATCGTCACATCCTTCAACTATGGCGACCGCGCCACATTGTCCATTGCCGGATCGGAAATGGCCAAAGATATTGGTCTCGACCCGGTAGGCATGGGGTACGTGTTCTCCGCTTTCTCATGGGCCTACGTGATCGGGCAAATCCCCGGCGGTTGGCTGCTCGACCGTTTTGGTTCTAAACGTGTCTACTTCTGGTCCATCTTTATCTGGTCCATGTTTACCCTGTTACAGGGCTTTGTGGATATCTTCAGCGGTTTTGGCATCATCGTGGCGCTGTTTACCCTGCGATTCCTGGTCGGGTTAGCCGAAGCGCCATCTTTCCCCGGCAACAGCCGAATCGTCGCGGCCTGGTTCCCGGCGCAGGAGAGGGGAACGGCGGTGGCGATTTTCAACTCCGCGCAATACTTTGCCACCGTTATCTTTGCGCCAATCATGGGCTGGCTGACCCATGAAGTGGGTTGGTCGCATGTATTCTTCTTTATGGGCGGTCTGGGGATCGTGATCAGCTTTATCTGGCTGAAAGTGATCCATGAACCAAACCAGCATCCCGGCGTTAACAAAAAAGAGCTGGAGTACATTGCTGAAGGCGGCGCGCTGATCAATATGGATCAGAAAGATACGAAGGTGAAAGTCCCGTTTAGCGTGAAATGGGGCCAAATCAAACAGCTGCTGGGTTCCCGCATGATGATCGGCGTCTATATCGGCCAGTACTGCATTAATGCGTTGACCTATTTCTTTATCACCTGGTTCCCGGTTTATCTGGTGCAGGCGCGTGGCATGTCGATTCTGAAAGCGGGGTTCGTCGCTTCCGTCCCGGCTATTTGCGGCTTCGTGGGCGGCGTGCTGGGCGGCATTATTTCCGACTGGCTGATGCGTCGTACCGGCTCGCTGAACATCGCCCGTAAGACGCCGATCGTGATGGGGATGCTGCTGTCGATGGTGATGGTGTTCTGTAATTACGTCAACGTCGAATGGATGATTATCGGCTTCATGGCGCTGGCCTTCTTCGGTAAAGGCATTGGCGCGCTGGGCTGGGCAGTCATGGCGGACACCGCGCCGAAAGAGATCAGCGGCTTGAGCGGCGGCTTATTCAACATGTTTGGCAATATTTCCGGCATCGTAACGCCAATTGCGATTGGCTACATCGTCGGCACGACCGGCTCGTTCAATGGCGCGCTGATTTACGTTGGCGTCCATGCGCTGGTGGCGGTACTGAGTTACCTCGTGCTGGTCGGGGATATTAAACGCATCGAACTGAAACCTGTAGCAGGACAATAAATATGACAACGCAATCAAGTCCCGTCATTACCGATATGAAAGTCATTCCGGTGGCCGGACATGACAGTATGTTACTCAACATCGGTGGGGCGCATAACGCGTATTTCACGCGCAATATCGTCGTCCTCACCGATAACGCCGGTAACACCGGCGTGGGTGAAGCGCCCGGCGGCGAGGTGATTTACCAGACGCTGGTGGATGCGATTCCGATGGTTTTAGGCCAGGAAGTGGCCCGCCTGAATAAAGTGGTGCAACAGGTGCATAAAGGTAATCAGGCTGCCGACTTTGATACCTTTGGTAAAGGCGCCTGGACTTTCGAACTGCGGGTGAATGCGGTAGCGGCTCTGGAAGCGGCGCTGCTGGATCTGCTGGGCAAAGCGCTGAATGTACCGGTGTGCGAACTGTTAGGGCCGGGCAAACAACGCGATGCGGTGACTGTGCTGGGCTACCTTTTCTACGTGGGCGATCGCACCAAAACGGATTTACCTTATCTCGAAAAAACGCCGGGCAATCATGACTGGTATCACCTGCGCCATCAGGAAGCGCTCACCAGCGACGCGGTTGTGCATCTGGCGCAGGCGGCGCAGGATCGCTACGGCTTTAAAGATTTCAAACTGAAGGGCGGCGTGTTGCCCGGCGAGCAGGAGATCGACACGGCCCGCGCGCTGAAAAAACGCTTCCCGGATGCGCGAATCACGGTTGATCCAAACGGCGCCTGGCTGCTGGATGAAGCCATCGCACTGTGTAAAGGGCTGAACGATGTGCTCACGTATGCTGAAGATCCGTGTGGCGCAGAACAAGGATTCTCCGGGCGTGAAGTGATGGCGGAGTTCCGTCGTGCGACGGGGCTGCCGGTCGCGACCAACATGATTGCCACCAACTGGCGTGAAATGGGCCATGCGGTGATGTTAAACGCGGTGGATATTCCGCTCGCCGACCCGCACTTCTGGACGCTCTCCGGCGCGGTGCGCGTGGCGCAATTATGCGATGACTGGGGGCTGACCTGGGGCTGCCATTCGAACAACCATTTCGATATTTCCCTGGCGATGTTCACTCATGTTGGCGCTGCCGCGCCGGGTAAACCGACGGCGATTGACACCCACTGGATCTGGCAGGAGGGCGATTGTCGCCTGACGAAGCAACCGCTGGAAATTAAAGACGGAAAAATTGCAGTGCCGGATGCGCCGGGTCTTGGCGTGGAGCTGGACTGGGAGCAGGTGCAGAAAGCGCATGACGCTTACAAGAAACTGCCCGGCGGCGCGCGCAATGACGCAGGCCCGATGCAATACCTGATCCCCGGCTGGACTTTTGATCGTAAACGCCCCGTTTTCGGCCGTCGCTAATTCATATAAGGACTGAATGATGAGTACACAATTTACGACCCCTGTTGTTACCGCTATGCAGGTTATCCCGGTTGCGGGGCATGACAGTATGCTGATGAACCTGAGCGGGGCGCATGCGCCGTTCTTCACCCGTAATATCGTCATTATTAAAGACAATTCTGGTCACACCGGCGTGGGGGAAATCCCTGGCGGCGAGAAAATCCGCCAGACGCTGGAAGAGGCGATCCCGCTGGTGGTGGGTAAAACGCTGGGTGAGTACAAAAACGTGCTGAATGCCGTGCGTCATCAGTTCGCCGATCGTGATGCGGGCGGGCGCGGCTTACAAACCTTCGACTTACGTACCACCATTCATGTGGTCACCGGCATTGAAGCGGCGCTGCTTGATCTGTTAGGCCAGCACCTGGGGGTTAACGTGGCATCCCTGCTGGGTGAGGGGCAACAGCGTAGCGAAGTGGAAATGCTTGGCTATCTGTTCTTTGTCGGCAACCGTAAAGCGACGCCGCTGCCGTACCAGAGCCAGCCGGATGAGAAATGCGACTGGTATCGTCTGCGTCACGAAGAGGCGATGACTCCTGATGCGGTCGTCCGCCTGGCGGAAGCGGCATACGAGAAGTATGGCTTTAACGACTTTAAACTGAAGGGCGGCGTTCTGGCGGGAGATGAAGAGGCGGAGTCCATTGTAGCGCTGGCGAAACGCTTCCCGAATGCCCGCGTGACGCTGGACCCGAACGGCGCCTGGTCGCTGAACGAAGCAATCCAAATCGGTAAGTACCTGAAAGGCTCGCTGGCCTATGCGGAAGATCCGTGCGGGGCGGAGCAGGGTTTCTCTGGTCGTGAAGTGATGGCGGAGTTCCGTCGCGCGACCGGCCTGCCGACGGCCACCAATATGATCGCCACTGACTGGCGTCAGATGGGGCATACGCTCTCCTTACAGTCTGTGGACATTCCGCTGGCTGACCCGCATTTCTGGACGATGCAGGGATCTGTTCGCGTCGCGCAGATGTGCCATGAGTTCGGCCTGACCTGGGGTTCGCATTCCAACAACCACTTTGATATTTCCCTGGCGATGTTCACGCATGTGGCGGCCGCCGCGCCAGGCAAGATCACCGCGATCGACACCCACTGGATCTGGCAGGAAGGTAATCAGCGTCTGACCAAAGAGCCGTTTGAAATCAAAGGCGGTATGGTGCAGGTGCCTGATAAACCAGGTCTTGGCGTTGAGATCGACATGGATCAGGTGATGAAGGCGCACGAGTTGTATCAGCAACACGGCCTGGGCGCGCGTGATGATGCGATGGGAATGCAGTATTTGATCCCGAACTGGACATTCGACAATAAGCGCCCGTGCATGGTGCGCTGACTGTATTGAACCGGTTTCGTCATGGGGTCGGTTCTTCTCCTGGTGTATGCTTAGTACAGTCAACATGCGTAAGGATGCTTTATGAAAATAGTGATCGCACCGGACTCTTATAAGGAAAGTTTGAGCGCTCTTGAGGTAGCGACCGCCATTGAGGAGGGGTTTCGTGAAATCTGGCCTGATGCGGATTACGTAAAACTCCCGGTTGCTGATGGTGGTGAGGGAACGGTTGAAGCGATGGTCGAGGCCACGGCAGGCCGGATTGTTGATGTTGACGTGACGGGCCCGCTCGGTGACAGCGTGCGGGCATTTTATGGGCTTTCTGGCGACGAGCGTTCGGCCTTTATCGAAATGGCCGCCGCCAGCGGGCTGGAGTTGGTTCCACCGCAATTACGCGATCCGCTAAAAACCACCTCGTGGGGAACCGGTGAGTTAATTCGCCACGCTCTCGATGCCGGGGTGGAACATATTATTATTGGCCTTGGCGGTAGCGCGACGAATGACGGCGGCGTCGGTATGGTGCAGGCGCTGGGGGCGAAATTGCTGGATGCGCAGCACCAGGAGATTACGCAAGGCGGCGCGGCGCTGGAAGCGCTCTCAAAGATTGATATCAGCGGTATTGATAAACGTCTTGCCGCGTGTCGTATCGAAGTCGCCTGCGATGTTACGAATCCGCTGACCGGGAAAGAGGGGGCATCTGCGGTATTTGGTCCGCAAAAAGGCGCCACGCCGGAGATGATTCAACGCTTAGACGATGCGCTGACGCACTATGCCCGGCTGATTTCCCGCGATCTGGATATTAATGTATTCGAACTGGCGGGCGGCGGCGCGGCGGGCGGTCTGGGAGCCGCATTATATGCGTTTTGCGGCGCGGAGTTACGGCGTGGCATTGAGATCGTGACCGATGCCTTGCATCTGGAGGAGTGCGTTGCTGATGCGGATCTGGTTGTTACCGGAGAAGGGCGCATTGACAGCCAAACGATTCACGGCAAAGTGCCTGTTGGCGTGGCAAAGGTCGCGAAACGACATAATAAGCCCGTGATTGGCATTGCAGGTAGCCTGACGGCAGATGTGGGTGTTGTACACCAACATGGGCTGGATGCTGTTTTCAGCGTGATTTATACCATCTGTACGCTGGATGAGGCGCTGGAGAATGCCGCAGAAAATGTGCGTATGGCTGCGCGCAATATCGCCGCCACCCTTAACGTGGGGCAACATTTACGTTAACTGCCTGATGGCGCTGCGCTTATCAGGCCTACGGTCACGCACCTGTAGGCCGGTCACGTTGCGCTTATCAGGCCTACGGCCACGCACCTGTAGGCCGGATAAGACGCGCTAGCGTCGCCATCCGGCATCCCCCTCATCCTAATATTTTCTTTGCTTCGCGCGCGACGTTGTCCATCTCATCAAGCAGCTCCAGAAACTCGGGTTCAAGCTCCTCTTCTTTGGTGCCGCTGCGTAACTGCTGCTCAATTAACTGGCACAAGTTTTTCATGCGCGGCACCCCGCTGTAGCCGCAGCTGCCGTGCAGCGTGTGGATGAGATCCACCAGCCCTTCGGGCGCCTCTCCCACCAGCTGTTCTTCAATTTTGTTACGCACTTCCGGCAGGAAGTCGATGAGCATTTGCAGCAGATCCCGCGCCAGATCGGATTTTCCGGCCGCCTGGCGCAGCGCCAGTTGCCAGTCGAGCGTTGCGTTCGGGTTGACGATAAACTCAGCCGATTCAGCGGCGGGTAATCGGGTTGCTACCACGGCCCCCGGCTTATAGCGTAACAGCAGACTGTGCAGCTTTTCTTCTTCTATCGGCTTGGCCAGATAGTCATTCATCCCCGCGCTCAGCAGCTTCTCTTTCTGACCCGCCATCGCATGTGCCGTCACGGCGATCACCGGCGTTTGCTGCTGATGCGGAAGCTGATGAATCAGCTCACAGGCGCGGATACCGTCCATATCCGGCATCTGAATGTCCATCAGGATCAAATCAAACTGCATCTGTTTGGCCCGTTCCACCGCCTGATGCCCGCTGTCGCAAAGCTCCACATGCTGGACTTTGTCCTCCAGCAGCGCGCCGATCAGCTTCAGGTTGGCCGGGTTATCGTCGACCGCCATTACCGTCATGGCGATTTTATTCTCATCCGTCAGCAGCGGTTCAACATGCTGATTTAAATGGCAGTATTCCGTCAGCGCAGGCAGTAAACGCGTTGAGGTGAGCGGTTTTAACAGACAGGCCGCCGCGCCGCCTTGCTTGAGTTTTTCGGCGTTAATCTGGGCATGGCAAGGCAGCGCCAGCAACAGGAAGTCCGTCATGGCGGCGGCTTTTGCCAGCCGTTCTTGCTGCATGGTGAGCGGTTCGTTAAAGGTCACCGGAACGCTGATGAGCAGGATATCGTAGTGATCCAGCGGCAACGCTGAGAACGTCGGGCTGTAGATCACCTCCAGCGGCGTGTCGCTCAGCATATCCAGCGTGCATTGCGCGGCGGTGGCGTTCGGTTCGACGTAGGCCAGCCGTTTTCCGACCAGACAGCGCGTTGGCGGCGCGTCGCTTATCACATTCGGGTTGAGATCGAGATTAATGTGGAACCAGAAAGTGGAACCGCGATTGGGCTGACTGTGGAACGAGATATCGCCGCCCATCTCATTGACCAGTTTTTGCGTAATCACCAGCCCCAGACCGGTTCCGCCATGACGGCGTGAAATGCTGGCGTCCGCCTGGCGGAAAGCCTGGAACAGACGCGACTGGTCGCGCTCGGGAATGCCGATGCCGGTATCGCGGATCTGGATTTCAATCTGTACTTTGGTATTACTGAGCGCGCGCTTTTCAACCAGAATATCGATATTGCCGCTTTCGGTAAATTTAATGGCATTACCGACCAGATTGGTAATGACCTGCTGTAGGCGCAGCGGGTCGCCGATGACGTTATCCGGTACGTCATTTTTGATGTTTAGCGTGAGTTCCAGCCCTTTGTCATGGGATGAATGCGCCAGCAGCGTCACCACTTCATCCAGCGTGCTGCGTAGCGGGAAAGGAATGCTTTCCAGAATCAGCTTGCCCGCTTCCAGCTTGGAAAAATCGAGCACGTCATTGATGATCGCCAGCAGGTTGTTGGCCGAACGCTCGATAGTATTGAGGTGATCGCGCTGGGTTGTATTGAGTTCGGTTTTTAGCGTCAGACGGGTAAAGCCAATCACGCCGTTAAGCGGCGTACGCAGTTCGTGCGACATGTTGGCCAAAAACTCAGACTTAATACGCGCCGCTTCCTGAGCGCGCTTCTTCGCCAGATCCAGCTCAACGTTCTGGATCTCCATCTGTTCCAGCGTTTCGCGCAGATCCGAAGTGGCCTGATCGATATTATGCTGCATCTCTTCATGGTAAGCGGCAAGCGACATCGCCATCGAGTTGATGCCGTTTTTCAGCATATCCAGCTCGCCCAGCATAAAGCCCTCGACGCGGCTGTCGAGCTGCCCACGACGAATGCGGTCAACGGTATTGACCATATTACGAATGGGACCGGTGACGTCGCGCATCAGACGCCAGCCAAAAATTAAGGCAATGCCGATACAGAACAGCATCATCACGCTGGAGATGAAAATCTCTTTGTACTGTTGCAGGCGGACGGACTTGAGATCCAGTTCAAGCGCCACATATCCCAACATATTTCTCGGCGTTTTGGCGTCTGTTACGGGGGATTCGTCCGGCGAATACCTTTCGGAGATAATCGGCGTTCGCAGGATCATAATGTCCCCGTGGCGGGTCACGCTCAGCCTGCGGGGAAACGGCTCCCCGGTGGCGAGCTGCATTTCTGACGGATCGAGATGGAAATTGGATGTGACAAACAGCCGGTTATTCTCGTCATAAACGGAAATGGCGCGCACGATGTCGGAGTGGCGGCGATGGAGAACGCTGATGAGCTGCCCGATTGATTCGCGGTTTTGCAGGTTCATGCCATATTCGCTGGAGACCGCAAGAGGTTCGATAATGCTGGCGCCAGCATCTTCCAGTTGACGCTGCAAGTCGTTATAGCGATGCACAACGAAAAAGATACTGAGCAGTAAACCAATGAGGACGGTCGGGGCCAGGATCAGAATCATCATGCGTGCGCGCAGGCTGTAGTTGGTCATGGAGTTCCGTTATGGGACAATTAGGGTCACACTGTTAAATTGAGAAATATCTCGTCGATGGCGCAATTCTACTCTGCAAAACGACGCGTGACGACGCGTCAGATCATAACCGTTACGGTCAATGACCTCGATCCTTTTGGTCAGGGCGTGGCTCGCCATAATGGAAAGGCGCTGTTTATACCGGGATTACTGCCCCAGGAAAAGGGCGACGTCGTCATTACCGAAGATAAAAAACAGTTCGCTCGCGCGCAAGTTAAGCGTCGCCTGAATGATAGCCCGGAACGGGAAACGCCGCGCTGCCCACACTTTGGCGTCTGTGGCGGCTGCCAGCAGCAGCATGCCAGCGTCGCGCTGCAACAACGCAGCAAAAGCGCCGCGCTGTCGCGCTTAATGAAATGCGATGTCGCCGAGGTGATCGCCGATACGCCGTGGGGCTATCGACGTCGCGCGCGTTTAAGCCTGAATTATCTGCCTAAAACTCAGCAATTGCAGATGGGATTTCGCAAGGCGGGCTCCAGCGATATCGTGGATGTCAGGCAGTGCCCCATTCTGGTGCCCCAGCTTGAGGCGCTGCTGCCTCGCGTCAGGGCGTGTCTGGAAAGTTTGCAAGGAAACCGCCACTTTGGCCATGTCGAGCTGGTACAGGCGGGGAATGGCACCCTAATGGTGCTGCGTCATACGGCGCCCTTGAACGCGACGGACAGAGAAAAACTGGAACGCTTTTCGCATTCTGAGGGACTGTCTCTGTTTCTGGCCCCTCAAAGCGACATACTTGAACCGCTTACCGGGGAGGCGCCCTGGTATGATTCAAACGGGCTACGCTTAACCTTCAGCCCGCGCGACTTTATTCAGGTCAACGAAGGGGTGAACCAGAAAATGGTCGCCCGGGCGCTGGAATGGCTGGATATTCAACCTGACGACCGCGTTCTGGATCTGTTCTGCGGCATGGGGAATTTTACTCTGCCGCTGGCGACGCGCGCCGCCAGCGTTGTGGGCGTTGAAGGCGTTCCGGCGCTGGTGGAAAAAGGCCGGGAAAACGCGCGGCGTAACGGATTACAGAATGTGACATTCTTTCACGAAAATCTCGAAGAAGATGTCACGAAGCAGCAATGGGCGAAAAACGGTTTTGACAAAATTTTGCTCGATCCCGCTCGTGCCGGGGCGGCAGGCGTGATGAAACACATTATAAAGTTAAAACCAATTCGTATTGTTTATGTATCCTGTAATCCTGCTACGCTGGCACGGGATAGCGACGCCTTGTTGAATGCCGGATACCAAATTCAGCGGCTGGCGATGCTCGACATGTTCCCACACACTGGGCATCTGGAATCAATGGTGTTGTTTGAGCGTTTGTAATGAGTCATGGCTTGCTGACTTCGGTAGGCCTGGTCCCTTAAGGAGAGGACAATGGTTGCGGTAAGAAGTGCACATCTTAATAAAGCTGGTGAGTTTGATCCGAAAAAATGGATCGCGAGTCTGGGTATCTCCAGCCAGCAGTCGTGTGAACGCTTAGCCGAAACCTGGGCGTATTGCCTGCAACAGACACAAGGACATCCCGATGCGGAACTGTTGCTGTGGCGTGGCGTGGAGATGGTGGAAATCCTCTCTACGTTAAGTATGGATATCGACACGCTGCGGGCGGCGCTGCTCTTCCCCCTGGCTGACGCCAATGTTGTCAGCGAAGATATCCTGCGCGAGAGCGTGGGGACATCGATCGTCAATCTGATTCACGGCGTGCGCGACATGGCGGCGATTCGTCAGCTGAAAGCGACGCATAACGATTCCGTCTCCTCCGAGCAGGTGGATAACGTTCGTCGGATGCTGCTGGCGATGGTGGACGACTTCCGCTGCGTGGTCATCAAGCTGGCGGAACGCATCGCCCATCTGCGCGAGGTTAAAGACGCGCCGGAAGATGAACGCGTACTGGCGGCGAAAGAGTGCACCAATATCTATGCCCCGCTGGCTAACCGGCTGGGCATCGGGCAACTGAAGTGGGAGCTGGAAGATTACTGCTTCCGCTATCTGCACCCGGCGGAATACAAGCGGATCGCCAAACTGCTGCACGAACGCCGCATTGACCGCGAGCATTACATTGAAGAGTTTGTCGGGCATTTGCGTTCTGAAATGAAAACCGAAGGTGTGAAGGCGGAGGTCTATGGCCGCCCGAAACACATCTACAGCATCTGGCGCAAAATGCAGAAAAAGCATCTGGCGTTTGACGAGCTGTTTGACGTGCGCGCCGTGCGTATTGTGGCCGAACGTTTGCAGGACTGCTATGCCGCGCTGGGGATTGTGCATACGCACTATCGCCATCTGCCGGACGAGTTCGATGATTACGTCGCCAACCCGAAACCTAATGGCTACCAGTCAATCCATACGGTGGTGCTTGGCCCTGGCGGTAAAACCGTTGAGATCCAGATTCGTACCAAACAGATGCACGAAGATGCCGAACTGGGCGTCGCGGCGCACTGGAAGTACAAAGAGGGAGCGGTCTCCGGGGGCGCGCGCACGGGCCATGAAGACAGAATTGCGTGGCTGCGTAAGCTGATCGCCTGGCAGGAAGAGATGGCGGATTCTGGCGAAATGCTGGATGAAGTGCGCAGCCAGGTCTTTGACGACCGGGTGTATGTCTTTACGCCAAAAGGCGATGTGGTGGATCTGCCCGCAGGCTCCACGCCGCTTGACTTTGCCTACCATATCCACAGCGATGTGGGGCATCGCTGCATCGGGGCGAAAATCGGCGGGCGTATCGTGCCGTTTACCTATCAGTTGCAGATGGGCGATCAGATTGAAATCATCACCCAGAAGCAGCCAAACCCTAGCCGGGACTGGCTCAACCCGAACCTGGGCTATGTGACGACCAGCCGTGGCCGTTCTAAAATCCACGCCTGGTTTCGCAAGCAGGATCGGGACAAGAACATTCTCGCCGGGCGGCAAATCCTCGACGATGAACTGGCGCATTTGGGCATCAGCCTGAAAGAGGCGGAAAAACACCTGCTGCCGCGCTACAACTTCAATGAGCTGGAGGAACTGCTGGCGGCGATTGGCGGCGGGGATATTCGCCTTAACCAGATGGTGAACTTCCTGCAATCGCAGTTTAATAAGCCGAGCGCCGCCGAACAGGACGCCGCCGCGCTGAAACAGCTTCAGCAGAAAACATACGCCCCGCAGAATCGCCGTAAAGACGATGGTCGCGTGGTGGTGGAAGGGGTCGGCAACCTGATGCACCACATTGCGCGCTGCTGCCAGCCGATTCCAGGAGATGAGATTGTCGGGTTTATCACCCAGGGGCGCGGTATTTCCGTACACCGGGCGGACTGCGAACAGCTTGTGGAGCTGCGTTCTCATGCACCGGAACGTATCGTGGATGCGGTGTGGGGCGAGAGCTACTCTGCGGGATATTCGCTGGTGGTACGCGTTCAGGCCAACGATCGCAGCGGCTTGTTGCGGGATATCACCACCATTCTGGCTAACGAGAAGGTGAACGTGCTGGGGGTGGCCAGCCGCAGCGACACCCGGCAGCAGCTCGCCACCATCGATATGACCATCGAAATTTACAACCTGCAAGTGCTGGGGCGCGTTCTCAGTAAACTCAACCAGGTGCCGGATGTGATCGACGCGCGTCGTTTGCACGGTAATTAATTTTTCCAGGCCGGATACGCTTTGTAGGCCTGATAAGACGCGTCAGCGTTGCCATCAGGCATTGCCAGTTGCCGGATGGCGGCTGTCGCCTTATCCGGCCTACGTTGGTGACAATTTTCAGGATATTCCAATGAATCAAATCGATCGCCTGCTTGGCATTATGCAACGCTTGCGCGACCCGGAAAACGGCTGCCCGTGGGACAAAGAGCAGACGTTTGCCACCATTGCGCCGTATACCCTTGAAGAAACCTATGAAGTGCTCGACGCCATTGCCCGTGAGGACTTTGACGACCTGCGCGGAGAGCTGGGCGATCTGCTGTTTCAGGTCGTGTTTTATGCGCAGATGGCGCAGGAAGAAGGGCGCTTTGACTTTAATGATATTTGCGCCGCCATCAGCGATAAACTGGAACGTCGCCACCCACACGTCTTTGCGGACGTAGCCGCTCACAACAGTACCGAGGTATTAGCCCGCTGGGAGCAAATCAAAACCGAAGAGCGCGCGCAGAAAGCGCAGCATTCGGCGCTGGATGATATTCCCCGCAGCTTACCGGCGTTAATGCGCGCGCAAAAAATCCAGAAACGCTGTTCGAACGTCGGCTTTGACTGGACGACGTTAGGGCCGGTTGTCGATAAGGTGTATGAAGAGATCGACGAGGTCATGTTCGAGGCGCGGCAGGCTGTCGTAGACCAGGCTAAACTGGAGGAGGAAATGGGCGACCTGCTCTTTGCCACCGTCAATATGGCGCGTCATTTAGGGACAAAAGCAGAGACCGCGTTACAAAAAGCCAATGAAAAGTTCGAACGGCGTTTTCGTGAAGTTGAGCGGATTGTTGCGGCGCGAGGCCTGGAAATGACGGGAGTTGATCTGGAAACAATGGAAGAAGTCTGGCAGCAGGTAAAACGCCAGGAAATTGATCTCTAACGAATTTAGGCAGTCAAGGGCGTTTTGTGTGATTTTTTAAATAACAAGCTCTTGATTTACGTCAAAAACATTTACCCCAAAGGGGCTATTTTCTCTTTCCGTTATGTTGATGAAACACCTTGTATACTGCCTCTTCGAGTTATTCGAGTCGCAACAAGGCGGCGACTGAAAGAATCCCCAGGAACATAGAAATGCGATGTGACTGGGGGGAGTGAAGGAAGCTAACACTGGTGCGGCTTGAAGAACGAAGGAGAGGGGATAATGAAAGTTTGTGGCGTACGCCATGTTCGGGTATACTGCTTTCCCGTCCTGGTTATTCCATCGTCTTTTAAACCTAACTTCTCAGGTTCAGCATGACAACGAACTATATTTTTGTGACCGGCGGGGTCGTATCCTCTCTGGGTAAAGGCATTGCCGCAGCCTCCCTCGCAGCCATTCTTGAAGCCCGTGGCCTCAACGTGACCATCATGAAACTGGATCCGTACATCAACGTCGATCCTGGTACTATGAGTCCAATCCAACACGGGGAAGTGTTCGTTACTGAAGACGGCGCCGAAACCGATCTGGACCTGGGTCACTATGAGCGCTTCATTCGCACCAAGATGAGCCGCCGCAACAACTTCACCACGGGTCGTATTTACTCTGACGTTCTGCGTAAAGAACGCCGTGGCGACTATCTGGGCGCAACCGTACAGGTTATCCCGCACATCACCAACGCGATTAAAGAGCGCATCATCGAAGGCGGCGAAGGCCACGACGTGGTGCTGGTCGAAATCGGCGGTACTGTCGGTGATATCGAGTCCCTGCCGTTCCTGGAAGCGATTCGTCAACTGGCGGTTGATATCGGTCGTGAGCACGCGCTGTTTATGCACCTGACGCTGGTGCCGTACATGGCCGCGGCAGGCGAAGTCAAAACGAAACCGACGCAGCACTCCGTTAAAGAACTGCTCTCCATCGGTATCCAGCCGGATATTCTGATCTGCCGTTCCGATCGCGCCGTTCCGGCCAATGAGCGTGCGAAGATTGCATTGTTCTGTAACGTTGCTGAAAAGGCCGTTATTTCTCTGAAAGACGTCGATTCTATTTATAAAATTCCGGGCATGTTGAAATCTCAGGGCCTGGACGATTATATTTGTAAACGATTCAGCTTAGACTGCCCGGAAGCGAACCTGGCCGAATGGGAACAGGTTATCTACGAAGAAGCGAACCCGGCGGGCGAAGTGACTATCGGTATGGTCGGCAAGTACATTGAACTGCCGGATGCCTATAAGTCGGTGATTGAAGCGCTGAAACACGGTGGCCTGAAGAACCGTGTCACCGTCAACATCAAGCTGATCGATTCGCAGGATGTTGAAACGCGCGGCGTCGAAATTCTGAAAGATTTGGACGCTATCCTGATCCCTGGCGGCTTCGGCTACCGTGGCGTTGAAGGTAAGGTCGCGACGGCGCGTTATGCGCGTGAAAACAATATTCCTTATCTGGGTATTTGCCTGGGTATGCAGGTTGCGCTGATTGAGTTTGCGCGCAACGTAGCGGGTATGGAAAACGCCAACTCAACGGAATTTGTGCCAGACTGTAAGTACCCTGTTGTGGCGCTGATTACCGAGTGGCGTGACGAGAACGGCAACGTTGAAGTCCGTACGGAGAAGAGCGATCTGGGTGGCACCATGCGTCTTGGCGCGCAGATGTGTCAGCTTTCCGATGAGAGCCTGGTTCGCCAGATGTACGGTACGCCGACAATCACTGAGCGCCATCGTCACCGCTATGAAGTCAACAACATGTTGTTGAACCAAATTGAAGCTGCGGGTCTGCGCATTGCGGGCCGTTCCGGGGATGATCAGTTGGTCGAGATCATCGAAGTGCCGAACCATCCGTGGTTCGTTGCCTGTCAATTCCACCCGGAATTTACTTCAACGCCGCGTGACGGGCATCCGCTGTTTGCAGGCTTTGTGAAAGCCGCCAGCGAATATCAGAAGCGTCAGGCGAAGTAAGAAGTAAAAAAAGTTAGAACGGCAACGCGTACCAAAGGTACGCGTTGTTTGTCTGGAGTTTTAGTTTAACTTGTACTGAGGAAAACCTAATGTCCAAAATCGTTAAAGTCATCGGTCGTGAAATCATCGACTCCCGTGGTAACCCGACTGTTGAAGCCGAAGTACACCTGGAAGGTGGTTTCGTTGGTATGGCAGCCGCTCCGTCAGGTGCTTCTACGGGTTCCCGCGAAGCGCTGGAACTGCGCGATGGCGACAAATCCCGTTTCCTGGGTAAAGGCGTAACCAAAGCTGTTGCAGCGGTTAACGGCCCGATCGCTCAGGCAATCCTTGGCAAAGACGCCAAAGATCAGGCTGGCATTGATAAAATCATGATCGACCTGGATGGTACTGAAAACAAATCTAACTTCGGTGCGAACGCGATCCTGGCTGTGTCTCTGGCTAACGCCAAAGCCGCTGCGGCCTCTAAAGGTCAGCCGCTGTACGAGCACATCGCTGAACTGAACGGCACCCCGGGTAAATACTCCATGCCGGTTCCGATGATGAACATCATCAACGGCGGCGAGCACGCTGACAACAACGTTGATATCCAGGAATTCATGATTCAGCCGGTTGGCGCTAAAACCCTGAAAGAAGCAGTGCGTATGGGTTCTGAAGTGTTCCACAACCTGGCTAAAGTTCTGAAAGCTAAAGGTATGAACACTGCTGTTGGTGACGAAGGCGGCTATGCGCCGAACCTGGGCTCCAACGCTGAAGCACTGGCTGTTATCGCTGAAGCGGTTAAAGCTGCTGGCTACGAGCTGGGCAAAGACATCACTCTGGCGATGGACTGCGCAGCATCTGAATTCTACAAAGACGGCAAATACGTTCTGGCTGGCGAAGGCAACAAAGCATTCACCTCTGAAGAATTCACTCACTTCCTGGAAGACCTGACCAAACAGTACCCGATCGTTTCCATCGAAGACGGTCTGGACGAGTCTGACTGGGACGGTTTCGCATACCAGACCAAAGTGCTGGGCGACAAAATCCAGCTGGTTGGTGACGACCTGTTCGTAACCAACACCAAGATCCTGAAAGAAGGTATCGACAAAGGCATCGTTAACTCCATCCTGATCAAATTCAACCAGATCGGTTCTCTGACCGAAACGCTGGCTGCTATCAAGATGGCGAAAGACGCTGGCTACACTGCCGTTATCTCTCACCGTTCTGGCGAAACTGAAGACGCGACCATCGCTGACTTGGCTGTTGGTACCGCAGCAGGCCAGATCAAAACCGGTTCTATGAGCCGTTCTGACCGTGTTGCTAAATACAACCAGCTGATTCGTATCGAAGAAGCGCTGGGCGAAAAAGCGCCGTACAACGGTCGTAAAGAGATCAAAGGTCAGGCGTAATCCTGCTCTTCACTCTTAACGTAAAAAACCCGCTCCGGCGGGTTTTTTTATGGCGTGCGTTTGGCGCAGTTGCTGTGCATGACCTTAGCGAGGCTTTCTGCGATAATCACTGATTATCCCCTTAACAGAGAATGCTATGCAGTACCCGATTAACGAGATGTTCCAGACCCTGCAAGGTGAGGGTTACTTTACCGGCGTCCCCGCCATTTTTATCCGTTTACAGGGATGCCCGGTTGGCTGTGCCTGGTGCGATACCAAACACACCTGGGATAAGCTTGAAGATCGGGAAGTGTCGTTATACAGCATCCTGGCGAAGACCAAAGAGAGCGACAAGTGGGGCGCGGCAAGTAGTGAAGACCTGCTGGCGGTGATAAGCCGACAGGGGTATACCGCGCGTCATGTCGTGATCACCGGCGGAGAGCCCTGTATCCATGACCTGATGCCATTGACCGATTTACTTGAGAAGAATGGATTCAGCTGTCAGATTGAAACCAGCGGTACCCACGAGGTGCGCTGTACGCCGAATACCTGGGTGACGGTCTCGCCGAAGGTGAATATGCGCGGTGGCTATGATGTCCTGTCGCAGGCGCTGGAGCGTGCGAATGAAATCAAGCACCCTGTTGGTCGCGTCCGTGATATTGAAGCGCTGGATGAGCTATTGGCGACGCTGAGCGACGATAAGCCGCGAATCATTGCCTTGCAGCCAATCAGCCAGAAAGAAGACGCGACGCGTCTGTGCATTGAAACCTGTATCGTGCGTAACTGGCGCTTATCAATGCAGACGCACAAATATCTGAATATTGCGTGATAAAAAATCGTTAGCGCGCTTGCCGGGGGCGCTTCGCTTGCCCGGCCTACGGTCATACTCATTTGTAGGCCGGATAAGACGCAACGCGTCGCCATCCGGCACGTTCGCCCGTTCATTTACAGGCCGGATAAGACGCGAGATAAGGAATGCTACGCGTTCGACCAGCTTTGAATCGAATCGACGTTATCCAGATTGCCATGCAGCACTTCATACGACTTTTTCAAAATCACATCGGTGTATTGCGTTAAGTCGCGGAAAATCCCTTTATTCAGTGCGTCATAGCGTCTGGCATTGCTCTCTATCGGCATAAACACATCTTTTACCCGCACCATTTTTTCAACCGCGGTCTCATAGTTCGGGTACAGACCAAGCCCTATGGCCGTGTTAATTGCCGCTCCCAGACTCGCGCAACCATTTATCACATTGCGTCTGGCGGGGAGATTGAACACATCGGCAAAGATTTGCATAAACAGGTCGCTATTCGAACCACCCCCGGTGATGATCACATGTTTAGCAAAGTGGTTCATTTCATTGCACATATTGTCGTAGTTGTTTTTCAGCGTCAGCGCAACGCTCTCCAGAATAGAACGGTAAATCCATGCGTAATCCATGCTGGAATCAAAGCCGATCATGATTCCTCGCTTGAACGGTTCCCAGGGATTGGTTAGCCAGTCGAGAACCGTCATTAAACCGTTACAGCCAGGCGGTACGCCGGCCGCTTTCTTATTGAGTAAATCTTCCGGCGACAGCCCCTGTGCTTTGGCGTCCTGAATCAGTGATTCGCCCAACATATCCCGCAGCCAACTGACCGTCCACATGCCTTTACGAATACCGTAGCCTTCATAGAGCAGGGTTTCGGGAATAGAAGACATAATCGGCCAGTAAGCGACCGGATCTTTGGGGAGCGCTTTGCCGTTCATCATCAGGGCGATATAGGTGCCTAATGAGATAACTGCGGTTTCATCGTCCAGCAATCCTGCGCCCAGTGCTTCCACCGGTTTGTCGCTGGTAGTGCAGACCACGGGCAAGCCGACAGGGAAACCCGTTGCCAGGGCGGCGGCTTCAGTCAGATGACCAAGCACGCTTCCCGGCATCTGGACGTCAAACAGCATCCTGCGCGGAATGTTGAACTTCTTCATCACCTCATCGTCATCGCTCCACGCCCAGGTTTTGTAATCCACCGGCCACTGCCCAAAGTAGTTGGCGATATTGTCTTTAAACTCACCGGTTAAGCGATGCGACAGATAACCTGAAAATGAGGTGACATAAGCCACATCGGGGTTGGTATGCTCGTAGGGACGGGTTACGCGCGCGTCCTGCCAGCTAATCAGCGGAGCTGCGGGCGTGCCGTCGGCTTTTAATAATGCGCGACAGCAACGGATGGAACCCAGACCGATTCCAGCAATGTCTTTTCTGTCACCCGAAAACTGACTCATCAGGTCTTGCCCTGCGGAGCATAAAGACGTCCATAAATCATCATCAGGATGTTCTGCCGTATTGGCATCGGGTGTATACATGGGCTGTAACAATCCTTTCCCTTCGCACACCACATTCCCTTCGAGATCGTACATCACGACCTTCGTACTCTGACTTCCGCCATCAATTCCAATGATGTATTTCTTCGACATTGTCATTCTCCTTAATTTTCTCTCTTCACTCGCCGGAGGCTTCTGCGGCCAGCGATGTCATCTTTTCCGGTGTGGCGTTAGCGGTACGAATTTTGCGAAAGAGCAAAAAGGTAAACAGAATCACCATACACAGCGCCGCCAGTCCCATCAGCCACATGTTGCGATAGGCTTCCGCTGCCGGGAGCGTGTCCTGCCAGTGGCCTACGATCGGATAAACAAAAACGTCGGGTAGAAAACCGATAACCGAGCAGATACCTACCGTCGTTCCCATGATGTAAGACGGCGTTCTGGCTTCACCAGGGCAGGCCCAGTAAAGCCCGCGTGAGGCGTAGCAGGTGAAGCCCAACAGCAGAATCAGGCCGATCCCCATCACGACAGACTGTGGATTTGAGTTGGTGGCCAGCAGCGCAATAAGCGCGACGGCTCCGACAATGGAGAGAAGCTGAATGACGCGCGTCGGCGATTTAATTTTGCTGTAAGTGGTAATGATGCCGCCCAGCGGGCCACAGATAGCGCGGAAAATTTTGTTGATCACAATGCCCATGTAACTCGCGGCGACCAGCGACATGCCATACATTTCGGTCAGGTAGTTGGTGGAGTAGCTGAGGATGGCATAGATCGTAAAGACACCGAAGATGACCATGCTGCAATACCAGGTGGTGCTGATGCGTAACACGGCCAGAATATCGCTGAGCTGGAATGATTTTTTCTCTTCTTTTGCCGCGCTGCTGTGATGATGACCATCGCTGACGAAGAACCAGCACAGGATACCCAGCAGGATATAGACCACGCTGTAAATCAGAATCACCGTTTTCAGGCTGTTGCTGTCATCCGGCGCGAAGCGAGAAAAGACCCACATGGTAAACACTGCCAGCGACATCACGCCGACGCCGCGCAGCCCTTCCATCCAGCCCATAATTTTGCCTTGTTCACTGTGATCGCCAAGCAGCGACGCGGCTTTAATGGATACGGACCACAGCATCAGGATTGTCGTAATCGCGAACGCGACCTGAATGCACAGCATGACCCATAGCGGTGGATACGTCGCCATGACCAGACCGAGTAGTCCGGTAATAATCATTGCGGAGGTAATCATTTTGCGATGGGAAAATTTATCGGCGATGATTCCGCTGGGCGCATAAAGAATAATAGCAGCAACACCAAAGGTACTCATTATTAGCCCTATTTCGGTATTGCTAAATCCCATAAATTTTGCCATGGGAATTTGATATATATAGCGTAAATAAGCCAGATCAAAACTGACGCCACCGCTAAAACTAATAATGGCGAGGGTTATCCAGCGGCGATATGAGTTGTGTTGCATATCGAATTCCCATTTGTAATGGACAAAAAAAAGAGAAAAGTAAGCCGCCTTTTCAGGAGGATTACTTTTCTCAGGTCTCTAGTAATTACGTTAGAAATAGCATGGAAGGGCAGCTTATAGTGTGAGAATAATCACGCTTCTTGTTTTTTACCATAATTACAAAGCGAACGGTTCATCTGTGATTACGATCACATTAGATGTCTGGAGGTTGTGCTAAAAATTTACGCCAGTTACCAGAGATAATGAGAAAGGTAACTTCCCTCTCGCGGGGGAAGTTACCTTTCTTTTTTTTTTGCCTGAAGGAATTTGGAGCCAACTATGTCGATCGAATCTCTCAATGCATTCTCAATGGATTTTTTCTCCCTGAAAGGGAAAACGGCAATTGTAACGGGCGGGAACAGTGGTCTGGGTCAGGCTTTCGCGATGGCGCTGGCGAAAGCCGGAGCCAATCTTTTTATTCCCAGCTTCGTAAAGGATAACGGTGAAACGAAAGAACTCATTGAAGCACAAGGTGTTGAAGTGGCGTTCATGCAAGTGGACATCACCGAGAAAGGCGCGCCGCAGAAGATTATTGCCGCCTGCTGCGAGCGTTTTGGCACGGTAGATATTCTGGTGAACAACGCCGGGATCTGTAAGCTGAATAAGGTTCTGGACTTTGGCCGCGCGGACTGGGACCCGATGATTGATGTTAACCTGACTGCGGCGTTTGAGCTGAGCTATGAAGCGGCAAAAATTATGATCCCACAAAATAGCGGGAAAATTATTAATATCTGCTCTTTGTTCTCTTATCTTGGCGGGCAGTGGTCTCCGGCTTATTCAGCAACCAAGCATGCGCTTGCTGGTTTTACCAAAGCATATTGCGATGAGCTTGGGCAATATAATATTCAGGTTAACGGTATTGCGCCGGGTTATTATGCCACTGATATTACGCTGGCAACCCGCAGTAACCCGGAAACTAATCAGCGTGTATTGGATCATATTCCGGCCAATCGTTGGGGTGATACTCAGGATCTTATGGGGGCGGCGATATTCCTCGCCAGTCAGGCATCAAATTATGTTAATGGTCATCTTTTGGTTGTCGATGGCGGTTATCTGGTGCGTTAATTTTAATATCGGTGGTTTCTGGTTTTTATTTTATTCTGCATTGACTATCAGGAAGGATTTATTATGTCATTATCCCGTGAAGCGATTGTTGACCAGTTAAAAGAAATTGTGGGTTCCGGGCGTGTTATTACGGATGAAACCGTATTAAAGAAAAACAGTATTGACCGTTTTCGCAAATATGCGGATATTCACGGCGTTTACACGCTGCCCATTCCGGCGGCCGTGGTTAAGCTCGGTTCGACGGAGCAGGTCTCTCGTGTTCTGGCATTCATGAATCAGCATAAAATCAATGGCGTGCCGCGTACCGGCGCATCTGCGACGGAAGGCGGTCTGGAAACTGTCGTCAAAGATTCTGTGGTGCTGGACGGCGCAGGGATGAATCAAATCCTGAGTATTGATATCGAAAACATGCAGGCAACCGCGCAATGTGGCGTACCGCTTGAGATTCTGGAAAACGCGCTGCGTGAAAAAGGCTATACCACCGGGCACTCGCCGCAGTCTAAGCCGCTGGCGCAGATGGGCGGTCTGGTCGCCACCCGCAGTATCGGCCAGTTCTCCACGCTGTACGGCGCGATTGAAGATATGGTGGTGGGGCTGGAAGCCGTGCTGGCGGACGGAACCATTACCCGCATCAAAAACGTGCCTCGCCGGGCGGCCGGGCCGGATATCCGCCATATCATCATTGGGAACGAAGGCGCGCTGTGCTACATCACTGAAGTCACAGTGAAAATCTTTAAGTTCACGCCCGAAAACAACCTCTACTACGGCTATGTGCTGGACGACATGAAAACCGGTTTCGACATCCTGCGTGAAGTCATGGTGGAAGGCTATCGCCCCTCCATTGCGCGCCTGTACGACGCCGAAGATGGAACCCAGCACTTCACGCATTTTGCCGACGGCAAATGTGTGCTGATTTTTATGGCTGAAGGCAATCCGCGACTGGCGCAAGCCACCGGCGAAGGGATTGCAGAGATCGTGGCGCGCTACCCGCAGTGCCAGCGGGTGGACAGCAAACTTATCGAAAACTGGTTCAACCATCTGAACTGGGGGCCGGAAAAAGTGGCTGCCGAACGCGTACAGATCCTGAAAACCGGCAATATGGGCTTTACGACGGAAGTATCTGGTTGCTGGAGCTGCATCCATCAAATCTACGAAAGCGTGATCAACCGTATCCGTACCGAGTTCCCGCATGCGGACGATATCACCATGCTGGGCGGCCACTCTTCTCACAGCTATATCAACGGCACCAACATGTATTTTGTGTATGACTACAACGTGGTGGACTGCAAGCCGGAAGAGGAGATTGATAAATACCATAACCCGCTCAACAAGATCATCTGCGAAGAGACGATCCGTCTTGGCGGCTCAATGGTGCATCACCACGGCATTGGTAAGCACCGCGTTCACTGGAGCAAGCTGGAACACGGTAGCGCCTGGCCGCTGCTGGAAGGTCTCAAGCGCCAGTTTGATCCAAACGGTATTATGAATACAGGCACGATCTACCCGATTGAAAAATAGAGAGTTATACGCAAAATCCTTTAAGCTGCATCAGGCAGCTTAAAGGGCGAAGCGTATAAACGGCTTCTCAACCGGGAAGCCGCGACTTTACCGGACAATGAAGGGGCTACGATGAACACTTCACCGGTGCGAATGGATGATTTACCGCTGAATGGTTTTCATTGCCGCATTGCTGCGCTGACATTCGGCGCGCATTTGACCGATGGCTATGTATTAGGCGTCGTCGGCTATGCCATGATCCAACTGACCCCCGCCATGCAACTGACGCCTTTTATGGAAGGGATGATTGGCGGCTCGGCGCTGGTTGGACTTTTTCTCGGTAGCCTGATCCTGGGATGGGTATCTGATTATATCGGGCGTCAGAAAATTTTTACCTTCAGCTTTATGCTGATAACCATCGCCTCTTTCCTACAGTTTTTTGCCACAACGCCGGAACAGCTTATTGGCTTGCGCATTCTGATTGGTATCGGCCTTGGCGGTGACTACTCGGTTGGTCATACATTGCTGGCTGAATTTGCGCCGCGTCGCCATCGGGGAATATTACTGGGCGCATTCAGTGTGGTGTGGACTATCGGCTATGTTCTGGCGAGCCTGGTGGGGCATCATTTTATTCAGGAAACGCCGGATGCCTGGCGCTGGCTGCTGGCATCGGCATCATTACCCGCGCTGTGCATTACGTTCTTACGCTGGGGAACGCCGGAGTCGCCTCGCTGGCTGATGCGTCAGGGGCGGATAACAGAAGCGTATGCGATTGTGCACCGCTATTTTGGCACGCATGTGCTGCTCGGCGATGAGGTGGCGGCGCCGACGAGCAGACATATCAAAACGCTATTTTCAACGCATTACTGGCGAAGAACCGCGTTTAACAGCGTGTTCTTTGTCTGCCTGGTGATCCCGTGGTTTGTGATTTACACCTGGCTTCCCACCATTGCACAAACGATCGGTCTTGAAAATGCGCTAACCGCCAGCCTGATGCTTAACGCGCTGCTGATTGTTGGCGCGCTGCTGGGGCTGTTGTTAACACACCTGTTGGCGCACCGCCAATTTCTGCTCGGCAGTTTTATGCTGCTCGCCGCGACGCTTGTCGTCATGGCTTGTTTACCGGCGGGAAGCAGCCTGACGCTGTTGCTGTTTGTGTTGTTCAGTACCACCATTTCTGCCGTCAGCAATCTGGTGGGGGTTCTGCCTGCGGAAAGCTTCCCGACGGATATTCGTTCCCTGGGCGTCGGGTTTGCCACGGCAATGAGCCGATTAGGGGCGGCGATCAGCACCAGTTTGTTGCCCTGGACGCTGGCGCAGTGGGGAATGCAGGTTACGCTATTACTGCTGGCTGGGGTATTAGTCATCGGATTTGTGGTGACCTGGCTGTGGGCGCCGGAAACCAAGGCGCTGCCGCTGGTGGCTGCCGGGAGTGTGGACAAAAGACAGGGAGGTGTGAATGAACATTCTGTTAGCGTTTAAGGCAGAGCCCGATCCCGGTATGTTGGCGGAGAAAGACTGGCAGGCGGCGACGGCGGATACCCACGGCCCGGATGTCTCCTTGCTGCGTTGCTCCCCAGGTGCGGATGAACAGGCGGCGGCAGCGTTGCTGCTGGCTCAGCGCAATGGGGGCTGTGAGATGACGTTGACTGCGTTAAGCATCGGCGATGAGCGGGCGCTCCACTGGTTACGTTATTTTGTCGCGCTGGGTTTTGAGACGCCGGTGTTGCTGGAGACGACGGCAGACCTGCGGTTTGCTCCCGAATTTGTCGCCAGGAACATTGCCGACTGGCAGCGTAATCACGGTGCGGATCTGATTATAACGGGCTGTCAGAGTAGCGAGGGTCAGAACAGTCAGACGCCATTTCTGGTTGCTGAAATGCTGGCGTGGCCCTGTTTTACCCAGGTGGAGCGTTTTACGCTTGAGCCTCCTTTTATTGTGGTTGAGCAGCGAACGATGACCGGGCTTCGGCGTTGTCGGGTACGGTTCCCGGCCGTCATCGCCGTCAGGCAGTGTGGTGAAGTGGCGCTTCCCGTACCGGGGATGCGCCAGCGTCTGGCGGCGGCGAAAGCAGACGTCGTGCGTCGGAGCGTTGTGGTTGAGACAACACCAGCGGTTCAGTGCCTGCGTCTGGAGAGACCGGAACAGCGGCGGCATGCAACGATTATCAGCGGCGCGACGGCACAGGAAAAAGCCCGGAGGCTATGGGCGGATTATTTGCGCCAGAGGATGCCGTCATGAAAATTGCTATCATTACTGACTCGCATGAGTGTGCGGCGATGGCGAGCTGGATCGCAGAGAATGCGCTTTGCACCGCAGAACTGGAGCGCTGGATTATCGATCCCGTGCCGGATGTTGCAGAGCAGGTGCTGGATGCGCTGGCGGCGCAATGGCTGCGGACACCTGTTGATATGCTGATCTTTCCGGCAGGTAGTCCGGGCGATGAACTGGCGACGCGACTCGCCTGGCGTCTGCATGGCGGCAGCCTCTGTCAGGTTCAGGCTGTGGATGTGCGACAAGGCCTGGTGAAAAAATCCCATTGGGGGAATGCGCTGACGGCAACGTTGCAAATTACCGCGCGCCCTTTGTGCCTGTCGCTGGCGCGACAGCCGGAGGTGAGCACTTCTGGTCATTCCTTGCCTGTGATGACGGAATATCTGATTACCCCCACGGCGCCCCCCGACTGGCTGGATAAGGTGGAAAGCGTAAATAGCGTCACTACCCATCCTTTGTTACGTGCCGGGCGCGTACTGGTGGTTGGGCAAGGGGGAAGTGAAGCGGATGCAGATAAGATTACCGCGCTTGGTCAGGCGCTTGATGCTGAGGTAGGGTACAGCCGTGCGCGGGTGATGAACGGCGGTTTTGATGCCGATCGCGTGACTGGAATATCGGGGCATCTGCTGTCGCCGGATGTCTGTATCGTGGCTGGCGCGTCAGGGGCGGCGGCGTTGATGGCCGGAGTACGCCAGAGCCGTTTTGTTGTGGCGATAAACCACGATGCCAGCGCGCCGGTTTTTTCGCAGGCGGATGTCGGGATTGTCGATGACTGGCTACCGGTGCTGGAAGAGTTGGTCCGCTGCAAAAATGCCTGATGGCGCTACGCTTATCAGGCCTACGTGTAGGCTACAAAATGCCTGATGGCACTATGCTTATCAGGCCTACGTGTAGGCCGGATAAGACGATTTATCGTCGCCATCCGGCGTTGCCCGGCTTAATTAAGGTGTTTCGCTAACGTCCAGACATCGGTATTGGTGGTGGAAAGCGCCGCCACACCGGCTTTCATCGCATTGCGGGCGTCTTCTTCATCGCATACCAGCCCCCCGGCAATCAGCGGCTGGCGTATCTTCTCTGTCACCCAGCCCAACACTTTCGGCATACAGCCCGGCAGGATCTCAATACAGTCCGGGTTTGACTGCGCGACCTGCTTATCAATATTGTGAAATGAAATGGAATCAACGATAAACAGACGGTGAATACAGAAAAAACCTTCCGCTCTGGCGGCTTTCAGCATTGCCGCTTTCGTGCTGATGATGCCATCCGCTTCGGTGACCAATTTTAAAAACTGGATCACGACCTCTTTATTTGACGCCCCCTCCAGCAGATCAACGTGGATAAACGCATATTTACCCGCATTTTTTATTTTCTTCACAATCGCGCTGATGGTGCAAATGTTCCCGTACAGCACGGAGATGAACTGACATTCGGAATCAATGGCTAACTGTAGGCTGGCGTTATCTTTAACGGCGGCAATCACCGGATTCTGGCGGAGCAGGTGTAACAGGGGCATAGATTATCCTTATATACTCGTCATACTTCAATTTGCTGGTGCGTTGGCTTTCCTCGCAACTCGAATTATTTAGAGTATCAAATTAGCCAAATCGGTAAGTGATGCCAAACCCAGATGCCGGGTAGCGCCACTGTTGCAGCGTTTTTTCATCACACAGTAGTCGACAGGCGCCACACTCCAGGCAGCCGCGAAAGTCGACTTGCAGGCCCCCTTCCGGCGTGCGGGAAAAGAGTCCGGCGGGGCAGGACGTGATCAGCCGTTCTGCCGTTTTGCTGTCGACAGCGGCAGCCGTAACGATATGGGAAATATCGGCGGGGCGCCAGATGTTGCGGGCTACAGACATCGTAAGCTCCTGATAATATCGCCTGCCAGATGGCGCAGGCCGTGACGGCGAAAATGACGCCAGACGATCTGGCGCAGCGGCGGCACAGGATGATGCCCCTGATGCCAGAGCTCGTGAGAAATATCCTGCATTAATGCAGGCCATTGACGATACCATCCCGGGCGCTGCAACAGCGCGGGAACATCCCGATAGCGTTGCAAAACCTCCCACAGCAGACTGTGCTGGATGTCCTGATGATAGGCCGGGAACAGATTTTGCGGCGCATGTTTCTGGCAGGCGTTAATCAGGGTTTGCGCGGCCGCCTGAGCGCCGATGAGCGCCATATCCATACCGCGTACGGAGAAGCCGGTATTGACGCAGCTGCGCAACGCATCGCCTGTCAGCAGCCAGCCTTCGCCTGCGTACTGGACGGGCATGCTGTGTAAGCCGCCTTCCGGCACCAGATGTGCGCCGTACTCCAGCGTTTCGCTGCCTCTGAGCAAAGGACGCAGCGCTGGATGTGCTTTGAGCCGTTCCAGCATTTCGACTGTCGGAATGTCGCTCTGCGCAACAGAAGAGAGTGGACACACTACGCCTAAAGAGAGCGTCTCCTGGTTGGTATAAAGAAACGCGCCGCCAGGGAGATCGCCGCAAATTTCTCCGCTAAACAACATGGCGGCACCTTCCTCCCCGGACAATCGGAAGCGCTCTTCAAGCGTTTGTTTATCCAGCGCCAGCACCTCCTTGATCCCCAGCGCCATTGATGTCGCGGCGGGGCGAGGCAGGAATCCATACCGTTCCGCCAGCACGCTGTTTGCTCCTTCTGCCAGTACGACATAACGGGCGCGCAGCGTTTCATCTTCGCACATGACGCCGCAGACTCGGCCATCTTCAATATGGAGCGCTTCAACCGTAACGCCGTTAACGCACTGTACCCCTGCGGCCTCGGCCTGAGCGACAAACCAGGGATCGAAGCGGGCGCGCAGCAGACTCCATGAGTCACCGTCTGGTTGCAGGCTGGACCAGGTTGTTGCGCCATCACGGGTTAATAGCGTGAGGTTTTCCTGAGTGATACGGCGTTCAAGGGGGGCGGACTGGTGAACGTCGGGAAGAAGTTCGGCGAGCGCATGACAATATAAACGACCGCCGGAAAGATTTTTGCTGCCGGGAAACTCACCGCGTTCAATCAGCAGGACTGAGAGTCCAGTCCGCGCACAGCGTAAAGCACAAGCGGTGCCCGCTATCCCTGCACCGATGATGATGATATCGAAATCGTCAGCCATGTTGTGCTCCAGAAATCCTGAGAACACAACCCTAACATAACGTTATTTAAGGAAAATTGACCCGCGACACAAACGAAAAAATCACTCGCCGCGATACACGCAGCCTGCTGTGCAGGTCTCTTTCACCATTACCGCGCTCAGCAGCGGTACGGCAGGTTTAACCTGATCCCAAATCCATTTTGCCAGTACTTCGCTGGTTGGATTTTCCAGACCTGGAATATCGTTCAGATAATAATGATCCAGACGATCGTACGTCGGTTTGAACGCGGCTTTCAGTTCGGCGAAATCCATGATCCAACCGGTATGCGGATCGACGTCACCGGTAATTTCAAGGCGCACCATAAATGAATGACCATGCAGGCGGCCACATTTATGCCCTTCCGGTACGTGGGGCAGGCGGTGAGCGGCTTCAAAGGTGAAATCTTTAAACAAGGTGGTGGACATGGATGATTAACTCTCAAGAATACAAAAACCGCCGTAGGGTACCGGAAAGCACATTTTTTATCATTAACTAAAACGGCGTTGACGCGCGGATAATGAGATTTACACAAGAATCGTGAATTATTTCTTTCTATTTCAATGGGTTGTTTAATCGCTTTTGTTGTTAATAACTATAACTAAAACAGGTTAGTCCATTTGGTTATTTGTTATTTCCATCCCTTCTTTAATTGTTATTATCCCCGCCGTTAACCTTATCGCTAGTTTGGTCTTTTTGCATAAATTCCGCTTTGCTACTGGAACATAACGACGCATGACAACACAGGCCCCACCATCCGCTTTGCTTCCGCTAAACCCGGAGCAGCTGGCACGCCTTCAGGCGGCCACAACCGATCTTTCTCCCACCCAGCTTGCCTGGGTTTCCGGCTATTTCTGGGGAATGCTGAACCAGCAGCCGGGCACGCTCGCCGCCACGCCAGCGCCTGTCGCTGAAATGCCGGGTATTACGCTTATTTCTGCATCGCAAACCGGCAATGCGCGGCGCGTGGCGGAAGCCCTGCGCGATGACCTGCTGGCGGCGAAACTGAGCGTCACGCTGGTTAATGCGGGCGACTACAAATTCAAACAGATCGCCAATGAAAAGCTGCTGGTTGTGGTCGCGTCCACGCAGGGCGAAGGCGAGCCGCCGGAAGAAGCCGTTGCGCTGCGTAAGTTTCTGTTCTCTAAAAAAGCGCCGAAGCTCGACAACACCGCCTTCGCCGTCTTTGGCCTCGGTGATACCTCCTATGAATTTTTCTGCCAGGCGGGTAAAGATTTCGACAGCAAGCTGGCGGAACTGGGGGGGGAGCGTCTGCTCGATCGCGTCGATGCGGATGTGGAATACCAGGCGGCGGCACAAGAATGGCGGGCTCGCGTTGTTGACGTACTGAAAGCGCGTGCGCCGAGCGCATCGGCAGCGCAGGTCGCTGTCGCGGCAACGGGGGCCGTGAATGACGTGCATTCCAGCCCTTATACCAAAGAAGCGCCGCTGAGCGCCTCGCTCGCCGTCAATCAGAAAATCACCGGCCGCGACTCGGAAAAAGATGTGCGCCATATCGAAATCGATCTGGGCGATTCTGGCCTGCGTTATCAGCCGGGCGATGCCCTGGGCGTCTGGTATCAGAACGATCCTGAACTGGTCAAAGAGATCGTCGAACTGGTCTGGCTGAAAGGCACGGAGCCGGTCACCGTTAACGGTAAGGTGCTGCCGCTTGCCGAAGCCTTGCAGTGGCATTTTGAGCTGACGGTGAACACCGCCAATATCGTGGAAAACTACGCCACGCTGACCCGCAGCGAATCGCTGTTGCCGCTGGTGGGTGATAAAGCCCAGTTGCAGCATTACGCCGCGACGACGCCTATCGTTGATATGCTGCGTTTCTCTCCGGCTCAGCTGGATGCTGACGCGCTGGTGGGGCTGCTGCGCCCGCTGACGCCGCGTCTTTACTCGATAGCCTCTTCCCAGGCGGAAGTCGAGAGCGAAGTGCATATCACCGTAGGCGCCGTGCGTTATGAAATAGAAGGCCGGGCGCGGGCGGGCGGGGCATCAAGCTTCCTGGCCGACCGCGTGGAAGAAGAAGGGGAAGTGCGCGTATTTATCGAACACAACGATAATTTCCGTCTGCCGGCCAACCCGGAAACACCGGTGATCATGATTGGTCCAGGCACCGGGATCGCCCCTTTCCGCGCCTTTATGCAGCAGCGTGCGGCAGATGAAGCGCCGGGTAAAAACTGGTTGTTCTTTGGCAACCCGCACTTTACCGAAGATTTCCTCTACCAGGTGGAATGGCAGCGCTACGTCAAAGAGGGCGTCCTGAGCCGCATCGATCTGGCCTGGTCCCGCGATCAAAAAGAAAAAATATACGTACAAGACAAACTGCGCGAACAGGGCGCAGAGCTGTGGCGCTGGATTAATGACGGCGCGCACATTTATGTCTGCGGCGACGCGAATTGCATGGCGAAAGACGTTGAGCAGGCACTGCTGGAAGTGATTGCCGAATTCGGCGGTATGGATGCCGAAGCGGCGGATGAATTTTTAAGTGAGCTGCGCGTTGAGCGCCGTTATCAGCGAGATGTCTACTAATGAGCGAAAAACATCCAGGCCCACTGGTGGTCGAAGGTAAACTGGCAGATGCCGAGCGCATGAAGCTTGAGAGCAACTACCTGCGCGGCACCATTGCTGAAGATTTGAATGACGGCCTGACCGGCGGTTTTAAAGGCGACAACTTTCTGCTGATCCGTTTTCACGGTATGTACCAGCAGGATGACCGCGACATTCGCGCCGAGCGCGCCGAGCAGAAGCTGGAGCCGCGTCATGCGATGCTGCTGCGTTGCCGTCTGCCGGGTGGGGTTATCACCACCAGACAGTGGCAGGCGATCGATAAATTCGCCGCGGAAAATACGATTTACGGCAGCATTCGCCTGACTAACCGTCAGACCTTCCAGTTCCACGGCATTCTGAAAAAGAACGTGAAGCCGGTACATCAGATGCTGCACTCCGTTGGGCTGGACGCGCTGGCGACCGCCAACGACATGAACCGTAACGTGCTGTGCACCTCTAACCCGTATGAGTCTGAGCTGCATGCCGAAGCCTATGAGTGGGCGAAAAAGATCTCCGAGCATTTGCTGCCGCGTACTCGCGCCTATGCGGAGATCTGGCTTGATCAGGAAAAGGTCGCCACAACGGATGAGGAGCCGATCCTCGGCCAGACCTATCTGCCGCGTAAGTTCAAAACGACCGTGGTGATCCCGCCGCAGAACGACATCGATCTGCACGCCAACGACATGAACTTTGTCGCCGTGGCGGAAAACGGCAAGCTGGTGGGCTTTAACCTGCTGGTCGGCGGCGGGCTTTCCATTGAGCACGGGAACAAGAAAACGTATGCCCGCACCGCGAGCGAGTTCGGCTATCTGCCGCTGGAGCATACCCTGGCGGTGGCGGAAGCGGTGGTGACGACTCAGCGCGACTGGGGTAATCGTACCGATCGTAAAAACGCCAAAACCAAATACACTCTGGAGCGTGTTGGGGTCGAGACGTTCAAGGCGGAAGTCGAGCGTCGTGCAGGCATCAAATTTGAACCGATCCGCCCGTATGAATTTACCGGGCGCGGCGATCGCATCGGTTGGGTGAAAGGCATCGACAACAAATGGCACCTGACGCTGTTTATTGAGAATGGCCGTATTCTGGATTATCCGGGGCGCCCGCTGAAAACCGGTCTGCTGGAGATCGCGAAGATCCACAAGGGCGAATTCCGTATTACCGCCAACCAGAACCTGATCATTGCCGGCGTGCCGGAAAGCCAGAAAGCGAAGATTGAAAAACTGGCGCGCAACCACGGCCTGATGAATGCGGTCACGTCGCAGCGTGAAAACTCGATGGCCTGCGTATCGTTCCCGACCTGCCCGCTGGCGATGGCGGAAGCGGAGCGTTTCCTGCCGACCTTTGTCGATAAAGTGGACGCGTTGATGACCCACCACGGCGTGAGCGATGAGCACATCGTGCTGCGCGTGACGGGCTGCCCAAATGGCTGCGGACGCGCCATGCTGGCGGAAGTCGGCCTGGTGGGGAAAGCGCCGGGCCGTTATAACCTGCATCTGGGCGGCAATCGCATCGGAACGCGTATCCCGCGTATGTTCAAAGAGAACATTACCGAGCCGGAAATTCTGGCGTCGCTGGATGAACTGATTGGGCGCTGGGTGAAAGAGCGCGAAGCGGGTGAAGGCTTCGGCGACTTTACGGTGCGTGCGGGCATCATTCGCCCGGTGCTCGATCCCGCCCGGGATTTCTGGGAATAACGTGCATCGCCGGATGGCGGCATAAATGCCTTATCAGGCCTACGTAGACGGTAGGCCTGATAAGCGCAGCGCCATCAGGCAAGGCAAACAGTGAGGAACTTATGTCCGTACTCGATCTAAACGCCCTGAATGAATTGCCGAAAGTCGAGCGCGTCATGGCGCTGGCTGAAACCAACGCGCAGCTGGAAAAGCAGGATGCTGAAGGACGCGTGGCGTGGGCGCTGGAGAATCTACCCGGTGAATACGTGCTCTCGTCGAGCTTTGGTATTCAGGCGGCGGTCAGCCTGCATCTGGTTAACCAGGTTCGCCCGGATATTCCGGTTATCCTGACCGATACCGGCTATCTGTTCCCGGAAACCTACCAGTTTATTGATGAGCTGACGGAAAAGCTGAATCTGAACCTGAAAGTCTACCGTGCGACGGAAAGCGCGGCCTGGCAGGAAGCCCGCTACGGTAAACTGTGGGAGCAAGGCGTTGAGGGCATTGAGAAATACAATGACATCAACAAAGTCGAGCCGATGAACCGGGCGTTAAAAGAGCTTAACGCGCAAACGTGGTTTGCTGGCCTGCGCCGCGAACAATCCGGGAGCCGGGCACATCTGCCAGTGCTGGCGATTCAGCGCGGCGTTTTTAAAGTGCTGCCCATCATCGACTGGGATAACCGGACGGTGTACCAGTATCTGCAAAAACACGGTCTGAAATACCATCCGCTATGGGATCAGGGCTATCTGTCGGTTGGCGATACCCACACCACCCGTAAATGGGAGCCCGGCATGGCGGAAGAAGAGACGCGATTCTTCGGGCTGAAGCGCGAGTGCGGGCTGCACGAAGGGTGATTGTTTGCCTGATGGCGCTGCGCTTATCAGGCCTACCAGACAGCACGAAGGGTGATTGTTGCCTGATGGCGCTACGCTTATCAGGCCTACCAGACAGTGTCTGTAGGCCGGATAAGGCATTTATGCCGCCATCCGGCAAGTGCAGCTCTGTAGGCCCGGTAAGGCGTAGCCGCCACCGGGCGACACATCAGGCTTTACCGGCTTTCGCCAGTTCTTTTACCAGCGGCAACATGATGCGCACGACATCGCGACTGCGGTGTTCAATTCTTCCTGGTAGCGCCTTGTCGATGTGCTGTTGGTTATCCAGACGCACATCGTGCCAGCTGTTTCCGGCCGGGAATGAAGGCGTTTTCGCACGCTGCTGATAGCCGTCTTTTTTCCCCAGATTCCAGTTGGTGGCTTCAACCGACAGCACGGAAATACCGGCTTTATCGAAGACTTCGGCGTCGTTGCAGCAGCCTGTGCCTTTCGGGTAATCCTTGTTCAGACCCGGATTGGTCGCGGCGGCGATACCGTGGCTGCGCGCAATCGCCAGCGCCCGGTCGCGCGTCAGTTTGCGTACGGCTTCCGGCGTTTGCTGCCCGCTGTTGAAGTAGAGTTTGTCGCCGACAATCAGGTTATCAAGGTTAATTACCAGCAGCGTATTTTTCTTCTCAGCGGCGCTCATCCGCTTAAGCAGGTTTTCTGCGCCCAGTTTTCCTTCTTCTTCACCGCTGGTGGCGATAAAGCGGATGCCGTACTGCGTCGGGATGTCTTTCAGGCGTTCAGCCAGTTCCAGCATCACGCCCAGCCCGGCGGCGTTATCGTCAATGCCCTGCAAGGTTAAACCGCCGAGATTGGCGTCGGTATCAGCATCGCTCAGCGGCGCATAGGTATCCAGGTGCGCCATAATAATAATTTGTTGCGGCGCTTTCCCTTCGTGCGCCGCAATAACGGTACTGCCCGTCACGTTATGCCAGTTCTTGCGATTATTCCTGGCGGTATAAATATAGCGGCTATTAAATGTTCGGATATCGCTGCGATATCCCATCTGCTCAAATTGCTGACGTAAATAATCGGCAGAGAGCATCTCCGCCGGTGTTCCGGTCATTCTGCCGGGAAAGAATGTTGCAATGTGTCGTGCCTGAATATTGGCGATATCGCCAGGCTTCGGTGACGTTGCCTGCGCGGGAAGGATAAAGCATACGCCGAGCGCCAGGAGCGCTGCACGGAGGCGCGATGCGGAAAACATAGTGAGTCCTTAAATACAGAGCAGAAATTTTTACCCGCTTAGTATGAAACCGTGATTGCCGTAAAACAATTTCATTTGCTCTGAAATGCCCTAAATTCGGTGGGTTAAGCATTTTTTGATATTTGCTTTCTCAAATCGTTATTCCTTTGAGGAACTACTCATTCCAATTCGTAATTTCATTCGTTCTCCTGCGCTCCCTATAGTCGTGTTATCTGAATGTTTAGCAAAATAGCGGTATTGCAAAGGAACGGTTATGGACCAAAAACGACTCACCCACCTGCGGCAGCTGGAAGCGGAAAGCATCCATATCATTCGCGAGGTGGCCGCCGAATTTTCTAATCCGGTGATGATGTATTCCATCGGTAAAGATTCCAGCGTCATGCTGCATCTGGCGCGTAAAGCGTTTTATCCAGGTACGTTGCCGTTTCCGCTGCTGCACGTTGATACCGGCTGGAAGTTTCGTGAGATGTACGAATTCCGCGATCGCACCGCAAAGGCCTACGGTTGTGAACTGCTGGTGCATAAAAACCCGGAAGGGGTGGCGATGGGGATTAACCCGTTCGTTCACGGCAGCGCTAAACACACCGATATTATGAAAACCGAAGGGTTGAAACAGGCGTTGGATAAATATGGCTTTGACGCCGCGTTCGGCGGCGCGCGCCGCGACGAAGAGAAGTCGCGCGCCAAAGAGCGTATTTACTCCTTCCGCGACCGTTTTCATCGCTGGGACCCGAAAAACCAGCGCCCGGAGCTATGGCACAACTACAACGGGCAGATTAACAAAGGCGAAAGCATCCGCGTTTTCCCGCTCTCTAACTGGACCGAGCAGGATATCTGGCAGTACATCTGGCTGGAAAATATCGAGATCGTGCCGCTGTACCTGGCCGCTGAGCGCCCGGTGCTGGAGCGCGACGGCATGCTGATGATGATCGATGACGATCGTATTGACCTGCAACCCGGCGAGGTGATCAAAAAACGCATGGTGCGTTTCCGTACCCTCGGCTGCTGGCCGCTCACGGGGGCGGTGGAATCCAGCGCGCAGACGCTGCCGGAAATTATTGAAGAGATGCTGGTCTCGACCACCAGTGAACGTCAGGGGCGCGTGATTGACCGCGACCAGGCTGGCTCAATGGAGCTGAAGAAACGTCAGGGGTATTTCTAAGGAGCCGCCATGAACACCACACTTGCACAACAAATCGCTAATGAAGGCGGCGTCGAAGCCTGGATGGTTGCCCAGCAACACAAAAGCCTGCTGCGCTTCTTGACCTGCGGCAGCGTCGATGACGGTAAAAGCACGCTGATTGGCCGACTGCTGCACGATACGCGTCAGATTTATGAAGATCAGCTCTCGTCGCTGCATAACGACAGTAAGCGTCATGGCACCCAGGGTGAAAAACTCGATCTGGCGCTGCTGGTCGACGGGTTGCAGGCTGAGCGCGAGCAGGGAATTACCATTGATGTGGCATACCGCTATTTCTCGACCGAGAAACGCAAATTTATTATTGCCGACACGCCAGGGCACGAGCAGTACACGCGTAACATGGCGACCGGCGCATCAACCTGCGATCTGGCGATCCTGCTGATCGACGCCCGCAAAGGCGTGCTGGATCAGACCCGCCGCCACAGTTTCATCTCTACGCTGCTGGGCATTAAACACCTGGTGGTGGCGATCAACAAGATGGATCTGGTGGGGTTCAGCGAGGAGACGTTCGCCCGTATTCGCGAAGATTACCTGACGTTTGCCGGGCAGTTGCCGGGGAACCGGGACATCCGCTTTGTGCCACTCTCTGCGCTGGAAGGGGATAACGTCGCGACCCAGAGCGCCAGTATGCCGTGGTACAACGGCCCGACGCTGCTGGAAGTGCTGGAGACGGTTGAGATCCAGCGGGTTGTCGACACCCAGCCGATGCGCTTCCCGGTACAGTATGTGAACCGGCCGAACCTCGATTTCCGTGGTTATGCCGGAACGCTGGCCTCCGGCAGCGTGAAGGTCGGGCAGCGTATCAAAGTTCTGCCGTCCGGCGTTGAATCCAACGTGGCGCGCATCGTCACCTTTGATGGCGATCTGCAAGAGGCGCACGCCGGTGAAGCGATTACGCTGGTGCTGAAAGATGAAATTGACATCAGCCGTGGCGATCTGTTGCTGGATGCAGGCGAAAACCTGCCAGCCGTACAGAGCGCCGCCGTTGATGTGGTATGGATGGCGGAACAACCGCTGTCGGCCGGGCAGAGTTATGACATCAAGATTGCCGGTAAAAAGACCCGTGCGCGCGTCGATGCCATTCGCCATCAGGTTGATATCAACAACCTGACCCAGCGCGAGGTGGAAAGCCTGCCGTTGAACGGTATCGGCCTGGTCGAACTGACTTTTGACGAACCGTTAGTGCTGGATACATACCAGCAGAACCCGGTCACTGGCGGGTTAATCATCATCGACCGGCTGTCCAACGTGACCGTTGGCGCGGGGCTGGTACGTGAGCCTATTGAGCACACCGCCGCGACGCCTTCCGGGTTCAGCGATTTTGAGCTGGAACTGAACGCGCTGATCCGTCGCCACTTCCCGCACTGGGGCGCGCGTGATTTGCTGGGAGGCAAGTAATGGCGCTGCATGACGAAAACGTCGTCTGGCATGCCCATGCGGTAACGCGCGAAGATCGTGAAGCGCTGCATGGGCATAAAGGGGCTGTGGTCTGGTTTACGGGACTTTCCGGTTCGGGGAAATCAACGATTGCAGGCGCGCTGGAAGAGGCCCTGCATAAGCTGGGCATCAGTACCTGGTTGCTGGATGGCGATAATGTCCGTCACGGCCTGTGCAGCGATCTTGGCTTTAGCGACGCAGACCGTAAAGAGAATATCCGCCGGGTGGGGGAGGTTGCGAACCTGATGGTGGATGCCGGGCTGGTGGTGCTGACGGCGTTTATTTCGCCGCATCGCGCGGAGCGGCAGATGGTGCGCGAGCGCATCGGGGAGGGGCGGTTTATCGAGGTTTTTGTCGATACGCCGCTGGCAACCTGTGAAGCGCGCGATCCTAAAGGGTTGTACAAGAAGGCCAGGGCGGGTGAACTGCGTAATTTCACCGGCATTGATTCGGTATATGAAACGCCTGAATCGCCTGAAGTTCATCTGGATGGTGAACAATTAGTAACAAATTTGGTTGCCCAATTATTAGATCTACTGAGACAGGGCGATATTATCAGATCCTGAGACACCGCCGGGCTTGTATGCCCGGTGAGTCAAGGTTACAGGATTCGATATGCGTAATAGCCATAACATTACTATCACAAGGTCAGATGCCCTCACGACCGACGACGACACAACCTGGTCACTGCCGGGCGCCGTGGTCGGTTTTGCCTCGTGGCTGCTGGCGTTGGGAATTCCCTTTCTCATCTATGGCCCTAACACGCTGTTTTTCTTCCTCTATACCTGGCCCTTCTTCCTGGCGCTCATGCCCGTTGCGGTTGTGGTTGGCGTGGCCCTGCATTCAATCATGAGCGGCAAACTGTTCTACAGCATTACGGCTACGCTATTAACGGTAGGCGCGATGTTTGGCGCGCTCTTCATGTGGCTGTTGGGGTAGGTCAGCCCTCCCTTTTCATGACGGGCGAGAGTGGCCATAATTCAAACCGTAACCAACAATAAGATTATGTTCTCCCTGCACGAGATATGCGGATCGGCGGATAAATGTGGTACATTTGCCCGCGTTGTCGCGGCATTCCCGCCTCAGAGTAGAGTCTCTGGGAAAGTTATGGGATGATGGTGCCGTTTTTCAGGGGGCAGGATGGGTAAACTAACGCTGCTGCTGCTGACTTTACTGGTCTGGTTGCAGTATTCGCTGTGGTTCGGTAAGAACGGCATACATGACTACAGCCGCGTCAACGATGATGTGGCTGCGCAGCAAGCTACGAATGCGAAACTTAAAGCGCGTAACGATCAGCTTTTCGCCGAAATTGACGATCTCAATGGCGGCCAGGAAGCGATCGAGGAGCGCGCGCGTAATGAACTCAGCATGACCAAACCGGGCGAAACTTTTTACCGTCTGGTGCCTGACGCGTCTAAACGTGCTCAGGCTGCGGGGCAAACTAATCGATAAATCAGCCCAGGAAATGACATGGCAGCCACTTTATTGGACGTTTGCGCTGTGGTACCGGCTGCCGGATTTGGCCGCCGAATGCAAACGGAATGTCCTAAGCAATATCTCTCTATTGGCAATAAAACCATTCTTGAACACTCGGTGCATGCGCTGCTGGCGCATCCCCGGGTGACGCGCGTCGTTATCGCAATCAGCCCTGGCGACAGCCGCTTCGCCGAACTTCCTCTGGCGCAACATCCGCAGGTCACCGTCGTGGACGGAGGTGACGAACGCGCCGATTCCGTACTGGCAGGCTTACGGGCGGCCGGTGACGCGCAGTGGGTGCTGGTGCATGACGCCGCCCGGCCTTGTCTGCATCAGGATGACCTGGCGCGTCTGCTCTCGCTTAGCGAAACCAGCCGCACGGGCGGAATCCTCGCCGCTCCGGTACGCGACACCATGAAACGCGCCGAGCCGGGTAAAGCCGCCATTGCGCATACCGTAGAGCGTACCGACCTGTGGCACGCGTTAACGCCGCAATTCTTCCCACGCGAGCTGCTGCATGATTGCCTGAGCCGTGCGCTGAACGAAGGCGCGACCATTACCGATGAGGCGTCCGCGCTGGAGTATTGCGGTTTTCATCCCCAACTGGTTGAAGGCCGGGCTGATAATATAAAAGTCACCCGCCCGGAAGATCTGGCGCTTGCGGAATTTTATCTGACCCGAACAATCTAGACACAAAATCATTCAGGCTGCATCGAGGCGGCAACTGAGTGCATCCCCAGGAGCTTACATAAGTAAGTGACTGGGGTGAACAAAGGCAGCCAACAAAGAGGCAGCTTGAAGGATGATGTGTATATCAGGAGAATGCATAATGCGAATCGGACACGGTTTTGACGTACACGCTTTTGGCGGAGAAGGCCCAATTATCATTGGTGGCGTGCGCATCCCGTATGACAAAGGGCTGCTGGCGCATTCTGATGGCGACGTGGCGCTGCATGCGCTGACCGATGCGCTGCTCGGCGCGGCGGCGCTTGGCGATATCGGCAAACTTTTCCCGGATACCGATCCGGCCTTTAAAGGCGCAGACAGCCGCGAATTGCTGCGGGAAGCATGGCGACGCATTCAGGCCAAAGGCTATACCCTTGGTAACGTGGACGTGACCATTATCGCCCAGGCGCCGAAGATGCTGCCACATATCCCGCAAATGCGCGTGTTTATCGCGGAAGATCTTGGTTGTCATATGGATGATGTCAACGTCAAGGCGACCACCACGGAGAAACTCGGGTTCACCGGGCGTGGGGAAGGGATTGCCTGCGAAGCGGTGGCGCTACTGATTAAGGCCGCGAAATGACCGAGTTTGAAAACCTGACGTACCTCCACGGAAAGCCGCAGGGCGCCGGGCTGCTTAAAGCGAACCCGGAAGATTTTGTGGTGGTTGAAGATTTAGGTTTTGAGCCAGATGGCGAAGGCGAACATATTCTGGTTCGCATTCTGAAAAACGGTTGTAACACCCGTTTTGTGGCCGATGCGCTGGCGAAATTCCTTAAAATTCATGCCCGTGAAGTGAGCTTTGCCGGGCAGAAAGACAAGCATGCCGTCACTGAACAGTGGCTGTGCGCGCGCGTGCCGGGCAAAGAGATGCCAGACCTGAGCGCATTCCAGATTGAAGGCTGTAAAGTGCTGGAGTACGCGCGTCACAAACGTAAGCTGCGTTTAGGCGCGCTGAAGGGCAACGCGTTTACGCTGGTGCTGCGTGAAGTCAGCCATCGTGATGATGTCGAAGCCCGGCTACAGGCCATCAATACGCGCGGCGTACCAAACTATTTTGGCGCGCAGCGATTCGGTATTGGCGGCAGCAACCTGCAAGGCGCGCTGCGCTGGGCGCAAAGCAATGCGCCGGTGCGCGATCGCAATAAACGCAGTTTTTGGTTGTCGGCGGCCCGCAGTGCGTTGTTTAATCAGATCGTCAACGAACGCGTGAAAAAACCAGACTTTAATCAAGTTGTTGATGGCGATGCGCTACAATTAGCGGGGCGCGGGAGCTGGTTTGTGGCCACGCAGGAAGAACAGGCGGAATTGCAGCGTCGCGTTGACGAAAAAGAACTGATGATTACGGCGGCGCTTCCCGGTAGCGGCGAGTGGGGAACCCTGCGCGACGCGCTGGCGTTTGAAGAGGCTGCCATTGCGGATGAGGGCGAACTGCAATCGTTACTGCTGCGCGAAAAGGTTGAAGCGGCGCGCAGAGCGATGCTGCTCTATCCGCAACAATTACGCTGGAACTGGTGGGATGACGTCACCGTTGAGCTGCGCTTCTGGCTACCGGCAGGCAGTTTCGCCACCAGCGTCGTAAGGGAACTGATTAACACAATGGGTGATTATGCGCATATTGCTGAGTAACGATGATGGGGTCCACGCGCCCGGTATACAAACGCTGGCGAAAGCGCTGCGTGAGTTTGCTGACGTACAGGTCGTCGCCCCGGATCGTAACCGCAGTGGCGCGTCAAACTCGCTGACGCTGGAATCCTCGCTTCGTACCTTTACCTTTGATAACGGCGATATCGCCGTGCAGATGGGCACACCGACCGACTGCGTCTACCTGGGCGTGAACGCGCTGATGCGTCCGCGCCCGGATATTGTGGTTTCAGGCATTAACGCGGGCCCCAATCTGGGCGATGATGTCATCTATTCCGGGACCGTCGCCGCAGCGATGGAGGGCCGTCACCTGGGTTTTCCCGCGCTGGCGGTATCGCTTGACGGCCATCAGCACTATGAGACGGCGGCAGCGGTAACCTGCTCTATTTTGCGTGCATTACGTCGGGAGCCGCTGCGTACCGGACGCATTCTGAATATCAATGTCCCGGATCTGCCGCTGGATCAAATCAAAGGCATTCGCGTAACCCGCTGCGGCAGCCGCCATCCGGCCGATCAGGTTATTCCACAGCAGGACCCGCGCGGCAACACGCTGTACTGGATCGGCCCGCCGGGCGGCAAATGCGACGCCGGGCCGGACACCGATTTTGCAGCGGTGGATGAGGGCTATGTCTCCGTTACCCCGCTGCATGTGGATTTAACGGCGTATAGCGCGCATGATGTGGTTTCGGACTGGTTAGACAGCGTGGGAGTTGACGCGCAATGGTAAGCAGACGCGTACACACTCTTCTTGAACAATTGCGCGCTCAGGGCATCAAAGATGAGCAAGTGCTGGATGCGCTTGCCGCCGTCCCGCGTGAAAAGTTTATTGATGAAGCGTTTGAACATAAAGCCTGGGACAATATCGCTTTGCCGATTGGCCAGGGGCAGACCATTTCGCAGCCCTATATGGTGGCGCGAATGACAGAATTGCTTGAGCTGACGCCGCAATCCAGAGTGCTGGAGATCGGCACTGGCTCCGGGTATCAGACGGCGATTCTCGCGCATCTGGTACAGCATGTGTGCTCGGTGGAGCGCATTAAAGGGCTGCAATGGCAGGCGCGTCGTCGCCTGAAACAGCTTGATTTACACAATGTTTCAACTCGTCATGGCGATGGATGGCAAGGTTGGCAGGCTCGTGCCCCGTTTGACGCCATCATCGTGACGGCAGCTCCGCCGGAAATTCCGACGGCGTTAATGACGCAACTGGATGAAGGCGGGATTCTCGTTTTACCCGTGGGTGAGGAGCATCAGTTCTTGAAACGGGTGCGTCGCCGGGGAGGCGAATTTATTATCGATACCGTGGAGGCCGTCCGCTTTGTGCCTTTAGTGAAAGGCGAACTCGCTTAAGCATCCTTTAATACCCGGATTTTTCCTGGTTATTTTATAAAGGGTAAGCGTATTGTGGGGACGTTTCCAGCGTCCAGGCCGATGCCTTGCACAGTTATTACGTCACTGGTTGTTAACCAAATTTTTCCTGGGGGATAAATGAGCGCGGGAAGCCCAAAATTCACCGTTAGCCGCATTGCGGCATTGTCGCTGGTTTCGCTATGGCTGGCAGGTTGTTCCAATTCTTCGAATCCTCCTGCGCCGGTAAGCTCAGTTAATGGTAATGCCCCGTCGAGCACCAGCTCCGGGATGCTGATCACGCCGCCGCCCAAAATGGGGACAACGGCGCAACAAACGCCGCAGATTCAGCCCGTGCAGCCTGTTCAACCGGTTGCCCAGTCCCGGCAGATCCAGCCGGTCGCTGAGCAGCCTGTGCAAATGGAAAATGGCCGTATCGTGTACAACCGCCAGTATGGGAACATTCCGAAAGGCAGCTACACCGGCGGCAGCACATACACCGTTAAAAAAGGCGACACGCTTTTCTATATCGCCTGGATCACCGGGAACGATTTCCGCGACCTTGCTCAGCGTAACAACGTTCCAGCCCCATACGGCCTGAATGTGGGGCAAACGCTCCAGGTCGGCAATGCCTCAGGCACGCCAATTACCGGCGGCAACGCGATTACGCAGGCGGATGCAGTAGAGCAAGGAGTTGTGACCAAACCTGCACAAAATTCCACCGTTGTAGTTGCGTCGAAACCGACAATTACGTATTCTGAGGATTCAGGTGAACAAAGTGCTAATAAAATGTTGCCGAACAACAAGCCTGCTGGGACCGTGGTCACAGCGCCTGTAACGGCACCAACAGCGAGCACAACCGAACCGACTGCAAGCAGTACGTCAACCAGTTCGCCAATCTCCACATGGCGCTGGCCGACTGAAGGCAAAGTGATCGAAAACTTCGCGGCTACCGAAGGTGGCAACAAAGGGATCGACATTGCAGGCAGTAAAGGACAGGCTATTGTCGCGACCGCAGATGGACGCGTCGTATATGCCGGTAACGCGCTGCGCGGTTACGGTAATCTTATTATCATCAAACACAACGATGATTACCTGAGTGCCTACGCCCATAACGATACGATGCTGGTCCGGGAACAACAAGAAGTTAAGGCGGGGCAAAAAATCGCTACCATGGGTAGCACCGGAACCAGTTCTACACGCTTGCATTTTGAAATTCGTTACAAGGGGAAATCCGTAAACCCGCTGCGCTATTTACCGCAGCGATAATTCGGCGGAACCAGGCTTGCACTTGCTAGTTCCGTCCAGGGATCACGGGTAGGAGCCACCTTATGAGTCAGAATACGCTGAAAGTTCATGATTTAAATGAAGACGCGGAATTTGATGAGAACGGAGTAGAGGCTTTTGACGAAAAAGCCTTGAGTGAAGAGGAACCCAGTGATAACGACCTGGCTGAAGAGGAGCTGTTATCGCAAGGGGCCACACAGCGTGTGTTGGACGCGACTCAGCTTTACCTTGGTGAGATTGGTTATTCGCCACTGTTAACGGCCGAAGAAGAAGTTTATTTTGCGCGTCGCGCACTGCGTGGAGATGTTGCCTCTCGCCGTCGCATGATTGAGAGTAACTTGCGTCTGGTGGTAAAAATTGCCCGCCGTTATGGCAATCGTGGACTGGCGTTGCTGGACCTGATTGAAGAGGGCAATCTGGGGCTTATCCGTGCCGTCGAGAAGTTTGACCCTGAACGTGGGTTCCGTTTCTCAACATACGCTACCTGGTGGATTCGCCAGACGATCGAACGGGCCATTATGAACCAAACCCGTACGATTCGACTGCCGATTCACATTGTTAAAGAGCTGAACGTCTATCTGCGTACCGCACGAGAGTTGTCGCATAAACTGGACCACGAACCGAGCGCGGAAGAGATAGCAGAGCAACTGGATAAACCGGTTGATGACGTCAGCCGTATGCTTCGTCTCAACGAGCGCATAACCTCGGTAGACACCCCGTTGGGTGGTGATTCCGAAAAAGCGTTGCTGGATATCCTGGCCGATGAAAAAGAGAACGGCCCGGAAGACACCACGCAAGATGATGATATGAAACAGAGTATCGTCAAATGGCTGTTCGAACTGAACGCCAAACAGCGTGAAGTGCTGGCACGTCGTTTCGGTCTGCTGGGGTATGAAGCGGCGACACTGGAAGATGTGGGGCGTGAAATTGGTCTCACCCGTGAACGTGTTCGTCAGATTCAGGTTGAAGGCCTGCGTCGTCTGCGCGAAATTTTGCAGACTCAGGGGCTGAATATCGAAGCGCTGTTCCGTGAGTAAGTGATTATTCGTCAAAAAAAGGCCAGTCGTGAGACTGGCCTTTTTCTTTGGCCGTCAGTTCGTAGGCCAGATAAGGCGTAGCCGCCATCTGGTACTTATTGCCCGATGGCGCTTTGCTTATCGGGCTGACTTTACCCCATCATCTTGCGCACCAGCTGCGTGAACTGCTCACGCTCATCGTCGCTCAGGCGCCCTAAAAATTCATCATCCACACGATCCCCCAACGGCATGGCGCCGGTCAGCAGCGTTTCTCCTTCGCCGGTAAGATAAACAAAGCGGCGGCGTTTATCTTGTGGATCGCTTTCCCGCGTCACCAGTCCCCGGCTTTCCATTCGGCTTAGCATCTCCGCCAGCGTCGCTTTTGTACTGACCGCCGCCTCCATTAGGGCAATCTGCTCAATGCCTGGATGCTCAGCAATAGCGCGCATTACCGCATACTGTGGCTTGGTCAGTTCCGGTAATTCGTGCTGCCAGCGGGCCGTATGCTGTTGAAAAAGCTGACGTAACAGATGAAACGCTGTGTTTCGTAACTCCATGTGCGCTCCTGGCAAAATATCTGTTGCTATCATAACGGGTTGTAGCAATTTTTATAATGCTCAATCTTTTAGCTCTCCGTGCGGCTATGGGGAATGAAGCTTGTCCAGGTATTCCGGGTAGCGTATTTTATCTAAAACGTTCGTATACGAACAAAATGGAGTGATGGATGAGACTGATTGTGGGGATGACCGGCGCAACGGGGGCGCCGCTAGGCATTGCGCTGCTACAGGCGCTGCGGCAAATGCCGACAGTAGAAACACACCTGGTAATGTCTAAGTGGGCCAAAACGACCATTGAGCTGGAAACGCCTTACAGTGCGCGAGATGTTGCCGGACTGGCTGATTACTGCCATAACCCGGCGGATCAGGCGGCGACGATCTCTTCCGGCTCATTTCGCACCGACGGCATGATCATTATGCCTTGCAGTATGAAAACGCTGGCGGGGATTCGCGCAGGATATGCCGAGGGGTTAGTTGGCCGTGCCGCCGATGTGGTGCTGAAAGAAGGGCGCAAACTGGTGCTGGTGCCGCGTGAAATGCCGCTCAGCACGATCCATCTGGAAAACATGCTCGCCCTTTCCCGCATGGGGGTCGCGATGGTGCCGCCCATGCCTGCTTTCTACAACCATCCGCAAACTATTGATGATATTACGCAGCATATTGTGGCGCGTGTGCTGGATCAGTTTGGTCTGGAGCATCCGCGTGCCCGGCGCTGGCAGGGGTTGCAGCAGGCGCAGAATTTTTCACAGGAGAATGAATAATGGCATTTGATGACTTACGCAGCTTTTTGCAGGCGCTCGACGAGCAGGGGCAACTGCTGAAAATCAGTGAAGAAGTGAATGCAGAGCCGGATCTGGCTGCTGCGGCTAACGCAACCGGGCGCATTGGCGACGGCGCGCCTGCGCTGTGGTTCGATAATATCCGTGGCTTCACGGATGCGCGCGTGGCGATGAACACCATTGGTTCCTGGCAGAACCATGCCATCTCTTTAGGCTTGCCGCCTAATGCGCCAGTAAAAAAGCAAATTGATGAATTTATCCGCCGCTGGGACACGTTCCCCGTCGCCCCCGAGCGCCGAGCCAACCCGGCGTGGGCGGAAAACACCGTTGATGGCGAGGCGATCAACCTGTTTGATATTCTGCCGCTGTTTCGCCTCAACGATGGCGATGGCGGCTTCTATCTGGATAAAGCCTGTGTCGTCTCCCGCGATCCGCTCGACCCGGATCACTTCGGCAAGCAGAATGTGGGTATCTACCGGATGGAAGTGAAAGGCAAGCGCAAGCTGGGCCTGCAACCGGTGCCAATGCACGATATCGCGCTGCATCTGCATAAGGCGGAAGAGCGTGGCGAAGATCTGCCGATTGCTATTACGCTCGGTAACGATCCGATCATCACTCTGATGGGCGCCACGCCGCTGAAATACGATCAGTCTGAGTATGAAATGGCGGGCGCGCTGCGCGAAAGCCCATACCCGATCGCCACCGCGCCGCTGACCGGCTTTGATGTGCCGTGGGGTTCAGAAGTGATCCTTGAAGGGGTGATCGAAAGCCGTAAGCGTGAAATTGAAGGGCCGTTTGGCGAGTTTACCGGCCACTATTCTGGTGGGCGCAATATGACGGTGGTGCGCATCGACAAAGTGTCTTATCGCACTAAACCGATTTTTGAATCACTCTATCTGGGGATGCCGTGGACTGAAATCGACTACCTGATGGGGCCAGCGACCTGTGTGCCGCTGTATCAGCAGTTGAAAGCGGAATTCCCGGAAGTGCAGGCGGTTAACGCCATGTATACCCACGGTCTGCTGGCGATTATCTCGACCAAAAAACGCTACGGCGGATTTGCCCGCGCGATCGGCCTGCGGGCAATGACCACGCCGCACGGTCTGGGCTATGTGAAGATGGTGATTATGGTTGATGAGGATGTCGATCCGTTCAACCTGCCGCAGGTGATGTGGGCGCTGTCGTCGAAGGTCAACCCGGCAGGCGATCTGGTGCAGCTGCCGAACATGTCGGTGCTGGAACTGGACCCAGGCTCAAGCCCGGCGGGGATCACTGACAAACTGATCATCGACGCCACAACGCCGGTTGCGCCGGATAATCGCGGCCACTACAGCCAGCCGGTATGTGATTTACCGGAAACCAAAGCCTGGGCTGAAAAGCTGACTGCCATGCTGGCCAACCGTAAATAAGGAGTAGCAGATGATTTGTCCACGTTGTGCTGATGAACATATTGAATTGATGGCGACCTCTCCGGTCAAAGGGATCTGGACGGTGTATCAGTGCCAGCATTGTCTGTACACCTGGCGTGATACCGAGCCGCTACGCCGTACCAGCCGTGAACATTATCCGCAAGCGTTTCGCATGACGCAGAAAGATATTGATCAAGCGCCGATGGTGCCGGGCATTCCACCGCTGCTGGCGGAAGATAAGCGTTAATAAAAAAGCCGGATGGCGGCTGGCGCCTTATCCGGCCTACGGATTGCGATGCTTCTTGTAGGCCCGGTAAGCGTAGCGCCACCGGGCGTTTCTGATTTACACCAGACTCTTCAACCGGTAGATCCACTCCAGCGCCTGGCGTGGCGTCAGAGAGTCAGGGTCGAGGTTCTCCAGCGCTTCAACGGCAGGAGAGGTCTCTTCCGCAACCGACAGCAGCGACATCTGCGTACCATCCACCTGGGTCGCGGCGGCATTCGGCGAGAGGCTTTCCAGCTCGCGCAGCTTTTGCCGCGCGCGTTTGATCACCTCTTTCGGCACGCCCGCCAGCGCAGCTACCGCCAGACCGTAACTCTTGCTTGCCGCCCCGTCCTGCACGCTGTGCATAAAGGCGATGGTATCGCCGTGCTCCAGCGCGTCCAGATGCACATTCGCGACGCCTTCCATTTTCTCCGGCAACTGCGTCAGTTCGAAGTAGTGGGTGGCGAACAGCGTCAACGCTTTGATCTTATTCGCCAGATTTTCCGCACACGCCCACGCCAGCGACAGGCCGTCATAGGTTGATGTGCCGCGCCCGATTTCGTCCATCAAAACCAGACTGTTTTCGGTCGCGTTGTGCAAAATATTGGCGGTTTCGGTCATCTCGACCATGAAGGTTGAACGACCGGAAGCCAGATCGTCCGCCGCGCCTACGCGGGTAAAGATGCGGTCAATCGGGCCAATCTCAACGCTTTGCGCTGGCACGTAGCTGCCAATATACGCCAGCAGCGCAATCAGCGCGGTCTGACGCATATAGGTGCTTTTACCCCCCATGTTCGGCCCGGTGATAATCAACATTCGGCGCTGCGGGGAAAGGTTCAGCGGGTTGGCGATAAACGGCTCGTTCAGCACCTGCTCGACAACCGGATGGCGACCTTCGGTAATACGAATGCCGGGCTTATCGCTAAAAGTCGGACAGGTATAATTCAGCGTATACGCGCGTTCAGCCAGGTTGACCAGCACGTCCAGCTCAGCCAGCGCATTGGCGCTCTGTTGCAGCTCTGCCAGGTGAGGGAGCAGCAGATCGAACAGCTCGTCATAAAGCTGTTTTTCCAGCGCCAGCGCTTTGCCTTTAGAGGTCAGAACTTTGTCTTCGTACTCTTTCAGCTCGGGAATAATGTAGCGCTCGGCGTTTTTCAGCGTCTGACGGCGGACGTAGTTAATGGGCGCCAGGTGGCTTTGCCCACGGCTGATCTGGATGTAATAACCGTGTACGGCGTTAAAGCCGACTTTCAGCGTATCCAGCCCGGTACGTTCACGCTCGCGTATTTCCAGACGATCGAGATAGTCGGTCGCCCCGTCAGCCAGCGCGCGCCATTCGTCCAGTTCTTCGTTGTAGCCCGGCGCAATAACGCCGCCGTCGCGCACCAGAACCGGCGGCGCATCTATAATGGCGCGTTCCAGCAGATCGCGCAGTTCGGTAAACTCGCCCATTTTCTCGCGCAGGTTCTGCACGGGGGCGCTGGTTACGGTTTCAAGCTGTGCGCGCAGTTCCGGTAACTGCTGGAAGGCGTGACGCATACGGGCGAGATCGCGTGGTCGGGCGGTACGCAAGGCCAGACGGGCGAGGATACGCTCCAGGTCGCCCACCTGACGCAGTACCGGTTGCAATTCACTGGTCACATCCTGCAACGCGCCAATGGTCTGCTGACGTTCGATCAGGGTTTTCGTGTCGCGCACCGGCATATGCAGCCAGCGTTTGAGCATACGGCTGCCCATTGGCGTGACGGTGCAGTCGAGCACCGAAGCCAGCGTATTGTCCACGCCGCCCGCCAGGTTCTGGGTGATCTCCAGGTTGCGGCGCGTGGCGGCATCCATAATGATGCTGTCCTGCTGGCGTTCCATCGTAATGGAGCGAATGTGCGGCAGTGAAGTGCGCTGGGTGTCTTTGACGTACTGCAACAGACAGCCTGCGGCGCACAGTCCGCGTGGTGCGTTCTCTACGCCAAAGCCGATCAGGTCCCGCGTACCAAATTGCAGGTTTAGCTGCTGGCGAGCGGTATCGATTTCAAATTCCCACAGCGGGCGACGGCGTAAACCACGGCGGCCGTCGATCAGCGCCATTTCGGCAAAATCTTCGGCATATAGTAGTTCTGCCGGGTTAGTGCGCTGTAATTCTGCGGCCATCGTTTCACGGTCAACCGGTTCGCTTAAGCGAAAACGCCCGGAGCTGATGTCCAGCGTGGCGTAACCATAGCCTTTGCTGTCCTGCCAGATGGCGGCCAGCAGGTTGTCCTGGCGCTCCTGCAACAGCGCTTCATCGCTGATAGTGCCAGGCGTAACGATGCGCACGACCTTACGTTCAACCGGGCCTTTGCTGGTGGCCGGATCGCCAATCTGTTCACAGATTGCGACGGACTCCCCTTGATTGACCAGCTTCGCAAGGTAGTTTTCGACGGCGTGATGCGGGATGCCCGCCATCGGAATCGGTTCGCCCGCCGATGCGCCGCGTTTGGTCAGCGAAATATCGAGTAATTGCGAGGCGCGGCGTGCATCGTCGTAAAACAGTTCGTAAAAATCGCCCATGCGGTAAAACAGCAGGATCTCCGGGTGCTGGGCTTTCAGCTTGAGATACTGCTGCATCATGGGGGTATGGGCGTCGAGATTATCGATTGTACTCATGGAGTCGTGTCCAGTTCCCTGATTTTAAATGGATTGCGATGCTTTTTCTTTTCGTTGTTATCACATAAGGGGCACATGATAACGGAGATACGCATTTCAGGGAAAGCAGCGATGGACGACTTATCGATCCTTATTCCGTTTCTGATTTTTATAACTGCTGTTTGAGCTGCATTTCGGAACGCCGCTCCCGCAACGTAGCGTAAATAAATGCCACGATGAAGATCGCAGTGAACAATACTACGATGGTTGGCGCAGGGGCGCTGTCGAGGAAAAACGACAGATAAACGCCGAGAAAAGAGGTGACGACCGACAGCGTGACCGCCAACATCAGCGCGCGGGCAAAACGCCGCGTCAGCAAAATCGCAATCGCGCCAGGGGCGATTAACAGCGAGATGGAAAGAATAATCCCCACCGATTTCAGCGTTGCGACGATGGTCAACGCGATCATGCACAACAGGCCATAATGCAGCAGGGAGGTATTAAGGCCGCTGGCTTTTGCCTGGTGCGGATCGAAGGCATGCAGTAAAAAGTCTTTCCATTTCAGCCCGATAATCAGCGCAATACCCAGCGCAATCAGCGCCGTTTGCAGAATATCGCTGATGGACACGCCCAGCATATCGCCGAACAGAATATGATCCAGATGGACTTCAGACTGGATAGAAACGTACAGCACCAGCCCTGCGCCAAACATTCCTGAGAAGACGATTCCCATGATGGTATCGCGCTTAATGCGGCTGTTATCGTCGAGATAGCCGGTGGCAACCGCGCAGAATAGCCCGGCAATAAACGCGCCGATGGCCAGCGGAATACCGGCGATATAGGCCAGCACAATGCCGGGGAACACGGCGTGACTCATGGCGTCGCCCATTAACGCCCAGCCTTTCAGCACCAGAAACACCGACAATAACGCGCAGGGGATCGCCACAATTGCCGAGACCATGAGCGCGTTGATCATAAAATCAAACTGGAAGGGTTCCAGTAAGGCGGTTAAGCGCATGGGGTCTCCTTATTCAGGCGCGCACGACGGCGGTTGGCAAGCAGGCCGTGTTTCGGGGCGAAGATAAATGCCAGCAGAAATAATAGCGTTTGCAGGACGACGATGATCCCGCCGGTCGCACCATCCAGCCAGTAGCTGAGCCAGGCGCCGAAAAAGCTGGTCAGGCTGCCAATGGCGACGGCGATGGTTAACAGGCGCGGAAAACGATCGGTCAGCAGCCAGGCGGTGGCGCCAGGCGTGACCACCAGACAGATCACCAGAAAAGCGCCGACGGTTTGCAGAGCGGCGACGGTGGAGACCGACAGCAACGTGAAAAACAGCAGCTTCAGCCGGGCGGGGTTAAGCCCAATCGATCGCGCATGGTTTTCGTCGAAAAAAGTCACCATCAGATCTTTCCACTTCAGCAGCAAAATCACCAGAGAGACCGTGCCGATGATCGCCAGTTGCAGAATATCTTCTGGCGCAATAGCCAGCACGTTGCCGAGGATAATGGTCTGGATGTTGACCGACATCGGATTGAGCGAAACCATAAACAGCCCGATGCCAAAGAAAGAGGAGAAGATAAGACCGATAATCGCGTCTTCCTTCAGGCGTGAACGCTGGTTGAGAAAAAGCATGCTGCCCGCCGCCAGGCCGCCGGAGAGAAACGCGCCGAGAGAGAAGGGCAGCCCCAGCATATACGCGCCCGCCACGCCGGGGACGATGGAGTGGGAAAGCGCGTCGCCAATCAGCGACCAGCCTTTAAGCATCAGATAGCAGGAGAGAAAGGCGCACAGGCCGCCGACCATTGCCGAGACCCACATGGCGTTGAGCATGTACTGGTAGCCGAACGGTTCCACAAGCCAGTTCATGATGATTCTCCTCCGCCTGCTGCGCGCCGTGAGATAAAGGGACGCTCGTCGTCGGTGATGATATGCTCCTCGCCGCCGCTCAGCGCCACATGACGCAATACGCCGCTGAACGCCAGTTCGAGGTTTTCAGCGGTGAAAGTGGTTTCCGTCGGGCCGCTCGCCAGCACGGTGCCTTTGATCATCACCGTGTAATCGCAAAACTCCGTTACCGAGCCGAGGTTATGCGTTGAAACCAGCATGGTGCGGCCTTCATCGCGCAGCTCGCGCAACAGGGCAATAATGCGGGCTTCGGTTTTCACGTCAACGCCGGTAAAAGGCTCATCCAGAAGAATAACCTGCCCGTCCTGGGCGATGGCTCTGGCCAGAAAGACGCGTTTTTTCTGCCCGCCGGAAAGCTCGCCAATCTGCCGATAGCGATGTTCCAGCATGTCCACCCGCGCTAGCGCAGCGTCCACGCTTTCACGATCGTGCGCGCTGGGGCGGCGCAGCCACCCCATATGGCCGTAGCGCCCCATCATCACCACATCTTCCACCAGTACCGGAAACGACCAGTCCACCTCTTCAGATTGCGGGACATAGGCGATCAGATTCTGTTTCAACGCTTTGTTGACGGGCTGTTGCAGGATGGCGATTTCTCCCTTCGCCAGTCGGACAAACCCCATCAATGCTTTAAACAGCGTCGATTTCCCTGAACCGTTGACGCCAACCAGCGCGGCAATTGAGCCGCCAGGCACCTGAAACGTTGTGTCCCGCAGGGCAGTGTGACCATTGCGATACGTCACCGTGACGCGATCAACGGTAATCGCAGATTGACTCATTTCTGGCTCCTCAGCCCGTCAGTGATGCCGCTGACGATGGTTTCAGTTGTGACGCGCAGCAGATCCAGATACGTCGGCACCGGACCGTCGGCAGCGCTCAGAGAATCAACATATAGCACACCGCCGTAGTGCGCGCCGGATTCACGCGCGACCTGGCGGGCCGGTTTATCGGAAACGGTACTTTCGCTGAACACCGCCGGGATGTGATGTTCCCTGATCGCGTCGATCACTTTGCGTACCTGTTTAGGCGTGCCTTGCTGATCGGCGTTGATCGGCCAGAGGTACAGCTCTTTCAGGTCGTTATCGCGCGCCAGATAGGAAAATGCGCCTTCACTGGTCACCAGCCAGCGCTTGTCGGCAGGAATCTTCGCCAGTGCGTCGCGTAGTGGATCGAGCGTCTGGCGGATTTGGGCTTTATAGTTTTCGGCGTTTTTCTGGTATGTCGCGGTGTTATCTGGATCGTATTTCACCAGCGCATCGCGAATGTTATCCACGTAAATCAGCGCATTTTCCGCCGACATCCAGGCGTGCGGGTTGGGTTTGCCGTTATACGGCCCTTCGGTAATGCCCATCGGCTTCACGCCGTTGGATACCGTAACTTCCGGCACGCCGGATAAGTGCTGGTAGAACCGGGCGAACCACAGCTCCAGGTTCAGGCCGTTAGAGAGGATCAGCTGCGCGCCCTGCGCCCGCTTAATGTCGCCGGGCGTCGGCTGATACTCGTGGATCTCCGCGCCAGGCTTCGTGATTGAACTGACGTCCGCCGCATCGCCCGCTACGTTTTTCGCCATGTCGGCGATGACGGTAAACGTTGTGATGACCTTAAATTTATCTTTTGCATAAGCAGGCGACAGCGCAAGCATCGCCAGCGCGCTGGCAAGGAGAATGGATTTCAGACGGAGCAAGTGCGGCATAGTATCCCTCATCATAATGCGGTTAATTATTCATCGAATATAGCCTTTGCTATGTTATATAGCACAAGGTATAGATAAATGAAAATAATTCTTATTTACGTAGGGCGCTAAGGATGTGTCACCTTAGGGTGATAGTCCTGAGAGAAGATAAGGTGTATTATTTATGCAACTTATTTGTGGAGGCATCATGTCCGGTAAGCGTATTGCTCGTGAAAAACTGACGATTAAAAAAATGATCGCGCTGTACGAGAGCCAGTGCCCGCAGGCCTCAAACGAGCAAGGTCATTACGATGCGCTGTTTGCCTATGCGCAAAAGCGGCTGGATAAGTGCGTGTTTGGCGAGGAAAAACCGGCCTGTAAGCAGTGTCCGGTACACTGTTATCAGCCAGCGAAGCGTGAGGAGATGAAGCAGATCATGCGTTGGGCAGGCCCAAGAATGCTCTGGCGCCATCCGATTTTGACCATCCGTCACCTTATTGATGACAAACGCCCCGTCCCGGAATTGCCGGAAAAGTATCAGCGCAAGAAATAAATGTGTCTTACCGGATGGCGGGAGTTAATCGCAGTTGCGTAGGCCCGATAAGCGTTAGCGCCATCGGGCAACACCATTACGCTTTGGTCGCAATCAGAATCGCTGACGCCTTAATCAGCGCAATAACGCGACTGCCCTGCGCCAGTTTCATCTCTTCCTGACTTTCATTGGTGACAACGGCCACAATCTCAAAACCAGCGTCGGTTTTGATGTGTACAGTCGCGTTGACCGCGCCTTCCGTTACCTGAGATACGCTACCGGCAAACTGGTTGCGGGCGGAGAACTTCAGGCCGCAATCTTCGCTTGCCAGAGTAACCCAGGGGGCTTTAATCAAAGCAATGGCGTCTTTTCCGTTTGTCAGACCCAGCGCCTGCTGGCTGCTGTGAGTGACAATCGCCACCAGTTTTGCGCCGCCCGCCAGCGTCAGTTCAACTTCATCATTCACCGCACCCGTTGCGACTGCGCTAACCGTACCGGTCAGTTGATTACGTGCTGATACCGCCATACTGCCTCCTTTCGTTGAGATATCTGCCAGTATAGCCAGAGATGCTATACCAATGCATCTTTATCAATGCCTAATCGTTTCATGCGAGAGAGCAGGGTGGTGCGCTTCAGCCCCAGACGCTGCGCGGCGCCTTTTGGCCCCGCCACCACGCCATTTGTCTCTTTCAACACGCGCATAATGAGCTGAAATTCATCCTCGCCCTCCTGGGCGACTTCGGTGGCGACCGGCGGCGCGCCCGGCGTGAGCATTCCCATGTCCGGCAGCGAGAGTTGCAGCACGTTGCCCCGCGTCAGCAGAACGGCGCGCTCGACGACGTTTTCCAGCTCGCGGACGTTCCCCGGCCACTCCATATTGCTCAGCGTGCGCAGCGTTTCGGCAGGAATACTGTTGATGTTGCGCCCCATCCGGCGGGCGATTTTAAAGGTGAAGGCTTTGACCAGCAGCGGAATGTCCTCCGGGCGCTCGCGCAGCGGCGGGAGCTGGATCGGAAAGACGTTCAGACGGTAATAGAGATCGTTGCGGAACTCACGATCGGCCACCATTTTTTTCAGATCGCGGTTGGTGGCGGCGATCAGCCTGACGTCCGTCTGGATCAGTTTATTGCTGCCCAGACGTTCAAATTCCTGCTCCTGGAGCACACGCAGCAGTTTCGGCTGTAGCTCCAGCGGCATGTCGCCCACTTCATCAAGAAACAGCGAGCTTTTATCCGCCAGCTCAAAGCGGCCAATACGCTGCGCGCTGGCACCGGTAAAGGCGCCGCGCTCGTGACCAAACAGATCGCTTTCCAGCAGCCCGGCGGGCATCGCCGCGCAATTCATCTTCACCATTCGCCGTGCGTTACGCCCGCTCAGATTATGAATCGCCCTGGCAATCAGCTCTTTACCGGTTCCTGTTTCACCGAGGATCAGGACGGTGCTGTCGCTTTGCGCCACCATCTCCACCTGCTTGAGCACGTTGTACATGGCTTCGCTGCGACCGATTATCTCGCCAAATTCGCTATCCACGTTATTGAGCTGCTCGGTAAGCGCCAGGTTCTCGTCGACCAGACGCTCTTTCAGCCGGTGAATCTCCTGATAGGCGAGGGCGTTGTCCACGGCAATCGCCACGCGTTCGGCAATCTGGCGCAGCAGTTTGAGGTTGGCGGTGGTAAACACTTTCTCTTCGCATTGCGCCAGCTTCAGCACGCCGAGCATTGTATTGCCGGACATCAGCGGCAGCAGACACAGGGTCTGTATCTGGTTGCCCCAGGTGTCGAACAGCATGCGTTCGTACGGCGCAAGCGTATCCCGCTCGTTCAGGTTAATCAGCAGCATCTCTTTGCTTTTGAAAACCCGTTCAGAGAGCGTTCCCGCTTCGTCCACTTCGCTTTGTTCATGCGCGGGATTATGTTCATCCAGATAATGTGTGGAATAGATACTCAGCTTGTTTTTGCGGGAGCTGTGCAGGACGATGCTAATGGCATCGATATTAAAGTAGTGGTGGATCTCTTTCGCGACTTCGCTCACCAGTTCGTCGATGTCCAGCCGTGAAAGCACGGCATTGGTGATCGCCACCAGAATGCGGAAGTTGTCGCGCTCACGGCACAGGAGATCGTAGTCAACGTTATTGCTGACCCGACACTGAATTTGCTCAGCGACCACTGCGACAATCTGGGTGAAGGTTTGCAGACGTTCGTACTCTTTCTCGCTCCACGGCTGGTCGTTTTGGCGGATGAATTCGCAGCCGCCAAAAATGCGCCCTTCAGCGGCCAGCGGCAGCAAACAGTAGTGGCCAAATTCACCGTACAGCCCGTTTGTCGCCAGTTGTGGCCAGGTTTCGCTGAATTCGTGATGATTGCAGTGCAGCGCATCGGGGCGCGAGAGAATGCGCCGAACCGGGCCATGTGCCAGCACGGTTTCGTCTTCATACGCGACAGGTTTACCATTTTCGCGAGTTGCATAATAACGCGCGCGTTGTGTCTGTGGCTGCCATAACACAATAGCCGCGCTGTCGGCCAGCGCTGAGCGCTTGACCAGTTGCGAAAGCGCTTCACTGAGCGACGCCAGGTCGGGCTGCTGCAATAATGTACGAGTGATGTCGAACAAACCTTGTTGTCCGAGATCGCTCATCGGTGTATACGACATGTTGCTTTTCCAGAAAAGCACCGCGATGCGGTGCGAAAACGGTAAATAAATTATAGATATAGGTAATATATTTTGGGTATCACCGCAGGCCTGTCCATCCGTAGGCCTGATAAGCGCAGCGCCATCAGGCGCCTTTGCCGGATGGCGGCGTAAACGCCTTATCCGGCCTACAAACTTCGTTGAACCGCAGGCCTGATAAGCGCAGTGCCATCAGGCACCTTTGCCGGATGGCGGCGTAAACACCTTATCCGGCCTACAAACTGCATTGAACTGTAGGCCTGATAAGCACAGCGCCATCAGGCGCTAGCATATACGCGGCAACGGTTCGGCGTGGGGTAAATCAAGGGTACGTTTCACGCCATACAGACCGGCCAGGCGAACGCCTCTGCGTTCAACCACCTCGCCGATCGGCGTCGCATCGCGGCCCAGCGGGTGCGCGCGCAGCGCGTCAAGCACCGCGTCTGCGGCCTGGCGCTCAACGGCGATCACCAGTTTGCCTTCATTGGCAAAGTTAAGCGCATCCAGCCCCAGCAGTTCGCAGACGCCGCGCACCGCCGGTTTGACCGGCAGCGCGGATTCAGACAGCTCAATACCGAAGCCGCAGGCGGCGGCAAACTCATGGGCGACAGCATTCACGCCGCCGCGCGTCGCATCGCGTAAGGCTTTCACGCCAGGAATATCACGCAGCGGCTGAATAAGCGGGGTTAATACTGCGCAGTCGCTGACCAGCTCGCCATCCAGCCCCAGTTGTTCACGCAAATTGAGGATCGTTGCGCCATGATCGCCGAGCGTGCCGCTGACCAGCAGCACATCTCCCACGCTTAATGTCTGCGCCCCCCAGTGAATATTGGCGGGAATAGCCCCCATTCCGGCGGTGTTGATGAACAGCTTATCCGCCGCGCCGCGCTGAACGACTTTGGTATCACCGGTCACAATGGCGATACCGGCTTCACGCGCGGTTGCCGCCATGCTGTTCACCACGCTTTTCAGCGTCTCCATCGGCAGACCTTCTTCGAGGATAAAGCCGCAGGAGAGATAACGCGGGATCGCGCCGCTGACCGCCACGTCGTTGGCCGTGCCGCAAATCGCCAGTTTGCCGATATTGCCGCCGGGGAAAAACAGCGGGTCAATAACATAGCTGTCGGTGGAGAAGGCCAGGCGGTCGCCTTCCGCCGCCAGTTGCGCCAGTTCAAGACGCGCCTGATCTTCCTGCTCAGCCAGCCACGGGTTGGCAAAGGCTTCCATAAACAGGCTGTTAATCAGCTGCTGCATGGCCAGACCGCCGCTGCCGTGGGCAAGTTGTACGCTGTTCATGCTTCACACTCCTGCTGACGATATTGATACCAGGCGGCGCATGCCCCCTCGGAGGAGACCATTAACGCGCCGAACGCCGTCTGCGGGTTACAGGTCGTGCCAAACAACGGGCACTGGTGCGGTTTGCACTTGCCGGTGAGCACTTCTCCGCAGCGCGCACGCGGATCGTCGCACACCTGTTGCGGCGCCGGGCGGAAGTGCGCTTCGGCGTCAAACCGCTGGTAGTCTGGCGTCAGGTGGACACCGGACGATTCAATCACGCCCAGCCCGCGCCATTCGCTGTCGCCGTTGACACAAAACACCTCGGCGATAGCCTGTTGCGCCAGTAGATTACCGGCATCCGGCACCACGCGACGGTACTGGTTCTCAACCTGGCTATGGGAGGCTATTTTCTGCTCAACCAGCATGACGACGCCTTGCAGTAGATCAAGCGGTTCGAATCCCGCCACCACCAGAGGACGATGGAAATCCGTCGCGATGAAGCTATAGGCGTCGGTGCCGATCACCATGCTGACGTGACCCGGCGCGAGAAATGCGTCAATTCCGTTATCCGGCTGCTCCAGCAGGCTGCGCAGCGTTGGAATAAGCGTGATGTGCTGGCAGAAAAAGTAAAAGTTCTGCACGTTGCGAAGCTTCGCCTGTTGCAGCGTGATGGCGGTGGTCGGCATGGTGGTTTCAAATCCCAGACCGAAGAAAACGACTTTGCGCGTTGGGTTTTCCTGCGCCAGTTTCAGGGCATCCATTGGCGAATAAACAATGCGGATATCTGCGCCACGGGCTTTGGCCTGCAATAGCGAACCCTGTTTCCCCGGTACGCGTATGGCATCGCCAAAGGTGCAGAAAATCACCTCAGGATGGCTGGCGATCTCCACGCAGCTGTCAATTCTGCCCATCGGCAACACGCACACCGGGCAACCGGGGCCGTGGATAAACTCCACGTTGTCGGGCAGCAGCTGGTCGAGGCCGAACTTGAAGATGGCGTGCGTATGACCGCCGCACACTTCCATAATGCGTAGCGGACGTTCGGCGGTATAAGGGAGATGCGCGGCACGTTCACGCAGGTGATCAATCAACTGCATCACCTGTTCCGGCGCGCGATATTCGTCAACAAAACGCATTATTTTTCCTCGCCATACAACAAAGCGCCGACGTCCGGTTCGACATCAAACATGTTTTGCAGCGCGTCGAGGGTGTCGCGCGCTTCCGCTTCGTTAATCACACTCATGGCAAAACCAACGTGAACCAGCACCCACTGGCCCAGACGCGGCTCACCGCTCTCATCGCAACTGCCAACCAGCGTCAGGTCGACATCGCGCTGGATGCCGCAGACATCGACTTTCGCCTGATTGCCGTTAATGGAGCGAATTTGCCCCGGAACGCCTATGCACATCGCTGTGCCTCCAGCCAGTTCAGCCACCGATCCATCCCTTCGCCGCTGGTGGCGGAGATGAGGATGATCTCAATGTCAGGATTGACTTCCCGGGCGCTGGCGATGCACTTCTCAACGTCAAAATTGAGGTACGGCAGCAGATCGACTTTGTTCAGGAGCATGAGCGAAGCGGCGGCGAACATATGCGGGTATTTCAGCGGCTTGTCTTCGCCTTCCGTAACGGAAAGCACCGCCACTTTATGGCGCTCGCCGAGGTCAAAGCTGGCCGGGCAGACAAGGTTACCGACGTTTTCGATAAACAGAATACCGTTGTCGGCCAGCGGCAGACGCGGAGCGGCATCGGCAATCATTTGCGCATCAAGATGGCAGCCTTTGCCGGTGTTGACCTGAATCGCAGGCGTACCGGTCGCGCGGATGCGGGCGGCGTCGTTGACCGTTTGCTGGTCGCCTTCAATCACCGCGCACGGCACACTGTCTTTTAACTTCATCAGCGTTTCGGTCAGCAGGGTGGTTTTACCGGAACCGGGGCTGGAGACAAGGTTGAGCACCAGATGCTGGCGGGCGGCGAAGCGGGCGCGGTTGCGCTCGGCCAGACGGTTGTTTTTGTCCAGCACGTCAATTTCGACTTCCAGCATCCGGCGCTGGCTCATACCCGGCGCATGGGTTCCCGCTTCACCGTGACCGTAGTGCAGATCGCCTTCGGCGGTCTGGCTCGGGGTAAAGGCGGATGTCTTCACGCCGGTGATGTTCAGCGCCGGGCGAGCTGCCGGGGCAAAAGGCGCGCTACGAAACGCCGAATGGGGATTATGCTCATCTCCCTCTATATAAAGGTTGCCTTCACCGCAACCGCATGTCGTACACATCGCTCACTCCTGATCTCTATCTTGCGGTAAATCTATTGCCGGATGGCGGCTTTGCTTTATGCAGCCTACAACTCAGGCTATTCCTGTCGGCCGGATAAGACGCTCAGGCGTCGCTATCCGGCGTTGGATTACTGTCTATTTCAATTCGGCGAATCTGCAATCCGTCATCGGCCACAATGCGTAACGTGTCACTCTGGCATTGCGGACAACGGCGCACGCGCTGCGTCAGTAGCGTGACGTACTGCTGACAAGACTCGCACCAGCATTCGGCTTCTTGTTCTTCGAGGTGGAGTTTACAACCTTCCGCCAGGGTGCCACGGCATACCAGATCAAAACAAAAGGCGAGAGCGCTGGTTTCTACGCAAGAAAATGCGCCAATTTTGAGCCAGACCCCAGTTACCCGTTTTGCACCGTGCGCTGCGGCCTGTTGTTCAATTAATTCCAGTGCCCGTTGGCAGAGAGTTATTTCGTGCATATCGCCTCCCGAATTCATTGCCCTGAATAAGCAATAAATATGCCAGTTATTTTTCCCTTGCTTGTGACAATGACGACGATGACGAAATGACATGTCGTCACAGCGTCGAACGTGATGGCTGTTTTTGTATCATCATGAAAAATAAAGGTTTAAAAACTGGCATGGAAAATGCTTAAGGCTGGCTATCTCTGCTAACCGGGTAACCTGACATGACTATTTGGGAAATAAGCGAAAAGGCTGATTACATCGCGCAGCGGCATCATCGCCTGCTGGACCAGTGGCGAATCTACTGCAACTCACTGGTTCAGGGGATCACCTTATCAAAAGCGCGTCTGCATCACGCCATGAGCTGTGCGCCGGACAAAGATCTGTGCTTTGTGCTTTTCGAGCACTTCACGATTTACGTCACCCTGGCGGACGGCTTTAACAGCCACACCATCGAGTATTACGTCGAAACCAAAGACGGTGAAGATAAGCAGTTGATTGCACAAGCGCAATTGACCATTGACGGTCTCGTTGATGAGAAGGTCAGTAACCGCGATCGCGAGCAGGTGCTGGAGCACTATCTCGAAAAAATCGCCAGCGTTTACGACAGCTTATACACCGCCGTGGAAAACAATCGCCCGGTGAATTTACGTCAACTGGTAAAGGGAAATAGCCCGGCGGCATAAGCACGAGGCGCTGCCCGTTGTTACTCGCGGCGTGCGCTTCACGCTGCATATGAATGTTTGAGGGGATGGGAATGTCGATAAGTGTCGAAAATGACATTTTTCAGACATGTTTTCGTCAAAAATGACTATCACCTGAGGAATGCCTGGTGAATCGTTTTGTAATTGCTGACTCCACGCTCTGTATTGGCTGCCACACCTGTGAAGCAGCCTGTTCAGAGACGCATCGCCAGCACGGCCTGCAATCAATGCCGCGGCTGAAAGTGATGCTCAATGAAAAAGAATCCGCGCCGCAGCTGTGTCACCACTGTGAAGATGCGCCCTGTGCCGTGGTGTGCCCGGTGAACGCCATCAATCGGGTAGACGGCGCCGTACAACTGAATGAAAGCCTGTGCGTAAGCTGCAAGCTGTGTGGCATTGCCTGCCCGTTCGGCGCGATTGAATTTTCCGGCAGCCGTCCGCTGCATATTCCGGCGAATGCCAATTCACCGAAAGCCCCGCCGGCGCCTCCCGCGCCGGCACGCGTCAGCACGCTGCTGGACTGGGTGCCGGGCGTGCGCGCCATCGCGGTCAAATGCGATCTGTGCAGCTTCGACGAACAAGGCCCGGCCTGCGTGCGGATGTGTCCGACCAACGCGTTACACCTGGTGAATAACATGGATATCGCCCGCGCCAGCAAGCGCAAACGTGAGCTGACCTTCAACACCGATTTTGGCAATCTCACCTTGTTTCAGCAGGCGCAAAGTGGGGAGGCAAAATGAACGCAATTTCACTGATCAATAGCGGTGTGGCCTGGTTCGCGGCGGCGGCCGTACTGGCATTTCTGTTTTCTTTTCATAAAGCGCTGAGCGGCTGGGTCGCTGGTGTCGGCGGCGCGGTCGGCAGTCTGTATACCGCGGCGGCGGGTGTTTCCGTCCTGGTGAATGCGACAGCGGTCAGCGGCGTGATGCCGTTGATCGGTCATGGTTTACAAATCACCCCGCTCAACGCCATCTGGCTGATTACGCTGGGGCTGTGCGGGCTGTTCGTCAGCCTGTACAACATCGACTGGCATCGTCACCCACAGGTGTTAGCCAACGGGCTGCTGGTAAACCTGCTGATGGCGGCGGCAGTTTGCGCGGTCGTCGCCAGCAATCTCGGCACGCTGGTGGTGATGGCGGAAATCATGGCGCTGTGCGCGGTGTTTCTTACCGGTTGCAGCAAAGAGGGCAAACTGTGGTTTGCGCTGGGGCGTATCGGTACGCTGCTGCTGGCTGTCGCCTGCTGGCTGGTGTGGCAGCGTTACGGCACGCTGGAGCTGCGTCTGCTCGATCTGCGCGCCCAGGCGCTGCCGCTCGGTTCTGACATCTGGCTGCTCGGCGTAGTCGGTTTTGGTCTGCTGGCCGGGATTATCCCGCTGCACGGTTGGGTGCCGCAGGCGCATGCCAACGCCAGCGCGCCGGCGGCGGCCCTGTTCTCTACCGTGGTGATGAAAATGGGTCTGCTGGGCATTCTCTCTTTATCGCTGATTGGCGGCAATGCGCCGCTGTGGTGGGGCGTTCTGCTGCTGGTGCTCGGCATGATCACCGCGTTTGTCGGCGGTCTGTATGCGCTGATGGAACATAACATTCAGCGTCTGCTGGCGTACCACACTCTGGAAAACATCGGCATTATCCTGCTCGGTCTGGGCGCGGGCGTCACCGGTATCGCCCTTAATCAACCGGCGCTGATTGCGCTCGGCCTGACCGGTGGTCTCTATCATCTGGTCAACCATAGCCTGTTCAAAAGCGTGCTGTTTTTGGGCGCGGGCAGCATTTGGTTCCGTACCGGGCACCGCGACATCGAAAAACTGGGCGGCATCGGCAAGCGTATGCCGGTGATTTCTGTCGCGATGCTGATTGGCCTGATGGCGATGGCCGCGCTGCCGCCGCTGAACGGGTTTGCCGGTGAGTGGGTTATCTATCAGTCCTTCTTCAAACTGGGCAACAGCGGCGCGTTCATTGGCCGTCTGTTAGGGCCGTTGCTGGCCGTGGGGCTGGCGATTACCGGTGCACTGGCGGTGATGTGTATGGCGAAAGTCTATGGCGTCACTTTCCTCGGCGCGCCGCGTACCAAAGAGGCGGAAAACGCCTGCTGCGCGCCAATCCTGATGGGGGTGAGCGTCGTCGCGCTGGCCATTTGCTGCGTGCTGGGCGGCGTTGCCGCGCCGTGGCTGCTGCCGCTGATCTCCGCTGCCGTCCCGCTGCCGCTGGAGACGGCGAACACCACCGTTTCTCAGCCGATGATTACGCTGCTGCTGATCGCCTGTCCGCTGCTGCCGTTCATCATCATGGCGATTTTCAAAGGCAACCGTCTGCCGTCGCGTTCACGCGGCGCGGCCTGGGTCTGTGGCTACGACCACGAGCAGTCGATGGTGATTACCGCCCACGGTTTCGCCATGCCGGTGAAAGAGGTCTTTGCCCCGGTACTTAAGTTGCGTAAATGGCTTAACCCGGTATCGCTGGTTCCGGGCTGGCAGAATGCGGCGGCACCGGTTCTGTTCCGCCGCCTGGCGCTGATTGAGCTGGCGGTGCTGGTGGTGATTGTGGTTTCACGAGGAGCCTGAGAATGAGTGTGTTATATCCGTTAATTCAGGCGCTGGTGTTATTCGCCGCAGCGCCGCTGCTGTCCGGTATTACCCGCGTGGCGCGTGCCCGGTTGCACAATCGTCGCGGGCCGGGCGTTTTGCAGGAGTATCGCGACCTGATCAAGCTGTTGGGGCGCCAGAGCGTTGCGCCTGCCGATTCCGGCTGGGTCTTTCGCCTGACGCCGTTTGTGATGGTCGGCGTCATGCTGACTATCGCCACCGCGCTGCCGGTGGTGACGGTTGGTTCGCCGTTGCCGCAGTTGGGCGATCTGATCACCCTGATCTACCTCTTTGCGATCGCCCGCTTCTTCTTTTCTATTGCCGGTCTGGATACCGGGAGTCCGTTTACCGCGATCGGCGCAAGCCGCGAAGCGATGCTCGGCGTACTGGTGGAGCCAATCCTGCTGCTCGGCCTGTGGGTGGCGGCGCAGGTGGCCGGTTCCACACACATCAGCAATATCACCGACACGATTTACCACTGGCCGGCAGCGCGCAGCATTCCGCTGATGCTGGCGCTGTGCGCCTGCGCGTTCGCCACCTTTATCGAGATGGGCAAACTGCCGTTCGATCTGGCGGAAGCGGAGCAGGAGTTGCAGGAAGGCCCACTGACCGAATACAGCGGCAGCGGCTTCGCGGTGCTGAAGTGGGGCATCAGCCTGAAACAGCTGGTGGTGCTGCAAATGTTTGTCGGCGTATTCCTGCCGTGGGGACAGATGGAAACCTTCAGCGCGGGTGGGCTGCTGCTGGCGCTGGTGATTGCCATCGTCAAGCTGATCGCTGGCGTACTGGTGATTGCCCTGTTCGAAAACAGCATGGCGCGCCTGCGTTTTTGCGCCACTTCACGCGTGACCTGGGCCGGTTTTGGGTTTGCGTTTTTAGCATTCGTCTCCTTGCTGGTGGCGTGATTTAAGAGAGTTTGAGCATGTCTGAAGAAAAATTAGGTCAACAATACCTTGCGGCGCTGCACCAGGCTTTTCCGGGCGTGGTGCTGGACGAAGCCTGGCAGACCAAAGATCAGCTGACCCTCACCGTGAAGGTGAACTACCTGCCGGAAGTGGTGGAGTTTCTCTACTACAAACAGGGCGGATGGCTCTCGGTACTGTTTGGCAACGACGAACGCCAGCTGTGCGGCCACTATGCCGTTTACTACGTGCTGTCGATGGAGCAGGGGACGAAGTGCTGGATTACCGTGCGCGTTGAAGTCGATGCCAACAAACTGGAGTTTCCGTCCGTGACGCCGCGCGTGCCTGCTGCGGTGTGGGGCGAACGCGAAGTGCGCGACATGTATGGCCTGATCCCGGTCGGCCTGCCTGATGAACGCCGCCTGGTGCTGCCGGATGACTGGCCGGATGAACTCTATCCGCTGCGTAAAGACAGCATGGATTACCGTCAACGCCCGGCGCCGACCACCGATGCCGAAACCTACGAATTTATCAACGAGCTGGGTGACAAGAAAAACAACGTGGTGCCGATCGGCCCGCTGCACGTCACCTCTGATGAACCGGGTCACTTCCGCCTGTTTGTTGACGGCGAAAACATTATCGACGCCGATTACCGCCTGTTCTACGTCCATCGCGGCATGGAGAAACTGGCGGAAACCCGCATGGGCTACAACGAAGTCACCTTCCTGTCGGACCGCGTGTGCGGCATTTGCGGCTTTGCTCACAGCACCGCCTATACCACCTCCGTCGAGAATGCGATGGGGATCGTGGTGCCGGAACGCGCGCAGATGATCCGTGCCATTCTGCTGGAGGTGGAGCGCCTGCATTCACACCTGCTGAACCTCGGCCTGGCCTGTCACTTCACCGGCTTTGACTCCGGCTTTATGCAGTTCTTCCGCGTGCGTGAAACGTCGATGAAGATGGCGGAGATCCTTACCGGGGCGCGTAAAACCTACGGTCTGAACCTGATCGGCGGGATTCGTCGCGATCTGCTGAAAGAGGACATGATCCAGACCCGTCAACTGGCGCAGCAGATGCGCCGCGAGGTGCAGGAACTGGTGGATATGCTGCTCAGCACGCCGAACATGGAGCAGCGCACCGTCGGCATTGGGCGCCTCGACCCGGAAATCGCCCGCGACTTCAGTAACGTAGGGCCGATGGTGCGCGCCAGCGGTCACGCCCGCGATACCCGCGCCGATCACCCGTTTGTCGGCTACGGCCTGCTGCCGATGGAAGTGCATAGCGAGCAGGGCTGTGACGTCATCTCCCGTCTGAAAGTGCGCATCAACGAAGTGTACACCGCGCTGAACATGATCGATTTCGGCCTGGACAACCTGCCGGGCGGCCCGCTGATGGTGGAAGGCTTTACCTATATTCCACACCGTTTTGCGCTGGGCTTTGCCGAAGCGCCGCGCGGGGATGACATCCACTGGAGTATGACTGGCGACAACCAGAAGCTGTACCGCTGGCGCTGCCGTGCGGCGACCTACGCCAACTGGCCGACCCTGCGCTATATGCTGCGCGGTAACACGGTCTCCGACGCGCCTCTGATCATCGGTAGCCTCGACCCTTGCTACTCCTGTACCGACCGCATGACCGTGGTGGATGTGCGTAAGAAGAAGAGCAAAGTCGTGCCGTACAAAGAACTTGAGCGCTACAGCATTGAGCGTAAAAACTCGCCGCTGAAATAAGGAATCGCCATGTTTACCTTTATCAAAAAAGTTATCAAAACCGGCGCGCCGACGTCGTCGTATCCGCTGGAGCCGATTGCGGTCGATAAAAACTTCCGTGGCAAACCGGAGCATAACCCGCAGCAGTGTATTGGCTGCGCAGCCTGCGTCAATGCCTGCCCGTCGAATGCGCTGACGGTTGAAACCTGCCTTGTTACCGGCGAGCTGGCCTGGCAGTTCAACCTCGGGCGTTGCATCTTTTGCGCCCGCTGTGAAGAAGTGTGCCCGACGGCGGCGATTAAACTCTCGCAGGAATATGAGCTGGCGGTGTGGAAGAAAGCGGACTTTCTGCAACAGTCCCGCTTTACGCTGTGCAATTGCCGCGTGTGCAACCGTCCTTTCGCGGTGCAGAAAGAGATTGATTACGCCATCGCGCTGCTGAAACACAATGGCGACAGCCGCGCGGAACATCACCGTGAAAGCTTTGAGACCTGCCCGGACTGCAAGCGTCAGAAATGCCTGGTGCCGTCCGACCGTATTGAACTGACTCGCCATATGAAAGAGGCCAGCTGATGAGCAATTTATTAGGCCCACGCGACGCCAACGGCATCCCTCTGCCGATGACGGTGGATGAATCCATCGCCAGCATGAAGGCGTCTTTGCTGAAAAACATTAAGCGTTCGGCGTATGTCTACCGCGTGGACTGCGGTGGCTGCAACGGCTGCGAAATCGAAATTTTTGCCACCCTTTCTCCGCTGTTTGACGCCGAACGTTTTGGCATCAAAGTCGTCCCGTCGCCGCGTCATGCGGATATTCTGCTGTTCACCGGGGCGGTGACGCGCGCGATGCGTTCTCCGGCGCTGCGCGCCTGGCAGTCCGCGCCGGACCCAAAAATCTGTATCTCTTACGGCGCCTGCGGCAACAGCGGCGGTATCTTCCACGACCTGTACTGCGTCTGGGGCGGCACCGACAAAATCGTACCGGTGGATGTCTACATTCCGGGCTGCCCGCCGACGCCTGCGGCAACGTTGTACGGTTTCGCGATGGCGCTGGGTTTGCTGGAACAGAAAATTCACGCCCGCGCGCCGGGAGAACTGGACGAGCAGGCGGCAGAGATTCTGCATCCCGATATGGTGCAGCCGCTGCGCGTGAAGGTGGATCGCGCGGCGCGTCGTCTGGCGGGTTATCGCTATGGCCGTCAGATCGCCGATGATTACCTGACCCAACTGGGGCAGGGTGAACATCAGGTGGCGCGCTGGCTGGAAGCGGAAAACGATCCGCGTCTGACCGAGATCGTCACTCACCTGAATCATGTGGTTGAAGAGGCGCGTATCCGATGAGTGAAACGGTGGTGTTCAGTCAACTGAGCCGTAAGTTTATTGATGAGAACGATGCGACGCCCGCCGAGGCGCAGCAGGTTGTCTATTACAGCCTGGCGATTGGCCACCACCTTGGGGTCATCGACTGCCTGGAAGCGGCGTTAACCTGCCCGTGGGAGGATTATCTGGCGTGGATTGCGACTCTGGAAGAGGGGAGCGAGGCCAGACGTAAAATGGAAGGCGTGCCGAAGTACGGCGAGATCGTCATCGATTTTAACCATGTGCAAATGCTGGCGCGCGCTTTCGACAGCGCGCTCGCTGCGCAAAACCCGCAACAGCAGGCGTGGAGCAAGCTGATGCTGAGTATGCTCCACGATATTCATCAGGAAAGCGCCATCTATCTGATGGTGAGGAGACACCGTGACTGATGTTTTATTGTGCGTCGGCAACAGTATGATGGGCGATGACGGCGCCGGGCCACTGCTGGCCGAGATGTGCGCCGCGCAGCCTAAAGGCAACTGGGTTGTTATTGACGGCGGCAGCGCGCCGGAGAACGATATTGTCGCGATCCGCGAACTGCGCCCGGATCGTCTGCTGATTGTCGATGCGACCGACATGGGGCTGAATCCGGGCGAGATCCGCATCATCGACCCGGATGACATCGCCGAAATGTTTATGATGACCACCCACAATATGCCGTTGAATTACCTGGTGGATCAGCTGAAAGAGGACGTTGGCGACGTGACTTTCCTCGGCATCCAGCCGGATATCGTTGGCTTTTATTATCCGATGACGCCGCTGGTGAAAGAGGCGGTGGAAGTGGTTTATTCAAGGCTTGCAGAGTGGGTTGGCGACGGGGGATTTTCTCCGCTCTGAGCAGGTGCCCGGTGGCGCTACGCTTACCGGGCCTACGGTTTTGTAGGCCGGGTAAGGCGAAGCCGCCACCCGGCAAAACGGGCTACGCCAGATCTTCCCCGTTACTCGCAATCACTTTCTTGTACCACCAGAATGATTTTTTGCGGGTACGCGCCAGCGTGCCGTTGCCAGCGTCGTCACGGTCGACATACACAAACCCGTAGCGTTTGCTCATTTCGCCTGTCGAGGCGGACACCAGATCGATGCAGCCCCAGGTGGTGTAACCCATCAGCGGCACGCCGTCTTCAATGGCGTCGGCCATCGCCCGAATATGCTCACGCAGGTAGCGGATGCGGTAATCATCATGGATCTCACCTTTCGCGTCCGGCTCATCTTTCGCGCCGAGGCCGTTTTCCACCAGAAACAGCGGCTTCTGGTAGCGGTCATACATCATATTCATAGTGATGCGCAGACCAAGCGGGTCAATCCCCCAGCCCCATTCGCTGACGTCAAGGTGCGGATTGCGCAGCGATTTCACCACGTTGGCGGCGTTGGTGTTATTGGCGTTCATCTCCGCTGAGGCGCAGCGTGACGCGTAGTAGCTAAACGAGACGAAATCGACGGTGTTCTTCAGGATAGCGTCGTCTTCCGGGGCTTTTTCAATCACCACGCCTTTCTCGCGAAAAACGCGGGCGGAATAGGCCGGGTAAGCGCCGCGCGCCTGCACATCAATAAAGAACAAGTTTTCGCGGTCTTTCTCCAGCGCGGTCCAGACGTCCTGCGGTTTACAGGAGTACGGATAAAAATTGCCCCCCGCCAGCATACAGCCGACCTGGTTTTGCGGGTTGACCTCATGGGCGATTTGGGTCGCCAGCGCGCTGGCAATCAGCTCGTGATGCGCGGCCTGATACTTCACCTGATCCTGATTTTCACCTTCCTCAAACACCAGGCCCGCGCCGGAGAATGGGCTGTGCAGCATGATGTTGATTTCGTTGAACGTCAGCCAGTATTTCACCAGACCATCAAAGGCTTCAAAGCAGGTTCGCGCGTAGCGGGTAAAGAATTCCACCATTTTGCGATTGCGCCAGGAGCCGTACTCCGTCACCAGGTGCATCGGCACATCGAAGTGGCACAGCGTGACCAGCGGCTCAATACCGTACTTTTTACACTCTTCAAACACCGCGCGATAAAACGCGATGCCTTCTTCGTTCGGCGTCAGCTCATCGCCGTCAGGGTAGAGACGGCTCCAGGCGATCGAGGTGCGAAACACCGTGAAGCCCATCTCCGCCATCAGGGCGATATCGTCTTTATAGCGATGGTAAAAATCAATCGCGTCATGGCTAGGATAAAATTCGTCATCCCGCAGTTGAAAGCGTTTCTCCAGCCCCAGTTTGACCGGCATACGGTGCTCGCCGTGCGGGATCATATCGACGGTGCTCAGCCCTTTGCCGCCTTCCCGGTATGCCCCTTCAGACTGGTTGGCGGCCAGTGCGCCGCCCCATAAAAATCCTTGCGGAAATACAGACATAGTCATCCTCAATATGCGCCAGTCAGATGCTGGCTTCTTTTGCAGTAGTCGGTTGCGCGGCCTGGTTTTTTCTTGCCTGCGCGGCTGCGTCTTCCACGGGGATATCTTCAAAGCCGAGGAGCAGCGTCAGAACAAAAGAGAGCACCACGGCCAGCGCCATCACGCCAAACACCCAGGCGATGGTCATCGGGTTCGCCGGGTCGAAGAACTGGACGCTGGTGAACAGGCCCGGCGCCGCCATCGAGTGGCTGGCAAGCCCCGCCATACCTGCCACCGCGCCGCAGATAAAGCCGCTGATCAGGCTCGCAATCAGCGGACGCTTCAGACGTACCGCCACGCCGTACAGCGCCGGTTCGGAGATCCCCGCCATAATTGCGGAAGCGGCGGCGGCAAGCGCCGTCTGGCGCAGTTCCGGGTTTTTGGTTTTCCATGCGACGGCCAGAGAGGAGCCGCCCAGCGACAGGTTAGCGCCAATTTCAGACGGCATGACCATGCCTTCTTTGCCGGTTTCAGCAATGGTCTGGATGATGGTTGGGGTAAAGACGCGGTGCATCCCGGTCATGACCAGCAGCGGCCACAGCGCGCCCATGATGGCGACGGAAAGCCAGCCCAGATAGCCGTGAATGGTGTAAACCAGCGCGGAGATGGCGCTACCGATCCAGATCCCGATTGGGCCGATTAAAACAATGGCGAGCGGGGCGGCGATCAGGACGATCAGCATTGGTTTCAGGAAGTTTTTCGTGACGGCTGGGGTAATGCGATCCACCCAGCGTTCGATATATGAAAGACACCATGTCATCACCAGCGCCGGGATCACCGTGTAGGTGTATTTCACCGCCGTCACCGGGATCAGGGCAAATTCAACGTGTTCACCTTCGGCGGCTTTCGCCATCAGGTCGATAAAACTCGGGTGAACCAGCACGCCTGCGATGGCAATCGCCAGCGACATGTTTGTTTTGAACTTGATTGCCGCTGACGCCGCCACCATCAGCGGCAGGAAGAAGAACGCGCCGTCGCCAATCACCGTCAGGATGGTCAGCGTGGAGGCGCCTTTTTCCAGCAGCCCCGTCATTTCGAGGATCATGGCCAGCAGTTTCAGCATCGATCCGCCGATAATCGCCGGGATCAGCGGGGACATGGTGCCGATCAGCGCGTCAAGTATTCCCGCGCCGATGCGTTTAAAGGTGAGTTTAGGTTTGCCGACGGGCGCTGCGGGCTGCATATCGGTCGGCAGCAGACTAACGACTTCGCGATACGCCTGTGAAACGGTGTTGCCGATAATCACCTGACACTGGTTGTCGCTGCGAACCACGCCGAGAACGCCGCTGAGGGTTTTCAACGTCGCGCTGTCGACCTGCGCGTCATCTTTGAGAACGAAACGCAGACGCGTCATGCAGTGTGTCACGGCGGTGATGTTATCCACACCGCCCAGCGCCGTCACCACGGAGCGCGCCAGTGCCGCATAATTCTTAGACATCGGATTTTATCCTGTTTTATCAATAGGGTAGTTTTATCGTCTTACGCCTTTTCGCTAAAAAAACGTGGGCAATGAAACGCAAAATAGGAAACCGGTTCCACAAAATCATGAATAGTTTCACTGAATGACACAAGATCACAACTTGATCATTTTTTATAATTGTGAGAATGATCACTTGTTGTTTTGGGCGGTGATTTACCATCAAGGACAACAACGGTACGGTGAAGTACACTGCGTGTCATTGAGTGCTAATGGATGAGTAATATGACGACGATGCTGGAGGTGGCGAAGCGGGCCGGGGTGTCGAAAGCGACGGTTTCCCGGGTGCTTTCAGGTAACGGCTACGTCAGCCAGGAGACCAAAGACCGCGTGTTTCAGGCCATTGAAGAGAGCGGCTATCGACCCAATTTGTTAGCGCGCAGTCTGGCGGCGAAGAAAACGCAGACCCTCGGTCTGGTGGTGACGAACACCCTTTACCACGGCGTTTATTTTAGCGAGCTGCTGTTTCATACGGCGCGGATGGCAGAGGATAAGGGGCGTCAGCTTCTGCTCGCGGACGGCAAACACAGCGCGGAAGAAGAGCGTCAGGCGATTCAGTATCTGCTCGATCTGCGCTGCGACGCCATTATGATTTATCCCCGTTTTCTCAGCGTGGATGAGATTGACGACATTATCGACTCACACGCCCAGCCCATTATGGTGCTTAACCGTCGGCTGCGAAGAAACAGCAGCCACTGCGTTTATTGCGACCAGAAGCAGACCAGTTTTAACGCGGTGGAACAGTTGATCGCCGGGGGGCATCGCGAGATTGCGTTTATCACCGGTTCGATGGATTCCCCTACCGGCGTGGAGCGTCTCTCAGGGTATAAAGACGCATTGACGCGACACGGCATCGCTATCAATAACGAATTGATTGTCAACGGAAAGTGGACGCCCGCCAGCGGTGCTGAAGGGGTGGATACGCTTCTGGCGCGCAAGGTGAGTTTTACCGCGCTGGTAGCCAGTAATGACGATATGGCGATTGGCGCCATCAAACAGTTACACGAGCGTGGCATGAGCGTGCCTGCGCAGACCTCGGTCATCGGATTCGACGACATTGCGATGGCGCCCTATACCATCCCGGCGCTTTCCAGCGTTAAAATTCCGGTCACGGAGATGATTCAGGAGACGATTGGACGTCTTATCTTCATGCTGGACGGCGGTGAATTTACGCCGCCAAAAACCTTTACCGGTGCGCTGATCCTGCGCGATTCGGCAGCGCCGCTGCCTGCCCGCTGATCCCGCTTTACATTGTCATTTGTCATCGTCATTCGTGACGATGACAGTGCCTGGTCACAACGTCATCATCAAATATCAAGCGATAACAATCAGTTAAAAACTGGCACGATTTATGAATGTTTCGGCACATAATCTGTCATTGCTGGAGAATTTGATGAACCGTTTCATCATTGCCGACGCCAATAAATGCATTGGTTGCCGTACCTGTGAAGTGGCCTGTGTGGTGTCTCATCAGGAAAACCAGGACTGCGCGTCGCTGACCCCTGAAACTTTCTTACCCCGCATCCATGTGATCAAAGGTGTAAATGTCTCCACGGCGACGCTGTGCCGCCAGTGTGAAGACGCGCCGTGCGCCAACGTCTGCCCGAACGGCGCCATCAGCCGTGATAAAGGTTTCGTACATGTGATGCAGGAGCGTTGCATTGGCTGTAAAACCTGCGTGGTCGCTTGCCCATACGGCGCGATGGAAGTGGTTGTGCGTCCGGTGATTCGCAACAGCGGCGCGGGCCTGAACGTCCGGGCGGAAAAAGCGGAGGCCAACAAATGCGACCTTTGCCACCACCGCGAGGCCGGCCCTGCCTGTATGGAAGCCTGTCCGACCCACGCGCTGATTTGCGTCGATCGCAACAAACTTGAACAACTGAGCGCGGAAAAACGTCGCCGTGCGGCGCTGGACTCCTCCGCGTCTTTGCTTTTCTGATTCCTGAAAAACCGCGTAAAATACGGCGGTATTCATGCCGGATGGCGGCCTTGCCTTATCCGGCCTACTGTTCGTATCCCCGTAGGCCTGATAAGCGTAGCGCCATCAGGCAAACCGGGATAGATGACTGCGGGAACGACTTCATGACAATAAACAACCACTCCGGCGTACAGCTGCGTATTCGTGGCAAGGTACAGGGCGTCGGATTTCGCCCCTACGTCTGGCAACTGGCGCAGCGGTTACAACTGCATGGCGACGTGTGTAACGACGGTGACGGTGTGGTTGTGCGCTTACAGGAAGATCCGGCGGAGTTTATTGTGCAGTTACATCAACATTGCCCGCCGCTGGCCCGTATTGACAGCGTCGAGAGCGAGCCGTTTGCCTGGTCTCAACTGCCTGCCGATTTCTCCATCCGCCAGAGTGCGGGCGGAACGATGAATACGCAAATTGTGCCCGATGCGGCCACATGCCCGGCCTGTCTCGCCGAAATGAATACGCCCGACGAGCGGCGCTACCGTTACCCTTTTATCAACTGTACCCACTGCGGCCCGCGTTTTACGATCATTCGTGCGATGCCTTACGACCGTCCGTTTACCGTGATGGCATCGTTTCCGTTGTGCAGGAAGTGTGCGACGGAATATCGCGATCCATACGACCGACGTTTCCACGCCCAGCCTGTTGCCTGCCCGGCCTGCGGCCCGCATCTGGCGTGGCGCTCTGGTAGTGCTCGGGCAGAAAAAGACGCCGCGCTACAGGCTGCCGTCGCGATGTTAAAAGCGGGGGGCATTGTCGCCATCAAAGGTATTGGCGGCTTTCATCTGGCCTGCGATGCGCAAAACGATGAGGCGGTGGCGATGCTGCGGGCGCGTAAACGCCGCCCTGCGAAACCGCTGGCGGTAATGTTGCCGGATGCGGAAGGCTTGCCGGATGCGGCGCGCCGACTGCTGACTACGCCGGCCGCCCCCATCGTACTGGTGGATAAACAGCATGTCGCGTCGCTGTGCGAGGGGATCGCGCCGGGGCTGGCGGAAGTGGGGGTAATGCTGCCCGCGAATCCGCTCCAGCATCTGCTTTTACAGGCGCTGAATTGTCCGCTGGTGATGACCTCCGGCAACCTTAGCGGTAAACCGCCAGCCATCACTAACCAACAGGCGCTGGACGACCTGAAGGCGATCGCCGACGGTTTTCTGTTGCACAACCGCGATATCGTGCAGCGAATGGATGACTCGGTAGTGCGTGACAGCGGCGAAATGCTACGCCGTTCGCGGGGCTATGTGCCGGATGCGATCGCGCTGCCGCCGGGATTTCGCGATGTGCCGCCGATGCTTTGTCTGGGCGCCGATCTGAAAAATACCTTCTGCCTGGTGCGCGGCGAGCAGGCGGTGGTAAGCCAGCATCTGGGGGATCTCAGCGATGACGGTATTCAAACGCAGTGGCGTGACGCGCTGCGTTTGATTCAGAACATTTACGATTTTACGCCGCAACGCGTTGTCTGCGACGCGCATCCGGGCTACGTTTCCAGTCAGTGGGCCAGCGAGATGACGCTTCCGACCGAAACGGTATTGCACCACCATGCGCATGCGGCGGCATGCATGGTCGAGCACGGCTGGCCGTTGAACGGCGGCGATGTGATTGCCCTGACGCTCGACGGCATCGGTATGGGAGAGGGCGGCGCGCTGTGGGGCGGGGAGTGTTTACGCGTTAATTACCGTGAATGCGAGCATCTTGGCGGCCTGCCCGCCGTCGCGCTGGCGGGCGGCGATCTCGCCGCGAAGCAGCCCTGGCGCAACCTGCTGGCGCAGTGTCTGCGCTTTGTTCCTGACTGGCGGGACTATCCAGAAACGGCTGCGCTGCAACAACAGCAGTGGAACGTGCTGGCGCGGGCCATTGAGCGCGGAATCAACGCCCCGCTGGCGTCGTCGTGCGGACGCCTGTTCGATGCCGTCGCCGCCGCATCAGGCTGCGCGCCTGACACACTCAGTTATGAAGGAGAAGCGGCCTGTGCGCTGGAGGCGCTGGCTTCGCGATGCAATCGCGTTGAACATCCGGTGACGATGCCGGTTAAAAACAACCAGCTGGATTTAGCCACGTTCTGGCGGCAGTGGCTGAACTGGCAGGCCGCTCCCGAGGAGCGGGCGTGGGCCTTTCACGACGCGCTGGCGCATGGGTTCGCCGCGCTGCTGCGCCAGGAGGCGACCGCACGCGGGATCACCACGCTGGTATTCGGCGGTGGCGTGCTGCATAACCGCTTGCTGTGCAGGCGTCTGGCGTTCTGTCTTGCTGATTTTACCTTACTGTTCCCGCAGCGTTTACCGGCCGGGGATGGGGGAGTGTCGTTAGGGCAGGGAGCGATCGCCGCAGCGCGCGAGCTTGCGCAAAAATAAAAAAAAACCCCGGGACTGGCGGGGCGAAACGTGTCGGGGCATACCGACAAGCAGCAGCGCACTTCCGTGTGCGTGAGGTTAATAAATCAGTGGCAGTATCGCCGGATGGCGACGTACAAACAGGCGCTTCCCGTAGGCCGGATCAGGCGTTTACGCCGCCATCCGGCAAAGATGTTCGAACATTGCCTGATGGCGCTGCGCTTATCAGGCCTACGGCGTCATGATTTGCAGGCCAGCCGCCATCCGGCACAATGAACTTACGCGGGCAGCGTTTTCAGCAGCGCAAAGGCCTCCTTCATGCGGTCTTCGCTCACCACAAAGGCGCAAAGCTGACCTTCGGTATTTATGCCTCGGGCGACCATCCCTTCGGACTCCGCCGCAATGTGCCAGTTCAGGTCGCAACGCTGGGTTTCGCCTGCAAGATGTAACGGCAATTCCGGCGTTTTGATTTTCACCAGCATGGCGGGCAGCTTCAGCGGCGCGTTCCCGCCGAGCAGATTTTTCGCCAGATACATGGCGCTTAACTGAATCGGTTGCAGGAAAGGCAGAACCTGACCGTTAATTTCCGCGCAGTCTCCCAGCGCATAAATATCCGGGTGGCTGGTTTGCAGATAGCTGTCAACGCAGACGCCACGGTTGATGGTCAACCCGGCACGGCGCGCCAGCGCGGTTTCCGGGCGCAGGCCGGTCGCGGCGATGACCGCATCCACCTCTACCTGACGATCGCGATCCAGCGTGGCGCGAATACCGGTAGCGGTTTTCTCCAGACCCTGCAACTGCGATTTCAGCAGCAGATGTACGCCCATATCGGTCAGACGATGCTGCAAACGGCTGCTCACTTCCGGCGGCATCAGCGAGGCCAGAATGCTGGCGGCATTGTCAATCAGCGTGACGGCTTTACCCGCACGGCAGAAATCCATTGCCAGTTCGCTACCAATCAAACCGCCGCCGACGATCAGTACGCGCTGTGCGTCACGCAGTTGCGTTTCACAGGCGCGATACTCCTGTTGGCTATTCAGTGTGAGCATTAACTCACGTCCGGCAACCGGCGGAACAAAGGCTGATGCCCCTGTCGCCAGTACCAGTTTGTCGAACTGCCATTGCTTGTCCTGGCTTTTTACCACATGGGCGTCGGCATCAATGTCCGTAATCCAGGTGTGTGGGAACAGACGAAGATTAAACTGTTCGGCAAACTCACCCGCCGACTGGCGGGTGAGGTCGTCGGCGCGCTGCGCCTGGCTGATGACGTGACTGAGGTCGGGTTTGTTGTACTCGTCCATACTGTCAGCGGCAATCAGGGTCAGCGCTACGGTCGCGTCCTGTTTACGGATGTTTTTGACTAACTGGCGGGCGGCGAAGCCCGAACCAATAATGACAATTCCCCGGCTCATTTTGCCTCCGTTGCCAACACATCAAAGACGTCTTTACCTAATGAGCATTCCGGGCACAGGAAGTTATCCGGTACGTCGCTCCACGGCGTACCCGGCGCGACATCCTGCAACGGCTCACCTTTTGCAGGGTCGTAAATCCACTGGCACACGCTGCACTGCATGCTTGGGCCGAGGTCAGCCGCAGCGGCGGCGGCACAGGCGCACTCTTCTTCCTGGGTTGTCGCTTTCACATTTGTTTCCGGCAGCGGAGCGAGCGCCCACTGACGGGCAATATCGCGGCCGTGCTGGCGGCAAAGTTCCAGGGCATCAATATCAGGACGCCATTTCGCTTTCAGACTCAGTGACATCTCGAAGCCGGCATCTTGCAGACGGGTGGACAGACGGTCTACCGCGCCGCCGCTCCAGCCGTGGGAACCGAAAGCGCTGGCGCGTTTGTTACGAAAGCGCAGGCCAGTCATCTCTTCAACGAGACCGGCGATTTTCGGCATCATCACGTTGTTCATCGTAGAAGTACCGACCAGCACGCCTTTGGAACGGAACACGTTGGTCAGAATTTCGTTTTTATCGCTGCGTGCGACGTTAAAGATTTTCACCGCCACGTTCGGATCAACTTCGTTGATGCCTTGCGCAATCGCGTCGGCCATCATGCGGGTGTTGTTGGACATGGTGTCGTAGAAAATGGTGATGCGATCTTCCTGATAATCCGCCGCCCATTTCAGATACAGTTCAACGATCTGGGTTGGGTTGTCGCGCCATACCACACCGTGGGAGGTGGCAATCATATCTACCGGCAGGTTGAAGCCGAGGATTTCGGTGATTTTTGGCGTGACCAGACGGCTGAACGGCGTCAGGATGTTGGCGTAGTAACGCTGGCACTGCTCGAACAGCTCGGTCTGATCGACTTCATCGTTGAACAGACGTTCGTCACAGTAGTGCTGACCAAAGGCGTCGTTACTGAACAGTACCGCGTCGCCCGTCATGTAGGTCATCATGCTGTCCGGCCAGTGCAGCATCGGGGTTTCAACAAAAATCAGCTGCTTGCCGTTGCCGATATCCAGCGTGTCGCCTGTTTTTACGACGTTAAAGTTCCATTCCGGGTGATGGTGGTGACCGGTAATGGAGTCAATGGCGTTTGCGGTGCAGTAGATCGGCGTATCCGGGATTTGCGCCATCAGTTCGGTCAGCGCGCCCGCGTGGTCTTCTTCCGCATGGTTAATAATGATGTAATCAATGTCGGCCAGGTCGATTTCGCTACGCAGGTTTTGCACGAATTCGCGGCTGAATTTATGGTCTACGGTATCGATCAGAACATTTTTTTCTTCACGGATGAGATAGCTGTTGTAGCTGCTGCCGCGCAGCGTTTTATATTCGGTCCCGTGAAAATCACGAACTTCCCAGTCACGTTGGCCAACCCAATGAATGTTATTTTTAACCAGAATAGACATAGCAACCTCAGTAAATACAGTTTTTTTAAGAAAGATGTATTGCTAATAGCAGGATGCGTGCCAACTTTTTAACTGATTGATTTTAAATAATTAAAAAATTTATACTCATAAAATGGTAGTCAAAAAGACTATTCAATTAATTGTCAATATGACACTATTAATTGTCAAAATGACAATGAGGTAGCCATGAGCTTTTCAGTTGATGTCCTGGCGGGCATCGCCATTGAATTACAAAGTGGTATCGGGCATCAGGACCGCTTTCAGCGCCTGATCACCACGCTGCGTCAGGTGCTGGAGTGCGATGCGTCGGCGCTGCTGCGCTATGAGGGGCGGCAGTTTATTCCGCTGGCGATCGACGGTCTGGCGCAGGATGTACTGGGCAGGCGCTTCACTCTGGAAGGGCACCCGCGACTGGAAGCCATTGCCCGTGCCGGGGATGTGGTGCGTTTTCCGGCCGACAGCGACCTGCCGGACCCGTATGACGGACTGATCCCGGATCAGGAGAGTCTGAAGGTACACGCCTGTATCGGGCTGCCGCTGTTCGCCGGGCAAACCCTGATTGGCGCACTCACGCTTGACGGCATGGAACCCGATCAGTTTGATGTTTTCAGCGATGAAGAACTGCGGCTCATCGCAGCGCTGGCGGCGGGGGCGCTGAGCAATGCGCTGCTTATTGAGCAATTAGAAAGCCAGAATATGTTGCCGGGATCTTCCGCCTCTTTCGAACAGGTGAAAGAAACGCAGATGATCGGCCTGTCGCCAAATATGATGCAGTTGAAAAAAGAGATTGAGATTGTGGCGGGGTCGGATCTCAACGTGCTGATCAGCGGCGAAACGGGAACCGGGAAAGAGCTGGTGGCGAAAGCGATTCACGAAGGCTCGCCACGGGCGGTGAACCCGCTGGTGTATCTGAACTGCGCCGCGCTGCCGGAAAGCGTGGCGGAGAGCGAGCTTTTCGGCCACGTCAAAGGGGCGTTTACCGGGGCAATCAGCAACCGTAGCGGTAAGTTCGAAATGGCCGATAACGGCACGCTGTTTCTTGATGAGATCGGCGAGCTGTCGCTGGCGTTGCAGGCGAAACTGCTGCGCGTTTTGCAGTATGGCGATATTCAACGCGTCGGGGACGATCGCAGCCTGCGCGTTGACGTGCGCGTGCTGGCGGCGACTAACCGCGACTTACGCGAAGAGGTGCTGGCCGGGCGTTTTCGCGCCGACCTGTTCCACCGTTTGAGCGTGTTCCCGCTCTCCGTGCCGCCGCTGCGTGAGCGTGGTGAGGATGTGGTCTTGCTGGCCGGGTATTTTTGCGAACAGTGCCGCCTGCGGCTGGGGCTTTCCCGCGTGGTGCTGAGCCCGGGGGCGCGTAGCCATCTGCTGAGCTATGGCTGGCCGGGGAACGTTCGCGAACTGGAACATGCGATCCACCGTGCGGTGGTTCTGGCAAGAGCGACCCGGGCGGGGGATGAGGTGGTGCTGGAAGCGCAGCATTTTGCCTTACAGGAGGAGGTTTCTCCCGCCCTGCCTGACGACAGTACGCCGACGCTACCGGCAAATCACAATTTGCGCGACGCGACCGAGGCTTTCCAGCGGGAGATGATTCGCCGTGCGTTAGCGCAAAATAACCACAACTGGGCCGCCTGCGCGCGGGCGCTGGAGACAGACGTCGCCAACCTGCATCGGCTGGCGAAGCGTCTGGGGCTGAAAAGTTAGATGATGCCTGCCTGGTAGAAGTCTTGCAGGTTGATTGCGCCGGTGAGTTTACCGTTTTCATCCACCACCGGCGCGGCGGTGATCTTGCGCTTCATCAGAAGTTCTTTGGCATCGATGGCGCGGCTCTGCTCCTGCAACGTAATGCCGTTGTGGGTCATCGCTTCGCTGACCGGCGTAGCCAGCGTGCCGCCGCCAACCAGCCAGCGGCGCAGGTCGCCGTCGGTAAAGACGCCTTTCACAACGCGCTGCGCGTCGCATACCGCAACCAGACCTAACCCGGTACGGCTCAGCTCCAGCATGGCGTCCATCACGCTGGTGGTGAGCTGAACCTGCGGCACCGCATCGTCACGGCGCATCAGGTGATGGACTTTGTTGAGCAGACGCGCGCCCAGCGCCCCGGCAGGGTGTGAACGGGCGAAATCCTCTTCATTGAAACCGCGCGCCTGCATCACCGCCATAGCCAGCGCGTCGCCCATCATCAGGGTGTTGACGGTGCTGGAGGTCGGCGCCAGGTGCATCGGGCAGGCTTCACGCTCAACGGAGATATCCAGCACAGCCTTTGCCGCCAGACCTAGCGGGGAGGTCGGCTTTCCGGTCATCGCCAGCAGGGTTATCGATTTATCTTCCAGGCGCGGAATAATGAGATCCAGCTCTTTCGCACCGCCGGAATAGGAGATGAACAGCATCACGTCCCGGCTTTCGATCATGCCGAGATCGCCATGTAACGCTTCTGCCGGGTGGACAAAGAACGCGGGCGTTCCTGTACTGGCGAGAGTCGCGGCGATTTTTTTGCCGATATGGCCTGACTTGCCAATACCGGAGACAATCACTTTGCCTTCGCAGTGGAGGATAGTATTGGCGGCACGGACAAAATCATCGCCCAGGCGTTCCGGCAGACGGCTTGCTTCCTGTAACTCCAGCAGTAATGTCTGGCGACCCGCGTTCAGTAATGCATCACTCATTGGTTTCTCCGGTTATGATCACTTCAATCCCTTTTGCTTCCAGCGCCTGACGAAACGCGGGGTCGATACCCGCGTCGGTAACCAGTTTGTCGACGCTTTCCAGACTGCACACAACGTTGGGGCTTTTACGCCCAAATTTTGAGGAGTCCGCCATCAGAATCACTTCGCGCGCGGCATTGCACATCGCTTTGCTGACGGTATAGACCTCGTTAAAGGTGGTCACTCCGGCATTGAGATCGATGCCGTCGGTGCCCATGAACAGTTTATCAAAACTGAACTGCTCAAAGGCGTTTTCTGCCAGCTGACCGTGAAATGACGCAGATTTTTTGCGGAATGTGCCGCCGGGCATCAGGATGGTCTGCTCGTTGTCCAGCTCCGAAAGGGCGTTAACAATGTGCAGGCTGTTGGTCATGACGGTGATATTGCTAAAGCGGGTAAGCATCGGCACCATCTGCAACACGGTGCTTCCGGCATCAAGGATGATGGAGTCGCCATCGTGGATAAACTGGACGGCCGCTTGTGCGATCAACGCCTTTTTATGGGTGTTGATCAGCGTTTTGTGATCGATAGGCGGGTCGGATTCATCTTTATTCAACACCACGCCGCCATACGTGCGAATAACGGTTCCGGCATTTTCCAGAATGACCAGGTCTTTGCGAATGGTGGTGCCCGTGGTGTCAAAGTACTGGGCCAACTCCTCAACCGAGCATTTTCCCTGCTTTTGCAGATGCTCCAGAATAGCAGCCTGACGCTGACGTGGTTTCATAGGCGTAATTACCCTGACTGATGTATAAGTTGTGAAATGATAATTTCGCAAGCAATTAGCATTCACAACGAAATTACCCATGTTTCAGTTTAAGCGCTAATGATAGTGCATTCTGTGAGAGCGAATCATGGGGAAAGATCACATCAGGCTGTAATTCATCAAGATGTTTGCCCTGTATTGCGGGAATTTTAACCGGTCGGGCAAAGACGGTGAGACCTTTCATGAATAAGGTATCCGTGACGCGCTGCTGGTCATCCAGAGCGATGGCGACCACCACTCGCGGTTTAAAGCGTCCGCCGGAGCGCCCGACGCCCACTCGCCCTCGTTGGCAAAGTTTGTCAAACGCCCGGTTAAAGCGGGAGATTTGCCAGCCGCCCAGCGCCAGTTGCGCACACCAGGCGATAACGGCGACGGTGATCAGTGCGGAAACCATAATGCGCTCCTTTGATTTTGCCGGATGGCGGCTGCGCCTTATCCGGCCTACATAATATTCGTAGGCCCGGTAAGCGCAGCGCCACCGGGCAATCATACCTCTTAAAACATCACCTGACCGCCGGTTACATTGATGGACTGTCCGGTGCAGTACGACGCCTTCGCGCTGGCGTAAAACAGCAGCATGTCCAGTACGTCCTGATAATCGCAGCCGCGTTTTAACGGAACTTTGTCGATGTAATACTGCTCCACTTCGTCCGGCTTGATGCCAAGCTTGGCGGCGTATTGCGGCAGCAGCGACTGGAACATCGGTGATTTCAGCAGGTTGCCAAGCATCAGCGAATGCACGGTAATGCCGTATTCTGCCAGATCCAGCGCCAGCGACTGGGTTAAGCCCACGCCGCCGAACTTCGCCGCGCTATAGCCGGAGTTGTGTTTACTGCCCACTTTCCCGGACTTGGAGTTGATCTGGATAATGCGTCCCTGAATGCCGTCGCGGATCATCAGGCGGGAGAATTCGCGAGCGCAAAGGAAATACCCCACCAGATTCACCTGTAGCGAGCGGTCGAAATCGCCGAGTTGAAAATCGCTGATAAACGCCGCTTTGGCGATGCCCGCGCTGTAGACCAGCAGATCAACCCGGCCAAAAATTTCATCGACTCCGCGAGAGAGCGCCAGAACGCTCTGCTCGCTGGTGGCATCGGCGCCAAAACCGTACGCCATGCCTTCGCCAAACGCGGCGTTAATCTCCTGCGCCACATTTGCGGCTTTATCACTCTGAATATCGACAACGGCGACGCGATAACCAACCTCTGCAAGCCCACGGCAGAGGAAGGCCCCCAGGGTCTGGCCTCCACCAATGACAACGGCAACCTGATTCATTTTTCTCTCCTTAAACCTTTAAGCCACAAACTTCAAAATACAGCCCGGCGCGATGTCGTCCGGTACTGGCCCCGCAACGTGTACGGTGCCGGGAAATTCCGCCTCGTTCAGCCCGTCGAAGCGCAGGGTGATATGCCCCAGTTCACGCAGATTCTGCTCGGCCACGCTGCCCACAGCAGTCACCGGATAGCGATGCTCACCCAACTGAAACTGTGCGCCGGGTTGCAGCGTGCCGTTCAGCTCGCCGTGGCAGTGGATAAAGCAAAACGCTTCGATATCCGCCGGCGCGCCTTCACGAAAGGTAATCAGCATCCTGTCGCAGAGCGCGTCCGGCGCGCTCTCGCCGATACGGGTGATGGTGGTCTGGTAAATCACGGTCATCTCTGAACCTCTTATTGATAAATAAAGCCGGAAACAAACCAGGCGATGAGAACGGTAGGCGCGCCGGTCAGGAAACGGCTAACCAGCACGGAAGGCACGCCGACGCGAACGGTGTCCTGACGGGCCTCCGCCAGCGATAAACCGACCGGAATAAAGTCGCACGCGGCCTGAGCGTTAATCGCGAACAGCGCGGGCAGCGCCAGATGGGGAGGGATATTACCTAGGCCAATCTGCACGCCAATCAGCACCCCGATAACCTGGGCGATCACCGCGCCAGGGCCGAGGAAGGGCGACAGCAGCGGGAATGAACAGATGAGCGCCAGCGTGACCAGCCCTAGCGGATGGCTGGCAAGCGGCGCCAGGCCGTGAGCGATCCAGTCGCCGAGACCGGAGGCCATAATGATGCCGATCAGCGCCGAGACGAAGGCCATAAACGGCAGAATGGTTTTCAGCACCGTATCGATGGTGTCGCGCCCGGACTGGAACAGCACCGCTACCGCTGAGCCCATCCCCATACCGACTTTCGCCAGCAGGCCATCGCTCTGTTCGGTGATTTTTTTGCTGGCGTCGTAATCGCGGCCCGCAGGCGAGGCGACAGGCTGCGCGTTTGCAGGCGCCTCGCCGCTCAGCGTGATGTTCTCTTCCTTCACCCCGGAGACGTAAATATCTTCCATGATGTATTGCGCCAGCGGCCCCGACTTCCCGGTAGAGTGGATGTTGATGGTTGGAATGCGCCGCTTCGGGTAAATCCCGCAGCGCAGCGTGCCGCCGCAGTCGATGATTGCCGCGCCGATCTCTTCCTCAGGCGGTTCGCCCTCTTTAAAGCCATCCACCGCCTGCCAGCCTGTTAGTTGCGCCAGTTTGTCGACAATCCCCGGACGCGTCCCGGCGGTGATGTAGACGATTTTCTTTCCGGGTGTTGCATCCAGTTCAAGCGGGCCGCCCCAGCCGCCGGTGCCTTTCTCAATACGAATACGCGTCATGATGTTGCTCCAGCCAGGTGGACTTTCTGCTCAAGTTGAATGCCCATTTTTTTCTCAAAGATGGATGTGGTGAGGTCAGTCACCCAGCCACGGAAGAAGTTGGTGACCAGACCGACCAGCAGATAGCTGACGGCGAGCGGGCCAAGCGGGAGGCCGAGTGTCGTCAGGCCGCTGGCGATGCCCAGGTAAACAAACAGTTCGCCGGGGTTGATGTGCGGGAAGAGTCCGTTCATCGAGTGGCAGCTGTAGGAGGCCGCCGCGTAGTAACTGGGCTTGTATTTTTCTGGCATAAAGCGGCCCAGGCTCAGCGTCATCGGGTTACAAAACACAAACGTACCGATGCACGGCAGCAGCAGGTAACGGGATAACGGGTTCCCGGCGCAGCGCTGGGCAAAACGTTCAATACGCTGCTGGCCAATGAAGTTTATTAAGGCATTCATGATGACCAGCAGGCTTATCAAAAGCGGAAGGATGCCGGTCACCATACTGGTGAACACCTCTCCGCCTTTCTGGAACAGCCCGATAAACCACTCCGCACCATGTGTAATGGTTTCGATCATTGTTCTCTCCTGTAGGGTTTGTTGTTATCTTGCCAATTGGTGAGTTATTTTAATCAGATCGAAAGATTTAAAAGTGTTATTTTGATCTCAAAATGAAAGATAAATATTTTAAAGTGAAAGTTTGCGTTTGTTGCGGAGAAAAAAAGCAGGGATGTTACGGGAGAATAGTGCGTATTCTGTGAAGAGCGCTTCCTTGTGCGAAGCGGGATGCTTTACCATACTTCCCCCTGGCTGAATCTGTTTAATGGATGTCTCATGTTCAAGCGTCGTTATGTAGCACTACTTCCTCTCTTTGCGTTGCTTGCTGCCTGTAGCAGCAAACCACAGTCTTCAGAAATTCAAACGACAACGGGAGCGCCGTCCGGCGGTTTCCTGCTTGAGCCGCAGCACAATGTCATGGTGATGGGCGGTGATTTCGCCAATAATCCGAACGCGCAGCAGTTCATTGAGAAGATGGTGAACAAGCACGGTTTTAATCGCCAGCAGTTGCAGGAGATCCTGTCGCAGGCGAAGCGCCTGGACTACGTTCTGCGACTGATGGACAGACAGGCGCCGACCACGCAACCGCCAGCGGGGCCGAATGGCGCATGGTTGCGCTATCGCAAGCAGTTTATTACCCCGGACAATGTGCAAAACGGCGTGGCGTTCTGGAATCAATATGAGGATGCGTTGAACCGTGCATGGCAGGTTTATGGCGTCCCGCCGGAGATTATCGTCGGCATTATTGGCGTGGAAACCCGCTGGGGCCGCATCATGGGTAAAACGCGAATTCTGGATGCGCTGGCGACGCTGTCGTTTAACTATCCGCGTCGGGCGGAGTATTTCTCCGGCGAGCTGGAAACGTTCCTGCTGATGGCGCGTGATGAACAGGATGACCCGCTGGATCTGAAAGGCTCTTTTGCCGGTGCGATGGGGTACGGACAGTTTATGCCGTCGTCCTATAAGCAGTATGCGGTGGACTTTAACGGCGACGGGCACATCAACCTGTGGGACCCGGTTGATGCCATCGGCAGCGTGGCGAACTATTTCAAAGCCCACGGTTGGGTGAAAGGCGATGTGGTCGCCGTTCCGGCCAACGGTCAGGCGCCGGGGCTGGCGAACGGCTTTAAAACTCAGTACAGCATTTCTCAGCTTGCGGCCGCCGGGCTGATGCCGCAGCAATCGCTGGGCAATCATCAGCAGGCCAGCCTGCTGCGCCTGGACGTGGGTACGGGCTATCAGTACTGGTACGGGTTGCCGAACTTCTATGCCATCACGCGCTATAACCACAGCACTCACTATGCGATGGCGGTCTGGCAGCTTGGTCAGGCCGTCGCGCTGGCGCGTGTACCTGCGGCGTCGCTGTTTAGTCAGTAGCCGCGGTGTGTTTTCCGGGGGGCTACGCTTACCCGGTCTGGATTACGCTCCCTTTTCCCTGAGAGAAAGGGGAGCGTGCAGCGCCGCTGCTGCGCTATTTCACGTCTGAAATATTTCGCCACACTCCCTTTTTTCCTGGCAATTTACATCCGCATCGTATTTTATTATTGTTATGTTATAACATTTTATTGTGGTGCGAATATGTCTGCTTCACTCTTCTCTCTTTCGGCTCTGACTCGCCTGTTGATGGCTATCGCGCTTGTTTTGTTTATCGGGCTGGCCGTGCGCTGGGCGGTGGCATTGCCATGATTATCCTGAATCAACTGGTGGCTGGTTACGAGCGACAGCCGGTCACGTCGCCTCTGACCGGCACGCTGGAACGCGGCAGCATGACGGCGATTATCGGCGCTAACGGCTGCGGCAAATCAACGCTGCTGAAAACGCTGGCCGGTTTTCTTCCTCCGGTGAGCGGCGCATTTCGCTGGCGCGGACGCCGCCCGGTAATTGGCTGGCTGGCGCAACGTCACGCACTGGAGACGCAGTTTCCGCTTACCGTTCAGGACGTGGTGAGCATGGGGTGCTGGCCTGATATTTCCCTGCTGGGGGGATTTCAGCGCAAAACCCGTCTGCGTGTCGCCCACGCTATTGAGCGCGTGGGGCTGGAGGCAATGGCGACGATGACCATTGATGAACTCTCCGGCGGTCAGTTTCAACGCATGCTGTTTGCCCGTGTGCTGGTGCAGGAAGCGCCGCTGGTCATGCTGGATGAACCCTTTACCGGCGTGGATGAGGAGACCTGCAACGTACTGATGGGGCTGATGCTGGAGATGTATCAGCGAGGGCAAACGGTGCTGGCGGTGCTGCACGACAGCGAACGGGTGGCGCGCTATTTTCCGCAGACGTTACGGCTGGATACAGATGTGTCTCACTGGATGACCGAGCGGGTGAGGGTGGCATGATCTGGCATATCTTCTTTCAGCCGTTTATTGAATACGGCTTTATGCGGCGGGCGCTGGTGGTCTGTCTGGCGCTTTCGGTCAGCACGACGGCGCTTGGCGTCTTTTTACTGCTGCGACGTATGAGCCTGATGGGAGACGCGCTGTCGCATGCGGTGCTGCCCGGCGTGGCGGTGGGCTATCTGCTCAGTGGAATGTCATTGCTGGCAATGAGCATCGGCGGGTTTATCGCCGGGATTACGGTAGCGCTGGTGGCGGGAATGGTGAGTCGCCGTACGCCGCTAAAAGAAGACGCCAGCTTCGCCGGGTTCTACCTGGGATCGCTGGCGCTGGGGGTTACGCTGGTGTCGCTGCGCGGGTCAAATGTCGATCTGCTGCATCTTCTGTTTGGTTCCATTCTGGCGGTCGATCGCGATTCCGCGCTGTTCGTGGCGGGGGTATGCGCATTCACATTGATCATGCTGGCGATTTTCTATCGTGGTCTGGTGAGTGAAGCGTTTGATACCGCATGGTTGCAGGTTAACGCGCGCTGGCTGCCTTCGCTGCTGCACGGGCTGTTTCTCTCGTTGCTGGTGTTGAATCTGGTGGCTGGCTTTCAGGTACTCGGCACGCTGATGGCGGTAGGGCTGATGATGCTTCCTGCCGTCGCGGCCCGCTGTTGGGCGCGCACGTTACCGGGGCTGTTATTGCTTGCCGGCGGCAGCGGCGTCGTCTGTGCATGGCTGGGGCTAAGCCTTTCCTGGGCGGTGAGTTTACCCGCCGGGCCGTCGATTGTGCTGACCGCCAGCGCGCTGTTCTTTATTTCCATTTTATTCGGCACGCGCAGCAGGCTGGCTGACAGTCTGCGCGCGCTTTTTTAATGCAAGGGGAAAAGATGAAACGTACAGGGGTAATGATTGCGCTCGCGTTGGGGTTGATGACGCAAGGCGCGCTGGCGAAAACGCTGAATGTGGTGACGAGTTTTTCTATTCTCGGCGACATCACCCAGGAGGTCGGCGGCAAGAATGTCAACGTCACTACGCTGGTTGGGCCGGATGGCGATCCGCATACCTTCGAGCCTTCGCCGAAAGACAGCGCGGCGTTGAGCAAAGCGGATGTGGTGGTAGTGAACGGGCTGGGGCTGGAGGGGTGGCTTGACCGGCTGGTAAAAGCCTCCGGTTTCAAAGGTACGCTGGTGGTGGCTTCCGACGGGGTGAAGACGCATACGCTGGATGAAGACGGCGAAACCGTCACCGATCCGCATGCCTGGAATAGCGCAGCGAACGGCGCGCTGTATGCGCAGAATATTCTTTCCGGGCTGGTCAACGCCGACCCGCAGGATAAAGCCGCGCTGGAGGCTTCCGGCAAACCTTACATCGCACAGCTGACTGAACTGGACGCGTGGGCGAAAGCACGCTTTAGCCAGATCCCGCAGGAGAAACGCAAGGTGCTGACCAGCCACGACGCCTTTGGTTATTTCGGTCGCGCCTACGGTGTTGAGTTTTTGGCGCCGCAGGGGCTGTCGTCGGAAAGTGAAGCCTCTGCCGCGCAGGTCGCCGCGCTCATTAAGCAGATTAAAGCGGATGGGGTGAACACCTGGTTTATGGAGAATCAGCTCGATCCGCGTCTGGTAAAACAGATCGCCAGCGCGACGGGCGCGCAGCCGGGCGGCGAGCTGTATCCTGAAGCCTTGTCGGCAAAAGGCGGCGTGGCGGATAGCTACGTAAAAGCGTTTCGCCACAATGTTGAGACCATCGCCAACAGTATGAAATAACCGTACGATCGGCCGATGCCTTCGCATCGGCTTTTTTCTGAAGCCTCCTCGTAAAATCCGCACCTCGTCCCCATATCTGCTCAGAAAGTGCTATCTTGTGCTGCACGTTTTTCAGGAGCCTTAAGCGATGATGACTGACCATGAATTGATGCAGTTAAGCGAAGTGGTAGGGCTGGCGCTGAAACAGCGCGGCGCAACGCTGACGACAGCGGAGTCCTGCACGGGCGGTTGGGTAGCGAAAGTGATTACCGATATCGCCGGGAGTTCCGCCTGGTTTGAACGCGGTTTTGTTACCTACAGTAATGAAGCGAAAGCGCAAATGATTGGCGTGCGCGAACCGACGCTTGAGCAGCACGGCGCGGTCAGCGAACCGGTGGTGATTGAGATGGCGATTGGCGCGCTCAGAGCGGCCCGCGCGGATTATGCCGTTTCTATCAGCGGTATTGCCGGGCCGGACGGCGGCAGCGACGTGAAGCCCGTCGGCACTGTCTGGTTTGGTTTCGCAACCGCGCAGGGCGAGGGGATCACCCGCCGGGAGTGCTTTAGCGGCGACCGTGACAGCGTACGTCGCCAGGCGACGGAATATGCGCTCAAAACGCTCTGGCAACAATTTCTACAAAACACTTGATACTGTATGACTGTACAGTATAATCGCACCTAACAGTACAGAATTCACTATCCGGTACAAGCGCAAGCGGACCCCGGCTCATGACAGGAGTAGTTAATGGCTATCGACGAAAACAAACAGAAAGCGTTGGCGGCAGCGCTGGGCCAGATCGAAAAACAATTCGGTAAAGGCTCCATCATGCGCCTGGGTGAAGACCGTTCTATGGATGTGGAAACCATCTCTACCGGTTCGCTTTCTCTGGATATCGCGCTGGGCGCGGGTGGCCTGCCGATGGGGCGTATCGTAGAAATCTACGGGCCGGAATCCTCCGGTAAAACCACCCTGACGCTTCAGGTGATTGCCGCTGCACAGCGTGAAGGCAAAACCTGTGCGTTTATCGACGCCGAACATGCGCTGGACCCTATCTATGCCCGCAAACTGGGCGTCGATATCGACAACCTGCTGTGCTCCCAGCCGGACACCGGCGAGCAGGCGCTGGAAATCTGTGATGCGCTGGCGCGTTCAGGCGCTGTAGACGTTATCGTTGTTGACTCCGTGGCGGCGTTGACGCCGAAAGCGGAAATCGAAGGTGAAATCGGCGACTCTCATATGGGCCTCGCGGCGCGTATGATGAGCCAGGCGATGCGTAAGCTGGCCGGTAACCTGAAACAGTCCAACACCCTGCTGATCTTCATCAACCAGATCCGTATGAAAATTGGCGTCATGTTCGGCAACCCGGAAACCACTACCGGGGGTAACGCGCTGAAATTCTACGCGTCCGTTCGTCTGGATATCCGCCGTATCGGCGCGGTGAAAGAGGGCGAAAACGTCGTGGGTAGCGAAACCCGCGTGAAGGTTGTGAAGAACAAAATCGCCGCGCCGTTTAAACAGGCAGAGTTCCAGATCCTCTATGGCGAAGGCATTAACTTCTATGGCGAACTGGTTGACCTGGGCGTGAAAGAGAAGCTGATCGAGAAAGCCGGTGCATGGTACAGCTATAACGGCGAGAAAATCGGTCAGGGTAAAGCGAATGCCACTGCCTGGCTGAAAGAGAACCCGGCGACCGCCAAAGAGATCGAGAAAAAAGTGCGTGAGCTGCTGCTGAGCAACCAGGACTCGACGCCAGACTTCTCCGTTGATGACAACGGTGAAGGTGTGAAAGAAACCAACGAAGATTTCTAATCGTTGCATTGCCCGGTGGCGGCGCTCTGGCGCCTTATCGGGCTTATACTTTGAAGGGCTGCATATCTTGCGGCCCTTTTTGCATTTCTTTTTCCGAAGGTTTGTTATGAGTGAATCCACACCGCGACGCCCCGCATATAACCGTCTGCTGGATCGCGCGGTACGTATTCTGGCGGTACGCGATCACAGTGAACAGGAACTGCGGCGTAAACTCTCCGCACCGGTTATGGGAAAAAACGGGCCGGAAGAGATCGATGCGGCGCCGGAAGACTATGAACGGGTTATCGCCTGGTGCCATGAGCACAACTACCTTGATGATCATCGTTTTGTTTCGCGCTTTATCGCCAGCCGCAGCCGTAAAGGTTATGGCCCGGCACGTATTCGGCAGGAGCTGAATCAAAAAGGCATTGCGCGTGAGGCGATTGAGCGCGCAATGCGTGAATGCGAGATTGAGTGGTTGCGTCTTGCACGAGAACAGGCGATCCGCAAATATGGCGAACCCTTACCAGCCGCATTTTCGGAAAAGGTCAAAGTCCAGCGTTTCCTGCTTTATCGTGGCTATCTGATGGAGGATATTCAGGAGATATGGCGAAATTTTGACGATTGACTGCATACGGGATTTTACTTCCCCGTAAAGAAAACTTATCTTATTCCCACTTTTTTCAATTGCCAGCCGGGCAGGGCATATGAGCGCTGAGGCGGGTAATGATATTTCGTTAGCTTGATTTCAGGATAATTATGAGCAAGAGCACCGCTGAGATCCGTCAGGCGTTTCTCGATTTTTTCCACAGTAAGGGACATCAGGTAGTTGCCAGCAGCTCCCTGGTGCCAAACAATGACCCAACTTTGTTGTTTACCAACGCCGGGATGAACCAGTTCAAGGATGTTTTCCTTGGGCTCGACAAGCGTAATTATTCCCGCGCCACCACTTCGCAGCGTTGCGTACGTGCGGGTGGTAAACACAACGATCTGGAAAACGTCGGTTACACTGCACGTCACCACACCTTCTTCGAAATGCTGGGTAACTTCAGCTTCGGCGACTATTTCAAACACGACGCGATTCAGTTTGCGTGGGAACTGCTGACCGGTGAAAACTGGTTTGCCCTGCCAAAAGATCGTCTGTGGGTGACCGTCTATGAAACTGACGATGAAGCCTACGAGATCTGGGAAAAAGAAGTCGGCATTCCGCGCGAACGTATCATCCGAATTGGTGATAACAAAGGCGCGGCATACGCGTCCGACAACTTCTGGCAGATGGGCGATACAGGGCCGTGCGGTCCATGTACCGAGATCTTCTACGACCACGGCGATCACATCTGGGGCGGCCCTCCGGGAAGCCCGGAAGAAGATGGCGATCGCTATATTGAGATCTGGAACATCGTCTTCATGCAGTTCAACCGTCAGGCTGACGGCACGATGGAACCGCTGCCGAAACCGTCCGTCGATACCGGTATGGGTCTGGAGCGTATCGCCGCTGTGTTGCAACACGTTAACTCCAACTATGAAATTGACCTGTTCCGCACGTTGATTGAAGCCGTTGCGAAGGTGACTGGCGCGACCGACCTGAGCAACAAGTCGCTGCGCGTGATTGCCGACCACATCCGTTCCTGCGCTTTCCTGATCGCCGACGGCGTGGTTCCGTCGAATGAAAACCGTGGCTATGTGCTGCGCCGTATCATTCGTCGTGCGGTTCGTCATGGCAACATGCTGGGCGCGAAAGAGACCTTCTTCTACAAGCTGGTTGGGCCGCTGATTGACGTTATGGGCTCTGCCGGTGAAGAGCTGAAGCGCCAGCAGGCGCAGGTTGAGCAGGTTCTGAAAACGGAAGAAGAGCAGTTTGCCCGTACGCTGGAACGTGGTCTGGCGCTGCTGGACGAAGAGCTGGCGAAGCTTTCCGGCGACACGCTGGATGGCGAAACCGCTTTCCGTCTGTATGACACCTACGGCTTCCCGGTTGACCTGACGGCGGACGTTTGCCGCGAGCGCAACATCAAAGTTGATGAAGCGGGATTTGAAGCCGCGATGGAAGAACAGCGTCGTCGTGCGCGTGAGGCCAGCGGTTTTGGCGCAGACTATAATGCGATGATCCGCGTTGACGGCGCGTCAGAATTTAAAGGTTATGACCATCTGGAACTGAACGGTAAAGTGACCGCGCTGTTTGTGGATGGTAAAGCGGTAGATGCGATTAGCGCGGGTCAGGAAGCCGTTGTCGTGCTGGATCAGACGCCGTTCTATGCGGAATCCGGCGGTCAGGTTGGCGATAAAGGCGAACTGAAAGGTGCAGGCTTCGCGTTTGCGGTTAGCGATACGCAAAAATATGGCCAGGCGATTGGACATATCGGTACGCTTTCGACCGGTTCCCTGAAAGTGGGCGATGCGGTGCAGGCTGATGTGGATGACGCTCGCCGGGCGCGTATTCGCCTGAACCACTCTGCGACGCACCTGATGCACGCGGCGCTGCGCCAGATTCTGGGCACGCACGTAGCGCAGAAAGGCTCGCTGGTTAACGACAAAGTCCTGCGTTTCGACTTCTCGCATAATGAAGCGATGAAACCGTCTGAAATCCGTGCGGTGGAAGATCTGGTGAATGCGCAAATCCGTCGCAACCTGCCGGTCGAAACCAACATCATGGACCTTGAAGCGGCGAAAGCCAAAGGCGCGATGGCGCTGTTTGGCGAGAAGTATGACGATCGCGTTCGTGTGCTGAGCATGGGCGATTTCTCCACCGAACTGTGTGGCGGTACGCACGCCAGCCGTACGGGGGATATCGGTCTGTTCCGCATCGTTTCTGAATCCGGTACTGCGGCAGGCGTTCGCCGTATTGAAGCGGTTACGGGCGAAGGCGCGATTGCTACGCTGCACGCTGAAAGCGATCGCTTAAGCGATATCGCACAGCTGCTGAAGGGCGACAGCCAGAATCTGGGCGAAAAAGTCCGTTCTGTACTGGAACGTACGCGTCAGCTTGAAAAAGAGTTGCAGCAGTTGAAAGAACAGGCTGCCGCGCAGGAAAGTGCGAACCTTTCCAGCAAAGCGGTTGATATCAACGGCGTGAAGCTGCTGGTTAGCGAGCTTGCGGGCGTTGAGCCAAAAATGCTGCGTACGATGGTTGATGATCTGAAAAATCAACTGGGTTCTACCGTTATCGTTCTTGCAACGGTAGCGGAAGGTAAGGTTTCTCTGATTGCGGGCGTGTCGAAGGATGTGACCGACCGCGTGAAAGCAGGGGAGCTGGTCGGCATGGTCGCTCAGCAGGTGGGCGGCAAGGGCGGCGGACGTCCAGACATGGCGCAAGCCGGTGGTACGGATGCGGCTGCTCTGCCAGCAGCGTTAGCCAGTGTGAAAGGCTGGGTTAGCGCAAAACTGTAATAACTATAAGCGTTATCTAACGCCGCAGGCCCCGGTCTGCGGCGTTTGCATCAACGTTATTGACAACGATAAAGTCAGGTTGAAGTTGTGTATATCGGCTAAACTTAGGTTTAACAGAATGTGATGCCGTGACTGCTTACACTTTACGTGTTTGTCATCGCTTACTTTTTGGCGTTATATGATGGATAATGCCGGGATACAGAGAGACCCGACTCTTTTAATCTTTCAAGGAGCAAAGAATGCTGATTCTGACTCGTCGAGTTGGTGAGACCCTCATGATTGGAGATGAGGTCACCGTGACAGTTTTAGGGGTAAAGGGCAACCAGGTGCGCATTGGCGTAAACGCCCCGAAAGAAGTCTCTGTCCATCGTGAGGAGATCTACCAGCGTATCCAGGCTGAAAAATCCCAGCAGTCCAGTTACTAAGGTTTTCGCGTCTCATCTCTTCCGATGAGGCGCAACCTGCTCTTCGCGTCCTTTCTCTTTCTCTTTTTCATTTTTCTTCACTCTTTTTCCGTATCGCTTTCCATGCCGGTAGGCTCTTTCCTGGCTATTCTGTTTTTCTGCCTGCGTTCAGGCGGTGTAACACGCCGATTTATCTGTTGATAAAACACCCTTTTTGCCGTTTTTGCAGACTAATTGAGCGTGAAGTGTGCAAACGATAAAAGCGCGGGAAAAATTGTTTGACTTATAAGTCCCAGAAAGTAATATGTGCGCCACGCAGCGACGATGAGCAGAAACAAGTTCTTCGAAGCACTCGTAAGAGGCGCGTGGTGAGGTGGCCGAGAGGCTGAAGGCGCTCCCCTGCTAAGGGAGTATGCGGTCAAAAGCTGCATCCGGGGTTCGAATCCCCGCCTCACCGCCATTTGCATCCGTAGCTCAGCTGGATAGAGTACTCGGCTACGAACCGAGCGGTCGGAGGTTCGAATCCTCCCGGATGCACCATCTCTTACTTGATATGGCTTTAGTAGCGGTATCAAAATCTGCAATAAAGTAAGTTTCCCGATGCATCCGTAGCTCAGCTGGATAGAGTACTCGGCTACGAACCGAGCGGTCGGAGGTTCGAATCCTCCCGGATGCACCATCTTCCCCGATATAACAGCTACGCTGTTGTTTCATGGTCTGCGAAGTTATCGCAAGCACCAGGGAGGATAACGTTGCTTCAGCAACGGCCCGTAGGGAGAGGCGCAGCCGAGTAATCCTCCCGGATGCACCATCTCTTACTTGATACGGCTTTTGTAGCGGTATCAATATCGGCAGTAAATAAGTTTCCCAATGCATCCGTAGCTCAGCTGGATAGAGTACTCGGCTACGAACCGAGCGGTCGGAGGTTCGAATCCTCCCGGATGCACCATCTTCCCCGGTATAACAGCTACGCTGTTGTTTCATGGTCTGCGAAGTTATCGCAAGCACCAGGGAGGATAACGTTGCTTCAGCAACGGCCCGTAGGGCGAGGCGCAGCCGAGTAATCCTCCCGGATGCACCATCTCTTACTTGATACGGCTTTAGTAGCGGTATCAATATTGGCAGTAAATAAGTTTCCCGATGCATCCGTAGCTCAGCTGGATAGAGTACTCGGCTACGAACCGAGCGGTCGGAGGTTCGAATCCTCCCGGATGCACCATCTTCTCCGTTATAACAGTTACGCTGTTGTTTCATGGTCTGCGAAATCGTCGCAAGCACCAGGGAGGATAACGTTGCTTCAGCAACGGCCCGTAGGGCGAGGCGCAGCCGAGTAATCCTCCCGGATGCACCATCTTCTTCTCCACCATCTTCTCCTGAATACCTCCATTACCTCTCTACCCTGAACAATCCTCATTTCTCTGTCAGCGACAAAATCAGTCAATTACGATAAAGTAACATCTGGTCATTTGGTTTGTGAGAACACGATGTACGAACGTTATGCGGGTTTGATTTTTGATATGGATGGCACCATCCTGGATACCGAGCCGACGCACCGTAAGGCGTGGGACGAGGTATTAGGGCGCTATGGCCTTCGTTTTGATCTGCAAGCGATGGTGGCGCTTAACGGTTCTCCAACCTGGCGTATCGCGCAGTCGATTATCGAACTGAATCACGCGGATCTTGACCCTCATGCGCTGGCGCAAGAAAAAACTGATGCAGTGAAAAGCATGTTGCTGGATAGCGTAGAGCCTCTGCCGCTGGTTGAGGTGGTTAAAGCCTGGTACGGCCGTCGACCTCTGTCGGTGGGAACGGGCAGCGAAAGCGCAATTGCCGAAGCGCTATTGACCCATCTGGGGCTGCGTCGTTATTTTGATGCAGTTGTCGCTGCGGATCATGTTCTGCACCACAAACCCGCGCCGGACACGTTCCTGCTGTGTGCGGAGCGTATGGGCGTTGTGCCGACGCAATGCGTCGTGTTTGAGGATGCGGATTTCGGCTTGCAGGCAGCACGCGCGGCGGGAATGGATGCCGTGGACGTTCGACTATTGTGAGTGACGGGCTGTCGCTCCTGTCACTGTTTGCCAGCAGTTTTCTCAGCGCCACGTTGTTGCCCGGTAATTCCGAAGTTGTTTTAGTTGCCATGTTAGTCTCCGGGGTAAGTCATCCCTGGGTCTTAGTCTTAACAGCAACAATGGGTAATAGCCTTGGAGGGTTAACTAACGTTATCCTTGGGCGTTTTTTTCCGTTGCGCAAAACATCGCGCTGGCAGGAAAAAGCCACTGGCTGGCTTAAGCGCTACGGTGCAGTCACACTATTATTAAGCTGGGCGCCGGTTATCGGTGATTTGTTGTGCCTGTTAGCGGGATGGATGCGCATCTCGTGGGGGCCAGTGCTCTTTTTTTTATGCCTTGGTAAAGCGTTGCGTTACGTTATCGTCGCAGCCGCTACGGTTCAGGGCATTATGTGGTGGCACTAATTGTGGGATAGACATTTACCGTCACCATTACAATTATGCTAATTAAAACGATTTTGACAGGCGGGAGGTCAATTTGATCCCGGACGTATCACAGGCTCTGACCTGGCTGGAAAGGCATCCTCAGGCACTAAAGGGGATTCAACGCGGGCTGGAGCGCGAAACGCTGCGTGTTAACGCTGATGGCACGCTGGCAACCACGGGTCATCCTGACGCGTTAGGCTCGGCGCTGACGCACAAATGGGTCACGACAGATTTTGCTGAAGCCTTGCTGGAGTTTATTACCCCGGTAGACGGCGATATTCAGCATATGCTCACATTGATGCGCGACCTGCATCGCTATACGGCCAGAAATTTGGGTGATGAGCGAATGTGGCCGCTGAGTATGCCTTGCTATATTGCTGAAGGGCAGGATATTGAGCTGGCGCAGTACGGTACGTCAAATATTGGTCGTTTGAAAACGCTTTACCGGGAAGGGTTGAAAAACCGTTACGGCGCGTTGATGCAAACCATCTCCGGCGTACACTACAATTTTTCGCTGCCGATGGCATTCTGGCAGGCGAAGTGTGGCGTCGTGGACGGGGAAGATGCGAAAGAGAAAATTTCCGCAGGCTATTTCCGCCTGATCCGTAACTATTACCGTTTTGGGTGGGTCATTCCGTATCTGTTTGGCGCCTCTCCGGCTATTTGTTCCTCATTCTTGCAGGGCAAACCCACCACGCTGCCGTTTGAAAAAACGGACTGCGGTATGTACTACCTGCCGTATGCTACGTCGCTGCGTTTGAGCGACCTGGGTTATACCAATAAGTCGCAAAGCAATCTTGGAATTACGTTTAACGATCTGCATGAATATGTGGCAGGATTGAAGCGCGCGATCAAAACGCCGTCCACGGAGTATGCGGAGATCGGTCTGGAGAAGGACGGTAAACGCCTGCAAATCAACAGCAACGTGCTACAGATTGAGAACGAGCTGTATGCGCCGATCCGCCCTAAACGCGTGACGCGTAGCGGAGAAACGCCGTCAGATGCGCTTCTGCGCGGCGGGATTGAATATATCGAAGTGCGTTCGCTGGATATTAACCCGTTCTCGCCTATTGGCGTGGACGAGCAGCAGGTGCGTTTCCTGGATCTGTTTATGGTCTGGTGCGTACTGGCCGATGCGCCGGAAATGAGCAGCGACGAGCTGCTGTGCACGCGCACGAACTGGAATCGGGTGATTCTGGAAGGGCGTAAACCAGGGCTGACGTTAGGGATTGGCTGTGAAACCGCGCAGTTCCCGCTGCCGAAAGTGGGTAAAGATCTGTTCCGCGACCTGAAACGTGTGGCGCAAACGCTGGACAGCATCCACGGGGGAGAGGATTATCAGAAGGTATGTGATGAACTGGTTGCCTGTTTCGACAACCCGGAGCTGACGTTCTCAGCGCGTATTCTGCGCTCGATGATTGATACCGGGATTGGCGGCACCGGCAAAGCGCTGGGCGAGGCTTATCGCAATCTGCTGCGCGAAGAACCGCTGGAAATTTTGCGTGAAGAGGACTTCATTGCTGAACGTGAGGCGTCAACGCGTCGTCAGCTTGAGGTTGAAGCGGCGGATACCGAACCGTTTGATGCGTGGCTGGAAAAGCACGCCTGACAGAAAAGAAAAAGGCCACTCGTGAGTGGCCAAAATTTCATCTCTGAAAACAGGGATGATGATAACAAATGCGCGTCTTTCACATACTCAGACTCGCCCCGGAACGAAGAGTTCAGTTTATTTTAAAAAATATTATCGGAGGTGGCTAAATGCCGTTGTTAGATAGCTTCACAGTCGATCATACCCGGATGGAAGCACCAGCAGTCCGGGTCGCGAAAACGATGAACACCCCGCATGGCGATACCATTACCGTGTTTGACCTGCGTTTCTGCATCCCGAATAAAGAAGTGATGCCTGAGAAAGGTATCCATACGCTGGAGCACCTGTTCGCTGGTTTTATGCGTAATCATCTGAACGGCAACGGCGTTGAGATTATCGATATCTCCCCGATGGGCTGCCGTACCGGTTTCTACATGAGCCTGATCGGTACGCCTGACGAGCAACGTGTGGCGGACGCCTGGAAAGCCGCGATGGCTGACGTGCTGAAAGTGAAGGAGCAGAATCAGATCCCGGAGCTGAACGTTTATCAGTGCGGTACGTATCAGATGCACTCTCTGAGCGAAGCGCAGGATATTGCACGTCATATTCTGGAACACGACGTTCGCATCAACAGCAACGAAGAGCTGGCCCTGCCGAAAGATAAATTGCAGGAACTGCATATCTAGTCGAATGCAATGCCCGGTGGCGCGATGCTTACCGGGCCTACAATGTGCGCGTTCTGTAGGCCGGATAAGGCGCAGCCGCCATCCGGCAAAAAAAAAGCCAGTTCATCATGAACTGGCTTTTTTATTAATGCGCGCCTCCACCGCCGCCGCCCGCGCCGAAAGGTGGTTTGGCGAACCAGACCAGCCCAAGCAGCACGAGGAAGATCCCGGCCGACATCCAGAAGATCTCATTGGCGGAAATAATCAGCCCCTGATTGGTAATCTGCTGGGCGATCCAGCCTGACGCCTGCTGCTGCGTCATCCCCAGCCCCTGTAGCTGATCGTACATCGCCTGGGCATTGGGGTTGTACGGATTCACCGACTCGGTCAATTGCGAATGGTGCATCGCTTCACGGTTGGTCCACATGGTGGTGGTGATTGATGTACCAATTGACCCCGCCAGCGTTCGCGTAAAGTTAGACAGACTCGACGCCGCCGCCAGACGCTCAGGCGGCAAGCCGGAGAGCGTGATGGTGGTGAGCGGCATAAAGAAGCAGGCTACGGCGAAGCCCTGAATAAACTGCGGCCAGGCCGATGCGCCGAAATCCATACCCGGTTCAAACGTCCACGCACGCCAGTAAAAGCAGACGGCATACATGATAAAGCTGAACGTGACCAGCCTGCGCATATCCAGCTTGTGGGCGAAACGTCCGATAATCGGCGACAGGATCACCGGGATTACCCCGACCGGCGCTGAGGCCAGGCCGGCCCACGTCGCGGTATAGCCGTATACCTCCTGCAACAGCTGCGGTAACAACACAATCGCGCCGAAATAGAGCATATAGGCGAGACTGATACACAAACAGCCAATCGTAAAGTTACGCGACTTGAACAAGGAGAGGTCAACGATTGGGTTATCGTCGGTCAGCTCCCAGACAATCAGGAAACTGATGGCAATGACGGCGACCACGGTCAGGATGATAATCTCTTGCGAGGCGAACCAGTCCAGCTCTTTCCCGCGGTCAAGCATGATCTGTAGACTGCCGATACCAATCACCAGCAGCGCCAGGCCGATAGCGTCGATACGTCGCTGCTCGGTGCGGGTCTCGCGACCGCGCAGGGTTTGCAGCGTCATCAGCACGACCGCAACCCCAATCGGCACGTTGATGAAGAAAATCCAGCCCCAGTGATAGTTATCGCTGATGTAGCCGCCCAGTATCGGGCCGCAGATCGGCGCGACAATCACCGTCATCGACCATAGCGCCAGCGCGATAGAACGTTTTGCGGGAGGATAGTTATTCAGCAACAGGCTCTGTGAGAGCGGGATTAACGGCCCTGCGACGACACCCTGAACCACGCGGAAGAAGATCAGCATGTTCAGACTGTTGGAGACCCCGCACGCCCATGACGCAATGGCAAAGGCGACGGTTGACCACATGAACAGCTTCACTTCCCCGACGCGTTTCGCCAGCCAGCCGGTAATCGGGATGGAGATCGCGTTCGCCACCCCGAATGAGGTGATAACCCATGTCCCCTGGCTCAACGATGAGCCAAGGTTCCCGGCGATGGTGGGGATCGCCACGTTAGCAATGGTGGAGTCCAGCACCTGCATGAATGTCGCCAGCGACAGCGCAATCGTCATAATGACCAGCTGCGCGCCTTCCAGCGGTTTTTGCTGTTGCATTACACGCACCTCAGGATTATCCCGCGTTGGCCTGCACAATCTCTTCGATCAGCTTATTGACCGGAGCGAGATTAATTTCTCGTGCGTTACTCTCAGAAACCGGGGTACTACGAACCTGGCTTGCCAGCACCTGTCCGTCGCGATTCGACGTATCCACGGTGACGAGGGTTGATAAGCCGATACGCAGTGGATGCTGCGCCAGTTGCTGCGCATCCAGTTCAATACGTACAGGCAAGCGCTGCACGACCTTGATCCAGTTGCCGGTCGCGTTTTGCGCCGGAAGCAGGGAGAAGGCGCTGCCTGTCCCCATATCCAGGCCGACAACCTTACCGGTGTATTTCACGTCATCGCCGTAAATATCGCTGATGACCGTTGCCGGTTGGCCGATACGCATATGGGCGAGCTGCGTCTCTTTGAAGTTCGCGTCCACCCACAGGTTGGTGGCAGGCACGACCGCCATCAGCGGCGTGGTCGGGCTAATCTGCGCGCCAGGCTGTACGGCGCGGCGGGAGACGTAGCCAGTCATCGGGCTGACGATTTTGGTACGCTCCAGCGCCAGCCAGGCGTTGCGCACTTCCGTAGCCGCCTGTTGCACGGCAGGCTGATCTTCCAGCTTGCTGCCGAGGATCATCGCCTGGTTTGCGTTATATTGTTGAATTGCCACATCCAGCTGCGCCTGCGCGCTGGCGACGGCATCACGCGCGTGTTGCAGCTCTTCGCGACCGATCAGGTTCGCATTGCCCAGCGGCACGCGACGATTAAAGTCGCTTTGTGCCTGCGCCAGTGCGGTTTTCTGCACTTCAATGCTGGCCTGGAGCTGCTTGCTATTGATCATCAACTGGTGCGTCTGGCGAACGCTGGAGGCCAGCGCCGTTTTCGCTTTTTCGAATGCCTGTCTGGCATCCGTCTGGTCGAGCGTGACCAGCACGTCGCCCTGTTTTACAAAGTCAGTATTATCAGCCCAGACTTTCGTCACGCTGCCTGATACCTGCGCCATGATTTGAACCTGGTTCCCTGCCACGTACGCATCATCCGTTTCTTCGATATGACGCAGTACTAAAAACCAATAAATCCCATATGCCACGGCAATTGCGATAAAGAGCAAGGTTAAAAGGATTAGCGCGCTTTTACGTTTGCCATTCTTCTTAACCGGTTGCTGCGGGGTTTGAGTCTCCGCATTTGCGCTCATGTTGTTCTCCACGATCTTATTTTTCATATCGGCTGGGCCGACGTTTTTGTCAGAAAGGCCAGCAGTATGACGTGCTGGCCTGTCAGTTTTTTCTTTTATAAATCTGGATGATTGAGCGTGTCGACGCGTTAGCGTAGCGCCTCAAGAACGGCGCCATCCTGATCCATCTGATCGAGACGCGTCAGGAGCTTACGAGTGATGTGCTCAAGTTGATCTTTTTCGGCGGTGCTGAGAGAGGACCATAGCTGGTGCAGGCAGTGATGCTGAGGCGGTAACACCTCGCGCAAAAACGCGTGACCTTTCTCCGTCAGTTGCAGATGCAGGCAGCGACGATCGTTATCGCTTTCACGACGTTCGATCCAACCGCGTTTCTCTAATTCATCTGCGATACGTGTTGCGTTGGTACGGGACGAGCCCAGCGCGCAACTCAGTTCAGATGGCTGAATACTGTGGTTTTCCTGAGACTCCAGCGTAATCAACGCCATAAACAACGTCTCGTTAATCCCTTGAGCTTTCAGCATCTTATTGCGGTTTTCCAGCAGTTTGCCTTGCATATGCATGCAAAGGCGGGTCAGAAGGATCTCCTGGTAAGGAAACTCTTCGTGGCGGCTGGCGCGAAATTTTAGCATTTGTTCAATGGGCGTAAACGAACTATCCATTTGGGCATGACCTCATTAATTTCAGCCGATATAGTAACGACAGTGACAAATAAAGTAAATGTATTATTAATTTAAAATGATTCTTTTGGGTTATAAAATGACCTCTATCTTCCAGGCGAGTCCATAGCCCAGAGCGCTCAGTAGCGTTGGGATGATGATGCTGCGCGTCTTGTAGAAACTGACGCCCAGGACGGCAAACCCGACCAGCGTCGGAATGAACCGGCTGGCGTCGTGCATCACTTCGGGAGCCGTAGACACCACCAGCAGGGCGCAGATGGACGCGATGCCAATGGTGTCGAGCAACACGCCCGTTGCGCCGCGCCTGGCGGGGCGGGTGTTTCCCATTCGCAGACGAAGCGGTAAATAACGAAAACAATAATTGGCGCAGCCGACCAGCAGTCCCAGCAGCAGAACCTCATAACTCATCGGGCGCTCCTTGCCAGAACGACTGGATCAAGGCGGTCAGACACCCGCTGGCGATACCCGCCAGGATAGCCGCAGGAATGGAAAACAGCGTGACGCCTGCCAGCGCGCCGATTAACGCCGCCGTGACGCACAGCGTTTGTTTGCGTTGAAAAGAAGCGAGCAAAAAGCTCATAAACAGGGCTGGCAGCATAAAACCTAATGCCGCCTCAACGGCGGGGAAGCCTTTCAGCAATCCGCTCCCGGAAAATGCGCCAATGACCGTGCCGAGCACCCAGGAGGCCCAGGAGCAGAACGCGATGCCGATCATCCAGTTTTCACTCCAGCGGCGGTTATCCCGCACCAGTTTGGCCGTGGCGGCAGCAAACACTTCATCGGTGAGGCCAAATGCCCACAGGGCGGTTTTAGGTTTACTGAGCCGTTGGCTGATGCGACTACGCAGGGAAGGGCCGTACAGCACATGACGCACGTCCATCGCCATCACGGTCAGCGCGGCGACCCATAATGTGCTGCCCGCCGCGAGCATGGTGGTGATGACGAACTGGCTGGCGCCTGCGTAAATAATGCAGGAGAAAAAAACGCTTTCGAGGGGAGTAAAGCCCAGACGGGTGGCGTTAAGGCCAAACGCAAACGCCACCGGAATATAACTTATGACTATCGGTAAACTGTCTTTGAATCCTTCCGTTAATGTTGCCGGACGGGGCTCAGACTGGGGTGCAGGGCTTTCCATAAGATTATCTGATTCGTCACCGATGTTAAAATAACCAGCATAAATGAATCATATAACCTTAACAGAGTGGGGGACGCCTTAACACCCTGGGGAGCTCAATCAAAGGTAAACGCTTGCCATCTGCTTAATTTGCGGCTTCTTGTCGGTGAAAACCTCGCCACCAGACCAGCAGATTGAGCGCGGCGACGGTGGTACCGGCCAGACAAACGCCGGCCCAGCCGGCATGCTGCCAGGCCGATGCCGAAATCAACGAACCGGCGGCGCCGCCGATAAAGTAGCTGGTCATATACCCGGCGGTGAGCCGGTTACGCGCATCCGGGTGGACGCGGTAAATCACCGTCTGATTGGTGATGTGTACGCCCTGCACGGTGAGATCCAGCACCAGGATGCCAATAATCAGCGCCAGCACGGAGCTGTGTCCGTACCAGATAGCCAGCCAGGAGAGCAACAGCAACAGCAGGCCGAAAGTCGTGGTGAGATGGGACTTCCCTTTATCGGCAAAACCGCCCGCCGGACGTGCGCCCAGCGCGCCAGCGGCTCCCGCCAGACCAAACAGCCCAATCATCCCTTCGGAATAGTTAAACGGCGGCGCGGCCAGTAAAAAGGCCATCGATGTCCAGAGAATGCTGAAGTTGGCGAACGTCAGGCAGCCTAACAACGCGCGGGTGCGCAGGAGGCCGTCGTGGATAAACAGGCTGAACACGGAACCCAATAGCTGCGGATAGTTAAGATGCGTTTCTGATTTCACCTTTGGTAAACCGCGCCACAGCGCGACGGCCATCAGCGCCATCAGCACAGAAGCGACCCAGAAGACGGTGCGCCAGCCGCCAAGATTCGCCAGCAATCCGGCAACGGTACGCGCCAGTAAAATCCCCAGCAGCAGGCCGCTCATGATGGTGCCGACCACTTTGCCGCGCTTATCCGGCGTGGCGAGCGTCGCCGCCAGCGGCACCAGGATTTGCGCCACGACGGAGAACAGCCCGGTGAGCGCCGTGCCGAGAATCATCATGCCGAGCGACTGGCTGCTGGCGGTAATCAGCATGCCGCCTGCGGCCAGCAGCGTCATGGAGACGATGAGCGTCCGGCGCTCGAACATATCGCCCAGCGGCACCAGAAAGAGCAATCCGGCGGCATAGCCCAACTGAGCGGCGGTAACGATAAAGCCCGCCGAGCTGGCGGAAAGCGAGAAATTGTTTGCGATAGTATCGAGCAACGGCTGGGCGTAATAGTTACTGGCGACGGCCAGACCGGTTGCCACGGACATTAAAACAATCAGCGCCGGGCTAAGCCCGTGAGTGGATTTGGTCATTATTTTGAGTCAGATATGATTTCCTGGGGTATCAATCATAGCGGATGTTTATGAATGTGAGTGGTTTGTTGAGTGATGGATTGTGCGGTTGGGGGAGGGCGTATAGGCCGGATAAGGCGCATCGCGCCACCATCCGGCATTGGTGTGGTTACTGCGCCTGATGGCGCGCAGCTTTAAGGCCGACGAGTAGGTTATTTCTGCGCGGCCAGCGCTTCTTTTACCCAGCCGTCAAACTGCTGCTGGTGGGCTTTGATCCAGCCGTCAACGTGACCCTGAACATCGGCCTCGGATGATTTGCCTTCATGCATCATCGCGTTCTGCGCGTTGATATCCGCCAGCGGCACCTTCATGATGGCGAACAGCTTCGCCGCCGCCGGGTTTTTCTCTGCCCAGGCTTTGTTGGCGACAATGTGCATGGTGTTCACCGGGAAGCCATAGTTCGCGCCGTTCGGCAGTTTGGTATCAATGTCTTTCTGCTCGCCCGGCAGGGAAGAGAACGGCACCTGTAACCAGACAACATCTTTACCCGGCTTCATCACGTCGCTCACCCAGTACGGCGTCCAGGTGTAGTACAGAATCGGCTTGCCTTCTTTGAAGCGGGTGATGGTGTCGGCCATCATCGCGGCATAGTTACCGTGGCTGACGTCGACGGTTTTTTCCAGATCGAACGCTTTGTTCTGGTGGTTAATCACCGCTTCACAACCCCAGCCTGGCGAACAACCCATCATGTCAGCTTTGCCGTCGCCGTTGGTGTCAAAGATTTTGGCGATTTTCGGGTCTTTCAACTGGGCGAGGTTAGTGATCTTGTACTGCTCAGCGGTTTTCTTGTCGATCAGATAACCCTGCGCGGCGCCCGTCACGAATACCCCCTCGCGATAGAACTTTTTGTCTCCGCCCGCAGCGGCGTACATATCATCATGCAGCGGCTGCCAGTTCACGGCGGTAAAAGTTGCATCGCCAGAGGCAATGGAGGTGTAACCGACGTTGTAATCAACTTCGCTTGGCTTATTAACGGTATAACCCAGTTTCTCCAGCGCGCGGCTGACCAGCAGCGTCTGGAAGGTTTCTTCGGTGATGGTGCTCTGCACCGGCTGTACGGTAACGCCTTTGCCCGGCAGGTCGGCAGCGAATGCGCTGGTAGAGACAAGGGTGGCAAACGCTGTGGCAAATAGAATGTTATGTCGCATCGTTGTTCCTTATTACACTTCATCTTTCAAGCTGCCTCTTTGTTGGCTGCACTCATGCACCCCGGTCACGTACTGCGTGTTCGCTCCTGGGGATACATTCGTTTGCCGCCGCGATGCAACTTGAACGATTTTGTGTAAGCTAATGAATTGTAGACCCGGTAAGCAATGCGCCACCGGGCAACGGGTGAATTACTTAACGAAAGGGCGAGTGATAAGCCCAACGGGACCGGTGGTATACCAGCGGCGGTTGCCACGGCTGCGCGAGTCGCGACCAACGGCCTGGGTCAGGCGGTCCAGAATGATAGCGAGGATCACAATACCGACCCCGCCGACGGTTGCCAGCCCCATGTCGAGGCGGCCAATACCACGCAGCACCATCTGACCAAGCCCGCCGACGGCAATCATAGAGGCGATCACTACCATGGAGAGGGCAAGCATGAGCGTCTGGTTAACACCCGCCATAATGGTGGGCATGGCCAGCGGTAGCTGTACTTTGAACAGCATCTGACGCGGACTGGCGCCAAATGAGCGTGAAGCTTCGATCAAATCCGCCGGAACCTGGTTAATCCCCAGAATGGTCAGACGCACAATCGGCGGCAGGGCAAAGATAATGGTCACTACCACCCCCGGCACGTTACCGATACCGAACAGCATCACGATTGGCACCAGATAGACGAACGCAGGCGTCGTTTGCATCGCATCCAGCAGCGGGCGGACAATCTTCGCCGCACGCGGACTGCGCGCCAGCCATATCCCCAGCGGCAAACCGATGACCACGCAGAACAGCAGGGCGGTCAGCACCAGCGCCAGGGTAATCATCGCCTGTGACCAGGCGCCAATCGCGCCGATGGCAATCAGGGACACCAGCGTGGCGACCCCCATCCCCAGGCCGGAGATCTGCCAGGCGATCAGTGCGAAAATGATAATCGCCACCGGAGCTGGCATACCCAGCAACAGCTGTTGGAAGCCATTGAGAATGTAATCCACCGGCACACGGATGCCCTGGAAAACAGGGCGGAAATGCGTAACGACCCAGTCGATCCCTTCAGTGACCCAGCTGTCCAGCGGGATCAGCGTCTTATGGAACGGGTCCATAATATTAAAATGTTCTGGCGCAGGCGCGGGCGCGCTGGTCAGCCAGTCTGCGCCGCCGCCATCGGCAGGCGCGCCCGAAGGCGTTCCCCAGGCGTCGGCGGATTGCGCGGCGCTATCCGCCGCTGGCGCGGTATCCCACGGATTAGTTTGTTCAGCCATTGTTTGCCCCCTCGCGATCTAAAGCCTGTAGCAGCATGCGTTTTGAAATAATGCCGACATACTGTTGTTCCTCGTCGACAACCGGCACCGCACAAGGCGCCTGGCCAACATGAGAGAGCAACTCGCTAAGAGGTGTTTGCGCATCCACCGCCAGTGACTCGTCAATAAGCGCTGCTTCAATACCTTGCGCCTGGCTTAATGCCGCTTTTAATGAGTCGATGGAAACAATGCCGACAAACTTATTACCGCGTTCAATCACATAACCAAATTCACGGTCTTCATCCTGCAATAATTTCAGTGCGGAACGCGGACCAAAACCTGGCGTTTTACGAATTAATCCCACCGGGCTGCGGCGGGCAATATCTTTGGCGCTGAACACCTGGCTAATATCGACCCCACGGAAGAAGGTGCGGACATAATCATTCGCCGGGTTATTCAGAATTTCATCTGGCGTTCCCACCTGAACGACTTCGCCGTTTTGCATAATGGCAATACGATCGCCAATACGCATCGCTTCATCGAGATCGTGGGAAATAAAAACGACGGTACGCTGATGTTTTGCCTGTAGTTTTACCAGCTCATCCTGCATCTCGGTACGAATTAAGGGATCGAGCGCCGAGAAGGCCTCATCCATTAACAGAATGTCAGGGTTGATCGCTAATGCGCGGGCCAGACCGACACGCTGACGCATACCGCCGGAGAGTTCATCCGGGTAGCCGTGCGCATAATTCTCCAGCCCCACCTGGCGTAAGGCATCCAGCGCTTTTTCACGGCGCTCTTCAGCGGCAACGCCGGCTAATTCCATGCCGAATGCCGTATTATCCAGTACGGTCATGTGCGGCATTAATGCAAATGACTGGAAAACCATCGCAATTTTCTTTCTGCGCACCTCGCGAAGTTCGGCGTCAGATATTTTTGCAATATCAACGCCGTCGATAAGCACTTGCCCGCGGGTGGGTTCAATCAGGCGATTGAGAAGGCGTACCATTGTGGATTTACCCGAACCGGATAATCCCATGATGACAAAAATCTCGCCTTCTTCAATGGCCAGACTGGCGTCTTTAACGCCAAGCGATAGCCCTGTTTTATCCAGAATTTGCTCTTTCGAAAGTCCTTTTTCAATATATTTGAAAGCTCGCTGCGGATGCTCACCAAATATCTTATAGAGATTCTTAACTTCTAATTTAATTGCCATGCAATAGAAAGATTCCTGTTATTTATTATGTCGATACGATACCTGATAGAAATAGTCACCTTTTTCTACCCTAACATACTGAGAATCTGAGACAACCCTGAATTTCCCTCAGACACAAATATTGCCGGAGGCCATTTGCCGGGATTTCCCATGATATAAGGGCTGAGCGGGAGTGGGGGGAGAGCGATATTTTTTGTAACGACCACCGAAAATGCGCCTGAATTGCTGAAATTCAGGCGAATAATGTGGCAGATATTGAGTGTAGATCACACAGAAATAATTGTGTGATAAAAACGTGATCCCGTTAAAATATTATCGCGGAAGTGTGATCGATATTTACCGCGATAATCGCCGTCAAAAATTCCAGTCTTCATCTTCGGTTTCAATGGCTTTTCCCATCACATAGGAGGAGCCTGAACCGGAGAAGAAATCATGGTTTTCATCCGCATTCGGTGACAGCGCAGCAAGTATGGCAGGATTGACCTCCGCCATTTCTGCGGGGAATAACGCTTCGTAGCCCAGGTTCATCAACGCTTTATTGGCGTTGTAACAGAGAAAGGCGTTAACGTCTGCCACCCAACCGGTTTCGGCATACAGTTCTTCCGTATAGCGAGACTCGTTGTCATACAGCTCCATCAGCAAATCAAGGGCGAAATGCTTCAATTCGTCGCGTTCAGATTCCGACAGTTTCTCCAGCCCTTTTTGGTATTTATAGCCGATGTAATACCCATGTACCGCTTCGTCACGAATAATCAGACGAATCAGGTCGGCGGTGTTGGTCAGCTTGCCCCGGCTGGAAAAATACATTGGCAGCCAGAAGCCGGAATAGAACAGGAAAGATTCCAGGAATACGCTGGCGATTTTCTTTTTCAGCGGATTGTCGGCGGTGTAATGTTGCAGGATAATCTGCGCCTTGCGTTGCAGCGGCGCATTTTCCTCACTCCAGGCATAGGCCGCGTCTACGTCTTTCGTCTGGCAAAGCGTAGAGAATATCGAGCTGTACGAGCGGGCATGTACCGCTTCCATAAAGCTGATGTTTGACAGCACCGCCTCTTCATGCGGCGTCAGCGCGTCCTGCATCAACGCGGGGGCCCCGGCGATATTCTGAATGGTGTCGAGCAGCGTTAATCCGGTAAACACGCGGATGGTAAGCTGCTGCTCGGCGGCGCTCAGCGTCTGCCAGGCGGGGATGTCATTGGAAAGCGGCACCTTTTCCGGCAGCCAGAAGTTGCTGGTCAGGCGGTTCCACACTTCCAGGTCTTTATCATCCTGAATCTTGTTCCAGTTGATGGCGCTCACGCGTGATAGTTTCATCCTGCTCTCCTTATAGCGCGCATGATACGCAGCCTTCTATTTCAGTACCTTCCAGCGCCAGCTGACGCAGACGGATGTAATACAGCGTTTTGATCCCTTTTCGCCACGCGTAAATCTGGGCTTTGTTGATATCGCGGGTTGTCGCGGTATCCGGGAAGAACAGCGTCAGCGACAGTCCCTGATCAACGTGGCGTGTGGCTTCGGCATAGGTATCAATGATTTTTTCCGGGCCGATTTCATAGGCGTCCTGGTACATGTCCAGGTTCTCATTGGTCATAAACGGGGCCGGGTAGTAAACGCGCCCGGTTTTTCCTTCTTTGCGGATCTCTATCTTCGACACGATCGGGTGAATGCTTGACGTCGCGTGGTTGATATAGGAAATGGAACCGGTCGGCGGCACCGCCTGTAAATTCTGGTTATAGATGCCGTAGCGCATCACCTCATCCCGCAGCCGCGCCCACATTTCGCGGCCCGGAAGCGTCATGCCGCTACGGGCAAAGAGCGCACGAACCGTGTCGGTTTTCGGCTGCCAGTCGCCCTGCAAATATTGTTCGAAATACTCGCCGCTGGCATAGCGCGATTGTTTGAATCCGGCGAAGGTTTTACCGCGTTCACGCGCCATCATCATTGAGGTATTCAGCGCGTGCCAGGTCACGGTGTAGAAATAGAGGTTGGTGAAATCCAGCGCCTCCGGGCTGCCGTAGGCAATGCCTTCTCGCGCCAGATAACCGTGCAGGTTCATCTGCCCCAGGCCAATCGCGTGTGACGCGGCGTTTCCGGCTTCAATTGACGGTACGCTGCGGATATGGCTCATATCCGACACCGCCGTCAGGCCGCGAATCGCCGTTTCCACCGTGCGGCCAAAATTCGGGGAGTCCATCGTATGGGCGATGTTCAGCGAACCGAGGTTGCAGGAGATATCATGCCCGGTCTGCGCGTAATCCAGATTTTCATCATAGGTGGAGGCGCTGTTGACCTGCAAAATCTCCGAGCACAGGTTGCTCATGTTGATGCGACCGGCAATCGGATTCGCGCGGTTTACCGTATCCTCGTACATGATGTAGGGATAGCCTGACTCAAACTGGATTTCCGCAAGCCGCTGGAAAAATTCGCGCGCGTTGATGTACTGCTTGCGTACGCGTTCATCGGCGAGCAGCTCATCGTACCGTTCGCTAATGGCGATATCTCCGAACGGTTTGCCGTAAATGCGTTCGACATCGTAAGGCGAGAACAGCGCCATCTGCGCGTTTTCTTTCGCCAGACGGAACGTTACGTCCGGGATCACCACGCCCAGCGACAGCGTTTTAATGCGGATCTTTTCATCGGCGTTTTCGCGTTTCGTGTCGAGAAAACGCAGGATATCCGGGTGGTGCGCGTGCAGATACACGGCGCCCGCCCCCTGACGCGCCCCTAACTGATTGGCGTAAGAAAAGGCGTCTTCCAGCATCTTCATTACCGGGATCACGCCCGAGGACTGGTTCTCAATACGCTTGATCGGCGCGCCCGCTTCACGAAGATTCGAGAGCAAAAACGCCACGCCGCCGCCGCGCTTGGAAAGCTGTAGCGCCGAGTTAACCGCTCGGCCAATGGACTCCATATTGTCTTCAATGCGTAACAGGAAGCAGGAGACCAGCTCGCCGCGCTGTTGTTTGCCGCAGTTTAAGAAGGTCGGCGTGGCTGGCTGAAAGCGCCCGGAGAGGATTTCATCGGTAAGCTGCATCGCCAGCGCTTCATTGCCCTGCGCCAGCGTCAGCGCCACCATTGTCACCCGGTCTTCAAAGTCTTCAAGGTAGCGTTTGCCGTCGAACGTTTTCAGCGTATAGCTGGTGTAATATTTCCACGCGCCAAGGAACGTCTGGAAGCGAAAACCGCTGGCGTGGGCGTGAGCAAACAGCTTCACCACGAAAGCGCGATCGTAGCGGGTTAAAACGCTTTCGTCGTAATAGCCTTCGCGAAGCAGATACTCCAGGCGCTCGTCCTGGCTGGCAAAGGAGACGGAATTGGGGCGGACATGGGTGGCAAAGAACACCTCCACCGCCTGCCGATCCTTGTCGAACTGAATATGGCCTGCTTTATCGTACAGATTCAGCATGGCATTCAGCGCGTGATAATCCATCGTTTCTTGCTTCACACGTTCTGCGGTTGTCGTTGCCAAAATTCGCTCACTCCTTTTCGGACGTTGTCGATGTCGCTTTGCGTTCCCATCAGTTCAAAGCGGTACAGCCAGGGGACGCCGCATTTTTGTGAAATGACCTCGCCAGCGCGACCGTAAGCCTCGCCAAAGTTACGGTTGCCGGAGGCGATCACGCCGCGAATTAACGCCCGGTTATGTTCATCATTTAAAAAGCGGATCACCTGTCGTGGAACCGCGCCTGCCGTACCGCCGCCGCCGTAAGAGGGGACGACCAGAATGTAAGGTTCGTCTACCCTGATTCGCTCGCGTTCATTAAGCGGAATGCGAATAGCGGGCAGCCCCAGACGCTGCATAAAGCGGTGCGTATTTTCGGAGCTACTGGAAAAGTAGACGAGTTGGCTCATGCGCTGGCCACGCGCGCATCAGGATGCAGACGGTTGATCATATCCGGGCGGAAGCCTGACCAACTGGTATCGCCCGCGATGACCACCGGCAACTGGCGAAAACCTTTTTCCCGCAGGGTGTCTGCCGCGTCGGGAACCAGATCGACGTTCACCATCTCAAAGTCAAATCCACGGCTTTCCATCGCCCGTTTGGTGGCGTGGCACTGAACACAGTCGTTACGAGTGTAAATAGTAATGCGCATGATTCGTATTTCCATTTAAAATGAGAGAACGGCGCGATGATATGCGTCGGGTTGTGTGTGTCTTGATAGAGAGAATACTAGATGTAGATGAATAAAGTTTCAACCACACAAGATATGGGAAATATCGATTAATTTGCTTCTGCTGATTAGCTCAGCGGGAATGGGGGGGTATGGTTAAACGTCGCCCGATGGCGCTTACGCTAATCGGGCCTACGGTGTAGGCCGGATAAGGCGTTTACGCCGCCATCCGGCAATAGCGGGATTACATCCGCATCCCAACGGCCAGTCGGTTGAAGCAGTTCATCAGACTGATAGCAAAAGTCAGATCGCTGATTTCACGGGCGCTGAAACTTTCGAGTAGCGGCAGATACGCGTCATCTTCGGCATGCGTTCTTGCGATATCCGTGACGGATTCCGCCCAGGCCAGCGCCGCACGCTCCTGTTCGCTGAAGTGATGGCTTACCCGCCACCCGGCCAGCGCATCCAGTTTGCTTTGCGCCACGCCGGATTTACGCAGGGCTTTGCTGTGCATCTCCAGACAAAATGCGCAACCGTTGATCTGTGAGATACGCAGATAAATCAGTTCCATCAGCGTGGTGTCCAGCGCGCTGTTTTCCAACGCTTTTTTGGCCTGGCCCAGCGCACTATAGACTTCAGGGCTAAGTTCATAATAGGGCTGACGTAATGTCGTCATCATACTTCTCCTCGTTTAGACGTCAGCAATGTAGCACTATAATGGACTGCTAAAGAGAGCCATATTTTTATGAAAAAAGCAGACCATAAAGGAGCGTTCACCTGTGCCACGCTACCAGCAAATCGCCCGTCAGTTAAAAAACGCCATTGAGCATGGCGAACTCAAGGCCGGGGCGCGTTTGCCGTCCAGCCGGACATGGTCGCAAGAGTTAGGCGTTTCACGCTCGACGGTCGAAAACGCGTACGGCGAGCTGGTGGCGCAAGGCTGGCTGGAGCGGCGCGGGCAGGCCGGTACGTTTGTCAGCGGGCATGTACGTCCAGAAAAAACGGTCGCTACGCCTGCCGTTTTCGCCGGAGAAAGCCAGACGCCCGATCCATTTCAAATGGGATTACCTGCGCTGGATCTTTTCCCGCGTGAGATTTGGGCGCGGGTGATGGGGCGTCGCCTGCGTACGCAGACCCGTTTTGATCTCGCGTTGGGCGACGTCTGCGGCGAAGCGGTTTTGCGCGAAGCCATTGTCGATTATCTGCGGGTGTCGCGCAGTATTGAATGCCTGCCGGAACAGGTGTTTATCACTTCCGGCTATGCCTCCTCAATGACCCTTATCCTGCGCGCGCTGGCGAAACCAGGAGAAGGCATGTGGGTTGAAGATCCCGGGTTTCCCCTTATTCGCCCGGTGATTGCCCAGGAAAATATCGGGCTGATGCCGGTTCCGGTCGATGATCATGGACTGAATGTGGCGGCAGGCATTCACGATTACCCGCAGGCGCGTTTTGTGTTGTTAACGCCGGCCCACCAAAGCCCGCTCGGCGTGGCGCTCTCTTTAACCCGTCGCCGCCAGTTACTTGAATGGGCGGCGAGCGCGCAGGCATGGATTATCGAAGATGATTATGACAGTGAATTTCGTTACCACGGCAAGCCGCTTCCGCCGCTGAAAAGCCTCGATGCGCCGCAGCGGGTGATCTATGCCGGAACGTTCAGCAAGTCGCTGTTTCCGGCGCTGCGTACCGCATGGCTGGTGGTTCCGCTTAATCAGGTGGCGCGTTTTCGTCAACTGGCGGGGCTGATGGCCTGTAGCGTGCCGGTGCTGTGGCAGCAGACGCTGGCGGATTTTATCCGCGATGGTCATTTCTGGCGGCATTTGAAAAAGATGCGCCAGCATTACGCCAGGCGACGGCTTTGGATGGAAGAGGCGCTGCGTGAGCAGGGATTCGCCGTTGTCCCGCAGGAAGGTGGCATTCAGTTGGTTGTTGCAGTGGATGCTGATGACCGGTTGCTGACGGCGAAAGCCAATCAGGCCGGATTAGCGGTGCAGGCATTGAGCCGCTGGCGGCTTAAGTCAGAAGGAAGGGGAGGACTGCTGTTGTCGTTTACCAACATCACTTCAGCGGAAATGGCAAAACAGGTCGCACGTCAGCTTCGGGAAGCCATAACCGACACGCCGTCGGCCGGATAAGACGCTCTGCGTCGCATCCGGCAAGATTCCCCGTTAACGGCGTAAACTTAACAGCGCCCCGACAACGATGCCGACAGCGGCGGCTGTCCCCATGCTGCACCAGGGTTTTTCTCGCACAAAGGTATCCGCGCATCCCACGGCATCACGCGCCGCCTGTTCTACTCGCGTGCGGCCATGCATACGGGCACGGGTTTCTTTCAGCAATGCCTGCGCTTTGCGCCGCGCGGTTTCCGCTTCATCTTTGGCATCGCTTCCCCATGATTTCAGCACGTCTTCAAGGGTATCGGCTAATTGACTGACATCGTTCTGAATATCCTGAACATTTTCATCGGCGTCTTTTCGGCTCGGTCGGTTAAACATATGATCCTCCATTGATTTCGATGTGAACTTCAGTGTAGTCCATATTTTTTATCTTCTGAGGCGCGTCACGGTATATTCGCGTGTTTATGGATTTTTCTGAAAGCGTTGCTAATGCTGGATCGGGTAAGGTAAGCCCGCAGTAAAGGATAACGAGGATAAAATATGTATTTACGACCCGATGAGGTGGCGCGCGTACTTGAAAAAGTGGGTTTTACCGTAGATGTGGTAACACAGAAAGCATACGGTTATCGACGTGGCGAAAATTATGTGTACGTTAATCGTGAAGCGCGTATGGGGCGTACCGCATTAGTGATTCATCCGACGCTAAAAGAACGCAGTTCTTCACTGGCGGAACCTGCTTCGGAAATTAAAACCTGCGATCATTATCATCAGTTCCCGCTTTATTTAGGCGGAGAAATTCACGAACATTACGGCATACCGCACGGCTTTAGTTCACGGATTGCGCTTGAGCGCTATTTGCATGGACTGTTTGGTGAAGCAAAACCAAATTCAAACTAACGAAGCGACTGGCCTTGCCAGTCGCGAAGAAAGCGGGTCTCAGGCTTTAGCCTGGTGGTAGCTGCTGACTTTGAACAGGCGTCGGCAATAATCAAGGAAGTAGCCGTAAACCGCGCCCATCAGCATGGATATCACGATATTCGAACTGACTGCCGCTGTAATCTGGTGCCAGTCTGCGCCGACCGTCAATAAAATCGCGACATAAACCGGAGACTGGAAGGTGACGTAAGCCAGTACATCCGCCAGATTCTTCACCCAACTCGCCGGGCTCGCCTTACGCGCGACGCGCATAATCGCATCACGATACATTCCATAGGGCCACGCGATCAGAATATTGACCGGAATGGCGACCAGACGGGAAGACAGCGACTGTTCAAAGGTCATTCCAGAGAGGAATATCTCGATCAACATGTTCACGACAGAACAATAAACAACCATCGCGAACGTGTCTGCGACTGCATGACGCAAGCGTGACTGCGGTGAGAACATGTTAATGCTCCTTGTAAAAGGGTAAAAATCGCCATTGAACGTGTGGTTGTAGTGATTTAGCATAGTGCTTTCGCTAATGCATAGCGTATATCTCTACATAATAACTAGCAACTAGTGTAAAATTTTTATTTATTGCCTTTTTGTCGATAAAATACTCTGTCAGTGTCTGTTTTTTGTTCGTTTCGGGATTTTCGTTGTCCGCCGTGACTAATGTTTTCCAAATCAATGGCTTAACTTTTATTGTTTTTTTCGGCGTTTTGCGCAAGTGAGGCGGGAGCGAAAGGGCATCGACGGCTGCTGTTGTGTACGCCGGGGAGGGGCCGCTTTTTTAATTTTGCAGGCGTGCGTTATTCAGGCTGAATATATAACGGCGAAGGCGAATAAATATAAGCGGCGGTGTGCAGGCCAGATATTGCTGTATATCCCACTCTCTGGAAATATAATCAATAATCGAATATACTTTCTGGCGTAATACTTGTTTTCCCCTGCGTTAAAAGGTTTTATTGTTATGACTTTGATGTTACAGAATTTAAATAATATCCGTACACTGCGCGCAATGGCCCGCGAATTCTCCATTGACGTTCTTGAAGAAATGCTCGAAAAATTCAGGGTTGTCACTAAAGAAAGACGCGAAGAAGAAGAAGAGCAACAGCGTCTGCGCGCTGAACAGCAAGAGAAAATTAATACCTTTCTGGAGATGATGAAAGCCGACGGCATCAATCCAGAAGACTTATTAAATATGGGGGCGGCAACGCCGCGTTCAGGTAAAAAACGTCAGCCGCGCCCGGCGAAATATCGTTTTACCGATTTTGATGGTGAGACGAAAACATGGACTGGTCAGGGGCGTACGCCTAAGCCGATTGCCCAGGCGCTGGCGGCGGGGAAATCTCTGGATGATTTTCTGATCTAATTTCGCGGTATTTTGCCGGATGAGACGGTGCTTATCCGGCTGATATCAACCAGGTCAGTACAAACCACCCGGCCCGCCGGGGACTGCGGCGATTCTGGCGCTACCGCTTAATGCGTTCGCCGGTTCCAGGGCATCTTTTCGAGCAGTCGCGCCATGCCGCAGAAACCCGTGAATCCCGCCAGCATTAACCCGGCGCCAACAAAGCCGCTGATCAGGAAGAAACCGCTACTGACGGTGTAACCCAGCGCAACGCCCAGTAGAACCAGCCCTCCGGCGGCAATTTGCACCTGACGCATCAGCGGCAGCGGCTGAGACTTATCTTCCGCCACGGGCAGGCCCGCAGCTTTCCAGCCTTCGATTCCCCCCTCCAGCAGCCAGACTTCTGCGGGGGCGGCGACCGCCTGGAGCGCTGCGGCATTGCCGCTGGTACGCCTGCCTGACTGACAGTGAAAGATGACGCGTTCAGCCCGTAACGCCGCCGGAAAAGCGCCGTGCTCAAGCGTGGAGAGCGGCGCCAGCTGCGCGTCGGGAATATGTTCGCGCAGGTATTCATCGGCGTCACGGATATCAATCAGCGTTGCCCCTTGTGCTATCAGCGCCTGTGCTTCGCGCGGGGAAATCGTCCCGGTTGTCATGGTTTCTCCTGGTGGACAATACGGTGTATTTAGCAGCGTAAATCAGCTTCCTGGCAGCGTAAAGGGTGTAAATGAGGAATGTCTTGTTCGCCTTACAGTTTGCGCCAGCAATATGTCATGCCGTTTCCCTGTTAAGCCGCTTCCCTCTGCTACACTCTCTGGGTGTCTATTGTGTACAACCGAGGTAAATATGGGTCTCTTCAATTTTGTGAAAGATGCGGGCGAAAAGCTCTGGGATGCCGTAACCGGAAATCATGATAAAGATGATCTGGCGAAAAAGGTGCAGGAACACTTAAACAAAACCGGTATTCCTGACGCCGATAAAGTCAATGTGCAGGTGACGGACGGTAAAGCGACGGTAACGGGCGACGGTTTAAGTCAGGAAGCGAAAGAAAAAATCCTCATTGCGATCGGGAATATTTCCGGGATCGGCAGTGTGGAAGATCAGGTTAAAACGTCAGCGCCTGCGGCGGAGAGTCAATTTTATACGGTGAAATCAGGCGACACGTTGAGCGCTATTTCAAAACAGGTTTACGGTAATGCCAATCTGTACAACAAAATCTTTGAAGCGAATAAACCGATGCTGAAAAGCCCGGATAAAATATATCCCGGGCAGGTTTTACGTATCCCGGAAGAGTAACCGGACTCAGCTCTGTTCCTGCTGAAGTTTACCGGCCATCGCCTGTTGAATAATCGGAATTGGCGTCAGTAAATGCTGGCGCATTAATTCGCTGGCGCGTGCGGCATCGCGCGCCAGAATAGCCTCCATAAGCGCCCGATGCTGAATATGTTTATCTTCGAGCATTTCAACGGACAGAACCGTTTTGCGCAGCCAGATAAAACGGTAGCGTGCCGCCAGATCGAAAAGTCGCTCGCGCATTTGCAGCAGATAATGTGAGCCGCAACCGGCAACAATGGCCGTATGAAATGCCTGATGGCGCTGATCCCACTCGTCCAGCATACGTTCGCTGGCATCGCTCGATTCCAGTTTGTTGAGCATATGCGCCCTGGCGAGAATATCGGCTTCCCACTCATCGCCGCCACGCGCAATAGCCAGTTGCACCAGCATGGCTTCCATATTGGCGCGGGCATCGAAAATATCGAGCAGTTCCTGCTCCGACATCGACGCCACACGATAGCCTTTCTGGTTCACCACCGTGACCAGCCGTTCCGCCACCAGTTGAGAAAGCGCTTCCCGCAACGGCCCCACGCCTAACTCATAGCGTGATGTTAACAGACTCATGCGCAGCTTCTCATCGGGCTGATAAACGCCGCGAATAATATCGTTTTTGAGCCATCGGTATCCATCTATGGCCGTCGGTTGGGCAGAGGCGGTCATGGTACAACTCCTGAATAGCATTGGGCTGATATCCCGGCGCGCGCCGGGACACAGGTCTAACGCGTATTTTGCAACGGCGTTTTTTGCCACAATACCAGTTTTTTCCAGCGGGACATAATCGGCACGGTACAAATGATCCCCAGTCCTAACAGCCCGGTAGATATCACCTCCAGCTGTTGCGCCGGTCGGAATAGCATCACCACCAGCACAAAGCAGATAAAAGCGATAACCAGCCAGGTCAGCCACGGATAGAGCCACATTTTCAGCTTAATTTCGCTCCCTTCCGCCAGCAGGATTTTCCGCATTCTGAGCTGGGAAACCGCAATCACCAGGTAGACGAGCAGGGCGATCGCGCCGGAGCTGTCGATCAGGAATTTAAACACTTTCGCCGGGGCGTAATAATTTACCACCACCGTGAGAAATGCCGCCCCTGTGGATAACAGCACCGCCACATACGGCGTCCTGCTGCGGTTGAGTTTGCCCATAACGGCGGGCGCATCGCCACGACGGCTGAGGGAGTAGAGCATTCTCGACGCCGTATACAGCGCGGAATTCAGGCAACTGGTGACTGACAATAAAATCACGCAGTCCATGATCGCTTTGGCATAAGGAATATTCAGCAATTCCAGTACCGAACGGTAGGAACCAACGTCTTTGAGTCCCGGCATGTTCCACGGGATGAGCGCGACCACCACGAAAATAGAGCACAGGTAGAAGATTGAAATACGCCAGATCACCGAGTTGGTGGCGCGCACGATATGCTTATCCGGCGTGTCGGACTCGGCGGCGGCAATCGTGACAATCTCTGCGCCCATAAACGAGAACATGGTGATCAGCATCGCGCTCAGTACCGCGCCGAAGCCATTGGGCATAAAGCCGCCGTGATCCCACAGGCGTGAAACGCCGCTCACGTCTGCGTAGGGATAAAAGCCGCTAATTGCCGCCGCGCCCAGCGCGATAAACGCCAGAATGGCAATCACTTTGCACAGCGCCAGCCAGAATTCGAACTCGCCGTAATTTTTGACGCTCAGCAAATTACTGCCGGTTAATGCGATGGTGATCGCCAGAGAGAACAGCCAGATGGGGACGCCCGGTATCCATGAATGCAGGATGATGGCGGCAATATTGGCCTCCAGCGGGATAACCAGCACCCAGAACCACCAGTACAGCCAGCCGATGGTGTAGCCCGCCCAGGGGCCGATGGCTTTATCCGCATAGGTTGAGAAAGAGCCGGTATCCGGCGTGGCGACGGCCATTTCGGCCAGCATTCGCATAATCATAACGACCAGCAACCCGGCAAACAGGTAAGCCAGCAGTACCGCAGGCCCGGCTTGCGCAATCGCGACGCTGGAACCGACAAACAGACTGGCGCCAATGACGCCGGCGATAGACAGCATGGTGACGTGGCGGGATTTCAGTCCGCCACCTAAAGCATGTGATTCTGACAATTGCCCCATCTTCTTACCCCGTTATTGTTATTGAAGCTGTTGGCTGCTCTTGATGCGTAGGCCCGGTAAGCGGAGCGCCACCGGGCATCACAACATTGCCGGATGGCAGCGTAAGCGCCTTATCCGGCCTACAACAACCTAACCTTGCTTCGCCTCATCAAAACACTGAGCGATGATGTCCAGCCCTTGCTGAATTTGCGCTTCTTCGATAGTCAGCGGCACCAGAATGCGCAGCACGTTGTAGTACGGCCCGCAGGAGAGCAGGATCAGCCCTTTATCACGGGCGCGGGCGACGATGTCGGCGGTCAGTTTCGCGTCCGGTTTGCTGCGATCGCCATTTTCAAACAGCTCAATGGCGATCATCGCTCCCGGGCCGCGCACGTCGCCAATCTCGCGGTGCGTTTCAGCAATATTCAGCAGCCCTTTACGCAGGGTTTGCCCCAGGTCTTTGGCTTTTTGCAGCAGGTTTTCCTGCTCGAAAATGTTCAGTACCGCCAGCGCGGCGGCGCAGGCGAGAGGATTACCGGCGTAGGTGCCGCCCAGACCGCCCGGCGGGATGGCGTCCATCACATCGGCGCGACCGGTTACTCCCGCCAGCGGAAAGCCGCCGGCAATCGATTTGGCGAAGGTGGTGAGGTCCGGGGCGACGCCCGTCTGTTCCATCGCGAAAAGCGTACCGGTACGCCCCGCGCCGCTTTGCACTTCATCGGCAATGAGCATGATCCCGTGTTCGTCGCAGAGTGCGCGCAGACGCTGCATAAAAGCGGGCGAGGCCGCATAAAAACCGCCTTCTCCCTGTACCGGTTCAATGATGATGGCGGCAATATCTTCCGGCGCGGCATCGTTTTTAAAGATGCGCTGGATGCTGGCAATCGCATCATCATCACTGATGCCGTGCAGGGCGCAAGGGTAGAGCGCGCGGTAAACGTGGCCTGGCATCAGCCCCATTCCGGCAGAGTAGGGATTGACTTTTCCGGTCAGCGACAGGGTGTAGTGGGTACGGCCATGATAGGCACCGCTAAAAGCGATGGCGCCGCTACGCTTTGTCGCCGCACGGGCGATTTTCACCGCGTTTTCCACCGCTTCGGAACCGGTAGTCACCAGCAGGGTTTTCTTCGCGAAATCGCCTGGCACCTTCTGGTTCATGAGTTCGCACAGCTCCAGATACGGCTCGTAGGCGAGTACCTGAAAACAGGTATGCGACAGCTTTTTCAGTTGTGCTTCGACCGCCGAGACGATCTCCGGGTGCAGGTGCCCGGTATTCAACACCGCAATACCGCCTGCAAAATCGAGATACTCGCGGCCTTCCACATCCCAGACCCGGCAGTTTTCCGCGCGATCGGCAAAAATAGGGTGGATCTGTCCTACGCCGCGAGGGACGGCGTTACTGCGGCGATGCATTAATTCTTTATTGCTGCTCATCAGGTGTTCTCCAGTATTGTTTTTTTAAAGGCCGATGCACATGTATTTGATTTCTAAATAATCTTCGATGCCGTACTTAGAACCTTCGCGGCCAAGACCGGAGGCTTTAATCCCGCCGAATGGCGCGACTTCGTTGGAGATAATGCCGGTGTTGATGCCGACAATGCCGTACTCCAGCGCTTCACCGACGCGAAACACGCGGCTTAAATCGCGGGCGTAGAAATAGGCTGCCAGACCGAACTCGGTATCGTTCGCCTGCGCGATCGCGTCCGCTTCATCTTTAAAGCGGAATAGCGGGGCGAGGGGGCCGAACGTCTCTTCTTTAGCCACTTTCGCGTTATTGGGGACGTCCACCAGGATGGTGGGCTGGAAGAAGTTGCCGCCGAGCGCATGCGCCTTACCGCCGCAGAGCACTTTTGCGCCTTTCTCCAGCGCGTCGGCGATGTGCTCCTGCACTTTGGCTACCGCTTTTTCGTCAATCAGCGGCCCGGTGGTGACGTCTGCTTGCAGGCCGTCGCCGAGATGCAGCTTGCTCACCGCCTGCTGGAGTTTTTCCGCAAAGCGGTCATACACGCCGTCCTGTACATACAGGCGGTTAGCGCAGACGCAGGTCTGCCCGGCGTTGCGAAACTTAGAGGCCAGCGCGCCTTCCACGGCGTTATCCAGATCGGCGTCATCAAAGACGATGAACGGCGCGTTGCCGCCCAGCTCCAGCGACACCTTTTTGATGTCTTTCGCACACTGTTCCATCAGTTGACGGCCAATTTCGGTTGAGCCGGTAAACGACAGTTTGCGCACCAGCGGGTTGCTGGTCAGTTCATTGCCGACCGCTCCCGCAGAACCGGTGATGATGTTAAAGACGCCTGCGGGAACCCCGGCGCGGTTCGCCAGTTCAGCCAGCGCCAGGGCGGAAAACGGCGTCTGGCTGGCGGGTTTCAGAACCATCGTACAACCGGCCGCCAGCGCCGGGCCGGCTTTGCGGGTAATCATCGCCGAGGGGAAATTCCACGGCGTGATGGCGGCGGTAACGCCAATCGGCTGCTTGATAACGATCAGGCGCTTATCGGCCTGGTGGCCTGGAATCGTGTCGCCATAGATACGCTTACCTTCTTCGGCAAACCATTCAATAAAAGAGGCGGCATAGCTGATTTCTCCTTTTGCCTCCGCCAGCGGCTTCCCCTGTTCCAGCGTCATCAGACGGGCGAGATCGTCCTGGTGCTCCATCATCAAATTGAACCAGCGACGCAGAATATTCGCCCGCGCTTTGGCGGTGAGCGCGCGCCAGGCGGGCAGCGCGCGGTTAGCGGCGTCAATGGCTTCACGGGTCTCTTCTGCCCCCATTTTCGGTACGCTGCCTAATGGCTGACCGTTCGCTGGGTTGGTTACGGCGATTGTGTCGCCGCTTCTGGCGTCGCGCCATTGCCCCTCGATAAACGCCTGCTGGCGGAACAAGGTGGGATCGTTAAGTTGCATGATTGCTTCCTGTCTTAAAAGGGTTAACGGGTGAATGCGGCGTTTAATGAGTCCACGCGACGCGCCGCACGTAGCGTGCGTCCGGGATGACTCTGGCTTGCCAGCAGCGTCTGCACTTTGCTGACGATATGCGCCCCGATGGGAATGGCTGATGTGGCCGCCGGAGAGGGCGCATTGCAGGTGTGAATGGATCGTGGCGTGGTGACAAACAGGAAATCGTCGATCAGCTTGCCATCCGGCGACACCGCCTGCGCCCGCACGCCAGCAGGCCACGGCTGCAAATCTTTTAAGGTCAGGCTGGGGCAATATTTTTGCACCAGCCGCAGATAGCCGCTTTTGCACAGTGAGTTCTTCATCTCGCCAAGCCCTGAGCGCAGATTGTTTTGCAGCACGCGGCGGATGCCGGACGAACCGAAAATTTCCAGCGTATCGGATAATGAAAAATCGCCTTTCCGGTAGCCTTCTCGTTTAAAAGCCAGCACGGCGTTAGGCCCGACGGTAACGCTGCCGTCGATCATCCGGGTGAGGTGGACGCCCAAAAACGGCATCGCCGGATCGGGAATGGGGTAGATCAAATGGTTAACGATTTGATTATGCTGCGACGCCAGGCGGAAATATTCGCCACGGAACGGGCAGATGATAAAACCGGGATCGACCCCCAGCATTTTAACCAGCCGGTCGGCCATCAGCCCGGAACAGCTAATCAGGGTTGAGGCTTCGTATATCTGCCCGCCCCGGGTTGTGATCACCACGCCCGCCGCATGTTCCTTCAGCGCGCTGACCTCCGCGTTGTAGACAATCTCACCGCCTTTGGCCTGGAAGATTTTCGCCATCGCCGCCGTCACGTCCCGGTAGCTGACAATTCCGCTGGAGGGGACAAAAATCCCGCCCAGACCAGTGATGTTCGGCTCCCGCTCCCGCAGTTCCGCCGCGCTTAACCACTCGCGTTCCAGGCCGTTTGCCGCCGTGCGATCCCACAGCGCCCGCATCCGCGCCATTTCCAGTTCGGATGTCGCCACCAGCATTTTTCCGCAGGTGTCGTAGCGAATGCCGTTTTGATCGCAAAAGGCTTTGGTGGCGCGATTTCCGGCGAGGCAAAACTGCGCTTTGAGGCTACCGGGAGTGTAGTAGACCCCGGCATGGATCACGCCGCTATTGTGACCCGTCTGATGACAGGCCGGTTCGGACTCTTTTTCCAGCAGGGCGATGCTGGCGTCTGGATACACATCAATAAGCTGCATGGCGGTCGACATGCCGATAATGCCGCCGCCAATAATCACAAAATCATACATCCGCTTAATTCCTTCGTCTGACCGCGCTTATTGATGAGTCTGGTAGCAACGGGTGGAATAAGCGAAATAACCGCGCTGGCGCATCAGTTCACGGCGCAGATCCGGGTGTGGCGTAAAACGATCGCGCCCGTGCAGCCAGAACAGGTTGTTAATCAACAGGAATTTACCGACCGGCACCGGAACAGAGAGGATGTTTTTGCTGGTTTCCAGCGCATCGGAGAGATCGCTGAGCCAGACGCCCTCTTCAAAATCTTTTGGCTGGACGAACTGGTCGATATAGCGCATGACCGGGCGCCCCTGCTGGTCAACGTCAAATACCGGATGATAAACATCGTGGCTGACGTTTTTGCTCGGCGGCGCGGCAAAACGCATGGAGCGACGTGCCAGCGGGTGGCTGAAAAAGCGCTCCAGATGTTCCCAGTCATCAAGGTGTAGCAACAGTGAGTTTCCGCCCGCCATATTTTGTTCGTCGATTTTCATCATCAGCACGTAGTCGGTAACTTCCTCAACGTAGGTGCCGTCGTTATGCAGCTCCATCACGCGGTGCGGTTGTCGCAGGTAGCTGTCTGAATTATCAACGTTCTTCACCACAAAGCGCGCGTAGTACTGGCCGCTCATCGCATCATAATTAGAGCGCCCGATAAGGTGCGCCACCGCCGTCGCCAGCTTGACCATCTCGTCAGCCTGTTCTACGTTGTCGATCCCTTCGGCGTTGATCAGCAGTGCGCCTTCGGCGCGATCCAGCAGCGTTTTAATAAGCAGCGGCTGTAGCTGGTTGCCACATAAGGCGTCGAGGATCTGACCGACCTTAAAACGTAAAAAGGATTTGTATTCCAGCGCCTGTACCGGCCACTGTTCCACCTGCTGCAAAAATTGCGCCGTCGTTTTTGCGCTAAAGGTCAGTTCCAGCAGACGCGGCGACTGTACGGAAGGGGCGAAGGTAAATCCGGCGTCGCTGCGGGTGACACTATCAGCATTTGTTTTTACGGCGGTCAGTGCATTCATCAGAATCGATCCTCTCAGTAAATGGTCAGGGAGACATGGCGATGCTCATTTCGTAGCCATAAACTAAAAATATCTACATTTTTGATAAACGCATACAAAACTGACGATTTGTTTAATTTTTGTGATCAAAAGCAACAAATATTTAACATTATAAATATCAGGGATTAAGAAATGAGACAGGATTTACATCCGCAGCCTAAACTGATTCTGTTTGTGAAATAGCAGACGAGCGGGAGACAGGGATTAAACCATTGATAAAAAATCTATTCCGACGCCTTAAATGGATGAGTACCGGACTGGCATCGCTCATCAGGCATGTGGCGTTGACGCTGCTTGTGGTTCTGATCGTTTTTCTTGGCGTGCGGGTTTACCAGACAGAAAGTGGGCCCGATCTTCATCTCTGGCATACCTGGACCGGTAGCGAAATGTCTGCCAAAGCGCTGGATAAGGCCACTTTTTCGCAGTACCTGGCGCGGGAAGAGGCGCTGTTTAGCCATCTGAAAACCGGAGTGACGGATAAGCTGAAGCCGGATGAGCAGACGCCCATCAACCGTTTTTACCATAACAGCCGGGTCTGGCCGCCGCAGTTTTCGCCCAACGGCAATCGCTCGTACGTACTCATGCCGCAGGGGAAACCGCGTGGCGTCGCCGTGTTATTGCATGGTTTAACGGATTCGCCCTACAGCATGAAATACGTTGCTAAGGATTATCAGCAGCGTGGCTTTATCGCCATTGTGCCGCGTCTGCCTGGGCACGGCACCGCTCCCGGTGCGTTAACGGCGGTGGAGTGGGAACAGTGGCTTGCCGCTTCGCGGCTGGCGGTTCGGGAAGCGACGCGGCTCGCGGGGCGTGATGTGCCGTTGCATCTGGTGGGCTACTCAAACGGCGGGGCGCTAGCGCTCAAGTACACGCTGGACGCGCTGGAAGACAACACGTTGCGGCGTCCTCAGCAGCTTATCCTGCTGTCGCCGATGATCGGCGTGACGGCATTCGCCCGTTTTGCCGGACTGGCGGGTTTACCTGCGCTCTTTCCAGCGTTTGCCAAAGCGGCGTGGTTGAACGTCACGCCAGAATATAATCCGTTCAAATATAACTCGTTTCCGGTTAACGCCGCGCGTCAGTCTTATCTGCTGACAAAAGCATTACAACAGCAGATTTCGCGGGATGCGCGAAGCTCCCGCCTTAACGAACTGCCGCCGGTGTTGACCTTCCAGTCAATTATGGATTCCACGGTGAGCACCCGTGCAGTGGTGGATTCGTTTTATCGTTATCTTGGCAATAACGGCAGTGAGCTGGTGTTGTTCGATATCAATCAGGCCGCCAGTCTGCGTCCGCTGTTGCGCACCTCATCGTATACCGCCATTACTCAGTTGTTACCGCCTGCGCCGCGCAACTATCGCACGACAATTATCACGAATGCGACGCCGGAAACGCTGAATGTCGTGGCGCGCGATACCCCGGCCGGGGAGCATGTGGAGCAGGTTCAGCCGTTACCGTTGGCCTGGCCGCAGGAGATGTATTCGCTGTCGCATGTGGCGGTGCCGTTTCCGCTCAGCGATTCGCTGTATGGTCTGCAACCGGACGAACTGAACCGCTATGGAATCAGTATCGGGACTATCGCGCTGCGCGGGGAAACGTCCACGCTGGCGGTGGGGCTGGATACGCTGATGCGCGTGACGTCGAATCCTTTCTTCCCGTATATGCTACAGCGGATTGAGGCGCGACAGTGATGATTGCCGGATGGCGCAACACCATCCGGCAATCCGTTAGCCGATATCCACCTGTGGCTTATTGTTGCGTTTGCGGAGCAGGCGCAGCAGCGGCGGGATGATAATCACCGCTATCGCCATCGTCAGCAGCGCTTTCGTCACACCGCTCTCCCACAAAATCGCCATATTGCCGTTGCTGATAGAGAGCGCGCGGCGCAGGTTCTGCTCCAGCATTTCGCCCAGCACAAAGCCGAGGATCAGCGGCGACATGGGGAAGTGCATTTTGCGCAGAATGTAGCCCAGTATGCCGAGCGCCACCATCAGCACCAGATCGAACGTGGTGCTGTGTACCGCGTACACGCCGACCGCAGACACGGCGGCAATCGCCGGGACAAGGAACCACAGCGGGATGGTCAGCATACGGGTGAACATGCCAATCAGCGGGATGTTCATGACCAGCAGCATCACGTTGGCGATCAACAGCGCGGCGATCAGCCCCCAGACGATATCCGGCTGTTCGGTGAACATCGCAGGCCCTGGCGTGATGTTATACAGCGTCAGCGCTCCCATCATTACCGCCGTGGTGCCGGAACCCGGTACGCCGAGGGTCAGCATGGGGATGAATGAACCGCAGGCCGACGCGTTGTTAGCGGCTTCCGGTGCCGCCACGCCACGGATATCGCCTTTACCGAAGCTGTCGCTGTTGCCGCTGATCTTCTTCTCGGTCATGTAGGTGATGGCGCTGGCGATGGTGGCGCCTGCGCCCGGCAGCACGCCGACGAAGAAGCCAATCACCGATGAGCGTAACGTTGCGCCCACGCACTGCGCTCCTTCTTTGGCGTTAAATAACATGCGCCCGGTTTTGCGTACCAGTTTCTGGCCGCTGCTGGTATGTTCCAGCATTAATAGAATTTCTGAGACAGAGAACAAACCGATCACCACCACGATGAACTGCACACCGTCGGAGAGATGTACGCTGTCAAAAGTAAAGCGATAAACCCCGGTGTTGGCGTCTACGCCGACGGTCGCCAGACCCAGACCGATCAGCGCTGCCAGAAATGATTTCAGTGGATTTTGCGCCATCATGCTGCCGAGGCAGGCGATGGCAAAGACCATCAGCGCAAAGTATTCCGCCGGGCCAAACGCCAGCGACCATTGCGCCAGCAACGGCGCGAACAGGATGATCCCGCCGATGGCGATAAGCGATCCAAAAAATGAACTGACCGCCGAGATGGAAAGCGCGACGCCGCCGCGCCCCTGTTGCGCCATCGGATAACCGTCGAGCGCGGTCATGATCGCCGCCGCATCGCCGGGCACGTTGAGCAGAATCGACGAAATACGCCCGCCGTATTCACAGCCGATATAAACCGTAGCCAGCAGGATCAGCGCGGACTCCGCAGGCAGATGCAGAGCGAAAGCCAGCGGCAGTAAAATCGCCACGCCGTTAATCGGGCCAAGACCCGGCAGCAGGCCGACAATGGTGCCGACGAAGCAGCCGATCAGCGCGATCACCAGGTTTTCCGGCGTCATTGCCACCGCAAAACCCTGAGAAAGATATATCCAGGTATCCATCGTTTCTCCGTTAACTCAGCCAGGCGCCGAGAGGTAAGGTGACGTCAAGCAGACGGTCGAAGGCATACCACAGCAGGATGCCGAGAACCGCGCCGGAAATGCCCGCAGCCGGGATTGTTGCGCCGAACAGAATGCCGATGACCAGGGTGAGAATGGCGGTGGCAACCGGGAAGCCCAGCCACTCAAATCCCCAGGCGTACATCAGCAGGACAATCACCATCGTGAGCAGCTTTTGCAGCACATGGTGGTGAGGCCAGCTAACGGTATCGGGATGACGCAATAACAGCGCCAGCGCGCAGAGCGCCATCAGACCGATAATGCCCAGCGGAAACGGGCGAGGGCCGACCGGTTCGTAGCTGTATTCACTCTGAATCTGCCAGGCGATGAACAGCCCGGCAACGCAGAGCAACAGCCAGATACCTGCAAAAATACGATCGCTCATGATTGCCTCCAGGTTTATTTCGCGAGGCCGAAGGCTTTCGCCTGCTCGCGGTAATCGGCGACCTGCTTTTTGACGTAGTCGTCAAGCTGCTTGCCGGTCATGTCGAATGCAAACAGGCCGCGCAGCTCACGCTGCTTTTTAAACTCGTCGGTCTGCTGGAGCTTTTGGAAGGTCTCTACCCACCACTGGTAGTCGGCATCGCTGACTTTTGGCCCCACGTAGAAGCCGCGAATGATCGGCCAGACCAGGTCGTATCCTTGCTCTTTGGCGGTCGGGACGTTGGCTAACTGACCCGGCAGGCGTTCTTCAGAAAATACCGCCAGCACGCGAATTTTATCGCCGCTCAGGTAAGGCACCATTTCACTGAGATCGCCGGAAACTACCTGCACATGGTTGCCCATCAGCGCAGTGACCGGCTCGCCGCCGCCTTCAAACGCCACGTAGCGCATCTTGTGCGGATCGACATTGGCTTTTTGCGCCAGCAGCGCCGACTTCATCCAGTCCTGGCTGCCAATCGATGCGCCAGCGCCAATCACCACGCTGTCAGGATTTTTCTCCATCGCGGCGAGCAGATCTTTTAGCGACTTCCACGGGGAGTCGGCGCGCACGGCGATCATGCCGTAATCAGTACCGGCGCTCGCCAGCCAGCGCACGTCATCCACGCCGTAACGACCAAATTTCCCCTGCGACAGATTAAGCAGCGAGCCGCCGGAGAAGGCGACGACCGTCCCCGGTTCGCCAGGTCGCTGGGCGACGATAGCGTTATAGGCGACCGCGCCGACGCCGCCCGGCATGTAGGTGACGCGCATCGGTTTTTCGATAGCGCCGGTTTCCATCATGCTCACCTGAATCAGCTTACAGGTGAGGTCAAACCCGCCGCCGGGTTTGGCCGGGGCGATACACTCAGTACGCGACGGCGCGTCCTGCGCCAGTACAGCGGTGCTCATCAGTAAAACGCTTGCAGTAAGGGCACGAAGTAATTGTTTTTTCATTGTTTATCCTCACGCGGACGTCCGAGTTTTCAGATACGGAAGAAGATTTTTGTGATTATGTGAGCCGACATGTAGCAGTTCGGTTGCGTGATTGTTAAAACAATAACCTTTCAATTCCCTTTCAATGCGGCAGAAACTTTACAGGATGTGATATGCGTCTCTTATTAGCGGAAGATAACCGTGAACTGGCTCACTGGCTGGAAAAAGCGCTGGTGCAGAACGGTTTTGCCGTGGACTGCGTATTTGATGGCCAGGCGGCCGATCATCTTCTGCACACTGAGACCTATGCGCTGGCGGTGCTCGACATCAACATGCCGGGGCTGGACGGACTGGAAGTAGTGCAGCGCCTGCGCAAGCGTGGACAAACGCTGCCGGTGCTGCTGCTGACGGCGCGCAGCGCGGTGGCGGATCGGGTGAAAGGGCTGAACGTCGGAGCGGATGACTATCTGCCAAAACCGTTTGAGATTGAAGAACTTGATGCGCGGCTGCGGGCATTACTGCGGCGCAGCGCGGGTCAGGTGCAGGAGTTGCAGCAGCTTGGCGATCTGGCGTTTCACGATGAGGGTTACTTTTTGCTTCAGGCGCAGCCGCTGGCGCTGACCCCGCGTGAGCAGGCGTTGCTGACGGTATTGATGTACCGCAGAACGCGACCGGTGTCGCGCCAGCAGCTGTTTGAACAGGTCTTCAGCCTGAGCGATGAGGTCAGCCCGGAGAGCATCGAACTCTATATCCATCGTCTGCGGAAAAAATTGCAGGGCAGTAACGTGCGGATCACCACCCTGCGTGGGCTGGGTTACGTGCTGGAGTGCGGCGATGAGGTGGGCTAAACCCCAGTCGCTGTACCTGCAACTGTTGCTGTTCCTCGGATTGCCGCTGGTGCTGCTGTGGGGATTGTCGGCATTTAACAGCTACGTTAGCGCGCTACAGGCGGCGACGCAGGCCTACGACAGGACGCTGCTCTCTTCTGCGAGAACGGTGGCGGAACGGCTGGTGGTGCGCCACGACAAACTGGAGGTGAATGTCCCCTGGGTGGTGCTCGACAGCTTTGAACTCAACATGAACGACCGTCTCTATTACAAAATCGTAGACCCGGGCGGCAAGGTGATCTCCGGTTATGACGATCTGCCCGCGATGCCGCCTTCCACCTCGCGAACCCGGCTCTACCCGGCGCTGGCGTGGTTTTATCACACCCAGTATCGCGGACAGGCGATCCGCGTGGCGCGTCTGCTCCAGCCGGTAAATGAAGGGGCGATATTCGGGATGGCGGAGATCTACGTTGCCGAGACGCTACAGTCCCGGCGCTATCTGGCCGGGCAACTGCTGTTCTCCTCATGGGTGTCGCAAGGGCTGCTGGTGCTGCTGACATTGATTCTCGTTGGCTGGCTGCTGCGACGCATTCTGAAGCCGATGCGCCAGCTCTCCTCGCTGATGGTGCGTCGTGAACCGGGCCTGCTGACGCCCTTGCCGGAACTGCTGCCCTGGTCAGAGACCCGGCTGCTGATCGTTGCCTTTAACCGCTACATTGATCGCCTGCGCGCGCTGATCTCCCGTCAGGAACGCTTTAGCGCCGATGCGTCCCATCAGTTAAAAACGCCGCTGGCTGTATTGAAAACGCAGGCGGCGGTGGCGTTAGCCAGTCAACAGCCGCAGCAGTGGCACGAAAGTTTACGGGCGATGAGCGCGACGCTGGATAGCACGATTTTGCTGACGGAGCGGCTGTTGCAACTGTCGGCGGTGAAACGTAAAGAGCAGGGGGAGCGACAGTTCTTGCCGGTTAATCTGTATGAGGTGGTGCAGATGAGCTGTTTTAGCCGTCTGGCGCAGGCGCGCAGCAAGGCTATCGATCTGGGGTATGAAGGTGAGCAAGAGGCGGTGTGGATTGAAGGGGATGACGTTTTGCTCGGCGAGCTGTGCGCGAATTTGCTGGATAATGCGCTGAAATATACGCCGTCGCAGGGAACGGTAACGGCACGGCTATTGCGGGATGGCGAGGCTGTTGTGCTGGTGGTGGAAGACAATGGGCCAGGGATTGACGCTGAGCAGATCCCGCAGGCGCTGATGCCGTTTCATCGGCTTGCTAACGTGGGGAATGAGAGCGGGGCGGGGATCGGTCTGGCGCTGGTTAACGACATTGCCCGCCTGCACCGTACCCATCCACAGCTGTCGCGCAGTGAAACGCTGGGCGGTCTGCGTGTGCGGGTACGGTTTTTAACGACGGCGCAGTAAATAAAAACGTTATCACCGTAGGCCGAATAAAGGGTGATTCGCTGGAATAAAAAAAGCCGCATTAGCGGCTTTTTTCTCATGTCAGGCAAAATTATTCGCTGACTTTTTTCTCAAGTTCTGCTGCGCCTTCTTTGGTTTTGTTCCAGCCTTTCTCAGCACCTTCTTTCGTGGCATTCCAGCCTTTTTCGGTGCCTTCTTTGGTCTTATTCCAGGCCTTCTGCGAGCCTTCGCTCACTTTACTGCTCAGGTTGTCGCTTTTACCTTCAGCGGCATGTTCAGATTTCAGTTTCAGCTCTTCACCCTGATTCTGCGCCTGGTGCAGCTTCTCTTTGGCGGTATTTGCGCTTTCATGAGCGGCTGCAACGTCGTTATCGGTCGCGTGTGTGGTCGCAGCAAAAACAGGGGAAGCCAGCAGAAGTGCAGATAAGGCGATCATTGTTTTTTTCATAAGAACCTCGCTTAACGTTATCAGTTATATGCGTGGTTAAGCATGACACGGCAGAAAGGCGGTGGCTTTAGGAATAAACTGTAATTGAATCAATGAGGTCTGGATGTGGGAGCGACGGGGGCTCCGTAGGGGGTCGTGAATATTGTAGAAACTGCCGTGATAAGCGGTCATATGGGTTGACAATCAGACAACGTTGATCTGGCAATCGGGAAGGTTGCGTGATAGGCTTTAACCGGAAAATTTGTGATTTTTTCACAAAAAAAGGAGTTATAAATGCTTATTGAATTTTCAGTGCAGAATTTTAAAGTTTTTAGCCAAAAACAAACTTTATCGATGGCTGCTAAAAAATCTTATAAAGAGCATCCAGAGACGACGGCAACAGCTGAGCATTTTGATGATCTGCTGATTAATAAGGTCGCAGTAATTTATGGTGCTAACGGCGCGGGCAAAAGTAGTTTTGTTGAAGCTTTAGATTTTCTGCAATCCTATATCCTTAGAGGGTTTGCTGATAGTTCACAGAATGATTCAATAAGAACGCGGTTTATCGACAGAGAAATACCTAAATTTATTTTTGATGAGGAACAGTTAACCGCGCCTACTGATTTTGAGATCAGTTTTATCGGCACGACCGGTGAACGGTATCAGTATACGTTATCTATCGGTACAGACGCGATAGAAGCTGAAGGTTTATGGGTTTACTCAAAAAAAGGGGTAAGACCAAAGACGATTATCTCCAGAGTATATAATGCTGAAACCAATGAATTCGAATACTACTGCCCATCGTTGCAGATAGATAAAAAAACGTATGAAGTGGCGATAGAAAAAGCCAATAACAGCAAACGCTCGCCATTCGTATCCATTCTGCATGCTTATGATGTCTCACAACTGGATGAGTTTATTAACTGGTTCAGAGGCGATTTAATTGTATCCAGTAATCGCAATGATGATGTTTTCCGAATGGCATCCAGATACTCTTTTTTAGACGATCTGGCTGATGGCGATGAACAGAAAAAAAATAAAATACTTGAGTTTTTAAACAAGTTTGATCTTTCTATTTCTGATATTTCGGTAACGAAAAAGAATGTGACGTTACCTGATGAGATGCCAGAAGAAATGAAAAAAATGATATTGAGCGATGTCGGTTTTCAAATTGTCTTAGAACATACGACGTCCAGCGGTATCAAGAAAAACATCCCTTATGAAAGATTATCTTCGGGAACGAAGAAGTTATTCGATCTATCAGGCATTCTTTTACTGTGCTGTGAGGCCGGTGAAAAAAGCGTACTGGTTCTTGATGAGTTTGAATCATCGCTCCACCCTTATATCGTCAGAGCGATTTTTGAGTTAATGGTCAAACACTCTGAACGTCTTTTGCAGCTGATTCTCACAACGCATTCAAACGTTCTATTAGATACGGAAAAACTCGTCAGACGGGATCAAATATGGTTCCTGGAGAAAAATAGCGAGCTTGAAACCGTGCTTTATCCACTGAGCGATTTTGCCCCCAGGTTTGAGGACTCTATTATAAAAGGCTGGGATTTGGGTAAATTTGGTGGCGTTCCTTTTTTGGGGTGAATGATGGCCAGGAAAATGAAAGAGTTAATTTCTCCTTCTGCATTGAAAAAACGAGGCAGCGGTAAAGTTAAATCTGAGCGTAAGAAAACCCTGATCGTTTGCGAAGGTACGGAGACCGAACCAACCTATTTTAAGGATATGGTTAAAGACCTTAAAATAGCGAATACAGACGTTTATATTGAACCTGGGCGCCATTCAAACCCAAGTAGCGTTGTACGCACCGCCATTGATCTTTATGAGCAGGATCTTGAATTTGAGCTGATTTATTGCCTAATTGATACGGATGAGTTTGGGAAAGATATTGACCTGGCATCCAGTATGTTAAAAGAACATACTTTTTCACGGCGTAAAAAGTCCCTTGGTGGCGACCGGTATCCTCAGGCGAAGATCCTGCGTTCTGATCCCTGCATCGAGGTCTGGTTTTTACTCCATTATGAAGTGTTAAGACGGCCATTTGTTAAAGCAAATAAAAGCGCGGCACAGAACTGCAAGGAATACCTTAAAAATACGCATTTGAAAGATTATAGCGAAAAGTATAATGGACTCTATAGCCTAATAAAGAAAAATGGTCTTAAGGCGTGTGAGGAAAGCGCCAGGCTCAGAGCATGGCTTGAGAAGAACGATTGTATCAATCCGTTTACGCAGATTGATGAGTTATATCTGGATTTACATGAAAAAGTTTTCGCGCCAGCGAAAAGATAAATAAAGAGTAACACTGCACACGAAAAGCATTGCGTTTGTGCCCCTGTAAAGGGGCATTTTGAATTAACGCATGATCAAAAAATAACGCTATTTTAAGCAATATTATCTTCGTCCACGCCTTAACGATTATTTATGACTGTTTCCCTGCCTGTAAGCCAGAGCGACAACCAATGACTGCACCAGACAAAGCGTTGCGGACTGTGAGCGAAAAGCGTCTACCTGCGCTTCTTTGACTACAAAGCAGAGATCGCTGAAGGTCGCCAGTGGGCTTATCTGACTGTCGGTAATGACAATTTGCTTTGCGCCGACGCTGGCTGCGGTTTCGCTGACCATGACCGTCTCTTCTGCGTAAGGGGAAAAGCTGATGGAGATAACGATATCGCGACTCTTGATTCGGCTGATTTGCTCTCGCAGCATCCCCCCCATGCCATCAAGCAGTATTGGGCGGCATTCAAGGTGGCTGAGCGCGTAAGTCAGATAGGCGGCCACGCTAAAAGAGCGCCGCAGGCCAGCGATATAAATCGTATCGGCCTCCGCCAGTAATTGAACGGCGCGTTGCAGCATGTCGGGATCGGTACGCGACGCCAGCTGTTGCAGCGCCTGAGCATTCGAACGGGCAAATTCTTGCAGGATGTCTAACGGCGTTTCCGGTACGGATTCGCTCTCCATCTCTCTGAACAGCCGCGCGCGATCGCTGTAGCTGGCCGTTTCTTCCACCAGGTTCATACGAAACAGTTGTTTCATTTCGTTGAAACCGGTGAAGTCAAACGCGTTGGCGAAACGGATAAGCGTCGATGGCGGCACGTCCGCCCGCTCGGCGATGACGGCGACGGTATCGAACGCTACGCTGTTAGTGTTATCCAGCACATAGCGGGACACCTGCTGCAATCGTTTACTGAGACTATCGTAACGGTCGCGAATTTGCTGCTGTAGCTCGCTCAGACTGGATGCTGTCGTCATGTTATCCCCCATACTTAGTTTTCTGATTCTAAACGCAAAACCGTACATTTTAAATGTTAGCGATACATCCGGCCCGGCGATGTAGCCTGTTAACATAAAAATCCATTCCTGATCACAATAATCAATATTTATTTTATTTCAACTTAAAATAGAACGTTTGTTTCATATACAGTGTTCGGGTAACAGTCACGTATTAACAGCGAGAGGTTCAGGATGGAGACGGTAGCGAATTTTATTCACGGCGAATGTGTTACAGGCTCAGGCCAGCGCATTCAGGCGATCTTCAACCCCGCCACGGGCGAGCAAATTCGTCAGGTGGTGATGAGCACGGCGCAGGAAACGGAGCGAGCCATTGCCGCTGCGCAGCAGGCGTTTGCCGCCTGGTCAAGGCAGTCGCCGCTGAAACGCGCGCGAGTGCTGTTTCGTTTTAAAGCGCTGCTGGAGCAGAACATGGATTCGCTCGCCCGGCTGGTCAGTGAAGAACATGGCAAAGTGTATTCTGATGCGGTGGGCGAACTGACGCGCGGTCTGGAAGTGGTCGAGTTTGCCTGCGGCATTCCACACCTGCAAAAAGGCGAACATTCGGCGAATGTCGGCACCGGCGTTGACAGCCATTCACTGATGCAGCCTCTGGGCGTGTGCGCCGGGATCACCCCGTTCAACTTCCCGGCGATGGTGCCGATGTGGATGTTCCCCATCGCGCTGGCTACCGGCAATACCTTTGTGCTTAAGCCGTCGGAAAAAGATCCCTCGCTGCCGCTTGCGCTGGCAAAACTGCTGAAAGAGGCCGGTCTGCCGGATGGCGTTTTTAACGTCGTGCAGGGCGATAAAGAAGCGGTGGATGTTCTGCTGACCGATCCGCGCGTTCAGGCCGTCAGTTTTGTCGGCTCGACGCCGATTGCAGAATATATTTATCAGACGGCGTCGGCGCACGGCAAACGCTGTCAGGCGTTGGGCGGGGCGAAAAACCACTGCATTCTGATGCCGGACGCAGACATGAATATGGCGACCAATGCGATTATGGGGGCGGCGTACGGTGCGGCGGGCGAGCGCTGTATGGCGCTCTCCGTGGTGCTGGCGGTGGGGGATAACACGGCGGACGAACTTTGCGCGCGGCTGGAAACGCAGATCGCCGCGTTACGCGTTGGGCCGGGGCTTGATCAAACGCCGGAAAATGAGATGGGGCCGCTGATCTCCGCCGCACATCGCAGTAAAGTGCTGGGCTATATCGACAGCGGCGAGGCGCAGGGCGCGCGGCTGCGGGTGGATGGTCGCGGCTTTAGCGTGAAGCGCCACGAACAGGGCTTTTTCGTCGGGCCGACCTTGTTTGATAACGTCACGCCTGAAATGACGATTTACAAAGAAGAGATCTTTGGCCCGGTACTCTCCGTGGTGCGGGTGAAGGATTACGCCAGCGCGGTGGATCTGATTAATCGCCACGAATATGGCAACGGGACGGCGATCTTTACCCGCGACGGCGGCTGCGCGCGTCGTTTCTGTGAAGAGGTGCAGGCCGGGATGGTCGGTGTTAACGTGCCGATTCCGGTGCCGATGGCGTTCCACAGTTTCGGCGGCTGGAAACGGTCTATTTTTGGTCCGCTTAACGTTCATGGTAATGACGGCGTGCGTTTTTATACCCGCATGAAAACCGTTACCGCCCGCTGGCCGGAGATGCAGCAGGATAGCGGCGCCGCGTTCTCCATGCCAACGCTGGGCTGACGGAGGGACTTATGACAACCGTACGTATGACCATGGCGCAGGCGCTGGTCAAGTTTCTCAACCAACAGTACGTCGATGTAGACGGGCAGGAGATGCCGTTCATTGAAGGCGTGGCGACCATCTTCGGCCACGGCAACGTACTCGGCATCGGGCAGGCGCTGGAGCAGGACGCCGGGCACTTGCGGGTGCATCAGGGCTGTAATGAACAGGGAATGGCGCACATGGCGACAGGGTTCGCGAAACAGCACCGTCGCCAGCGCATTTACGCCGTCACCTCTTCGGTAGGGCCCGGCGCGGCTAATATGGTGACGGCGGCGGCCACGGCGACGGCGAACCGTATTCCTCTGCTGCTGTTGCCGGGCGATATCTACGCCAGCCGCCAGCCGGACCCGGTATTACAGCAAATCGAGCAGTACCACGATCTCAGTATCAGCACCAACGACTGCTTTCGCCCGGTTTCGCGCTACTGGGATCGTATCAACCGCCCGGAACAGTTGATGAGCGCGATGCTTAACGCCATGCGCACCCTGACCGATCCGGCTGATACCGGCGCGGTGACGATCTGTTTACCGCAGGATGTGCAGGGCGAAGCCTGGGATTACCCGCAGAGTTTCTTTGCCCGTCGCGTTCACCATATTGAAAGACGACCGCCGGACCCACACCGGCTGGCGCAGGCGCGGGCGCTGATTGCCCGTAAACGCCGCCCGCTGGTGGTTTGCGGCGGTGGGGTGCGTTATTCCGGCGCGCACGACGCGTTTCGTCAGTTCGTGGAAAACCTGCACCTGCCGTTTGCGGAAACCCAGGCCGGGAAAGGCGCGCTGGTCAGCGACCATCCGCTGAATCTGGGCGGTATTGGCGTTACCGGCGGGCTGGCGGCAAACCAGCTTGCGCCACAGGCCGATCTGGTTATCGGCGTCGGCACGCGTCTGACCGATTTCACTACCGGTTCGAAAGCGCTGTTTGCACACCCGGACGTAGAATTTCTCCTGCTGAATGTCGCCGAGTTCGATGCCCTCAAACTGGACGCCACGGCGCTGGTGGCCGATGCCCGCGCCGGTCTGACGGCGCTGACGGAAGGGCTTCAGGATTATCGCAGCGGCTGGGGAGACGAGGTGGCGCAGGCGAAATCGGCCTGGGACGAGGAGTGCCGCCGGCTGTGGTCTCGCCAGTGGCGCCCGGATGACGCGCCGGAAATTGCCGGGCACCTTGATGCGCAACTGGCGGAATACAGTGAAGCGCTGAACACGCGGCTGACTCAGACTCGCGTTCTGGGGATTATCAACCAGCACATTGAGGATGACGCCATTGTGGTCGGCGCGGCGGGATCGCTGCCGGGCGATTTGCAGCGTCTCTGGCAGGTGAAAACGCCCGACAGCTACCACCTGGAGTACGGCTATTCCTGTATGGGGTATGAAATTGCGGCCGCGCTTGGGGCGAAACTCGCGAAGCCGCAGCAGCCGGTCTATGCGATGGTGGGCGACGGTTCGTACATGATGCTGCATTCTGAGCTGCAAACGGCGGTGCAGGAGGGGATAAAAATCACCATCCTGCTGTTTGATAACGGCGGGTTTGGCTGCATCAATAACCTGCAAATGGGGCATGGGATGGGCAGTTTTGGCACCGAGAATCGCGCCCGTCAACCACAATCCGGCCAGCTGGACGGCCCGCTGGTGGCGGTTGATTTCGCCCAAAATGCGCAAAGCTACGGCTGCCGGGCGTGGCGGGTGCATGATGAGCAGAGCCTGCTGACGGCGCTGGAGGCGGCGCGCGCGCATCCGGGGCCGACGCTGCTGGATATTAAAGTGTTGCCAAAAACGATGACTCACGATTACGCCTCATGGTGGCGCACCGGCGATGCGCAGGTGGCCGATTCACCGTCAGTGCGAAAAGCCGCCGAGCAGACGTTCGATCAGGTGAAAAAGGCGCGTCAGTATTGAGTGAGTAATGCCGGATGGCGCTAACCCGTAGGCCGGATAAGGCGTTCGCGCCGCCATCCGGCAACCTGCGACAACGAAATTTTCATTTCATTTTTCCTGTTTTTTCATTCCTCGCCCTCTTTCTGAATGAAAGGGGGCCAATTTCTGCATCTTCTCCATCGTTGTGTTGTGAGATTGATAACAAAATTTACCTCAATCATCACAAGAATGTTAACTTGCACGCAAAAACATAATTTTCACTATTTATAAAAATGAAATAAATGTTTTATTTAAGGGGTCGTTAGTTCACCGCATTCACCAACACCGGGAGCCGTTATGTTTAACATTGCTTTACTGGGAGCTGGCCGAATTGGTCAGGTACATGCCGCTAACATCGCAACCCACAAAGAGACAACCCTGTGGTCTGTCGTTGATCCGAACGAGACCTTTGCCTCCCGCCTGGCTACGCAATATCAGGCCCGTCAGCAAAGTCTTGATGAGGCGATGACCGATCCTGATGTTCATGCCGTGCTGATTGCCTCCGCCACGGATACCCACGCCGATTTGATTGAACTGGCCGCCCGCCACGGCAAAGCCATTTTCTGTGAAAAGCCCGTACATCTTGATCTTGCCCGCGTGCGCGACTGCCTGAAAGTGGTCAAAGAGTTCGACGTGCCGCTGTTTATCGGCTTTAACCGTCGTTTCGACCCACAGTTCCGCCGCGTTAAAACCGAAGCGCAGAGCGGGCGCATCGGCAAGCCGGAATCATTGCTGATTATCTCCCGCGATCCTTCTCCGCCGCCTGCGGAATATGTGCGCGTCTCCGGCGGGATGTTCCGCGATATGACCATCCACGATTTCGATATGGCGCGTTTCATCATGGGGGAAGAGCCTGTTTCGGTCTACGCCCAGGGAAGCAATCTGGTCGATCCGGCAATTGGCGCGGCAGGCGATATCGACACCGCGTTTATCGTGCTCAAGTATGCCTCCGGCGCGCTGGCGACCATCGTTAACAGCCGTCGCTCGTCTTATGGCTATGACCAGCGTCTGGAACTGCACGGTTCCGAAGGTCTGCTTACGGCGGGCAATATCCTCGAAAACCAGGTGCAGCACTTTGGACAGAACGGCTGCACCAGCGCGCTGCCTGAGCATTTCTTCCTGCAACGTTATCAGGCTGCCTATGCCGCCGAGTGGGAGCACTTTGTCGCCATCTTACGCGGCGAGGCTGTGCCGGAGTGCAGCGGTGATGACGGCGAGCGTGCGCTGTATCTGGCTGATAAAGCGCTGGAGTCATTGCACAGCCAGCGTGAAGTTCTCCTCTGATTTTCCATAACAACACACCCTACACAGAGAGACATAACAATGAAAAAGCTGATTTTAGCCGCCTTCATCGCCATGACAGCCGGGGCGGCAATGGCCGAGAACGAACAAATTGTTTTCAGCACGCCGAACCTGGCAATGCCGTTTGAAGTTCACATGCAGCGCACGGCGGTGAAAGCCGCGAAAGAGATGGGCGTCAGCCTACAGGTTCTGGACGGGCAGGGAAGTTCGCCGAAGCAGGTTGCCGATCTGGAAAACGCCATCACCCGCGGCGCCCAGGGATTTATCGTCTCCCCGAATGATGTCAACGCAGTTTCCAGCGCGGTGGATGAGATTCAGGACGCTAAGCTGCCGGTGGTGACGCTCGATCGCTCCGTCGATAGCCAGAAGCAGGTTCCGCATTTTGGCGCGAACAACTACAAGGGCGGCCAGGCCATTGGCGACTTTGTCAAAAGCAAATTTCCTGACGGCGCAGACATTGTGCTGCTGACCGGCCAGCCGGGCTCTTCTTCCAATATTGAACGCACCAAAGGCATTCGCGACAGCCTGAAGGCGGGGGGCGATACGTACCGCATTGTTGCTGACCAGACCGGTAACTGGATGCGTTCGGAAGGAATGCGCATTGTTGAAAGCGTGCTGCCGTCGTTGAAAAAACGTCCGCAGGTCATCCTCTCCGCCAACGATGATATGGCGCTGGGCGCGATTGAAGCGTTGCAGGGGCAGGGGGTGAAACCGGGTGAAATTCTGGTGACAGGATTTGACGCGGTGCCGGAAGCGCTGGCGCGGGTACGCGACGGCTGGATGGCGGCGACGGCGGATCAGCGTCCGGGCTTCGCGGTACAGACGGCGATGAGCCAGCTGGTTGCGAACGTGCGTGAGAAGAAAGCCATCACCGGTGCGGATTATCCGCCGACGTTAATCACCAAAGAGAACCTGCAACAGGCCGAGCGTATCGGCGAAGCCGGTAACTGATTTGCCCGGAGCCGCCGTCGCTGCGGCGGCTCGCATTAAAGGAGGAGCAGACCGATGTTGCAACCCTTACTGAAAGTTACCGATCTGGCAAAGAGCTTTTCCGGCGTCTGGGCGTTGAGCAACGTACAACTGACCGTCGGGACGGGGGAGATTCACGCGCTGCTTGGCGAGAACGGCGCGGGGAAGTCCACGCTGCTGAAAGCGCTGGCAGGGGCGCAGCCGCAGACCCGTGGGGACATCTGGTTCAATGGCGAAACGCTGCCGGTGGAGGACTCGCCGGTTGAGCGGCAAAACAAAGGCATCATTACCATCTATCAGGAATTTAATCTGCTGCCCAACATGACCGTTGCGGAAAATATGTTTCTCGGGCGCGAGCCGCGTAAACGTAATGTGATTGTCGATGCGAAGGCCGTGAACCAGGAGGCGCAGGTGGTGCTGGACTATCTGCAACTGAATGTCGCGCCGACCACGCCGGTCGCCCGCCTGAGCGTGGCGCAGCAGCAAATGGTGGAGATCGCCCGCGCGCTGACCCTGAACGCGAAGCTCATCATTATGGATGAACCTTCCGCCGCGCTGAGCGACAGCGAAGTGGAAAGCCTGCACCGCGTCGTGCGGGAACTTAAAGGCCGGGGCGTGAGCATTATTTATGTCACCCATCGTCTGCATGAAGTTTTCCAGCTCTGCGATCGCTTTACCGTGTTTCAGGATGGCCGCTTTACCGGCAGCGGCGCGGTCGCGGAAACCAACGTGGAACAGCTGATCCGCCTGATGGTGGGACGAGACGTGGCCTTTAATCGTCGCCCCCCCAGTGAAACCCATCATGAAGACAAACCGATTCGCCTTGCGGTGAAAGGGCTGTGTCGCGAAAAGCCGCCGCTGGACCCGCACGGCATTGCGCTGCACGACATCAGCTTTCACGTTCACGCCGGGGAGGTGCTGGGGATTGCGGGGCTGGTCGGCGCCGGGCGTACTGAAGTGGCGCGCTGCCTTTTTGGCGCTGACGGCTTTACTTCCGGGACGTTCGAGCTGGACGGCGCGGCGTATCACCCCCGTGACCCGATGTATGCGCTGGATCAGGGTGTGGCGCTGGTGCCGGAAGATCGCAAAAAAGAGGGGGCGGTGCTGGGACTGTCTATTCGCGACAACCTGTCGCTCTCCAGTCTCTCTTCGCTGCTGCGCTGGCGCTTTTTCGTCAACACCCGCAAAGAAGATGACCTGATCGAATCTTACCGCCAGGCGCTGCAAATCAAGATGGTCAACAGCGAACAGGAGGTGCGCAAGCTCTCCGGCGGCAATCAGCAGAAAGTGATCCTCGCGCGCTGTATGGCGCTCAATCCACGGGTGCTGATTGTTGATGAACCGACGCGCGGCATCGATGTGGGCACCAAATCCGAGGTGCACCAGGTGCTGTTTGATATGGCGAAACAGGGCGTGGCGGTGATTGTGATCTCTTCCGATCTGCCCGAAGTGATGGCGGTTTCCGACCGGATCATCACCTTAAGCGAAGGCCGGGTAACCGGTGAAATCCACGGCGATGACGCCACCGAAGAGCGGCTCATGATGATGATGGCCATCAACCATAACGCCCTGAACGCGGCATAACGGAGTTTCACATGACGCAGATAGTGACCAAAACGCAACCCCCTGCCAAACGTAGCGGACGTATCGATCCGATCGCTTTTTTCGAGCGCTTTGGGGTACTGATTTTTATGTTCCTGCTGCTGATTTTTTTCCAGACGCAGAACAGTAACTTCCTGTCAGAACGCAATATTTTCAACATCCTGACCGAGGTGTCGATCTACGGGATCATGGCCGTGGGGATGACGTTCGTCATCCTGACTGCCGGAATCGATCTGTCTGTCGGCTCCATTCTGGCGGTATGCGCCATGACGGCAGCATACGTGATTAAAGGCGACAACTTTACCACGGTAGACCCGAGCGCCTGGGGCGGGATGAGCTGGCTGATTGGCCTCGGCATCTGCCTGGCGATGGGGACGGCGATTGGCTTCCTGCATGGCCTGGGCGTGACCCGCCTGCGCCTGCCGCCGTTCATTGTCACCCTCGGCGGGATGACCATCTGGCGCGGCCTGACGCTGGTGATTAACGACGGCGCGCCCATTGCCGGTTTTGATCAGGGCTACCGCTGGTGGGGGCGTGGCGAACTGCTCGGTATCTCCATCCCGATCTGGATTTTTGCGCTGGTGGCGATCGGCGGTTATCTGGCGTTGCACAAAACGCGCTGGGGCCGTTTCGTCTACGCCATTGGCGGCAACCCGGAGGCGGCGCGTCTTGCCGGGGTCAACGTCAAACGTGTGCTGGTCAGCGTGTATGTCGTGATTGGCTGTCTGGCCGGGCTGGCGGGGTTTGTACTGAGCGCCCGTCTGGGCAGCGCGGAGGCGGTGGCCGGGATCTCCTTTGAGCTGCGCGTTATCGCCTCGGTGGTCATTGGCGGGACATCGCTGATGGGCGGCTATGGTCGCATCGGCGGCACCGTTATCGGCTCGATCATTATGGGCATTCTGATAAACGGTCTGGTGCTGATGAACGTCTCCGCCTACTACCAACAAATTATTACCGGGCTGATTATTGTGCTGGCGGTGGCGTTTGATACCTATGCCAAGAGCCGTCGTGGCGCGCTGTGAGGGATAAATAATGAAACAAGTGCGAATTGGATTGATTGGGACGGGATACATCGGCAAGGCGCACGCCATTGCCTATGCCCAGGCGCCGACGGTGTTCAACCTGCAAGGCCAGCTGGTGCGCGAAATGGTGGCGGAAGTGACGCCGGAGCTGGCGGCGGAACGGGCGCAGGCATTCGGGTTTCGCCGTTCGACCGGCGACTGGCGTGAGCTGGTGGCAGACCCGAATATCGATGTGGTGGATATCTGTTCGCCCAACCATCTGCATAAAGAGATGGCGCTGGCGGCCATTCGCCACGGTAAGCACGTCTATTCGGAAAAGCCGCTGGCGCTGAACGCTCACGATGCCCGCGAAATGGTTGAGGCCGCAAAACAGGCCGGGGTGAAAACGCTGGTGGGTTTTAACTATATGAAGAACCCGACGGCGGCGCTGGCGAAAGAGATCATCGCGCGAGGGGAGATAGGCGATGTGATCCACTTCTACGGCACCCACAACGAGGACTATATGGCCGACCCGCTTTCCCCTATTCACTGGCACTGCTTTAAGGAGACGGCGGGGTTAGGGGCGCTGGGCGATCTGGCGGCGCATATCGTCAATATGGCGCACTACCTGGTCGGCGATATTCGCGAGGTCTGCGGCGACCTGAAAATTGTGGTGCCGGAGCGCCCGGCCAGCGCTGGAGCGGCGCAGAAGGTGGCCGTGGAAAACGAAGATCAGGCGCACGCGATGGTGCGATTCGCCAGCGGCGCGCAGGGGGTGATCGAAACCTCCCGCGTGGCCTGCGGGCGCAAAATGGGGCTGTCATACGTGATTACCGGCACCAAAGGCGCCATCAGTTTTACCCAGGAGCGAATGGCCGAGCTGAAGCTCTATCTGCATGACGATCCGGTTAACCGCCAGGGATTTCGCACCCTGCTGGTGGGGCCCGCGCACCCGGACTATGCCGCGTTTTGCATGGGGGCGGGGCACGGCATCGGCTTTAACGATCAGAAAACGGTGGAAATCCGCGACCTGGTGAACGGCGTTGCCGCCGATGCGCCGATGTGGCCGGATTTTGAAGAGGGCTGGAAAGTGTCGCGCGTGCTGGACGCCATCGCGCTCTCGCATCAGGAAGGCCGCTGGCTGAATGTGAACGATATTGTCTGACGAGGTATCAACGTGGAAAAGCAGTTTGATGTGATATGCATGGGCCGCGTGGCGGTTGACCTCTACAGCCAGCAGATTGGCGCACGGCTGGAGGATGTCTCAAGTTTTGCCAAATACCTCGGCGGTTCCTCAGGGAATGTCGCCTACGGCGCCGCGCGTCAGGGGCTGCGTTCGTCGATGCTGGCAAGAGTGGGCGACGAACATATGGGGCGCTTTTTGCGCGAAGAGCTTAACCATGTTGGCTGCGATACCAGCCATCTGATAACGGATAAAGAACGCCTGACGGCGCTGGTGCTACTCGGCATTAAAGACCGGGACACCTTTCCACTGATTTTTTATCGCGATAACTGCGCGGATATGGCGATTACCGCCAGCGATGTTGACGAGCAGTACATCGCTTCATCCCGCTGCCTCGCCATCACCGGGACTCATCTTTCTCATCCGCAAACCCGCGACGCGGTGCTGACGGCGCTGACCTGTGCCCGCCGTCACGGCGTGCGCACGGTACTGGATATCGACTATCGTCCGGTGCTGTGGGGGCTGACCTCGCTGGGCGATGGCGAAACGCGCTTTATTGCCGCAGAGCAGGTCACTCGCCAGTTGCAGGCGGTGTTGCACCTGTTTGATGTGATCGTCGGCACCGAGGAAGAGTTTCATATTGCGGGCGGCGCTACCGATACCGTGCAGGCGCTGGCGCAGGTGCGTGAGGTAAGCGCGGCGACGCTGGTTTGTAAACGCGGCGCGCTGGGCTGCTCGGTGTATACCGACTCGATTCCGCCATCGCTGGATGACGGGCTGACGGTGACCGGCGTGCGCGTCGAGGTGCTTAATGTGCTCGGCGCGGGCGATGCGTTTATGTCGGGGCTGCTGCGCGGTTATCTCAATGATGAAGGCTGGGAGCAGGCCTGCCGCTACGCCAACGCCTGCGGCGCGCTGGTGGTCTCGCGCCACGGTTGCGCGCCCGCGATGCCGAGTAAGGTGGAGCTGGATGACTACCTCTCCCGCGAGCATCAGGTGCCGCGCCCGGATCTTGATCCACGGCTTAATCATCTGCATCGCGTCACGACGCGTCGGCGTAACTGGCCGGAATTGTGCGTGATGGCGTTTGATCACCGCAGTCAGCTTGAAGAGATGGCGCTACAGTGCGGCGCCTCCCTGAAGCGCATTCCGGCGCTGAAAACGCTGATCTTACAGGCCAGCCGCGATGCGGCGAACAGCGCGGGGCTGGAAGGAAAAGCCGGTCTGCTGTGCGACGGAACGTTTGGCCAGGACGCGCTGAATGCGATAACCGGCGAAGGGTGGTGGATTGGCCGCCCGATTGAGCTTCCCGGTTCACGGCCGCTGGAGATGGAGCACGGCAACATTGGCACTCAGCTTATCAGTTGGCCGCAGGAACATGTGGTGAAGTGCCTGGTCTTTTTCCACCCGGAAGATGCCCACGGCCTGCGCCTGGAGCAGGAGCAGAAAATCGCCGAGGTGTATCACGCCTGCTGTCAGTCGGGGCATGAGCTGCTGCTGGAAGTGATTTTACCTGTGGGTATGCCGCGCAGCGATGAGCTTTACCTGCGGGCTATCTCCCGCTTCTACAACCTGGGCATTTATCCCGACTGGTGGAAACTGCCGCCGCTCTCCTCTGACGGCTGGACGGCGCTGAGTGACATTATCGAACGCCGCGACCCGCACTGCCGTGGCGTGGTGATTCTTGGGCTGGATGCGCCAGCCGAACAGTTACGCGCAGGGTTCAGAGCCGCTGCCGGACATGAGCTGGTGAAAGGGTTTGCGGTGGGGCGCACGCTGTTTGGCGAGGCTTCCCGCGCATGGCTGAAACATGACATTGACGATGCGCAACTGGTGACGCGCATTCGGGATAACTATCTGCAACTGATCGCCTGGTGGCGCGAGCGCGGGCAGGCATAACTTTAGGAGAACATTATGGCTGTGCAATTAGGCATTAATCCGCTGACATGGACCAATGATGATTTGCCCTCTCTTGGCGCGGAAACGCCGCTGGATACCTGTCTGAGCGAAGGTAAAGAGGCTGGTTTTGCGGGCTTTGAACTCGGTAATAAATTCCCACGCGAGGCGCGTCTGCTGGGGCCAATCCTGCAACGCCACGATCTGAAGCTGGTGTCGGGGTGGTATTCCGGTCGCCTGCTGGAGAGGAGTGTAGAAGAAGAGATTGCGGCGGCGCAGGCGCATTTGACGTTATTGCGCGAGCTGGGGGCGAAAGTGATGGTTTTCGCTGAGGTGAGCCATTGCATTCACGGCGAGCAGCAGACGCCGGTTCACCTGCGTCCGCGATTCCCGCAGGCGCGCTGGGCGGAGTATGGCGAGAAGCTCACCGCGTTCGCCCGCTATACACAGCAGCAGGGGGTGCAGATTGCTTATCATCACCATATGGGGACGGTGATTGAGTCCGCTGAGGATGTGGACAATCTGATGACCCATACCGGTGATGAGGTTGGATTGCTGCTGGATACCGGTCATTTGACCTTCGCTGGCGCCGACCCGCTGGCGGTGGCGCAACGCTGGGCGAGCCGTATTAATCATGTGCACTGTAAAGACGTGCGCGCCGACGTGCTGGCGGATGTGAAAAACCGTAAAACCAGCTTTCTGGATGCGGTGCTCAGCGGCGTCTTTACCGTGCCGGGCGACGGCTGCGTGGATTACCCGCCGATTATGCGACTGCTGAAAGCGCACGATTATCAGGGCTGGCTGGTGGTGGAGGCGGAGCAGGACCCGGCGATTGCCCATCCGCTGACTTACGCGCGGCTGGGATATAACAACCTGAGCCGCCTGGCGCGGGATGCCGGTCTTATCTGAGGAGGCGCTATGTCACGTTTACTGTCACGCTGGCAACAGCCTGACGCGCAGGGACGTACCCAGTCCGTCACCCCGGAGCGGGCAGGCTGGGGCTACGTCGGTTTTGACGCGTTTGAGCTTGAAGAAGGGCAGCAGTTGCATCTTCCCGCCGTTGCTGAAGAGCGCTGTCTGGTGCTGGTGGCGGGGAGGGCGTCTGTCACCACACCAACCGCGCAGTTTTCAGAGATTGGCGAGCGGATGAGTCCGTTCGAGCGTATTAAGCCGTGGGCGGTATACGTTACGCCCGGAGAAACGGTACGGGTACAGGCGTTAACAAAGCTGGAGCTGGCGGTATGCGCCGCGCCGGGCAAGGGAACGTATCCTACCCGCCTGATTGCACCGCAGGATATCGACGGCGAGGCAAGGGGCAAGGGGCATAACCAGCGTTATGTACACAACATTCTGCCGGAAGATAAACCCGCCGATAGTCTGCTGGTGGTGGAAGTGTGGACTCACGAAGGCTGTACCAGTTCGTACCCGAGCCACAAGCACGACACTGATAATCCGCCTTACGAGACCCTTCTTGAGGAGACGTATTACCATCGCCTCAACCCGGAACAGGGATTTTGTATGCAGCGGGTATACACCGACGATCGCTCGCTCGATGAGTGTATGGCGGTCTACAACCGTGACGTCGTGATGGTGCCGAAAGGCTATCACCCGGTGGCGACAATGGCCGGGTATGACAGTTATTACCTGAATGTGATGGCAGGCCCGGTGCGCAAATGGATTTTCACCTGGGAAGACGATCACGCGTGGATTAACCGCGATTACCCTGCGCGTTGAGAACGCGATAAATAGAAAAGCCCCTGGCGTATGCTGAGGGCTTTTTGCTTTTCGCTGCTATCGTGAGGCGCCAAAAACCTGTACGGCCTGTTGCAGCCGTGACGCGCGTCCCGTTAAATCCCCCGCGGCATCCGTCACCTGCTCCACCATTTCCGCATTGTTGTCCGTCATGGAACCAATTCGTGAAATTGAATTGTTGATCTGTTCGAGCGCTAAAGTTTGTTCCCGCGTCGCCAGGCTTATCTCTTTGATCATGGTAGACATCTGCAACACGTCATCGATCATTCCGGTAAGGTGTGTTTCCGTCTGCTCGACCATTTGCACTCCCGTATTGACGTTGGTGACGTTTTTCTCGATAAGCTGCTTGATCTCTTTTGCCGCAGACGCAGAATGCTGGGCGAGGTTACGCACCTCTGCGGCAACGACCGCAAATCCGCGCCCGGATTCACCGGCGCGGGCCGCTTCGACCGCTGCATTCAGCGCCAGGATGTTGGTCTGAAAAGCAATACTGTCAATGACGCCGATAATGTCCACGATTTGACTGTTATCGTGTGAGATAGCCTGCATCATGGTGATGGTTTGCTTCATGATATGGCCGCCTTCAGTCGCATTGGCGCTGGTACTGTCGGCCATCGTCATTGTCTGGGCCGCGGTATCTGCGGTTTGTTGCACAGCGCTACCGATCTCTTCAATGGCTGCGGCGGTTTGTTGCAGGTCGGCAGATGTCTCTTCTGAGCGGCTCTGCAATGCCGTGCCTTCCTGAGACACGCGCTGGCTGATAGCCTGAATACCGGATATTTGCGTGCTGACATCATCAACCAGGGAGCGCAGATTAAGCCCCGATTGATTCACCAGTCGCATGAGCATCCCTATTTCGTCCACGCGCTGCAAATGGCAATTATCGGGTTTACGGCCCGAAACCACTTTTTGCATCTGCACCAGCAGCGTATTAACCGGCTGACAAATTTGAACCTTAAGGTAAATAGCCAGGAGCAAAAATAATACGATGATGCTGCCCCCCTGAATAGCAGGAGGAACAGGTAAGAAAATAAATAACAGGGCTGTCAGACTGGTGATGGCTAAAGCATAATTGACGCGTTGGCTAACCGACAGCCATTTAAACATCGAAAGCCAGGACAGCGCTCCGCGACGGATAATTATGCCTTTAAAAAGTCGAAACCCTTTAATTCCATTATTGTTTATTTTCTGATAAAGCTGTTCGCTGTGCGAAACTTCATCCCGGGAAGGCACGGTGCGTACTGAAATATACCCCGTTAATTTTTCATTTTGCCAGACAGGGGTAACATTTGCGCGTACCCAGTAATGATCGCCGTTTTGTCGTCGGTTTTTGACCAGCCCGGTCCAGCTATCGCCTTGCAGTATCGTGTGCCACATGTCAGCGAAAGCGGCAGAGGGCATGTCCGGGTGGCGAATAATATTATGTGGTTTACCCATTAACTGCGTTTCATTAAATCCGCTGGCGTCGATAAATGCAGAGTTAGCATAGGTAATATGACTGTCTTTATCTGTGGTTGATAATAACGTTGTTTTATTGTTAAGCAAATATTCTTTTTGCGTGACAGTTGTGTTGTTTTTCATGAAAACTCCATGACGCTATTTATATAAAATGCAAATTTCACCCATTGTGCATCAGGTAAATAATAGTAAATGGCGGTTTTATCTGAGGCGTTACATTCTCTACTAATCATCATTTATATGAAAGCACTTCAAATGAATTTTTATTTTTAATAAACCTGGCGTGTCATAAATATGAAATACATAAATGCAGGTTGATAATCTGGAATTGATATATATCGACTTAAACTAAATCTAAAAGATAAAAAAGATCTGATTTATTGGGGCTGATAAATGCCCGCTTTCCTTGATGGGTTTTAGTCCACCCACGAAGTTCGCTGCCGCGTTGCGGTCAGTATTCTTACTCATGCTGCGATCCCTTTGTGATAGTCTAACCCGATGTCATTTATAGACATCTGGATGGCTAATAATATTTTGCTTTATCTTATGCTTTTTATGTCGTTGTCAGTCAGGGAGAGCTGTGAAAAATTTCGTAAATCAAATGATTATCAGAAAGGATTTACAGCGGATGCTCTCCAGTCGCCTCGACATGCGCGGTATCAGCCTGGCCTTTTCCGGCTTTCAGGCGCTCTCCCGCGTTGATTTCACCCTGACGGGCGGTTCCGTGCACGCGCTGACGGGGGCGAACGGTGCGGGGAAATCCACGCTGATGGCGGTGCTCTGCGGCACGCACGACCATTACGAAGGGGAAATTGCAATTAATAACCAGCCGGTGCCGATACGCGAACCGCTGGACGCCAAACGGCTGGGCATTCATCTGGTGCAGCAGGAGGTGGATGTTGCGCTGATCCCTGGGTTGAGTATTGCGGAAAATATTATGCTCGATCAGCTGGCGCAGCCGGGACACCGCTACCGCTGGCGCGCTATTCGCCAGCAGGCGCGTGACGCGCTGGCCCAGCTTGATGTTCATCTGGACGTGCGCCGGGTCATCGATGGTTGCACGCTCGCCGAAAAGCAGCAGATCCTGCTGGCCCGCGCGCTCTCGCACCACTGTCGTTTTCTGATCCTCGATGAACCCACCGCGCCGCTCGATCAGCATGAAAGCGAACGGCTGTTTGCCGTGGTGAAACGCCTGCAACAACAGGGGATCGGCGTGGTGTTTATCTCCCATCGCATTCATGAGCTAAAGGCCATTTGCGACACCTTAACCGTACTGCGCGATGGCAAGTTGATTGAGTCCGGGCCGATGGCGGAACTGAGCGCTGACGCCATCGTCGAGAAGATGCTGGGTCATGAGTTAAACGATATCTATCCGCCAAAACGCCCGCCGCATGCTGATGAAACGCTGCTGCGCGTGGAAGGGCTGCACGATGAACGGCTGCTGAAAAATATCAGTTTGCACCTGCGTAAAGGTGAAATTCTCGGCATCGCCGGGCTGGCGGGGGCCGGGAAAACCGAGCTGTGCAAGGCGCTGTTCGGCGCGTCGAAAAGCCGCGTTGAACGCGGCGAACTTAATCATCAGCCGTGGACGCCGCGCGACCCGGTTGATTCGGTGACGCGCGGGCTGGCGCTGGTGCCGGAGGAACGGCGCAAAGAGGGCATTTTTATTGATGAGTCCGTCGCCATGAACCTGGCGGTCGCCGCTGATAACCGTTTCTCGCGCTGGAGCTTGTTTGGTCATCGTCAGGCATGGCGCTGGGCGGAAGCGGTGATTGCCCGCGTCGGCGTGCGCGCTCGCGGGCCGGGGCAAGTGTTGCGTCGGCTTTCCGGCGGCAACCAGCAGAAAGTGGCGATCGGCAAATGGCTGCGCGGCGACGCCCGCGTGCTGATTTTCGACGAGCCGACCAAAGGCGTGGACGTGAAAGCCAAAACCGACCTGTTTGCGCTGATCGACGGCCTGGCGCGGGAAGGCAAAGGGGTGATTTACGCCTCCGGTGAGTTCGCCGAACTGGTGGGACTGTGCGACCGGATCTGCGTGTTGTGGGACGGGCGCATCGTGGCGGAAGTGGAAGGCGCGCAGGCCCGCGAAGAGACACTACTTTATTATTCAACCGGAGGAACGGCGTTGTGAGTAAGGCCCTTTCAGTCAATGCAGCGGCGTCTGGCCGCCAGCAGATTTTCGATTTTCTCTATAAGTGGGGCATGCTGCTGACGGTTGTCGCGCTGATCGCCATTTTTGGCGTCGCGTCGGATAACTTCCTCGATCCCTTCAATATCATCAACATCCTGCGCTCTATTGCGATCGTCACGGTGATTGCGATTGGCGTCTCCATCTCGCTTACCGTCGGCGGTTTTGATCTTTCCGTTGGCTCAACCGCGTCGCTGGCGAACGCACTGGTGATTTCGCTGTTCGTCTGGCACGGCTTTGGCACCACTGGGGCGATTGTCATTACCCTGGCGCTCTGTACGCTGGTGGGGCTGTTCAACGCTTTTCTGATTGTGGTGCTGCGTATTCCCGACATGCTCGCCACGCTTGCCAGCCTGTTTGTGATTCAGGGAGTGGCGATGACCTACAGCTACGGCGGTTCTATTACTGAAAACATGGTGCTGCCGAGCGGTGAAATGGCTGAGGGGCTTATTCCGGCGGCATTCGGCGCGCTGGGGCAGGTGCCGACTATTGTTGTCGTGATGCTGGTCGTGACGCTGGCGGCGCAGCTCGCGCTGTCGTTGACCACCCACGGGCGACGGATGTACGCCATTGGCGGCAACCCGGAAGCGGCGCGCCTCTCCGGTATTCGCACCACCCGCTATAAAGTGGCGGCCTACGTCATTGCCTCGTTGCTGGCGGGGTTAGGGGGCATCCTGCTGGCTTCGCGTATTGGCTCTTCACAGGTTAACGCCGGGGGAGGCTATTTGATGGATGCCGTCGCGGCGGCGTGGATCGGCTTTTCGCTGGCCGGTTCCGGCAAACCGAATGCGTTCGGCACGCTGGTGGGGGCGGTGATCCTTGGCGTGCTCTCCAACGGGCTGGTGATGCTCTCGGTGCCCTATTACGCAATGGACATTATAAAAGGGCTGGTGCTGGCGGCGGCGCTGGCGATCACCTACATACAAAAACGTTAACAACACAACGGGAAACGATAATGAAAAAAACTGCACTTTCTTTGTTGGCGCTGGGATTACTGAGTTCGCTGCCGGGCTATGCGGCAACGCCGGTGCCAGCGGCCATTGCCGGGCATAATGGCCCGGTTCGCATTGCGGTGATCCGCAACCTTGGCTCTGATGACAACACGACCCAGTTCGTTGCGGGCGCGATTCAGGAGGGGAAAAAGCTCGGCTTTAAGGTCAGCACCTTTTTAAGCAATGGCGACGACGCGAAATTCCAGGATTTCGTTAACCAGGCGATCAGCCAGAAGTATGACGGCATTATTCTCTCTCAGGGGCGCGATCCGTACTCCACCGCGCTGGTGAAGAAAGCGGTAGATGCCGGGATCAAAGTGGCGGTGTTTGATACCGCCGTCAACGGTGAGATCCCGGGCGTGACGGTAACTCAGCAGGATGACGCCTCGCTGACCCATCTCTCCTTCGGACAACTGGTAAAAGATTTCAACGGTAAAGCCAATATTATCAAGCTGTGGGTCGCCGGTTTCCCGCCGATGGAGCGCCGCCAGGCGGCTTATCAGCAAATGCTGAAGGACAATCCGGGGATTAAAGAGCTGGAGTCTATCGGCGCGGTCTCTTCCGACGTGCAGGGCGATACCGCCAACAAAGTGGGCGCGGTGCTGGCGAAATACCCGAAAGGGAAAATCGACGCTATCTGGGGGACCTGGGACGCCTTTAGCCAGGGGGCGTACAAAGCGCTGAAAGAGAATGGCCGCACTGAGATTAAGCTCTACAGCATCGACATCTCCAACCAGGATTTGCAACTGATGCGCGAGGCGGGCAGCCCGTGGAAGGTGAGCGTGGCGGTTGACCCGAAACTGATTGGCGCCACTAACGTGCGGCTGATTGCCAATAAGATTGCTGGTGAACCTACGCCTGCCACTTACGATTTTAAAGCCGCAGCCATTCCGCAGGCGCTGCTGGCAGCGCAGCCGGGGGCGGTTAACGTCGCCTCATTAGGCAAAATCATTCCGGGCTGGGGCCAGACGGAAGACTTCATCGCGCCGTGGTTTGCGACGCTTGAAGCGAAGAATAAATAATGCCCGGTGGCGCTGCGCTTACCGGGCCTACAATGCGCTCCCTGTAGGCCGGATAAGGCGGTTACGCCGCCATCCGGCGTAATGCCCGCTGGCGCTGCGCTTACCGGGCCTACAATGTGCTCCCTGTAGGCCGGATAAGGCGGTGACGCCGTTTGGCAAAAGGAGATTAAGGTGACTGAATTACCGCGCCCCGACTATAGCCGCAATATGCGGCTGATTGGCCATAGCGACCAGGGCGGTCGCCCGGACGGCGTACAGCTAATGGTACATCGCGGTTTTGCCTATATTGGCCATATGGTGTCGCAGGGGTTTTCGATTGTTGACGTGCGTGACCCGAAAAATCCACGGGCGGCGGGCTATGTGCCTGCACCGCCAGGCACCTGGAACGTGCATTTGCAGGCGCATGACGATCTGCTGCTGGTGATTAACGCCCGCGATTTGTTCGCCGATGCCCGCTTTGCCGATGAAAAGGTCTACTACACGCGGCAGGTCGGTGAGACGGTCAGCGATGTGCAGGACCGGGGCTGGAGCGCAGGGCTGCGCGTGTTTGATATTTCCACGCCGGATAAACCGCGTGAAATCGGTTTTCTCTCCCTGAATGGGATCGGCATTCACCGCATCTGGTACGTCGGCGGACGCTGGGCCTACGTCTCGGCGCTGATCGACGGTTTCACTGACTACATCTTCCTGACCATCGATCTGGCCGATCCGCGTAAGCCAGAGGTGGCCGGGCGCTGGTGGTTGCCAGGGATGAATCAGGCGGCGGGAGAGACGCCAGACTGGCCGGAGGGCAAACGCTATGCGTTGCATCACGCGATTATCGCTGGCGATACCGCCTACGGTAGCTGGCGTGACGGTGGTCTGACGCTGCTGGATGTGCAAGATCGCACGCAGCCGAAACTGATTAGCCATCGCAACTGGAGCCCGCCGTTTGGCGGCGGCACACACACTGCGCTGCCGCTGCCGGACCGCGATCTGCTGGTGGTACTGGACGAAGCGGTGCTCGACAATCAGGAAGACGGCGAAAAGCTGATCTGGCTGTTTGATATCCGCGAGCCGTCGAATCCGGTGAGCATCGCCACCTTCCCGCAGCCGGATGAGGCTGATTACGTGGCGAAAGGGGCGCACTTCGGGCCGCATAACCTGCACGAAAACCGCCCTGGCAGCTTTATTAGCTCGACGCTGATTTTCGCCACTTACCAGAACGCAGGGGTGCGCGCTTATGATATTTCCAATCCTTATCGTCCGGTAGAAACCGGCGCGCTGGTGCCTGCGGCACCTGAGAAGATGATGGATACGCGGCCAAATCGCCCGCAGGTGATCCAGTCCTGCGATGTGTTTGTCGATGCGCGGGGGATTATCTACAGCACGGATTACAACGGCGGGTTATCGGTGATTGAGTATCTGGGGTAAGTATTTGCCGGGTGGCGGCTTCGCCTTACCCGGCCTGCATTCGGATCGTAGGCCCGGTAAGCGTAGCGCCACCGGGCAAACGGCCTACACTTAACTGTACTGCCGCACCCGCGCGATCAGCGCTTCCACGCTCTCAATCCGGTCGGCAATCACAATCAGCGCTTTTCCGAGGGTAATGGCATGGCGCAGGCATTCATGGCGCATTTCCGCATCCTGAATGGTATCGATATCCGCTACGTGCGACAGCCCGACGCTGCGGCGAATCAGCTCGGTGCCGCAAAAGCCGATGGCGTCCGCCCAGACTTTTTTCAGAAATTCCGACGCGTAGCCCGGCGCGCGTAGCGCCGCGTCGCGAGTTTTCTCCGTCGCCAGCACCTGAAAACGTTCAGCAAAGGTGTTCCACAGCTCCTGAATATCCGTCAACCGCTGCTCGCGCGCGGCGGCGGCGTCGCGAATGCCCAGATGACCCGGCAGGCCGCAGAAGTTCAGCAGCAGATTGCCGATGGCGGTGCCTACATCAAAGCCTATCGGCCCAAAGTAGCCGAACTCGGCGTCGATGGCTTTCAGGCGACCGTCGGCGACAAAGATCGAGCCGCTGTGGATATCGCCGTGCAGTAGCGCTTCGGCATGGGAGAAGAAACGATGTTTGAGCGCTGCCACCGCCAGCTTAAGCTGAGCGTCACTGCGTAGTGCGGCGACGTCGCCTTCGATCTCCGCAGGATAGCTGTTGCGCTCGTGGATCTGGTAGGGATCGTTGAAGAACAGATCTTCGGTGATCTCACACATCTCCGGGTTAATAAATGTCGCCACCTGCGCTTTTTTGTCATGCGGGTGGAGATAAAAATCGCTGGTGTGAAACAGCGTTTGCGCCAGATATTCGCCGAGCTGGCGTGCCGCCTGCGGATACCAGGCGCCTTTAATCAGTTCGCCGCGCCAGATGTTATGGTCGGAGAGATCTTCCATCACCATCACCGCCAGTTCAGGGTCGAAATGGTGGATTTTCACCGTATGCTGCGGGCAGTGCTGGTAATGCGCCACCAGCGTTTGCGCTTCAAGACGAGCGCGATCCAGCGTCAGCGGCCAGGATTCGCCGACGCAGCGCACGTAAGGCAGCGCCTGTTTGACGACGATGCGGCTTACGCCAGTGGTATCGAAAATCTTAAACACCAGATTAAGGTTGCCGTCGCCCACCTCCTGCGCCTCTACCAGTGTGGATGGATCATCGATGCCGCCAAACGTTCGGGCGTATTCCACGGCATCCTGGGCGGTAAAGGTACGGTATTGCGACATTGCCTGTTCCTCACTCATTTCACTAATAAAGACATGTAGACGTCTATACATCTGTAATTCATCCTGACACAATGTGATACAACAACGCAACAGAGAATTAACGACATGCAGACATTACAGACGACCAGCCTGCGGGTGGCGGATAATCAATTATTTATTCTCGATCAGCAGGCGCTTCCACAGGAGAAACGCTGGCTGGATGCCTCAACGGTAGAAGCGCTGGTGGGGCATATTCACGCGCTGCGAGTGCGCGGTGCGCCGCTGATTGGTCTTTCCGCCAGTCTGCTACTGGCGCTGCTGGCGGAGTCAGGCCATCGCCGGGATGAACTGGCGATAGCGCTGGAAACGCTGCGCGCTGCGCGCCCGACGGCGGTCAATCTGATGAACAATCTCGATCGCATGAAGCAGGCGCTGAGGCAAGAAGACTTTGTTCCGGCGCTGGCGGCGGAAGCGCTACGTCTGATCGATGAAGACAAACAACTCTGTGACGATATCGCGCGTGCGGGAAGTGCGCTGGTGAAGCCGGGCAGCCGTCTGCTGACCCACTGCAACACCGGCGGGCTGGCGACAGCGGGCACGGGGACGGCACTGGGGGTGATTGCCCGCGCGTATGCACAGGGCAACGTGCAAAACGTCTGGGTGGATGAAACGCGCCCGTTATTGCAGGGCGGCAGACTCACAGCCTGGGAACTGGGCGAACTGGGGGTTCCCTATCAACTGATTACCGACTCAATGGCTGCCAGTCTGATGGCGAAAGGGCTGGTGGACGCGGTGTGGGTAGGGGCCGACCGTATTGCCGCAAATGGCGATGTGGCGAATAAAATCGGCACCTATTCGCTGGCGGTGCTGGCGAAATTCCACGGTATTCCGTTTTACGTTGCCGCGCCGCAAACCACGCTGGACCCCCACTGCCCGAATGGCGACGCAATCCCGATTGAGCAGCGTGCGGCAGGAGAAGTCACCGGCGTGGCGGGCAGTTTTGGCGCGGTACAGTGGGCGCCGGAAAATGCGCAGGTCTATAACCCGGCGTTTGACGTGACGCCAGCAGCGCTGATTAGCGGCTGGGTGCTGGATAGCGGCGTGGTGACGCCAGAAGACGTGGCGAAGGGAGTTTTCAGGACGGAGGCGGCCTGATGCAGAGCAGGCCTGGCGTACGATAGCGTCGCCCGGCCAGATCGTTAAAGCAGGCGCGGATAGGCATCCGCAATGGCGTCGCCGGTAAACTGCGCCACCCAGCCTTCCGGGTTATCGAAAATACGGATCGCGGTAAAGTTTGGCTCGGAGCCCATATCAAACCAGTGCGGCGTACCGGCGGGCACTGAAATCAGATCGTTTTTCTCACACAGCACCTGGTAAACCTGGTCGCCAATGTGCAGGCAAAACAGTCCTGCGCCTTCAACGAAGAATCGCACTTCATCTTCGCCGTGGGTGTGTTCATTGAGAAACTTTGCACGCAGCGCCTCTTTTTGTGGATTGTCGGCGCGCAGGCTGATCACATCCCAGCTCTGATAGCCTTTCTCGGCAACCAGCTTATCAATCGCATGTTGATAGGCGGTGATCACCGTTTCTGGCGCGGGGGCCTGGCCTAAGTCGCGGTCTGCAACCCAGCGTTCGAAGCGGACGCCTTTCGCGTTGAGCTGTTGGGCTATCTCTGCGGCGTCGGTACTGTGCCACTGGGGCTGGCTGGCGTCTTTATCGGAATAAATAGTCAATGCGCTCATGAAAGGATCTGCTCCGGGTTAATGTCGTCGAATTGATGTACCTGGTGGTGGCGGCTGGCGCCATCACCCTCGCCACGAATCAGTTGCAGGGTGCGAAGACCCGCCTCTTCAGCGGCGTCCAGCTCCTGATATACGTCGGAGAGGAACAGGATTTGCGACGGCGCGACGCCGATATACGACGCGATATTGCGGTATGACTGCGTTTCTCGCTTTGCGCCGATATGGGTATCAAAATAGCCGCTGAACAGATGAGTAATATCACCTTCGTCGCTATAGCCAAATAACAGTTTCTGCGCTGCGACGGAGCCGGAGGAATAAACATAGAGATCAATGCCTTGTGCTTTCCATTTCTCCAGCGCTGGCAGAACGTCCGGGTAGAGATGACCGGTAAAGTCGCCATTGACGTAACCGTCGTGCCAGATAATGCCTTGCAGGGCTTTTAGCGCCGTTGATTTGCGATCTTCATCCATAAAGGTGAAAAGCGTTTCGATAAGTTCTGCGGTACTGGCGTCCGGCCGGGCAATCTCGTTGCGCAGATTATCAAGAATTGATTTTACCGGTTCGGCATACTGCCGGGCGGTAACAAACGCCGCCAGCCGCTCGCGCGCATAGGGGAACAGAACATTGTGAACAAAACGGATATCGCTGGTGGTGCCTTCAATATCCGTCACAATCGCGCGAATCATAATCTCTCCAGTTGCCGCAAACGCATTTCGCATTCAAATAAAAATTCCAGCCCCTCCAGATGACGGCGGGCCTCCTCCACTGAGCGTCCCCAGCAGGTTAAGCCATGACCGCGCAGAAGAAAACCGTAATTCAGAGAACGCTCTTGCGCGTAATGCGCAATACGTGACGCCAGCGCGTCGATATCCTGGTCGTTGTCGAACACTGGCACGCAGACGGTATCAAGATGGGTGGTCTGCCCGCTAAGCGACTTTTGCATTTCAAAACCGCTGATATATAGCTCCGGCGTTTTAACGATGCGCGAGAGCACCGTGGCGTTGGCGGTGTGGACGTGCAACACCGCGTTTGCCTGGGGAAAGAGGTGATAAATCAGGGTATGCAGCCCTGTCTCCGCCGATGGTTTGCGACCGGATGGTGCGTGACTGGTGGCGATTTCCACCTGCAAAAAATCGTCGGTAGTCAGGTTGCCTTTATCTTTTCCCGACTCGCTGAGCCAGCAAAAAGCGTCGTCCTGGCGGACAGACATATTGCCGCCAGTGGCGGGAGCCCAGCCTTTTGCCCCTATCCAGCGGCAGGTCTCGACCAGTTGTGTGAGTTGCAGGTTATCTGTCATCTTCCTTTTAGCCTCTCTCGGGGTCAGGAATGGGGTTTTTAGACATCTAAGCGTCTTGATTGCCAAATGCTAACATCGTGTTACGGCAGCAGCAACACAACTCTTCCGGGCAGGAGCAACAACATTGTCCTGGTGGCAGTGTGACTTGGTGGGGGAGGTGGTTGAGTTTGTCAGGAGCGGGAGTTTTGCGTATTGATTGATGCTTTCAATGGAAGCTGTAGGGGGGGGGCGCCCATAGCAGACCTGATAGCCCTTCGTTCAGGCCGCTTTGTGCCAGGAGGGGGCATCCACAACAGGTATTAATCGGCAAGGTGCCGGTGGGCTGCTTAAATGTTCAGGGAAAGCAATGCAGGAAGTGCGCGGTTTTTTATCATGTTATTTAACAGACTCAGATACCAGACATAAATCTCCTCCTTGATATTAAGAACATTCGGGTGCACGGATGGAAAGTGGTTTATTCTCTTTTTCACAGAACAGGAATGTCAGAGCCGGGAAGAGGGGATTAGCGAGAGATTAAAACAGGCAACTCAGGAGTTCAGTAAATGGATACTAAAAAATGGCGCTGTGTTTGCGCCATTTTACCACATTAAGAATTTGTCACCGGCTTGTTCCCAAAGGGATCTCCGGGTCCGGTTGATGAGTAATCCTGTTACGCAGATCCCGACGGATAATTTCGATGGACCAGAACCAGATTAAATGTCCAAAAATTTCGGATACATTCTCATACCATGGAAGGTCAACCAAAGGTGGAGTCAGCCCCATGAGAGGGAAGGAAATCATATGTACGAAAAGCTGTGCCAGCGCACCAGCCAGCAAACCCTGCCAGAGTTTAATTTTGGGGAAAACTTCAGCAACAACACAGTAACCCACTGCGAAGACAATCGAAAAGATGATGTGTGTTACGCCAACCCAGTTAAACACATGCCCGGCAAAGGTGTAGACGGCAGCGTTAGGATCAGCAAGCCCCATCCAGTCACGAAGGAAAATATAAGGGGGATTCAGGAAATTGCGGGAACAGTCAATTTGCCCGGCAGCCCTGATTAATGATTCCGGCCCGCATGCAGCAGTGAACATATCAGTCGGACTGCGGGGTGGCAAAGGTACTTCAGCGCCCCATTTAACAAATGCTGATACGATACCAGCGATTAACCCAATAAATGCAGCCAGGCCATAACGCCTGCGGTTTGGTGGAGTTTGTTCAAATATATTCATATTTCATCCGTTGAATTTCATCGTGTTAACATAATCATTTAGTAGTATTCATGAAAACCACCAAATGTAAAGATGTGTATGTGATTGTATGTTCCGTATTTGCGTCAGTAACTGGAAATTCCCAATCGAGTTGCTTTATATGGCGTAACAGGAAGGCTGTGAAAGTGGTGAGAGCGGCAAGGCCGTATGCGATCTACAGCAAGATTCTCATCAGTAGAATTAATAGAGTAGCAACCACGCCGCATGGAAGAGCATGGTACGGACAGCTGGCGTGCGAATATAGAATGTTGCCAGCCGCCGCGGATTGTATCTGCCCGGCATGACGGATCAATGTGTTTTAAGTATTAATGCCACGTCTTTTTGCTCAGGCTTGTTATAGCTGAAATCGCATGTGCTGAATCATCAAAAAGCCGGGTCAGTACAGGAACCTACTGCCTGTTTTTGTACTCAAGCACCAGATGTCCAGGCGGGTCTTTGCTGACGATGGCAAATGTCCTGAGTTCAGGCGTTGGAACAGGGAGTTCGGTGCCAGGCGGGAAATATATTCTTACCCCGGCAATAATCATGTTGTCCATGCTCATAATTCGTTCACCAGCCACATATCGGCTTCTTCAAACATCTCTTCCAGCATTCTGTTTAGCCGCTCTTTTTCGGTCTTTGTGCAGTCGCTGTTTAATGCGTTAGCCTGCATTGGCTTAACTCTCACGTCGGCGTCGGGGAAGATCCGGTGTACGCGCTTTGTCAGCTCGTTAAGAATGATGTTTCTTGCGTCCGGTAGCCCCTCGACATTACGCTTGTCATAAACCAGTTCAACGAACATAAAAGCCCCCCGGAAAATTACTGTGATTGTATACAGTATTTTTACTGTAAAAATAAACAGTGTCAAGGTGAGCGGAGCGCGAAAGGGGGATGTGTTTTTGTTACCCTTAGTTACAAATAGAAAAACCCCAGACCGTGAGATCTGGGGTTCTTTTAAAGTGCACGTGCATTTCACGTGTATATTTTTGTCTTTTCTCGGTCTGCGCACTGTCTGGTCAGTGTCCTTAAGTGGCTGTTTTTATTGCCGCTGTCCGGTTGCAGTCCTATCAAGCTGGCGTCCCTGTGATTAGCTATTTAAACCATTGATTTTTAGATTAATTTTTTATTTATATTTTATTGGTGGTTCTAAAAAGGAACCATAAATCTTAATGGTATGAATTCTCACGATTAGCTGATTGGCAAATTGTATCAAAAGATAACAAATCCTCAGTTCAGCTACCAACTGGGAGTTGAACTGCGTAAGCAGGATCTGCTTTCCACCGATTAGTGTATACGGTAGTTTTTAAGCATAACTGAATTGTACCCGTAGGGCAGTACCAGCATAGGTGGAGAATGGATTTTGAACAACTGGTCACTAGAGCATACAAAAGAAATCAAAGCTTGGCTTAACATAGATAACTATCGCAAGTTTGAAGATCTCTCATTGATACACTTCTATCACGAGTTATGGGCCCGGAATCTGTTCTTTAAGGAGTATCGGGAAGAGTTTGAGAGCAGAACTCTTATGGGTTACTTCTCAAAGATTTTCACCGGTAACCCTTTTTTGATTCCAGAAGGGCAACTTGGATACATGACTCCTGCCAACAAACTTTTTCAGCCCCCCCATTTTTTTCTAACAACTCTTGATCGCCTTGCTGAAACGAGCATTATTGCTATGCAACGCGGAGGTTTTGTTTGGCATGAAGGTAACAATTATTCTATAAACGCAGAGCTTCGAGAGGAATCACTTTCAGACATTATGCCAGATCAGTTTACACGAACAGTCATGATCGAGATTGATTTGGCAAGTGGCACAGACGAAGAGATTGCAGAGTCGCTTAAAGCTGCATTACCGCAATGGCGTAAAATTAAGGGTATTGATGAAAACCCATTGGAATCTGTTCGTTTTGGATACGGAACTATCAAGAAACTCATCAGTTATCGTGTAATACCTATGTTGGATATCTTGGTGTGGGCAGCCGTTAAAAAAATCCGTGTTTCTGACGACAGGTTATCCAGACTACTATATACAGACGATGACGAAGAAAGCGAAATGAGGCAGTCCAGCCAAATCAAAGATACCGACAGGCCTTTGGCCCTTAAATCCTGCACAACTGACTTTATCCGACAATTCCTTTACTTCATGAACAAAAATAGCCATTTGAAGCAAATGAAAGTCTCTGATGTAATGAAACTATCGGATTAGTATTTTATCTATAACCATCTGTTTTTATTATAAAAAGAAACCAAAAGCATCATCGTAAATGATGCTTTTTTTTTGCGATTTTTACTTTAAACCGCCCATTTGGCCACTTGCTATAAAACAGGGGAATTTCAGCTACTCTCAAGTTCCCCTGTTCTGTACGGCACCAACTTCGAGAAAACCATCCTGCATAGCAGCGAAGAACCTCCGTTTCAGGAGCTTCGCTCCTTTCTTTTCCCAAGTGTTCGTATAGTGACTTCACCGCAACGACAAGGGGAAACAAAATGAACAATCAAGCAACCCGCCTCATACGCCTACCAGAAGTTCTCGAACGAACTGGCTACGGAAAAGCATGGATCTATCGTCTGATCAACGATGGCAAGTTTCCTGCTCCTGTCAAAATTGGAAGTCGTGCAGTAGCTTTCGTTGAAAGTGAGATTGATGCCTGGATTCAGTCTGTAATCGAAACAAGCCGCAATAAAGTTGCTTAATTAAACCTGGGAGAGATTTTATGAATATTGAGAAATTTTTGAGTGAAGAAAACCATATGTGCAATTTAGGCGATGATCTTTTTTACAAGATCTTCGAACTCGGAGCGATTTACGATTTACCTGATAATGAATTTAACAGAAAGATTGTTTACTGGTTAAGCCAGTATTTAGTGGGGAATCTAAGAGAACCGTTAGATTCGATCTTTGAGCTTAATATTTTCGAACAGTTTTATGTTTATGAGACATGGTTCTCGCTAATTAAATGCCCAGATGAAATTAGAAATTTATCGAAACGGATAATTCGATATCAGATTGGGTTGAAAACCATTCTTTGAATGAACCTATATTTAGTACTATTTTGTAAATTGCATTATTGAAATGATAGTGCTATTTACTTTTTGATTTACAAAACACCTTTAATTCCTTTTAAAATAATGGGTTAACTATTTCAAGTGAAAAGAAAGGATTATAATATCCCTCTAGAGGGATATTATAAATTTTCGACCTGTAAGTGTTATAGCAAAAGGAAATAATGTTAAAAACAGGAAAATATATTTGTAAATTGCTTATGTTATATGCTTTATTTATTTTCACTGATGATTATATGTAAATAGAGGTGATATGACTTTGAAATATAGAATAAAAAGATTGAAGAATAAAGATGGTATCAGGAGTTGTATAATTATTAATGAGAGCAACGGATTACCCCTGGTTTATCCGAACCTGTATATGAGTGTTATTTCGCGTACAAATAACTATTCATTTTCAACAATGGAAGCAATAGCAAATGCTTTGCTTTTATTTGAAAGATACAATGCTGATATTAATGTGGAAGCTTTTAATACAGTAAATCTTGATATCGAAAAACTTGTCTCGAACAAAGGGTACTTATTCGGCTTAATGAATGCACTCACATACAGAAAAGACTTAGGAAATGTTACAAGCATTCTTAAAGAACAACATGTCTCTAAAAGAGCCCTTTATTTCAAGATAATGACAATTGAAAATTACGTCAAATGGTTTTTTGATAACATTGCTATCAATAATATTGACTCTTCTCGTTATGAAACAATCAGTCGAGCATTTGATTTTATAAAGCCAAGAATAGAGAACGGAAAGAATTACAATATTGAAAGCGAAAGCAAATCATTGACAAATGAGCAAGTTACAACTTTGACTGGTATGGTAAGTGTTAAATCTAAGATTAATCCATTTTCGGAGCATGTAAGGTTTCGAAATAATCTAATAATTGAAATTTTGTTAGAGACAGGTATTAGGGGAGGGGAGCTACTTAATATTAAGTTGGTTGATTTTGACTATGTCCACAAAAGTCTATGCATAGTAAGAAGGCCAGATGATCAAAACGAACCACGATTAAGGCAACCATTGGTTAAAACTTTAGAAAGAAAAATACCATTGAGTATAGAATTGACTGAGTTAATACAGAATTATATTAGTGATTTCAGAGGTAAGCAGTGTCATGCAGGGGAGCATGACTATCTGCTTGTTACTCATAGCAGTAAAGGTCAATTAGGTCATGCATTAACTATTTCAGGTTATCAGAAAATTTTCGAACAAATTAGGAAAAATAGTAATGTATTGAGCGATATTGTGGGGCATTCGCTAAGACATACTTGGAATGTGAAATTCTCAGAAATGATGCTCATGAATTCGAACTCTCAGGAATATATTACTTATGAGAAAGTAAGAAATTATCTTATGGGGTGGAAAAAGAATAGTACAACCTCAGATATCTATAACCAAGCATTTATAGCACAAGAGAGCCGAAAAATAATGGCTGTTATTAATCCACTAAAAACTATAATAGAGGATAAGTCTAATGTTTCAAACCTTAAAAAAACTTCAAGAAAATCAATATTCGGTTTTTGAAACCAAAGATTGTAACTTCAAAGTAAATTTTGCGCATTCCAAGTGGAAGATAAGTGAAAGTATAACATTGAACATTGATTCTTTAAGAATGATCGTTAGTGCATTCATGCCTATCAAAACCACTTTGGCATATTTCGCTATAAATTATAGTGCCAGTTATACTAAGAAAATGTTTTATGCAATAAAGCATTATATTAGGGTAATTAACAAGGATGATAGCTTGCTATCTAAGGATTGCATACAGTATTACTATAAAAATGTTAGCTCATCGGATTACACACATGCCGAGACACTGAAATACTTTTTTATGAAAATTAGTGATATTTATCCATCTCTGTTTTCGGCTGAATCAATCATATTCATTACTAATGTTAAAGTTAAAAAAGCATACACAAGCAAGCATATAAAGACACATGATTACAAAAGAGGTCCATTTAGTGATTCTCAACTTAAAGTAATAATCGATTCTGTAGAAAAAGCACACAGGGAAGAGAAGGTTAGCTTATCTAACTACCTACTATTAATCCTTATTGCATATTCCGGGCGGCGACCAATGCAAATATCACAACTTGAAGTTGGTGATCTCTTCAATTCCAATGGCGAGTACTATCTAAATGTTCCAAGGATTAAACAACGAAATGGATATAGAAAAGAGTTTAGAAAAGTACAAATACCAGAAGAGCTTTTCAGACAGTTGACCTTTCTCGTTGAAGCTGTGATTTCTCTGGTAAGTGAAACATTAAATTTAGAGTTAAGTGAAAAACAAAAGAGAAAACTTCCTATTTTTATAAATACATATCTTTTTAAAAATAAATGTGTAGAGCTAAGTATGATTGATAATGGTGGATTAAAACTTACTCCATATGCAATAACCCTAAAAATCAGAAATACTATAAATCGCGCAATAAATAAACCTCAAGACTATCTGGGTGTTATAAACTCACGTAGATTTAGATACTCATTAGGAACCAAATCTGCGCAATTGGGATACAGCCCTTCACTTATTGCAAATGTTTTGGACCATTCTTCAATTAATTCTGTTATGAGTTATATAGAAAATACAGCAGAAAATGGTAAGAAAATAAATGAATCCGTAAACGATTTAATGAAACCTTTGGCAAATAAATTTATTGAGGGTAAAGAACTTGAAAGGGAATTGAATTCTTTGAAGAACTTGATTGATAAATATTACGAAAGATGCAAAAGAACATTTTTTGATAATAATGAATTATTGTTAGTCAAAAATGAAATAGATGATCTTATCAATAGTATTTAGTAATAAGGGGGAAATAATGATATTTAACTATAAGAATATGATTGATGATTTCATCACAACTAACAAGGCATTAGCTAAAAAATGTGACGATTTTAAATGGGATAATTCCAGCTGGGGTGGAGGAATAACATTTTTTAGCGGAATCAAGGTTAGAAGAGGAAGCAAGAGTAAGGAATTAATGGACCCCAATATTTCTGAATTTGCAAAATCATATATATGGCATGAGTGTTTATATGACATTCCGGTGGCTTTTAGGATGCTAAGATTATTTAGGGTTTTAGAAATTGCCATTCGTAGGATAAAGAATGAAGTTAATATTTCTAATATAGATAACAAGGTCTTAGATGAGGTTATGATTATTTCACATGCCAATTTTGCAATTTCAACTTCTTATAAAATTTATTTGGATTTGAAAACATTATGTTCGTTTATGTCTAAACATAAAATGCTGTCTGAATCGATTACACGATGGTCATATCCATTTGAAACACACGATATTTATAAAAGTACAACAATGGATTCTATTTTGAATTTATCCCACCAAAGAAAACTTCCAGATGAGCGGGTCATAGATTTCATTGGTAGAATATTTACTTCTAATCCAGTCGATGAAAGAGATATATTCACATCTTCAATTTTTGCATTACTCATATGTGCTCCGTCACGAATCAGTGAAATTATGCTTTTGGAAGATGATTGTGAGGTTATCATTGAAGATAGTAATGGCACTTTAAGATATGGTCTGCGATTTTTTTCATTGAAAGGTTTTGGATACAATACTAAATGGATTCCAGACTGTATGGTTCCCGTAGCTTCAAAGGCTATCATGCGATTGAAAAAACTGACAGGGAATGCAAGAGTTGTCTCACAGTTGATAAAAGCAGGGGAATTTAATTTATACGAATCATTAAACAGAAGTGCATTTGAATGTTTAACAATTGAAGATCTCCACAAGCTTGGCTTTGTCATAAATCAATCAACTGTCTGTCAAGAAAATTTAAAGTTCTTGTCGAGTGTTAGGGCTGGTATCGTTAGTGTAAAAGCATTTTGGATATATTTAAAACGCAAAAACACGAATTCTAAACAAAAGAGTAAAAAATATCATCTCGATAATTATGTTAGCTTGCTTTCTATTAATAATAATCTATTGAATTCTAACAAAGGAGCCGATATCTTTACAACTGTAAAGGCAACTTCAAATGATTTCAGAACAGACTTCCGTAATGATAATGTCAATAACATCTTTCATAGGCATGTTAATTTTAACGGTGAGAGTACTGATTTCAGTTTTCATAGTCACCAAATCAGGCACTTAATTAATACCTTAGCTCAAAGGAGTATGTTGTCTGAGATACAAATTGCCCAATGGTCCGGTAGAAAGAGTGTCAAGCAGAATGCAGTATATGATCATATGTCTCACGACGAGCTATCAGAACTATCAAGAAAAATACTGAGAAGAGACATATTAGAAGAAGCAAAAAATTCAAAAATTTCATTCTATGAAGAATCTATTATTATGGATTCAATTAAAGATAAATTTGAAAAACTCGAATTAAAAATCCAAAATTCAGATCCAGTGAAAAGAAAATATATTCTGGAAAAAATAAAAGAGTTAAGGTTGAAAGTTGAGAGAATATTAATGTGAGGAGGTTATATGGCAAGAAAATTTTATGATAAAGAAATAAAAGCTATTGTTAAACTTATTGAGACCTGGAGTAAGCCTGATTTTACTTGGGATTCTTTATGCATGGCTTGTAAAAAAATTTTAGGTAAAGTACCAACACGGCAAGCATTAAGCCAGCATACTGAGATTGTCGTTGCATACAGGACCAGAAAAAGGTCTGGTATGGCTAAATGTCTAAATACGAAGTTACCTGGTAGTCTGAGCCTTGCAGCGAAAAGAATAGAACGACTAGAAAATGATAATTCGGCACTAAAATATGAAAATAATAATTTACTGCTGATGATTCAAAGAATGCACGAAAATGCTTACAGGCATAATATATTGGCTTCTATTCTTGAAGAAGAATTGCCGCAGAGAGCAAGAAAATGATAGCTTGATAGGTTTTACCTATTGACAGGTGATATTAATATGGTATTTGTATATTTAGTCAGGAAGACAACACTAACTTGCAAGGATGCAATTTATGGACAAAAACATAATCAATCCAGATTTTACTCTGGAAGAGCAACTTATCATTATAATTGATAAATATATCGCTAAACGATATCAACCGAACGATAAAAGTTTCTCATACCAACTATACCTCCTTTTCGTAGGCTATCACTTAAAGTATTTCTATCCCCAAAAACTTTATACTCGCTCTAATCGCAACATAGACAACATCATGACGATGTTCAGTTCTGTATACAAATGTCTGACAAGTAATCTTTTGCAGAAGTTAAACAATAAAGAGGCAGTTCTTAGGGAGCTAAATTCTCTCGTTAATTATATTGATAACAATCGAGAAAAAGCAGAGGAAATTTATGCTGTTGTAAGAACACAGTATGAAGTGAAGGTTATCGAGAAAGAGTTAACCCATGAGGTTGTTAGAGTAAGAAATGTTAGATTATAAAAGCTCCCGAAAGGGAGCTTTATTTTAATAATTAATTATTGCTAATTGCCTACAAATTGCCAGCCGTCATCTGTTTTTAGGATTTTAATAGATGCTGCTTGTTTTGAACCACTGATATCCATCACTACATTACATTTATAGCTTTTATCAGATTCCTTTGTGCAATCTACTTTATTTACGGAGGTCAGTTGGCTTCCCATCCATTTACTTAAAGCAGAATAAATATCTTTTTCTGATGGTTCACTGTTACATGCGGTTAGAAGAAATGTAGTCAGGATAACAGTAAGGATTGAGTATGATTTCATTTTTTATCCAAATTAATTAAGAACACCAGATTTAGTGTTGCTATTATCAGAGGAGAAAGACCATTTGCTGACAATTTCGCCTTTGAAATCTATTTCAAGAGTTTTAGACTGAGTCTGTGAACCACCAGTTAGTAGCCCAACCACAGGAATGAACGTTGAGGCATTGAACTGATTGTTATACATAAAGTATCTCCACTGCTCATTTCCGTCATCGAGAGTCGTTCTGGTGTCAGGCTCACCGAGTTTAGCGAGTAGCTCCGTCTTAGTTGTTTTGTTTTTAATGATCTTTGATTGCAGGCTTTGAGGTGTTTCGTTTTTAAGGTTCTGGTTCCCTGATGTTGAACAGCCAGAAAGCAGGAAGACAATAATAAAAAAAGAGGACTTTATAAATCGGTTCATTTACTTTCTCATTTTAGGTTTGCGGTTGTGTGAAATTAATTTCACCGTAAAAAAACAACTCTGTCTGCATACGTTTTTTTAATTTTATAGATAAGAATAATGATGCTTACGAAAAACGTAATGACTGATACAAGAGTGCTGCCAGTCCACGAAAATGCTAACCACGCGAGACCAAATGCAACGAATTGAAACAGGAATGCCACACTGAGCGGGCTTTCACCGTAAGCGATCTTTGCATGGCAGCCTTTACAAATCCGCACACCATGAGGACTTTGTGTAAAGCAGAACGGGCACTTTATTGTTTCGTTTTTCATAGCAACCCCAGGGTGGAAGATTTACTGCGTGTTTGTAGGGATTCTCGATGAAGGTCTTGCTTTAGTAAAATTGCTTGTACCGATCGATGATTTGCACTTGATAGGCATTATCTATCATAACTAATTTATCGATCTGTAATAACGATCAATATTTTATTGACTAAACGAAAATTTATTACTACATGGCAGAGTGCGGTTACGAAAATTTTTTGCAATTGACTGTCTATAAACGAATTTTTCTTGCAGGTTTCAGATGATGTGTTGAATAGACTTCTGAGAAGTTTGTAGGGGTCTTATGAAGAATGCTCTTACCATAGCTTCTGAGAAGCTCAATGAACTGCTTTAGAGAAGCAAGCCACTTTAAGAAGCTGAGATGCTTTTGCTGTTGTACTGCGTTTTTTTGAAGAATCTTTTCTACGATTTCGTTTCGTCTGTCTTCTCTGAGCCTCAATTCAATTTCAGCAATCTTTTCACTTATGCTTTCCCTTGGTAAATCCGTTGCAGCAACATCTTTTGCAGGAGCAGGAGCAGGAGCAGGAGCAGGAGCAGGAGCAGGAGCAGGAGCAGGAGCAGGAGCAGGAGCAGGAGCAGGAGCAGGAGCAGGGTGGCCTTTTGTCGGTCTGTTGGTTCGTATAGCTTCTAAGTGGTCAGGGTCGTAGCTAAGTTGCTTTTGAAGATTTGCCCAGGAATAGCTCTTACCCAATTGCGAAGCTTTGAAAGCTATATCGCGGTAGGAGAATGAGAACCCGTTCATTTTACCTGTGCTTGCGACATTCGCTGTCCAGCCGACTTCTGAATCTTCGAGTCGCTTAATAAAAGTTAGAAGGTCAGGTTTACCAACTAAACTTTTATCAATAATCTGCTGTAAAGCTTCTTTTGGTGAAGGCTCCCCGGTTCGTTCTGATAGCATCTTTTCGTTTCGAGAGATTCTTTTCCGCTTCGATTGCTTCGGTGTAATGGAATGGGCTGTCTTAGTCACTGTCAGACCATGAGCGATTTCAAGTTCACTGATTATGCTGGTACTTATGAGGTTCTCATTCCTGCCAAGGTAGAGCTTCCCTCCATTGAGGTCTATGCGACTTGCGATAATGTGTATGTGCTGACCGGCAGAATCGTCATGTAGAACATAACAACGAAGATGAGTATCACTGAACCCCATCCTCTTCATGTAATCATCTGCGATGCTGGACCATTGTTCAGCCGTTAGTGATTCTCCATCAGGTAAGCGAAGCGAGTTGTGCCAAACTGGTTTTGCGATATCTTGGCGAAGATGCTTGGTGCTATCGAATTCAGTGATCAGTTCAAGGGCTGAATCTCCAAGCATATTGCCCCCTATTATGACTGGATCGCATTTATGATGTGCTCCCGGTTTCAATGCATATTGGACCACACCAGCAAAATTCTTACCCCTCTTGATCTTCCGCATACCCTTCATTCGGGAGGCTCCATATACCGTCACTTAAAACATTCTTGCGAAGCTCTTCGAGTTGTCGCTTCACGGCGAAAAGCTCTGTATGAGTAAGCTTGCTATCTTTGCTCTTACCATCGATATGGATCGCAATTCGATTTAGTTTTTGTGATATGTCAGTTAAAGCTATCCAGGCTTTGGTATTAATAGCTGGTATAACTGGAGGCAATTTTTGAAGGGAAGCCATACGAAGCCACTCTCCTTTCGAATAATGCTCCCTCAATGTATTAAGCTTGGCCAATTCAGCATTGTTAAGACGAACACTAACACAATGAATTCGTAATTCCTGTGGTAGTAAGTTACACTTTGAAGTTGAATGTTTTGCATCCTTAGTGTTCAAAAACTGCGATTTTTTATTTGCCATATAAACTCCTTTTATATGTCATGCTTTAAAAGTAATTAACTAACTTTACCTCTTGTTATAGTAAATAATTATTAGTTGTCAATGTTAAGTGCGATTTAATATGTTTGCTTCTCTATTGGATAAGAATAGGCGGCTAATTAAAAAAGAGATTAATTAGTAAATAAGATAAATCTAAATAATAAAAATTAAGATGAATATATCAATAAGCTGTAAATATTAGTTTATTCATTAAAAAATAAGGGCCAAAAGGCCCATGTAAAATTAGTTCCATTCAAAGTGGAACACATATCCATTTAATGTTAAAAAGGTTAGTGCCAAGATTAAAGTTATGATCCCACCATTACCAAGAGCTTGAATACGGAATAAATTAGTTATTTTAAGACTTATAAACCAAAATCCAGACATGTTTTTGTTAGCTAAGGAGTATGATAATTCTCTGAATGCAGCGAAGATTATCAATATTATTGATGCACCAATCAAGATACTCGAAGATATCAACGACAAAGAAAGGTTTTTGCCATATTCGTTTAATCCGTTCCAAAAACCTGAAACCGATGCGGCTCGTTTTGATAAGTCTATGATTTCTAATGGAACATTTATATTCAAATATTCATTTAATAAAAAAACAGAACCTCCAGCTAAGACTAAGAAAAAAAACCTGACAAAATCTGTCGTTTCAACCTCTTTTCTAAGAACCAAAGCTATAATTCCAATTATCGAGAATACAGGAGAGAATAAAGCACCCGTTTTTAAAATGGGATAAATTTCTTGATAATGTGTGAAAAATGACCAGATGACAAATCCTATTCCTATAGTTAAAATGATCGCTCCCGCCATAAAAGCACCTGCATCGCCATCACCATTAGAATTTTGCTTTGTATAATGATTGTTGATGGTTCGATTATTTATGACCTGGGTATTTTGAACATTATAACCACCACTGTTGCTTTGACTGACATTAGTATTTTCGGTATTGTTTTTGATATTAAAATCCGCAAATTTTCCCATTTTTTATTCCATATCAAACGAAGGAGTAACAATTTTACATCGATTAAATAGTAGATCATAGAAATTTCGTATCGGCATACAAAAGTTCTCTTTTCATGTGGCAATTAATTACATCCTAATTAAATTAGGAGTTCGAAAGTTAAGGTTCCAGGTTTAAATCATTCTTTTTCAATCAAAGAGCAGAAAAAGCAAGGCAACTTAGAGAAGCGGAGCATCTCTGAGTTAGCTCTTGCTTAATTTAATGGGGTGTTGACAATAGATTAAAATAAGCTATTTATATATAAAACACGAGAGGGTTTATGATGAAAGAAAAAATTATAGCTTTATCAGCTTCATTAATATGTATTGTCTTTTTTTTATTTTTATCATTAATAATAAAAGAACCATGGATTAAAGACGGATTGTATTTCCTAACTCCGATCATGGTTCTAATGATTCCTATAATTTGCGTGCTAATTCTTAAAAATTATATGAAGCTAAAAAAACGTGAAAGCAATAATTTTATTCGTTAGTAAAAATCTCAAAAAGAGCTATGGATGCCTTCAACGTCGCAGCTGTGGCTAAAATCATTAGCAGTAATGTACTATTTTTTAAAGCATCTATAATTTGATTCAATACTAAGCTATCATGATTCAGTTTAGAAGCAACTAACTTAATAGCACCAAGTCCAGCAGAAGAAAAAAGCAAAAAATCATTTGCACTTTTAAGCTTATTTAAGTTTTTTTTGAAAAACATGCATAGGGATATTGAAATGATGAAAGGAAGAAAGAAAATCAAATAATTTAAGGGGCCAATCATTTCAGAAATAACATAGCAAAACAATATAACATATATAAAGAAAAATATACCAATTATCACTTTCAAAAAGATGTCTACTTGATTCATATTCTTTCCTTTGTAGTAACCAGTGAGTTAATATTTCCTCACTGGTTATATTATTAAGCTGCTAATCCTTCATTGGGGCGATCTGAATCTTCTCTGCTATCTTTTTCAGCAGCATAAGTAGATTCACGAGATTTCGTTGACATACCTGAACCATAGATTCGTTGAGCTTCACTATTCTCAGGTTTCCATGCCCAATTTGATACATCTACTTTTTGTTCCGATTCCATTTTCTCAAGAAAATTTAAACCAAATACATTCATAGTTCACCTGCTATTTGAAGTTAACCAATTTGCAATGGACCCGGAAATATCCATGCCGGACAAATCTTCGATCCATAACCATTGACCAGCAGAATTCACCTCTAAGAACCACCAGTCATTATTTTCATCGACGATGAAATCTAAAGCCCCATATCGAAGGTTTAACTTAGACATTAAGGAATTTATTTTTTCCTTCACCGCTGTGGGTGCATCAATTTTCCAGTGCGGTGTATTAGGTATATCGTATCTACGCCAGTCTACTTTTGCCTTGTTTGAATGCTGAGAGTCTATAGCGCAAGCAAAATGTTTATCTTCAATTACTGTGTATCTAACTTCAAATTTTTTATTAACATATTTTTGAAGAGTAATAGGATTTTCTGAATCGTTTGAGAAACTTTCTAATTGTTCTAAAGTGATTTTGTTTACATATAGACCTAATATCTCACCTGATTCAGAGACATACATATCTTGCGACATGAATTTAACAACCGAATCAGGATAAGTAGTTAAGAAATTTTTGAGGTCTTGTTTGGAGTTTGATGTTATAAATGCTGGATTATTTAGCCCAACTTCATTAGCTATTTTATGTTGAAAATACTTGTTATCAGCGAGAGTTGCATCTCTTACATGATTAAACCAGCAACTTTCAGATAATGCATTATATAGACCAAAAAGGCTTTTATTCCATTCAGATCGCCATAATCTGAAACCATTACTTTGATCTTGCTGTTGTTCAGAATTGACTTGAACAGATACCCGCCTTGGCCAAACACATTTTACGGATGAATTTTTGATCGTTTTTCCGTTCTGGGAGATAGTCCATTCAGAGCCATCAAAGCTAATTTTGGTATCTTTAAGGGCTTCTATATCTAAATTCAAACGGAAATAGTTATCACCGAGTTTCATCGAAACTACATCTGCATGAACATCGTTACTGTCAGTAAGTATCAAGATCATTGTTAGGATGTGTCTGAAATTTTTTGTTCATTTAATATCCGATAGTTATGTTGCATCGTCAATATTAATTTTTATCTAGTGTAATCTATTGATTTAAAAGTGTTTTAATCGTTATATTGGTTTTCATAATCAAATTTCAATGCGGTATTATATCTTTTCTTTTAGTCCCTTTTGTAAACTATATTGCTTTTACTTGACTTAACTAGACTTTTGAACTCGATGGCTTTGTGCTTCTGGTGGCTATGGAGTAATCTAATGTGTAGTAAAACTATGCTAAGGGCCCAATCGATTACTATGTATATCAATAAATTAGCTATTAGAAACTATAAAAACTTTCGAAGCTCAAATTTCTACTTTGTTAAAGGCTCAGTGAATACAATTATCGGTGAAAATGCTTCGGGAAAAACAAATTTATTTAATGCGATGAGATTAATTCTAGATGATTCTCTCCCAATGAATTCTAGGATTCTATCTAATGAGGACTTCTACCGTGGATTATCCGAACCCTTTGGTCATTGGATCATAATTACGCTATATTTTGATGATTTAAGTGAGTCGGAGGAAGAACAGGTCCTTGCCAACTATACAGTAAATGATGGTAATGATAAGTCTATAAAGGAAGGTAATTATACTTTTATATATCGACCTAAATTTCATATTCGACAAAAGCTTTATGAGTTAACATTAGAAGATGACAATGTGGAAGCAAGATCTGCTTCTTTTACTGAATTTGCATCTAACCATATTATTTCTAAAGAAACATATGAAGCAGTAGCTTTTGTTAGAACAAAGGTTGATTTGAATAATGACGAAATTTATAAACAAGTAGTTGGTGATTTTGATAGTTACTCCTTTTCAAATCCTAATGATGATGATGCTACTGTATTAGGGGTTAAGAAGCCACCTTACTTTGCCTTAGGCAGCGAAGTCGCTTGCACTTATGTCAAAGCACTTAGGAATGTAGTTGCAGATCTTAAATATTATAAAACGAATCCATTGTATAAATTACTTACTTTAAAAAGTAAACAAATTGATGATAGAAAAGATATTGTAGAAAATGTTAAAGAGATCAATGGTAAAATTTCAGCTATACCTGAAATTGAGAGATTGAGTAATAAGATATCTGCTTCATTACTTAATACAGTAGGTTCGACTTATTCCCCTAAAATATTAGTATCCTCACAACTTCCAGAAGATTTCACAGAATTAATTCAATCACTTGGCTTAGTGGTTGAAGATTCTCTGGATTACAATGGCTCAGGAAAGATTGATGATCTGAGTCTTGGTGGAGCAAACTTAATTTATCTTGCTTTAAAGTTATATGAATATGAAGAAATAAGGGATAGTGAAGAGCATATTACTCACTTCTTGTTAATTGAAGAGCCCGAAGCACATATTCATAACCATATCCAAAAAACCCTTTTCGATAACTTCAATTTTAAAAATACGCAAGTGTTTGTATCTACACATTCAACACAAATTAGTTCTGTATCAAAAATATCATCAATGAATATACTATCACGCCAAAAAGGATTCACTGATGTATATCATCCATCGTTTGGTTTGACGCCGAAAGAAATTTCTTCCGTAGAACGATATCTTGATGCAATTCGTAGTGACCTTTTGTTTGCTAAAAGTGTCATTCTGGTAGAAGGCGATGCAGAACTTATTTTAATACCAGCAATGGTAAAAGAAACTTTGGGAATCAGCTTAGATGAGTTGGGCATAAGTCTGATCAAAGTAGATGGCACTGTTTTTAAACATATTTCTAACCTTTTCCATGAAAAACGGCTGAAAAGAAAATGTGCAATTCTCACGGATCTTGATTCGGCCTATGTAAAAGTAGCTGATGATATTTTTGATGCGGATTTTGTCGAATCTCTGGTAGATGCCGAAGATGATGGGTTACGAAGAAAAGAAGAGTTAGATAAATATATTGAAGGTAATGAGTTTATTACGGTTCATTACGCAGAAAATACTTTCGAAACTGAGCTTGTTCGCTACGATGAAAACAATAACTTGTTTTTAGAGGTTATGAAAACAGAGTATAAAAAAGAAGCGTATTTTAAAAAGGCTGAATCAGATGTAAATTCATCTGATCTCAGAGTTCGATATAAAAGAGTATTAAAGTTTGCAAAGAAAATAGGGAAGGGATGGTTGGCTACTGAAATGGTAGAGCATCTTAGTGTTGATAATCGTGTTCCTGATTATATTTTACAGGCCATTCAATTTGTTCTTCGAGATAGAAATGTCGAGCCTATATATCAAAAAATGCTTGATTACAATATGTCTTTAATGGGGGTTAAAGAATTTGACTGTATAAATGCCGAAAAGGATTTTTCTAGTAAAATGATAGAATATAAGAAACATTTCAATGACAGTTTTGTAAGACTGTTGGAGTTATAGTTTATGCCATATAGAAATTTAACTTCTGAGCAAATGGATGCCGTTAAATTCAACGGGAATTTATTGTTAACGGCATGTCCAGGGTCTGGTAAAACAAAGACATTGGTTTCTAAACTTTGTTTTATTTTAGAAAATAAAGAACTATTTTGTATAGGTAAAAAAAAGATAATTGCTCTTACATATACAAATATAGCAGCCGATACAATTCTTGAACGAATTATGTCATTCGGCATAAGTAGTGAATCGTTATGGATTGGAACAATACACAGTTTTTGTTTGAATTGGATTATAAAACCTAATGTAGATAAGATACCAAGACTTTGCCGAGGATTTAGTGTAATTGATGAGCATGAAAAGGAATTTCTCATAAATGAATTAAAAGAAAAGCATGGCTTATCTGCAAATGATAAAGTTTTTACTAATTTAGATTTTAACCTTTGTCAGCTTTATTCCCGTGGGACCAAAGAATATTTGGTTGTAAAAGAATATCATAATCATTTGTATGAGCAAAAATTAATCGATTTTGATTTGATATTAAATCTGTCTTGTCGGGTGTTGACAAAATACAATGCACTTTGTGAAAGATTGTCTTTACTTTTAAGGTGTATTTTAGTCGATGAGTATCAAGATACATCCCTTATACAATATGAGATACTCAGACAAATTGTATTAAAGAAAAATACAATGATTACTTTTATTGGAGATAAAGAGCAAGCTATATACACTGGTTTGGGGGCTGTCGTTAAGAATAGAGATGAATTAATTGATTGTTTCCAACTTGATAATCTAACCGAGATGAAATTAACAGGGTGTTTTCGTAGTAGCCAATCTATTGTTGATTTTTATAGTAAATACAAAGACGAAGATTATGATATTAATTCACTTTCAGATAATAAGGATTTCAACTCAGTAATTTTTAAAGAAAGCGAGGTAGATGTTACTCAACTTCCTATTTATATATCAGGTATTATTAGAACTCATTTAGCTCAGGGAGTGCTTTCAAATGAAATTGCTATTCTGTGTCCAGGCTGGTTTGATGTGATAAAACTGTCAAATGATATTGTTACTCTTAATCCGGATATAGAAGTTGATGGAGTCATGATCTCTCCTATACCTAAAAACAATGAAAACCTCTGGCTTGCTTTGGTTAAACTCTTTTTAATTAAGAGGGTTCCATCTAATTTTAATACAAGACAGAAACTATTGCGAGATTTCCTTCAGGAATTAAATGTTGCCGCACCGTATACAGAGTCTTTGTCTCCTAAAAAAATATTGAAGATAATAAATAAAATATCATTATCCGTAGATTACAATTGTGAAATTGATGTTTGGTTGAGAGAGATTATAACGAGCTTTTGCCATTCTATTAACTTGAGTATAAGTATCGATAGCTACTATTATCAAGAAATGGATCTTTTGATTAATGCCACATTGAAAAGAATGTTGAAGTATAAAATGGCTTATAAAGCAAATGAATTACATTTATTTTTCAATTTTAGAAGCGGTGTTAAAATCACAACTTGTCATTCAACAAAAGGAGATGAGTATGAAGTAGTCATTTGCACTGGGTTACTAAATGGAAAAATACCTAATTGGAATGATATTATAAATTGTAGCTCAGAGCATCAAAATTATGTTGCCCGTAGACTTTTATATGTTGTTTCTTCGCGTGCAAAGAAACATTTATACATGATATCAGAGAGAGGTTACAAAACAAAAAGGGGATATCCATATCAGACAACACCACAGCTATGATCTCGCATTTCTTGTGTTTTTTGCCAGTTCATAGAGAAAATCGTTTTTGTTCGTTACTGCCCATTTATCTTGGTTTAGAAAAAAGTGGTGTTAAAAAAAATGGTTATGTCTTGGTGGATAAGGGGCTAGGAGAATTAACCCCTTATAGAGTTGTTACGCCGCAATAGCCTTAAATTTTTGAGCAATGACGTAATCGCTCCACCACTGCATGAGAACTACTCGTTCTGCTAAGTATTCTGCACGATTATAGGCTGCGATGATTTCATCTTTCTTCGAATGGGCAAGGGCCGCTTCTAAGACATCTGTCCTGAACTTACCCGACTCCTCTGCGGCCGTTCGTGCAATAGATCTCATTCCATGGGCTACAAGCTCTCCCCCAAAGCCCATACGGATTATGGCCGCATTAGCTGTTTGTTCATGCATATGGCTAAGAGGAGCCTTTATACTTGGAAACACCCATTCACGATGTCCACTTATCGCTTTCATTGACTCCAGGACTCGCAAAGCTTCTTTGCTTAGTGGAACTTTGTGAGGCTTCTTCATTTTCATAAAATCCGATGGTATGTTCCACATGCCGGTTTCTATATCAATATCTGACCATCTTGTGCGAACTGCTTCACCAGGGCGAACCCATGTGAGAAGTTGCCACTCAATCAGTAGCCTTGTTTCTAAACGGATAGAAGCATTGTTTAGAGCAACTAGGAAGCGGGGGAGTTCGGAAGGGGGTAATGCTGGCATATTCTGTTTTTTAGGCTTACTGAACCGTTGCCCCAGGTTGTCAGCCGGATTGAATTCGATAAGTTCCTCAGTTGTTGCATAACGGAAAATTTCATTTAATCGGGAAATGATTCGCCGTAAAGTTTCGAGTACTCCTCGTTGCTCAATAGGGTCAAGATGTTGCTTTAAGAGTTTGGGGCGGATCTCATTGATAGGAACATTACCCAAGCCGGGAAAGATGTTTCTCTCCAGGCTTCGCCAGATGTCTTCTGCATGGTCTTGTGAGATACCTGAGGTCTTTACCTTTTCATCTAACCATTTCCTTGCCACGGCTTGGAGAGTGTGTTCAGTAGCATTCTTTAAGGCATTAGCTTTATCGTTGTTATGGACTTGCGGATCAATGCCATTGGCAAGCAAGGAAAGGTATTCATCTCGTAAGGCTCTGGCTCTAGCCAGTGTAAGGTGAGGATAGGTCCCAAGGCTCATTTTGGTTCTTTTCTTACTCACCGGCACTGCATACCTGAAATACCAATTCTTCTTCCCTCCTTTTGCGAGAGCAGAGATTCGCAGGATCAAACCATCACCGTCAAACAAGTTGATTTCTTTGTCGGTTGGCTTAGTGCTTTTGATTTCAGTGTCAGTGAGTTTCTTAGCGATTTTTGCCATTTTGGGACCCTCGATTTTAGGACCCTTCGTTGTGGGTCCCATTCAGGGTGCCATAAGTGATAGTTCTCAGCAATTCTCACTGGACGACAATAGACGTAAAAAAGCCCGCAGAGCTTGTGCTGTGCGGGCTTAGTAGACTTCATTGTACTTCAAACAACTAAAAAGTGGTGGAGCTGGCGGGAGTTGAACCCGCGTCCGAAATTCCTACATCCTCGGTACTACATGCTTAGTCAGTCTTTACATTCGCCTGGCACCTGCGGACGGACACGCCACTACCAAACTAGCCTGATTAGTTTTAACGCTTCAACCCCAGGCAGGGCATCCACGCGATCTCTTTTGGGTTTGACCTCTCTTTGATCCCCGTCTTAAGAGCGGAAGCTAGGGAGAGAGGGCTCAGAGCAGGTTATTAAGCTGCTAAAGCGTAGTTTTCGTCGTTTGCGACTATTTTTTGCGGCTTTTTACGAGGCCAACCGCCCCTCGGCATGCACCTTGGGTTTCGCAAATCCCGTCGAATCCAGAATCAGCCCCAATGTGTTACGTTAAGTATAACAGAGTTGTGACACGCGTGACCAGCCCCCGATTTTCCTTATCTTCAAGGATTTACCGCTCATTTCGCGTGATGGAACGATTTGCTTAAATAGCCAGCAACGAAAGCGGTGTTATCAGGGAACGTTTAGCGGCCTGCATTCTTCATGATGCGGGCTTTATCCAGTTGCCACTCACGCTCTTTCAGGTCTGAGCGTTTATCATGCTGTTTCTTACCTTTTGCGACGCCGATTTTCACTTTGCACCAGGCGTTCTTCCAGTACAGTGAAAGCGCGACGACGGTATAACCTTCACGATTGACGCGTCCGTACAGGGAGTCGAGTTCGCGCTGGTTCAGTAGCAGTTTACGGGTGCGAGTGGGGTCGCACACGACGTGCGTTGAGGCGACTGCCATTGGCGTAAAGTTTGCGCCGAACAGGTACGCTTCGCCATCCCTGAGAAGGACATAGCTATCGCTAATATTCGCTTTGCCCGCGCGCAGGGATTTAACTTCCCAACCTTGCAGGGCGAGTCCAGCTTCGAACTCTTCTTCAATAAAGTATTCGTGTCGGGCGCGCTTATTCAACGCAATAGTGGCTGAGCCAGGTTTGTGTGCTTTTTTCTTCGTCATAATGCCGCTCAGTATAGGTAATCTGAAATCGAAAAACACCCCATTTCATCCTGCGGGGGATAAGGCGTTATCTTAGCATGAACCTGCGTAGGCCCTGTTGAGGTATAGCGTTTTTTTTACCTGGGGATAAATGGTATTATTTGTTCGATTTATGTTGATGGAAATTGCTATGCCTCAGATTAGCCGGACCGCTTTAGTCCCTTATAGCGCGGAACAGATGTATAAGTTAGTGAATGATGTTCAGTCCTACCCTCAGTTTTTGCCGGGATGCGTCGGCAGCCGTGTGCTGGAATCGACGCCGGGTCAGATGACGGCGGCCGTGGATGTGTCTAAGGCAGGGATCAGCAAAACATTCACGACACGTAACCAGTTGACGAATAACCAGAGCATCCTGATGCATCTGGTCGATGGCCCTTTCAAAAAGTTGATTGGCGGGTGGAAATTTACGCCGCTCAGCCAGGAAGCGTGCCGCATCGAGTTCCACCTCGATTTTGAGTTCACCAACAAGTTAATTGAACTGGCGTTTGGCCGCGTCTTTAAAGAGCTGGCTTCTAATATGGTGCAGGCGTTCACCGTTCGGGCCAAAGAGGTTTACAGTGTCGGCTAAAATTGTCGTCGAAGTGGCGTATGCGCTGCCCGAGAAACAGTATTTACAGCGTGTGACGTTGCAGGAAGGCGCGACGGTTGAAGAGGCGATTCGTGCTTCCGGTTTGCTGGAACTGCGCACCGATATCGATCTCGCTAAAAACAAAGTCGGTATATATAGCCGCCCGACAAAACTTGCCGACGTGGTTCATGACGGCGATCGGGTAGAGATCTATCGACCGCTGATTGCCGATCCAAAAGAGTTGCGCAGACAGCGAGCGGAGAAATCGGCAAATAAATAATCATGGATGCCTGAACGCTTATCAGGCCTGCATTCTTTCGGCAAAGCGGGTTCAGGTTCGTCAATAATTAAAAAAGGTGCCAATGGCACCTTTTTTAACACCAGAAAACAATCTTACTTGTTGTCGGTCAACGCTGGCTTATTGTCGATGTTGGTCAACACGCCGTTGCTGTTAAAGGTCAGCGTTAAGGTTTGTTGCGTTACGCCTTCATGACCCGGTTGCTGACGGAACACATAGAACCATGTGTTAGTGCCAAAAGGATCGGACATCATCGGTGTACCCAAAGCATAAGCAACCTGCTGTTGCGTCATACCGACGCGCACTTTGGCGACATCGTTAGCGGTCAGATAGTTCCCCTGGTTGATGTCAGGGCGGTAAACCACTCGCTCCAGAGTGGAACAGCCTGCGGTCAACATCAGTAGTACTGCTGCGGCAGCAGTCAGCGTTTTACAGCGCATAGTGATTTGATTCCTTTTCGGGCCCGAGCAGTACGCGGCTCATATGTAATATGCCGATGATAATAGACCTTTCACCACTTTAAAACCTTTTGGTGTCGGGTCTTACGGCGATTTTGTTTTGTACTCAGACCTTAAAGGGTCAAAAAAGTTTACGCAGCCAACAGTTCTTTCGCATTTGCGAGGGTATTACGCGTCACTTCGCTGCCGCCAAGTAAACGAGCCAGCTCCTGTAATCGCGAGCGTTTATCCAGCGACTGCATATGCGTTTCGGTCATGGCGCCGTCCGTTTCTTTGCTGACAAAGAAGTGCTGATGACCACAACCGGCAACTTGCGGAAGGTGGGTAACGCACATTACCTGAGTTGACTCACCTAACTGGCGCAGCAGTTTACCGACAACGGCCGCAGTAGGGCCGCTGATACCGACATCGACTTCATCGAAAATGAGCGCCGGGGTTTCCATTTTACGGGCAGTAATGACCTGAATTGCCAGCGCGATACGGGACAGTTCGCCCCCGGAAGCGACCTTTGCGATTGGCTGCAATGGCTGACCCGGGTTTGTGGTGACTTTAAACTCTACGCGGTCGGCACCGTCGCTGCTCAGATGATGCTCATCAAATTTCACATCAATAGTGAACTGGCCATGCGGCATCGACAGCGCATGCATGCTTTCGGTGATCAACTGCCCCAGTTCCTGCGCGTCATGCTGACGCTGAGTATGCAGCGCTTTTGCCGTCTCCAGCGCCTGCTGGCGATGTTTGTTCACCGCCAGCGTCAGGGTTTCCAGTGAGTCGGCCTGATCGTCAAGCTGCTGCTGTTCTTCGAGCAGTGACTGATAAAACTGCGGCAGCGCTTCCGGGCTGACGTGATGTTTACGCGCCAGTGAAATCTGCTTAGAAATGCGCTGCTCAAGTTCGAACAGGCGATTGGGGTCTAAATCCAGACGATCGCAATAGTGACGCAGTTCGTCGCTGGCCTCAGTTATCTGGATTGTGGCCTCTTCCAGCATATCCAGAATGCCAGACAGTTTGCTGTCCATGCCCGTTAGTTCGGTGACTAACTGTTTTGACGTGTACAGCTGGCTTTGCAGATTGACGTCTTCGCCATCAGCAAGCAACGTCAGCGCATTCTGGCTGGTCGTCAGCAACTGGCCGCTGTTTGCCAGTCGTTTATATTCTTCATCAATTTGCTCAAACTCACCGGGCTGCGGGTTAAATTCGTTCAGTTCTTTCAACTGATATTGCAGCAGCTCCATACGTGCGGCGCGTTCCTGGCTTTGCTGTTGATGATGCGCCAGATCGCGGCAGCTTTGATGCCACAGTTGATAGCGTGAGGACATTTCCTGAATCAGAAGCGCTTCGTTGGCGTAGCCGTCGAGCAGGGATTTTTGATGTTCAGACTTGGTCAGTAGCTGATGCGCATGCTGGCCGTGAATTTGAATGAGCAACTGGCCCAGTTCCCGTAACTGGGAGAGAGGCACGGCGGTGCCGTTGATGAAGCCGCGGGAGCGACCGTCGCTGCTAATGACGCGGCGAAGTAAGCACTCACGCCCTTCTTCCAGTTGGTTTTCTTCCAGCCAGCGCAGCGCTGCTGGCGTATCTTTCAGTGAGAAGCGGGCGCACAGGTCTGCGCGGGTTGCTCCCACCCGCACCATGTCGGCGTCTGCACGGCCACCCAGACACAAGCCGAGCGCATCAATCGCAATAGACTTACCCGCGCCGGTTTCACCGGTAATGACGGTCATTCCGCTCTGAAAATCGATCTCAAGTTCACGAACGATAGCAAAATTGCTGATGGTCAGTTGTGCCAACATAGATGTTTTCCTGTATGAAAAACCATGACTGTGATTACATACAGTATAAACTGGTTTTTTATACAGTAAAGAGGGCGGCGTTAAATTAGAATAATTTTTTTGACCAGCCTAATTTTGTGCTTAATGTGTTGAAATAACTGTAATCTTTAGGGTGTATCAGGTTCAGGTGGTAGTCACAGCGGCGGATCAATACATCTTCGCCTTCCTGTATGGGCAGGGCAATCTGACTGTCGCAACTGATTTCGAGGTCGCTACGGCGGTGTGAGAAACGCAAACGAATCGTGCTGCTGCCGTTAATGACCAACGGGCGTGCGGATAGGGTGTGCGGGAACATCGGCACCAGCGTGATGGCGTCCAGCGACGGCGTCAGAATGGGGCCGCCCGCCGAGAGTGAATAGGCGGTGGAACCGGTCGGCGTGGAGATGATCAGGCCATCGGAACGCTGAGAAAAGGCGAAGGTTTCGTCGATATACACTTCAAATTCAATCATGTGCGCCACTTTTCCCGGGTGCAGCACGACTTCATTGATGGCGGTACTGATGCGTTTCTGGCAGTTTTGCTGGCAGACCTGAGCTTCCAGTAAAAAGCGTTTCTCGGCGATATAATGGCCTTCCAGTACGTCCGCGAGTTGTTGCAGGGCGTTGTCCGGGTCAAGGTCGGTCAGGAAGCCGAGATTGCCACGGTTAATGCCGATCACTTTGATATCATAGCGCGCCAGCGTGCGCGCCGCGCCGAGCATATTGCCATCCCCGCCGACAACGACGGCGAGATCCGCCAGTTGACCAATTTCCGCCAGCGTGCCGGTTTTTACATTTTTCAGCTGTAATTCGTGGGCGATCTGCTGCTCCACGATGACCTCGTAACCTTTTGTGCATAGCCAGCGGTAGAGCATTTCATGTGTCGTCAGTGCAGTGGGGTGACGTGGATGTCCCACAATGCCAATACACTTGAAATGATTGTTCATTTTCTCGAGGTCCTTGTAGCGAAGATTGATGACAATGTGAGTGCTTCCCTTGAAACCCTGAATCTGATCCCCATAATAAGCGAAGTTAGCGAGATGAATGCGAAAAAAAACGCGGAGAAATTCATGAGTAGTAAAGAACAGAAAACGCCTGAGGGGCAAGCCCCGGAAGAAATTATCATGGATCAGCACGAAGAAGTTGAGGCGGTTGAATCAGACGCTTCTGCTGAGCAGGTGGATCCGCGCGATGAAAAAATTGCGAATCTGGAAGCGCAGCTTGCTGAAGCCCAGAATCGCGAACGTGACAGCGTGTTACGTATCAAAGCGGAAATGGAAAACCTGCGCCGTCGTACCGAGCTGGACGTAGAAAAGGCGCATAAGTTCGCGCTGGAAAAATTCGTCAATGAGCTGTTGCCGGTTATCGATAGCCTGGATCGTGCGCTGGAAGTGGCGGATAAAGCGAATCCAGATATGGCGTCAATGGTCGAAGGCATTGAGCTGACGCTGAAATCCATGCTGGATGTCGTGCGTAAGTTCGGCGTAGAGGTGATTGCTGACACCAACGTACCGCTGGATCCGAACGTACATCAGGCGATTGCGATGGTGGAGTCTGAGGATGTTACCCCGGGTAACGTGCTGGGCATTATGCAGAAAGGCTATACGCTGAACGGTCGTACTATTCGCGCGGCGATGGTAACGGTGGCGAAGGCGAAAGCGTAATTTGCCATCCGTAGTGCCGGGTGGCGGCATTCGCCGTACCCGGCCTACAACATTATTCTGAGATACTCTCCCGCAACGGTTTCACCGGCAAGACTTTAACCTGCTTAATCATATTGTCCTGGACGTCGAGAATATCGATATCGTACTGGCCAATGCGCACGCGCGTTCCGGCGATGGGGATCTCTTCCAGCGCTTCCAGAATCACGCCGTTTACCGTTCGCGCATCGTCTTCCGGCAGGTGCCAGTTAAAGGCTTTGTTGATTTCCCGCACGTTGGCGCTGCCGTCGATAATCACTGAACCGTCATTCTGCGGCGTGACCTCTTCTGCCAGCGTCGGCGACATAGAGGTAGTGAAGTCGCCGACAATCTCTTCCAGAATATCTTCGACCGTCACCAGCCCCTGAATATCCCCGTATTCGTTGACCACCAGCCCGACTTTCTTTTTATTACGCTGAAATTTTACCAGCTGCGTGCTGAGCGGCGTGCCTTCCGGGATGAAGTAGATCTCATCGGCGGCGCGCAGCATGGTCTCTTTAGTGAACTCTTTTTTCTCGGACATTAACCGCCAGGCTTCGCGTACGCGCAGCATGCTGATGGCGTCATCCAGCGAGTCGCGGTAAAGCACAATGCGCCCGTGCGGCGAGTGAGAAAGCTGGCGGACGATCGACTTCCAGTCGTCATTGATATCAATGCCGATAATTTCGTTGCGCGGCACCATGATGTCATCCACGCTGACCTTTTCCAGATCCAGCACTGAGAGCAGCATGTCCTGGTTGCGGCGGGAGATTTGTGAGCGGGATTCATTCACGAGCGTGCGCAGTTCGTCTTTACTCAGAGAGCCGCTGATGACGATATCCGTTTTAATGCCCATCATACGCATCAGCAGCCGGGTAATGGTGTTAAGCAACCAGACCAGCGGCATCATCAGCACCTGCAAAGGCGCCAGCAGAAAACTGCTGGGGTAGGCCACTTTTTCCGGGTACAGCGCGGCGATGGTTTTCGGCAGCACTTCCGCAAATACGAGGACGACAAACGTCAGTACGCCGGTGGCAATCGCCACGCCCGCATCGCCGTACAGACGCATACCGACGATGGTGCCGATGGCTGAGGCGAGAATATTGACCAGGTTATTACCGATCAGAACCAAGCTTATCAGTCGGTCCGGCTTGCGCAGTAGTTTTTCCACGCGCTTTGCCGGACGGTTGCCCTGTTTTGCCAGGTGGCGAAGACGATAGCGGTTCAGCGTCATCATGCCGGTTTCGGAACCGGAAAAATAGGCTGAAATAACCACCATGATGATCAGTGTGACGATCAGCGTGGTAGTGGAGATATGTTCCAGGGGGGGCTCCTTTAAGACTTAGCTTACAAACTGCTGCAATACGCGGCTGCCGAAATAGGCCAGCGTCAGAATGCCTGCGCCCGCGACGTTAAACCATACGACCCGACGTCCGCGCCAGCCTTCGTGGTAATGTCCCCACAACAGAACAATATAGACAAACCATGCCACGATAGAGAGAACGGCTTTGTCGATATTTTCCATGCTGAACAGGTTATGCATGTAAAACAGACCAGTACACAGCGTGAGCGTCAGCAGCACCACGCCAATCTGCGTGATGTGAAACATTTTGCGCTCAATGCTCATCAGCGGAGGCATTTCATTATTGAACGCCAGCTTTTTGTTTTTGAGCTGATAGTCGATCCATGCCAGCTGCAACGCATACAGCGCGGCAATGATCAATGTGGCGTAAGCGAACAGCGACAGGCCGATGTGTATCATCATACCTGGCGTGGCTTCGAGGTGGGTGATGTACTCGTTCGGCATGAACGTGGCGAAGGCCAGGTTAATTAACGCAAAGGCGTAGACAACAGGCAGCAGCAGCCAGCCGCGATTGCGTGAAGCGACAATTGTCATGACGGTACAAATCATCAGGCTGACCAGCGAACCGACGTTCAGCAGACTCAGGTTTTGACCGCTTTCGCCGCCGGGCAGGATTCGGGCTTCCAGCGCAAAAGCATGGCACACCAGCGCGATGACCGCAGAAAGAATAGCCATACGCCGCCAGCCGCTGTTTTTTTGCAGCAAAGCTGGAACGATCAGCGCGAGGCTGATGGAATAGGCGACAAGAGCGAGTAAAGCAAAAACGGGCATAGGAGTGTCGACAGTTGGCCAGTGAGAGAGAAGCAGTATAGCGTTACGTGACCGCTGCTCCAACCGTTGCATAACAACAAAGGCGGCTTCATGTTATACTGCGACAAAATTCTGTATATGTGTCGCGCTAGCGACCAACCGTTTCCACCCCAGGCGAGAGACAATGTTTGATAATTTAACCGATCGTTTGTCGCGCACGCTGCGCAATATCAGTGGCCGTGGACGCCTTACTGAAGACAACGTTAAAGAGACGCTGCGCGAAGTGCGCATGGCGCTGCTGGAGGCTGACGTTGCGCTTCCTGTAGTGCGAGAGTTTATCAATCGCGTAAAAGAGAAAGCGGTTGGTCATGAAGTTAACAAGAGCCTGACGCCGGGGCAGGAGTTCGTCAAGATTGTGCGCAACGAACTGGTTGCGGCGATGGGCGAAGAGAACCAGACCCTGAATCTGGCCGCGCAGCCGCCAGCCGTCGTGCTGATGGCGGGCTTGCAGGGCGCCGGTAAAACCACCAGCGTCGGTAAGCTGGGTAAATTCCTGCGCGAGAAGCACAAGAAGAAAGTGCTGGTCGTCTCTGCCGACGTTTATCGCCCGGCGGCGATCAAACAGCTGGAAACCCTGGCACAGCAGGTTGACGTCGATTTCTTCCCGTCTGACGTCGGTCAGAAGCCGGTTGATATCGTCAATGCCGCGCTGAAAGAAGCGAAACTCAAATTCTACGACGTGCTGCTGGTGGATACCGCCGGTCGCCTGCACGTCGATGAAGCGATGATGGACGAAATCAAACAGGTCCACGCTTCTATTAATCCGGTAGAGACCCTGTTTGTGGTCGATGCGATGACCGGTCAGGATGCCGCGAATACCGCGAAAGCGTTTAACGAAGCGCTGCCGTTGACCGGCGTGGTGCTGACGAAAGTCGACGGTGACGCCCGTGGCGGTGCCGCGCTCTCTATTCGTCATATCACCGGCAAGCCGATTAAATTCCTCGGCGTTGGCGAGAAAACCGAAGCGCTGGAGCCGTTCCACCCGGATCGTATCGCGTCCCGTATTCTCGGCATGGGCGACGTGCTGTCGCTGATCGAAGATATTGAAAGCAAAGTTGACCGCGCGCAGGCTGAGAAATTAGCCAGCAAACTGAAAAAAGGCGACGGCTTTGATCTGAACGATTTCCTCGAACAGCTCAACCAGATGAAAAACATGGGCGGTATGGCGAGCCTGATGGGCAAGCTGCCGGGCATGGGCCAGATTCCTGACAACGTGAAATCGCAGATGGATGACAAGGTGCTGGTGCGGATGGAGGCGATCATCAACTCGATGACGCTGAAAGAGCGCGCGAAGCCAGAAATCATCAAAGGTTCCCGTAAACGCCGTATCGCAGCCGGTTGTGGCATGCAGGTACAGGACGTTAACCGTCTTCTGAAACAGTTCGACGACATGCAGCGCATGATGAAGAAAATGAAGAAAGGCGGGATGGCGAAGATGATGCGTGGCATGAAGGGTATGATGCCGCCAGGCTTCCCGGGTCGTTAATCAGCCTGGCTTGTTTGCCATTTCGGCACCGGGGTGTGCTCGCCATCCTCACGTACTGCGTGTACGCTCCGGTGGCTGCGCGCACGCCGGCACCGAACTGCCTGCACCGCCGACGGCCTTTTATAGCAGAGTTATCAACTGCTGATTGCATTTTCCCCAGAAATCAGTAAAATTTTCGGGCTTTTAATATGACACCCGGGCTCCGTTCCTCGATGGGGCCTGGGTGTTTTATTCACACAAGAGGATGTTATGGTTACTATTCGTTTAGCTCGTCACGGCGCTAAAAAGCGTCCGTTCTACCAGGTTGTTGTTACCGACAGCCGTAATGCACGCAACGGTCGCTTCATTGAGCGCGTTGGCTTCTTCAACCCGATCGCCAGCGAAAAAGAAGAAGGCACCCGCCTGGATCTGGATCGCATCGCTCACTGGGTTGGCCAGGGCGCGACTATTTCTGATCGCGTTGCAGCGCTGATCAAAGCAGCAAACAAAGCAGCTTAATCTGTCACGGTGGTCATGATGAGCAAGCAACTCACTGCGCAAGCGCCCGTTGAACCCATCGTTTTGGGGAAAATGGGGTCGTCTTACGGTATTCGTGGGTGGCTCAGAGTGTTTTCTTCCACCGAAGACGCCGAAAGCATTTTTGACTATCAGCCCTGGTTTATCCAGAAGGCGGGTCAGTGGCAGCAAGTACAGCTGGAAAGCTGGAAGCACCACAATCAGGATCTGATCATCAAGCTGAAAGGCGTTGACGATCGTGATTCGGCGAATCTACTGACTAATTGCGAAATTGTCGTGGATTCCTCGCAGTTGCCAGCGCTGGAAGATGGTTCCTACTACTGGAAAGACCTTATGGGCTGCCAGGTAGTGACCACTGAAGGCTACGATCTCGGTAAAGTCGTCGATATGATGGAAACCGGTTCGAATGACGTCATCGTTATCAAGGCAAACCTGAAAGATGCGTTTGGTATCAAGGAACGTCTTGTGCCGTTCCTCGATGGGCAGGTTATCAAGAAAGTCGATCTCGCTACTCGTACTATCGAAGTAGATTGGGATCCTGGTTTTTAAACCACCGGATAAACGGTAAAAGTCGGCGTTATGGGGATTGGCTTGTGTTTATAGGTATCGTTAGCCTGTTTCCTGAAATGTTCCGCGCAATTACCGATTACGGGGTAACTGGCCGGGCAGTAAAAAATGGCCTGCTGAGCATCCAGAGCTGGAGTCCTCGTGACTTCACGCATGACCGGCACCGTACCGTGGACGATCGTCCTTACGGCGGCGGACCGGGGATGTTAATGATGGTGCAACCCTTGCGGGACGCCATTCATGCAGCAAAAAGCGCGGCGGGTGAAGGCGCTAAGGTGATCTATCTGTCACCTCAGGGACGCAAGCTTGATCAAGCGGGCGTCAGCGAACTGGCAACGAATCAGAAACTGATTCTGGTGTGCGGTCGCTACGAAGGAATAGATGAGCGCGTGATTCAAACCGAAATTGACGAAGAATGGTCAATCGGCGATTACGTACTCAGTGGTGGTGAGTTACCAGCAATGACGCTGATTGACTCCGTTTCCCGGTTCATTCCGGGGGTTCTGGGTCATGAGGCTTCGGCAATCGAAGATTCCTTTGCCGACGGATTACTGGACTGTCCACACTATACTCGACCTGAAGTGTTGGAAGGGATGGAAGTACCGGCAGTATTGCTGTCAGGAAACCATGCTGAGATACGTCGCTGGCGTTTGAAACAGTCGCTGGGCCGAACCTGGCTTAGAAGACCTGAACTTCTGGAAAACCTGGCTCTGACTGAAGAGCAAGCAAGGTTGCTGGCGGAGTTCAAAACGGAACACGCACAACAGCAACATAAACATGATGGGCTGGTCTGAGACCCCCAAATATCAGTTTACCCAGGATAAGAGATTAAATTATGAGCAACATTATTAAGCAACTTGAACAAGAGCAGATGAAGCAGGACGTACCTTCCTTCCGTCCGGGTGATACCGTGGAAGTGAAAGTATGGGTTGTTGAAGGTTCCAAAAAACGTCTGCAGGCATTCGAGGGCGTGGTTATCGCTATTCGTAACCGCGGTCTGCACTCTGCATTCACTGTTCGTAAAATTTCCAACGGCGAAGGCGTTGAGCGTGTCTTCCAGACTCACTCTCCGGTAGTTGACAGCATTGCTGTTAAACGTCGTGGTGCCGTTCGTAAAGCTAAACTGTACTACCTGCGTGAGCGTACTGGTAAGGCTGCTCGTATTAAAGAGCGTCTTAACTAAGATATCGCTCAGGCGACATCCTGTAAGAAAGGGCTGGCCAGTTGGCTGGCCCTTTTTTTATCTTCGTGAAGCTCACAACGTTAACCATTAGTTCATAAATCATTTACAATGCCCGTTCGTTACGGGAGGGGCAGTGGTTATCGGTACATTTCGTCAGCCTGCGTATCAACGCAACGCGACATGGCTCGCGATGTTTGCGATCCTGCTGATCGTGGTGGCGCCGCTTATCTCCGTCTCGTTGCAAAAAGATCCCATGAGCGCCATGCCTGGTATGCATCATGACATGAGCATGATGGCTGAACATGTTGGACATCATGGGCAGTCTTCATCAATGCCGATGCCTGTCGATCACGGTGAAGCGTGCGGGTATTGCGTCCTCCTGACCCATGTTCCTGGCCTGATGCTGGCGCTGGTCATCCTGTTGTCCGGGATGCTGCTCAGACAAAAGCTGACGCCGCCACGCCCGGTTGTTAAACACTGGCATTTCTTCCCCTGGCTTTATCCCGATACGCGCGCACCGCCGCGCAGGTCTGCTGTTTCCTGAATCTAACAATACGTTTGTGCGCATAAGCGTCACGACACATGTGTGCTTTCTCTGAGGAAAAGTATGACAACCTGCACTCCGCGCGCGGCATGGATAACCCTGCTGCGACGTTTTCATTTCTACACAGGTCTGTTTGTCGGGCCATTTATCTTTGTGGCGGCCTTAACCGGTACGCTCTACGTTGCGACGCCGCAACTGGAAGAGGCGCTCTATGCACCGGCGCTACAGGGCACAGGGCAAGGAGAGCGGCAACCGCTGGCGGCGCAAATCGCCGTTGCCCAACAGGTGACGGGAGGGCATTTACGACTGCATGCCGTTCGTCCCGCTCTTGAAGAGGGCGCAACGACGCGGGTGATGTTTGCCGACCCCGGACTTGCCGCTTCCGAGAACCGGGCGATTTTCATCGATCCAGTGACGCTGGCGGTGAAAGGCGATATGACGGTCTATGGCACCAGTGGCATTTTGCCCCTGCGTCAGTGGATTGATTATGCTCACCGCTCTTTGCTATTGGGGGATATCGGGCGAATTTACAGCGAGCTGGCGGCCTCCTGGATGTGGGTTGCGGCGACTGGCGGCATCATGCTCTGGTATTTCACCCGACCAAAACGTCGGCTGAATAATCGGGTGCAAAATAACCGGCGTTTACACGTAATGCTGGGGTGGTTATTGCTGGCGGGGATGCTGCTGTTCTCGGCAACCGGTTTAACCTGGTCCCAGTGGGCCGGAGGCAACGTGGATAAAATGCGTGCGGCTTTTGGCTGGCTGACGCCGCAGGTGAATACGCAGCTTTATGGCGACGAACACCCTGCTGATGAACATGCCGATCATCATGCCGGGCAGGAAATGCCGGTTATGCATATGGATGTCAGCCAGTTTGATGCGGTTCTGCATACGGCGCAGGCGGCGGGAATTGATGCTAAAAAGCTGGAGATTCGTCCGGCCAAAGATGCGCAACATGGCTGGACGGTAACTGAAATTGATCGCCGCTGGCCGACACAGGTTGATGCGGTATCAGTAGACGCCGCAACCCTGCATGTTATCGACCGGACGCATTTTGCTGACTTTCCGCTTATGGCAAAGCTGACGCGCTGGGGCGTCGATTTCCATATGGGCATACTGTTTGGTCTGCCAAATCAGTTACTGCTGATCGCCTTCGGCATCGGGCTTTGCCTGATGATTATTATCGGCTACCGTCTGTGGTGGATTCGCCGACCGGCCAGGTCAGGCGTTAACCCGGCACAAACGCTGATGCAGTGTTGGCTTACGTTAGGTTGGCCGGGAAGGTGCGGGGTTCTGGTGCTGGCTGCCGCCCTGGGGATGGCGATGCCGGTGCTGGGAGGCAGTCTGCTGGTATTTATCGTTATCGACTGGCTGCGCTGGTTCAGCACGTCTCGCGCCGCCCTTGCGCAGCCAGTTGACTAACATTACGGCGTGCTGATGACGACGGCAACGCGGCGGTTTTCAGCACGACCTTTCGCGCTCTGATTGCTGGCGACCGGGTGCTTTTTACCTAAACCCTGCGTCGTCAGATTGCTTCGTGGGATGTTGGCGCCTTCGGCCCAGGCGTCAGCAACCACATTGGCGCGCTTGAGCGACAATGCCTCGTTATAACTGTCTTCGCCGTAGTTGTCAGTATGGCCATCCATACGGGCATGTTTCAGCCCGGTGGCTGCCAGCCTGGAGGCCATCTCACGGATTTGCTGCTGGCTTTCCGGGCGTAACTTATAGTCGTTTTTATCAAATAAAATGTTGTCAGACAGCCCCAGAGACCAGTCGCCTGCTGATTCAGTAAATCCATAGGATTTCATTGCCGCAACTTGTTCGGGCGTAAATTTCCTCTGCGGCGTCTGGCAACCCGCCAGAATCAACGCTATCAGAATGATCGGGGAGAAAAGTCGCTTTAGCATATATCTATTCCTGTTATTTAATTGAACGTTCAGAACGCTGATGTTTGGCCTGATACATATTACGATCGGCCAACTCTTGTAATTTTTCTGCGGAAGCGTGTTCCCACGTCAGCGCGAAACCAATACTCAGCGTCATACTCGCCAGATGCCCGTTATGCAGATCAAAAGGGCGATTAAATTCTTGCGATAATGCCGAACAAATGCGTTTAACTTCGTACTCCGAATGCACGTTGTAAAGCACCATGGCGAATTCATCTCCGCCAAGTCGATATGGCTGGTGGTGATTGCCGCCAAACTCCGCCAGTCGCCGGGCGACCTCGATCAAAACGCGATCTCCTGCGGCATGCCCCCATGTATCGTTAATGAATTTAAAATTATCGCCGTCCAGAAATAGCAGCGCCGAACAGCTACGGGCGGAGCTGTCATTCATCAACTCAGTTATGCTGTTACGAAAGGCGGCACGATTAGCAAGACCAGTAAGGGGGTCGTGCAGCGCGGTACGCAAAAGTTGGGCGTTTTTAGCCTGTAGCCGCAGTTGCCACTCTTCCATCTCATCCAGCAGGCTGTTGAAATCCTGGGCAAAAAGATGGAACTCTTCAATGCGTTCCTCAGAAACGCGACGTGAAAAGTTACGGTTCGTGCGTACATCATGTACCACATCGGTGATGTTTTGCAGCGCGTCCACCACGCCATTATGCAAATAACGCGTGAGCATTAACGCAATGCCGGATGCGAGCAAAATACACCCGGTAAGAACCGCCAGCGAGAGCCAGATAAAATGACCAATCAAGCTGTCGCGCGCGGTCAGGCAGACCTCGCCGATAATTTTGCCATTGTGCCAGACGGGCTGAGTCACCGGCAGCGGGAAAAGCCACTGGCTGATCAGGCCATTGAGCTTATCGTCCGATGCTTGTGCGTCATAGTACCAGGAGGCGATTACCTTCTGGTTTTTATCGCGGACCTCTGCGGCCGAGAACTGCCCCTGGCGCCCCAGCGCGGCCAGCGTTTCTGTCGCGGCGACGCCATCGGAAAACACCAATGCGGCCTCAAGACTATGGGTCATTGTCGCGGCAGTCAGATCCAGATTTTTTTGCGCATATTGTTTCAGCGTCAGGACAGAGGCGACGCAAAGCAGCAGCCAGATCAGCAACATGGTGACCAGTACGCTGATCATGTTGATCCGGCGTAATGTACGCTTAAAGGTCGGGCGCGTTGTAGGGAAAAAATCCTTATCCATGCTTTTGATTCCGTGCAAGCATCAATACGTCGGGGTTCACTCTTACGCCACTGCGTGACAGGGAATCCAGATTTACGGAAAATCTGACTTCATCATTGTTTATGATCAGACAAAATGCGCTGCCAATAATGCATTCAGTATTTTGTTCGGCAATTAATAACAATGCCTTAGACGGATATTTATTCGTTAATTCTACCTGATACGCCGGAGATTCACTGCCGAAATAAAAGCCATCGCAACGGGCTGCCAGAGCTTCCTGCTCCGTGCGGATGATGACGGGCAGATAAGGTAATGACCTGGCGCTGTTGTCGTTCAGCACATCGGCAAAACGAGACGAGGCGAAAATACATAGCCGTGGAGGGCCAGATAATGCAGGCCAGCGTGTATAGCTGACGATACCGGAAACGATTGAGCGTACAGATTTCGCTTCTTCTGTGATGCCCTGAGCATACAGTGGTAATCCTGCCAGTAATAGCGTTAGCAGGAGTATGAGTCGGTGAGAAAAGCTCATAAACAGGTGCCCACCAGCGTCAGTCAAAAAGCATCAAAATACATCCGTGATTGTTTGCAGCAAAATAACATTATTTTGCCTGTCAGTCATTACACCATGCCGATTAATGGTATTTCCTTAAGTTAAATCCCATACTTATTTATTGGTAAGGTCTTAATTAATTTAGCCGCATTGAGCGAACACCTTCGTCTGCGCCTTTTTGCCAGGCATCATGCAATTGACTGGCGTTTTCAACCGTGTCGCAACTGGCGGGAAATGTTTTTCCGGCCAGTCCTCTGGCGTGGACAAAGTTTAACTGGCAGGTTTTTCGTTGGCCTTCGGCGTAGCCCTTAAGATATTGCGTTCGCTCCACGTCAGGATCGTTCCAGGCGTCAGCCAGTGTTTCGTTATCTTTGACGGCAACGCCTGAAATCGCATCTTCGATACCGGCGCTATACCAGTCGGTCGCGGTCCAGGTGGGAGCATGCGTGTAAGGATCGATCTGACATCCGCTGATGAATAAAACAAATAAGGCGCCTGCGAAACGCTTCATTGCCTGTTCTCCTGTGTTTTTCAAAGCATAGTGGATTCGCAAATATAATGATGTAAATTTTTATGTACGATTTGAATGGCGTTAATTGCGAGATAAATGGTTTATGTAAAGTAAAATTTACGGAATGTGGATTGAAATCTTTACCGATTATGTTATCGTTACGCCATCCTCTGTGAGGATCATTTATCGCAAACGAGCTAAACAGGATCGCCATCATGCAAAAAGACGCGCTGAACAACGTACACATTACCGACGAACAGGTTCTGATGACCCCGGAGCAACTCAAAGCGGCGTTCCCGCTGAGTTTGTCGCAAGAGGCGCAAATCGCCCAGTCACGTAAAACGATTTCTGACATCATCGCTGGTCGCGATCCGCGCCTGCTGGTGGTGTGCGGCCCTTGTTCTATCCACGATCCTGAAACCGCTCTGGAATACGCTCGTCGATTTAAAACTCTTGCCGCAGAGGTCAGCGATAGCCTCTACCTGGTAATGCGCGTCTATTTTGAAAAACCCCGTACCACTGTCGGCTGGAAAGGGTTGATTAACGATCCTCATATGGATGGCTCGTTTGATGTGGAAACTGGCCTGAAGATTGCGCGTCAACTTCTGGTGGAACTGGTGAATATGGGCTTGCCGCTGGCGACGGAAGCGTTAGATCCAAACAGCCCGCAATACCTGGGCGATCTGTTTAGCTGGTCGGCAATCGGCGCGCGTACGACCGAATCCCAAACCCACCGTGAAATGGCCTCTGGCCTTTCCATGCCCGTTGGCTTTAAAAACGGGACAGATGGCAGCCTGGCGACGGCGATTAACGCCATGCGTGCCGCTGCTCAGTCACACCGTTTTGTCGGTATCAACCAGGCGGGGCAGGTCGCTCTGCTGCAAACTCAGGGCAACCCGGATGGCCATGTCATTCTGCGCGGTGGGAAAGCGCCAAACTACAGCCCGGCAGATGTCGCGCAGTGTGAAAAAGAGATGGAACAGGCAGGACTCCGCCCGTCTCTGATGGTAGATTGCAGCCATGGTAATTCGAATAAAGATTACCGTCGCCAGCCTGCCGTGGCAGAGTCTGTGGTCGCGCAGATCAAAGACGGCAACCGTTCCATTATTGGCTTGATGATTGAAAGTAATATTCACGAAGGCAACCAGTCCTCCGAGCAACTGCGCAGTGAAATGAAATACGGCGTGTCTGTTACGGATGCGTGTATCAGTTGGGAAGCCACGGATGCGCTGCTGCGTGAAATTCATCAGGACCTGAACGGCCAACTGGTGGCGCGTGTAGCATAAGAGGTTGGTTATGGTTGCTGAGTTGACCGCGTTACGCGATCAAATAGATGAAGTGGATAAGGCGCTGCTGGATTTACTGGCTAAGCGCCTGGAGCTGGTGGCCGAAGTCGGTGAAGTGAAAAGCCGCTTTGGGCTGCCGATTTACGTGCCTGAGCGTGAAGCGTCTATGCTGGCTTCGCGCCGTGCGGAGGCGGAAGCGCTTGGCGTTCCTCCCGATCTGATTGAAGACGTCTTGCGTCGGGTGATGCGTGAGTCTTACTCCAGTGAGAATGACAAAGGGTTTAAGACGCTTTGTCCTTCTCTGCGCCCGGTGGTTATCGTCGGCGGCGGCGGTCAGATGGGCCGTTTGTTTGAAAAAATGCTCACGCTGTCGGGATACCAGGTACGCATACTTGAGCTACAGGACTGGGGACGGGCGCAGGAGATCGTGGCCGATGCCGGGATGGTGATCGTAAGTGTGCCGATTCATATCACGGAGCAGGTGATCGCGAAATTACCGCGTTTGCCTGCGGACTGTATTCTGGTCGATCTTGCATCGATTAAAAACGGACCGCTACAGGCGATGATGGCGGCGCACGATGGCCCGGTACTGGGCTTACACCCGATGTTTGGCCCGGACAGCGGCAGTCTGGCAAAGCAGGTGGTTGTCTGGTGCGATGGCCGTCAGCCGGAGGCGTATCAGTGGTTCCTTGAGCAAATTCAGGTGTGGGGCGCGCGGTTGCATCGGATTAGCGCCGTTGAGCACGATCAGAATATGGCGTTTATTCAGGCGCTGCGTCACTTCGCGACGTTCGCTTACGGTTTGCACCTGGCGGAAGAGAATGTCCAGCTGGAACAACTGCTGGCGCTGTCGTCACCGATTTACCGTCTCGAACTGGCGATGGTTGGGCGACTGTTTGCGCAGGACCCGCAGTTGTATGCCGATATTATTATGTCGTCGGAAAATAACCTGGCGCTGATCAAACGCTACTATAAACGTTTTGGCGACGCGATTGGTTTGCTGGAGCAGGGCGACAAGCAGGCCTTTATCGACAGTTTCCGTAAAGTTGAGCATTGGTTTGGTGATTACGCCAAACGCTTCCAGAACGAAAGTCGCACGCTGTTACGCCAGGCGAACGATAGCCGACAATAAGTGAGATGCCTGATGGCGACGCAGGTGCGTCTTATCCGGCCTACAAAATTGTATGAATCGTAGGCCGGATAAGCGTAGCGCCATCCGGCATTATCAAACAGTTAGTTCGGATCGACAGGCACAACGTTCTCGCTGGGGTAGCAGCCCAGTACCTTCATTGAGCGGGTAATTTCCCCCAACTCTTTCAGCGCTTTTTTCATCTCCGGTGATTCCAGGTTGGCCTGGATATCGAGATAAAACATCTCTTCCCACGGGTTGCCGTGAATCGGACGGGACTCCAGTTTGGTCATGATCAGGTTGTGATTGCGCAGCACCAGCAGCGCCTCAACCAGCGCACCTGCCTGTTGACCCGTGGCGATCAGCAGCGTGGTTTTCGCCGGGACCTGATCGGAAACATTGACGGCTTTGCGCGCCAGCACCACGAAACGGGTAATATTCTGCGTCTGGTTGGCTTCGATTCTTTCCAGCACCTGTAGCCCATGCAGCACGCCACCGGCTTCGCTACCCAGTGCCGCCACGCGTGGAGAGTTCGCCTGCGCCACTTTTTCCATCGCCGCAGAGGTGCTTTCAGTGTACTCAATTTTCCAGTGCGGATAGCGGTTAAGGAATTTACTGCACTGCTGGAACGGCTGCGGGTGGCTGTAGACCGTCTCAATGGTGTTTAAATCGGTCGTCCCTGAAACCAGCACGCAGTGGTCGATGATAATGGTCATCTCGCCCACGATAGAGAGGCTGGTGTGCTGCAACAGATCGTAGACGTCGTTGATCGCGCCTGAACTGGTGTTTTCAATCGGCACGACGGCGTAGTCCGCTTGCCCGGTTTCGACCTGATTAAAGATATCAGCGAATTTTGCGCAGCCGCTTTCAATAAACTGTTCAAAGTGGCGGGCGGCATACTGGCGCGCAGCGAGGTGCGAGTACGACCCTTTTGGTCCAAGAAAGGCAATACGCGCTGAATGCGGGTTAATTTTGTTCAGATGTTGCTGCAACAGCGCCTGCTGGGTAAGAACGGAGTCTTCAATGATGAGCTGGAACAGGCGAGTAATATAGTGCGCGTCCAGATGATGGGTTTTGCCAAGCGCGATCAGCCTGTCCAGCAGGTCGCGCTCGCGGTCGATATCACGCACCGGGCGATGAGAAAGCAGCTTCGCTTTCCCGACTTCAACGGCCAGTTCACGACGCTCCGCCAGTAAGGCCAGTAATTTTACATCCAGAGCGCTTATTTTCTCTCGCAGCGCCAGTAACGGGTTTTCCGATGTCATAGTGTTGCCTTTCTTGTTATCAATAAAAAAGGCCTCCCGTGTGGGAGGCCTTATTGTTCGTCTTCGCATTCTTTTTCACACGACGAAACGCCTCCCATTCAGGGGAAGGTAAAAAAGAATGCGAAGAAGAACGGGATAAGTTTCATGTCAGTTTCCTTTAGCGACTTCAGTAAAGTACCCGTACTGTTTTAATCCTGTCAACAAAAAACGCGCCCGAAGGCGCGTTGGCGATACACTCAATGTAAGGGACTACTCTTCTTCTGCTTCGACGAAGTTGGCGTCTTTTACTGAAGTTGTGGCACGACGGGCTTCGCCTTTGTGCTGCACTTTATTGAGCTGCCGTTCCAGCTTGTTGATCAAATCGTTAATGGCGGCGTACATATCTTCGTGTTTTGCGCTGGCGACCAGATGTCCGTTCGGGGTATTGATGGTGGCATCAGCGATGAAACCCTGTGGCTCCTTAGACAGAATGATATGTGGATTAATCAGGTGAGTTTGCCATTTTTCTAGTTTGGCGAGACGGTCTGCGACATGCTGGCGTATTGCCGGAGTAATTTCCATTTGTTTACTGGTAATGTTCATTGTCATAAATTTTACCTCTTGTCTTTCCCGTCTTGGTGATTCCAGCATACCGTTCCCAATGTCAAAAAGCGTGATTTAAATCACATTATTTTGTCACTTTTTGTCAAGGAAGCCTTTTTGTGAGTTATCGCAGGAACAACGGATTTTTTACTTGAGGAATAGCTGAAAGGGGGCCATATTTGACGGGATGCGTTGTACTGAAACCGCTTCAGCGGCAGCGCAAAATGGATAAAAAAACGGCAGCCTTAGGGCTGCCGTTTTGCGTTCAGTACGCAATCAGGTGTTGCGACCATTAGCGGCGATAATTTTCGCCACTTTGTCAGCCTGAGTCGTCATCTGCATCTGACGATAAGCGTTTTCCATCAGCGGCAGAGCGTCGCGCGTCGCCTGCGTATCCGGGAAGTCGCGCAGCATACCTTCCACACGGTTTACCACGGCAACCCATGCGCCGCGAGCGGTGTAGTAGTCGGCAACGGAGTATTCATACTTCGCCAGACGATCTTTCAGGAAGACCAGACGTTTGGTGGCGTCGGTCGTGTACTGGCTGTTCGGATAGCTACGCACCAGCTTTGAGAAATCATTGAATGCAGCTCGGGCGTGCTGCGGATCGCGATCGCTACGATCGACGCCGAAGAAACCTTGCAGCGCGCTGTCATCCAGCGCCATATTGGTCAGACCGCGCATATACATGACATAATCAATATTCGGGTGCGTCGGATTGAGGCGAATAAAACGATCGATGGCGGCCTGAGCTAACGGCAGATCGGCGTTTTTGTAGTAGGCGTAGATCAGATCCAACTGCACCTGCTGAGAATACGGTCCAAATGGATAACGGTTATCCAACGCTTCCAATTGCGTTATTGCCTGTTTCCAGTTACCGTCCTGCAGCTTTTGCTGGGCAGTCGCGTAGATTTCGTTAGGCGGATTATCGGGCACCTCTTCCTTTGAACCAGAGCAACCCGCCAAAAACAGGCTCAACGTGGCTGCTGCCACCAGATATTTCATGCGCGTCATGACGTTTTGACTTTCCTCAAAATGTTTTACGGGAGATTCTCTGTTCCTGCTCCCGGTTAAGACCAGCTACAATAGCACACTATATTAAACGGCAAAGCCGTAAAACCCAACGTTAAACGAAGAAGCTGTATATGGCACAACGAGTACAACTCACCGCAACGGTATCCGAAAACCAACTCGGTCAACGCTTAGATCAGGCTTTGGCCGAAATGTTCCCGGATTATTCACGTTCGCGCATAAAAGAATGGATTCTCGATCAGCGCGTGCTGGTCAACGGTAAACTTTGCGATAAACCGAAAGAAAAAGTATTGGGCGGCGAACAGGTTTCCATTAACGCGGAAATCGACGAAGAGATCCGCTTTGAGCCGCAGGATATCCCGCTGGATATCGTCTACGAAGATGACGATATCCTTGTCATTAACAAACCGCGCGATTTAGTGGTTCACCCTGGCGCCGGTAATCCTGATGGTACGGTACTGAACGCGCTGTTGCATTATTACCCGCCGATTGCTGACGTACCGCGCGCGGGTATTGTGCATCGTCTGGATAAAGACACCACAGGTCTGATGGTGGTGGCGAAAACGGTTCCGGCGCAAACGCGACTGGTGGAGTCTTTGCAGTTGCGTGAAATCACCCGTGAGTATGAAGCGGTCGCGATTGGACATATGACGGCGGGCGGTACGGTAGATGAACCGATCAGCCGTCACCCGACCAAACGAACCCATATGTCAGTGCATCCAATGGGGAAACCGGCGGTGACTCACTACCGCATCATGGAACATTTCCGTGTGCATACGCGTCTGCGGTTGCGTCTGGAAACCGGACGTACGCACCAGATCCGCGTGCACATGGCGCATATCACGCATCCGCTGGTGGGCGATCAGGTGTATGGCGGTCGTCCGCGTCCACCGAAGGGGGCATCGGAAGCGTTTATCTCCACGTTGCGTCAGTTTGATCGCCAGGCGCTGCACGCGACGATGCTGCGTCTTTACCATCCGATTTCCGGTATTGAAATGGAGTGGCATGCGCCGATTCCGCAGGATATGGTGGAGCTGATTGACGTGATGCGCGCTGACTTCGAAGAACATAAGGATGATGTAGACTGGCTATGAGTAAGCTAATTGTTCCGCAGTGGCCAATCCCGGAGGGGGTTGCAGCCTGTAGTTCTGTACGTACAGGCGGTGTCAGCTTACCGCCTTACGATTCTCTGAATCTGGGCGCCCATTGCGGCGATAACCCGGAACATGTGGAAGAGAATCGCAAGAGACTCTTTGCTGCGGGCAATTTGCCGTCAAAACCCGTCTGGCTTGAACAGGTGCATGGCAAGGACGTGCTGAAACTCACCGGCGAGCCTTATGCATCCAAACGTGCGGATGCGTCGTACAGCAATACCCCCGGCACCGTTTGCGCGGTGATGACGGCGGACTGTTTGCCCGTGTTGTTTTGTAATCGCGCGGGAACGGAAGTGGCGGCGGCTCATGCGGGCTGGCGCGGATTATGTGAAGGTGTGCTGGAAGAGACGGTCGCCTGCTTTGCCGATAAACCTGAAAACATTATCGCCTGGCTGGGTCCGGCTATTGGCCCTGCTGCTTTTGAAGTGGGGGCTGAAGTGCGTGAAGCGTTTATCGCAAAAGATGCGAAGGCGAGCAGCGCATTTCAGGCGCGCGGTGAAAAATATCTGGCGGATATTTATCAGCTTGCGCGTCAACGTCTGGCGAATGTGGGAGTTGAAAGCGTCTATGGCGGCGATCGCTGTACTTACAGCGAAAGTGAGACTTTCTTCTCTTATCGTCGCGACAAGATCACAGGTCGTATGGCAAGTTTTATTTGGCTGATATAACCTAAAGAATCAAGACGATCCGGTACGTGTAATTTTCTTTTCACATAATTCAGGTCATTCACCTTGAATAATTGAGGGATGACCTCATTTAATCTCCAGTAGCAATTTTGACCTGTTATGGGAGGAGTTATGCGTCTGGATCGTCTTACTAATAAATTCCAGCTTGCTCTTGCCGATGCCCAGTCGCTCGCACTGGGGCACGACAACCAATTCATCGAACCTCTTCATTTAATGAGCGCCTTACTGAATCAGGAAGGGGGATCGGTACGTCCTTTATTAACGTCCGCTGGCATTAATGCTGGCCAGTTACGCACGAGTATTGATCAGGCGCTGAGCCGTTTACCGCAGGTGGAAGGCACCGGCGGCGACGTACAGCCGTCTCAGGATCTGGTGCGTGTACTGAATCTTTGCGACAAGCTGGCGCAAAAACGTGGGGACAACTTTATTTCGTCGGAACTGTTCGTTCTGGCAGCGCTTGAGTCTCGCGGTACGCTGACTGATCTACTGAAATCGGCCGGGGCGACCACCGCCAATATCACTCAGGCAGTTGAACAAATGCGCGGAGGTGAAAGCGTGAACGATCAAGGGGCTGAAGACCAACGTCAGGCCTTGCAAAAATATACCGTCGACCTGACCGAGCGTGCGGAGCAGGGCAAGCTCGATCCGGTGATTGGTCGTGATGAAGAAATTCGCCGTACCATTCAGGTACTGCAACGCCGTACTAAAAACAACCCGGTATTAATTGGTGAACCGGGGGTCGGTAAAACGGCGATTGTCGAAGGGCTGGCGCAGCGAATCATTAATGGCGAAGTGCCGGAAGGGCTGAAAGGCCGCCGCGTACTGGCGCTGGATATGGGCGCGCTGGTGGCCGGGGCGAAGTATCGCGGTGAGTTTGAAGAGCGTCTGAAAGGCGTGCTGAACGATCTCGCCAAACAGGAAGGCAACGTCATCCTGTTTATCGATGAATTACACACGATGGTCGGCGCGGGTAAAGCCGACGGCGCAATGGATGCCGGGAACATGCTGAAACCGGCGCTGGCGCGTGGAGAACTGCACTGTGTGGGCGCCACGACGCTGGACGAATATCGCCAGTACATTGAAAAAGATGCGGCGCTGGAACGTCGTTTCCAGAAAGTGTTCGTCGCGGAACCGTCTGTGGAAGATACCATCGCTATTCTGCGTGGTCTTAAAGAACGTTATGAGCTGCACCACCATGTGCAGATTACTGACCCGGCGATTGTGGCGGCGGCAACCTTATCTCACCGCTACATTTCCGATCGCCAGTTGCCGGATAAAGCCATCGACCTGATCGATGAAGCTGCATCCAGCATCCGTATGCAGATTGACTCCAAGCCGGAAGAACTGGACAGGCTCGACCGCCGTATTATTCAGCTCAAGCTGGAACAGCAGGCGTTAATGAAAGAGTCTGATGAGGCGAGCAAAAAACGCCTCGATATGCTCAACGAGGAACTGGATGATAAAGAACGCCAGTACTCTGAATTAGAAGAAGAGTGGAAAGCAGAGAAAGCCTCTCTGTCCGGTACGCAGACCATTAAGGCCGAACTGGAGCAGGCGAAGATCGCCATCGAACAGGCGCGTCGTGTGGGCGATCTGGCGCGGATGTCTGAACTTCAGTACGGCAAAATCCCTGAGCTGGAAAAACAGCTGGAAGCGGCGACTCAATCTGAAGGTAAAACCATGCGTCTGTTACGCAATAAAGTGACGGATGCGGAAATAGCTGAAGTGCTGGCGCGGTGGACGGGGATTCCGGTTGCCAGAATGCTTGAAGGCGAACGTGAAAAACTGCTGCGTATGGAGCAGGAATTACACAGCCGCGTGATTGGGCAGAACGAGGCCGTTGAAGCGGTATCGAATGCCATTCGCCGTAGCCGTGCGGGACTGGCCGACCCGAATCGTCCAATTGGTTCGTTCCTGTTCCTTGGGCCGACCGGGGTGGGTAAAACCGAACTGTGCAAGGCGCTGGCAAACTTTATGTTTGATAGCGATGACGCGATGGTGCGTATCGACATGTCTGAGTTCATGGAAAAACACTCCGTGTCTCGTCTGGTTGGCGCGCCTCCGGGATATGTGGGTTATGAAGAGGGCGGTTATCTGACGGAAGCGGTACGTCGTCGTCCTTATTCCGTCATACTGCTGGACGAAGTTGAGAAAGCGCATCCTGATGTATTCAACATTCTGTTGCAGGTGTTGGATGATGGCCGTCTGACGGACGGGCAAGGGAGAACGGTCGACTTCCGCAACACGGTTGTCATTATGACCTCAAACCTCGGTTCCGATCTGATCCAGGAGCGTTTCGGTGAGCTGGATTACGGCCATATGAAAGAACTGGTGCTTGGTGTGGTCAGCCACAACTTCCGCCCGGAATTCATTAACCGTATAGATGAGGTCGTGGTATTCCATCCGTTGGGTGAAAAACATATCGCTTCTATTGCACAGATCCAGTTGCAGCGTCTGTACAAACGTCTGGAAGAGCGCGGATATGAAATCCATATCTCTGATGATGCGCTGAAATTGCTGAGCGCGAATGGTTACGATCCGGTTTACGGGGCGCGTCCATTGAAACGTGCAATTCAGCAGCAGATTGAAAACCCGCTGGCGCAGCAAATCTTGTCTGGTGAGCTGATTCCGGGTAAAGCGATTCGTCTGGAGGCGAATGACGATCGCATTGTGGCAGTGCAGTAAGTCACAAATAATAAAAAACGGGCCCATTCGGGCTCGTTTTTGTTTAAAAACCAGGCAAAAATAAAAGGGTGATATGCAAAACGTCCAAAAAACGAACGGTTGATAAGTTTTTTCTAATTTCCCCTTGTCACGCCGAAATAACTCCCTATAATGCGCCTCCACTGACACGGAACAACGGCACACAGGCCGCCGGGTCAGCGGGGTTCAGCGATGAACGCCGGCAGAGAAAAGCAAAAATAAATGCTTGACTCTCAAGCGGGAAAGCGTATTATGCACACCCCGCGCCGCTGAGAAAAAGCGAAGCGGCACTGCTCTTTAACAATTTATCAGACAATCTGTGTGGGCACTCAAAGTGACATGGATTCTTAATGTCTTCGGACAATAAATGAATACCAAGTCTCTGAGTGAACACGTAATTCATTACGAAGTTTAATTCACGAGCATCAAACTTAAATTGAAGAGTTTGATCATGGCTCAGATTGAACGCTGGCGGCAGGCCTAACACATGCAAGTCGAACGGTAACAGGAAGCAGCTTGCTGCTTTGCTGACGAGTGGCGGACGGGTGAGTAATGTCTGGGAAACTGCCTGATGGAGGGGGATAACTACTGGAAACGGTAGCTAATACCGCATAACGTCGCAAGACCAAAGAGGGGGACCTTCGGGCCTCTTGCCATCAGATGTGCCCAGATGGGATTAGCTAGTTGGTGGGGTAACGGCTCACCAAGGCGACGATCCCTAGCTGGTCTGAGAGGATGACCAGCCACACTGGAACTGAGACACGGTCCAGACTCCTACGGGAGGCAGCAGTGGGGAATATTGCACAATGGGCGCAAGCCTGATGCAGCCATGCCGCGTGTATGAAGAAGGCCTTCGGGTTGTAAAGTACTTTCAGCGGGGAGGAAGGTGTTGTGGTTAATAACCGCAGCAATTGACGTTACCCGCAGAAGAAGCACCGGCTAACTCCGTGCCAGCAGCCGCGGTAATACGGAGGGTGCAAGCGTTAATCGGAATTACTGGGCGTAAAGCGCACGCAGGCGGTCTGTTAAGTCAGATGTGAAATCCCCGGGCTCAACCTGGGAACTGCATCTGATACTGGCAGGCTTGAGTCTCGTAGAGGGGGGTAGAATTCCAGGTGTAGCGGTGAAATGCGTAGAGATCTGGAGGAATACCGGTGGCGAAGGCGGCCCCCTGGACGAAGACTGACGCTCAGGTGCGAAAGCGTGGGGAGCAAACAGGATTAGATACCCTGGTAGTCCACGCCGTAAACGATGTCGACTTGGAGGTTGTGCCCTTGAGGCGTGGCTTCCGGAGCTAACGCGTTAAGTCGACCGCCTGGGGAGTACGGCCGCAAGGTTAAAACTCAAATGAATTGACGGGGGCCCGCACAAGCGGTGGAGCATGTGGTTTAATTCGATGCAACGCGAAGAACCTTACCTGGTCTTGACATCCACGGAAGTTTTCAGAGATGAGAATGTGCCTTCGGGAGCCGTGAGACAGGTGCTGCATGGCTGTCGTCAGCTCGTGTTGTGAAATGTTGGGTTAAGTCCCGCAACGAGCGCAACCCTTATCCTTTGTTGCCAGCGGTTAGGCCGGGAACTCAAAGGAGACTGCCAGTGATAAACTGGAGGAAGGTGGGGATGACGTCAAGTCATCATGGCCCTTACGACCAGGGCTACACACGTGCTACAATGGCATATACAAAGAGAAGCGACCTCGCGAGAGCAAGCGGACCTCATAAAGTATGTCGTAGTCCGGATTGGAGTCTGCAACTCGACTCCATGAAGTCGGAATCGCTAGTAATCGTGGATCAGAATGCCACGGTGAATACGTTCCCGGGCCTTGTACACACCGCCCGTCACACCATGGGAGTGGGTTGCAAAAGAAGTAGGTAGCTTAACCTTCGGGAGGGCGCTTACCACTTTGTGATTCATGACTGGGGTGAAGTCGTAACAAGGTAACCGTAGGGGAACCTGCGGTTGGATCACCTCCTTACCTGAAAGAACCTGCCTTTGCAGTGCCCACACAGATTGTCTGATGAAAAGAAAGAAGCAAGGCGTCTTGCGATTGAGACTTCAGTGTCCCCTTCGTCTAGAGGCCCAGGACACCGCCCTTTCACGGCGGTAACAGGGGTTCGAATCCCCTAGGGGACGCCACTTGCTGGTTCGTGAGTGAAAGTCACCTGCCTTAATATCTCAAAACTCATCTTCGGGTGACGTTTGAGATATTTGCTCTTTAAAAATCTGGATCAAGCTGAAAATTGAAACGACACACGTAAAGTGTGTATGAGTCTCTCAAATTTTCGCAACACGAAGTGTTTCACGAAACATCTTCGGGTTGTGAGGTTAAGCGACCAAGCGTACACGGTGGATGCCCTGGCAGTCAGAGGCGATGAAGGACGTGCTAATCTGCGAAAAGCGCCGGCGAGGTGATATGAACCCTTGACCCGGCGATGTCCGAATGGGGAAACCCAGTGTGATTCGTCACACTATCGTTAGCTGAATACATAGGCTAACGAGGCGAACCGGGGGAACTGAAACATCTAAGTACCCCGAGGAAAAGAAATCAACCGAGATTCCCCCAGTAGCGGCGAGCGAACGGGGAGGAGCCCAGAGCCTGAATCAGCTTGTGTGTTAGTGGAAGCGTCTGGAAAGTCGCACGGTACAGGGTGAAAGTCCCGTACACGAAAACGCACAGGCTGTGAGCTCGATGAGTAGGGCGGGACACGTGGTATCCTGTCTGAATATGGGGGGACCATCCTCCAAGGCTAAATACTCCTGACTGACCGATAGTGAACCAGTACCGTGAGGGAAAGGCGAAAAGAACCCCGGCGAGGGGAGTGAAAAAGAACCTGAAACCGTGTACGTACAAGCAGTGGGAGCCTCTTTATGGGGTGACTGCGTACCTTTTGTATAATGGGTCAGCGACTTATATTCTGTAGCAAGGTTAACCGAATAGGGGAGCCGAAGGGAAACCGAGTCTTAACTGGGCGTTAAGTTGCAGGGTATAGACCCGAAACCCGGTGATCTAGCCATGGGCAGGTTGAAGGTTGGGTAACACTAACTGGAGGACCGAACCGACTAATGTTGAAAAATTAGCGGATGACCTGTGGCTGGGGGTGAAAGGCCAATCAAACCGGGAGATAGCTGGTTCTCCCCGAAAGCTATTTAGGTAGCGCCTCGTGAACTCATCTCCGGGGGTAGAGCACTGTTTCGGCTAGGGGGCCATCCCGGCTTACCAACCCGATGCAAACTGCGAATACCGGAGAATGTTATCACGGGAGACACACGGCGGGTGCTAACGTCCGTCGTGAAGAGGGAAACAACCCAGACCGCCAGCTAAGGTCCCAAAGTCATGGTTAAGTGGGAAACGATGTGGGAAGGCCCAGACAGCCAGGATGTTGGCTTAGAAGCAGCCATCATTTAAAGAAAGCGTAATAGCTCACTGGTCGAGTCGGCCTGCGCGGAAGATGTAACGGGGCTAAACCATGCACCGAAGCTGCGGCAGCGACACTATGTGTTGTTGGGTAGGGGAGCGTTCTGTAAGCCGTTGAAGGTGTGCTGTGAGGCATGCTGGAGGTATCAGAAGTGCGAATGCTGACATAAGTAACGATAAAGCGGGTGAAAAGCCCGCTCGCCGGAAGACCAAGGGTTCCTGTCCAACGTTAATCGGGGCAGGGTGAGTCGACCCCTAAGGCGAGGCCGAAAGGCGTAGTCGATGGGAAACAGGTTAATATTCCTGTACTTGGTGTTACTGCGAAGGGGGGACGGAGAAGGCTATGTCGGCCGGGCGACGGTTGTCCCGGTTTAAGCGTGTAGGTGTGTGCTCCAGGCAAATCCGGTGCACTTTAACACTGAGGCGTGATGACGAGGCACTACGGTGCTGAAGTGACAAATGCCCTGCTTCCAGGAAAAGCCTCTAAGCATCAGGTAACACGAAATCGTACCCCAAACCGACACAGGTGGTCAGGTAGAGAATACCAAGGCGCTTGAGAGAACTCGGGTGAAGGAACTAGGCAAAATGGTGCCGTAACTTCGGGAGAAGGCACGCTGATATGTAGGTGAAGTGGTTTACCCATGGAGCTGAAATCAGTCGAAGATACCAGCTGGCTGCAACTGTTTATTAAAAACACAGCACTGTGCAAACACGAAAGTGGACGTATACGGTGTGACGCCTGCCCGGTGCCGGAAGGTTAATTGATGGGGTTATCCCTCGGGAGAAGCTCTTGATCGAAGCCCCGGTAAACGGCGGCCGTAACTATAACGGTCCTAAGGTAGCGAAATTCCTTGTCGGGTAAGTTCCGACCTGCACGAATGGCGTAATGATGGCCAGGCTGTCTCCACCCGAGACTCAGTGAAATTGAACTCGCTGTGAAGATGCAGTGTACCCGCGGCAAGACGGAAAGACCCCGTGAACCTTTACTATAGCTTGACACTGAACACTGGTCCTTGATGTGTAGGATAGGTGGGAGGCTTTGAAGTGTGGACGCCAGTCTGCATGGAGCCGCCCTTGAAATACCACCCTTTAATGGCTGGTGTTCTAACGTGGGCCCGTAATCCGGGTTGCGGACAGTGTCTGGTGGGTAGTTTGACTGGGGCGGTCTCCTCCTAAAGAGTAACGGAGGAGCACGAAGGTCAGCTAATCCTGGTCGGACATCAGGAGGTTAGTGCAATGGCATAAGCTGGCTTGACTGCGAGCGTGACGGCGCGAGCAGGTGCGAAAGCAGGTCATAGTGATCCGGTGGTTCTGAATGGAAGGGCCATCGCTCAACGGATAAAAGGTACTCCGGGGATAACAGGCTGATACCGCCCAAGAGTTCATATCGACGGCGGTGTTTGGCACCTCGATGTCGGCTCATCACATCCTGGGGCTGAAGTAGGTCCCAAGGGTATGGCTGTTCGCCATTTAAAGTGGTACGCGAGCTGGGTTTAGAACGTCGTGAGACAGTTCGGTCCCTATCTGCCGTGGGCGCTGGAGAACTGAGGGGGGCTGCTCCTAGTACGAGAGGACCGGAGTGGACGCATCACTGGTGTTCGGGTTGTCATGCCAATGGCACTGCCCGGTAGCTAAATGCGGAAGAGATAAGTGCTGAAAGCATCTAAGCACGAAACTTGCCCCGAGATGAGTTCTCCCTGACTCCTTGAGAGTCCTGAAGGAACGTTGAAGACGACGACGTTGATAGGCCGGGTGTGTAAGCGCAGCGATGCGTTGAGCTAACCGGTACTAATGAACCGTGAGGCTTAACCTTACAACGCCGAAGATGTTTTGGCGATTTGAGAGACGATTTTCAGCTTTGATTACAGATTTTGCGAAAACGAAAGATTTTACGCTGAGCCAAGGCGGCAAGCGAAGGAAAGGAAGGAGCATACACAGGTATGTGACTGAGTTTACGAGCGCAGCCAACGCAGTATCAGGGTAAAAGATTCGTTTTAAGGGCACAAAGAATTTGCCTGGCGGCCGTAGCGCGGTGGTCCCACCTGACCCCATGCCGAACTCAGAAGTGAAACGCCGTAGCGCCGATGGTAGTGTGGGGTCTCCCCATGCGAGAGTAGGGAACTGCCAGGCATTAATTAAAGTGAAGAGGCCATCCTGAGGGATGGCCTTTTTGCGTTCATGCGCCCGGGTGCAGCCGGATGTCGGCTGCGCCTTATCCGGCCTACAGACTGTGTGCAAAATACCCGGGATGTTTTTACAGGCCGGATAAGGTGTTCACACCGCCATCCGGCATATATGCGCTGTTCTGCCGGATGACGCTGCGCTTATCCGGCCTACGTATGAACCAGATTCAATAACGGATACGGCCTGCCAAGATCGTCTACCTCTGAACGTCCTGTCACTTTAAATCCCATCTTTTTGTAGAACCCAACCGCTTGTTCATTCTGTTCGTTAACGTTGGTTGTTAACTCGGGAGCCAGCGTAAACGCATGCTCAACCAGCAATTTCCCTACGCCGCAGCCACGAACGTCGGGATCGACAAACAGGGCATCCATGTGCTGCCCGGTCAGCAGCATAAACGCGATGGGCTCATCCTGCTCTGTCACTGCCACCCATAACGGCGCTTCTGGTAAAAAAGAACGCACCAGCTCTTCCAGCTCGCTCCGATAGGATGCAGACAGAAAATGGTGCGTAGCATCAACAGAACGACACCAGATAGCAATCAGTTTTTCCCCTTCATCCTGCCGCGATCGGCGAATGCTAATAACCATATTATCTCCTTTTCTTTGTGCTTATATTCTATCGTAAACACCGCCGTGAAACTTTCTCACCTTCAACATGCAGGCTCGACATTAGAAGAATTTCTGGGTATCTTCAGCTATCTGGATGTCTAAACGTTTAAACGTATGTAGTGAGGTTATCAGGTTATGCCAATTCGCGTGCTGGACGAGCTACCCGCCGTCAATTTCTTACGTGAGGAAAACGTCTTTGTTATGACGACATCCCGCGCTTCTGGCCAGGAAATTCGTCCGCTGAAGGTGCTTATCCTCAACCTGATGCCGAAGAAGATCGAAACGGAAAACCAGTTCCTGCGCCTGCTGTCAAACTCACCGCTTCAGGTCGATGTTCAACTCTTGCGGATTGATGCTCGTGAATCGCGTAATACACCGGCAGAGCATCTGAACAACTTCTACTGTAACTTCGAGGATATCTGCGATCAGAATTTCGATGGGCTGATTGTCACCGGCGCGCCTCTGGGTCTGGTGGAGTTTAATGATGTTGCGTATTGGCCGCAGATTAAGCAGGTGCTGGAGTGGGCAAAAGATCACGTCACCTCAACGCTGTTTGTCTGTTGGGCGGTACAGGCCGCGCTTAATATTCTCTATGGCATTCCGAAGCAAACCCGCACAGATAAACTTTCCGGCGTCTACGAACATCACATCCTTCATCCTCATGCTTTACTGACTCGTGGTTTTGATGATTCATTCCTTGCTCCGCACTCACGCTATGCCGACTTCCCGGCGGCGCTGATTCGGGACTATACCGACCTTGAGATCCTCGCAGAAACCGAAGATGGAGATGCCTACCTGTTCGCCAGCAAAGATAAACGAATCGCGTTTGTAACCGGTCACCCGGAGTACGATGCCCATACGCTGGCCAGTGAATATTTCCGGGATGTTGAAGCAGGTTTAAGTCCGAATGTACCGTACAACTATTTCCCGAAAAACGATCCGCAAAACAAACCTCGCGCGACCTGGCGCAGCCACGGTAATTTGCTGTTTACCAACTGGCTCAACTATTACGTCTACCAGATCACGCCATATGATCTGCGTCACATGAATCCAACGCTGGATTAATCTTCTGTAGCGCACGATCCTAAAGCGTTTCAGCATGTTGAAACAGGCACCTTCGGGTGCCTTTTTTATTTCTGAAATGCCGCTCATCTTGTAATTAAACTTTATTTTTATTGTTATCAATAAGTTAATTGATAATTAAATTAAAAATGGAAATTGTTTTTGATTTTGGAATTTAATTGAGTAGTCTTAGTTGTGCTGAACGAAAACCACACAACGATCCTTCGTTCGCATTGGGGATGTATTCGGATCAATGACGAGGAGCTGCATAATGAATCAACAGGCAACGACAACCGATGAACTGACCTTTACCAGGCCGCATGGTGAGCAGGAGAAGCAAATTCTGACCGCAGAAGCGGTAGAGTTTCTGACCGAACTGGTGACGCGTTTTACGCCAAAGCGTAACAAACTCCTCGCTGCTCGTATTCAGCAACAGCAGGATATTGATGACGGTAAGTTGCCTGATTTTATTTCGGAAACCGCTTCCATTCGTGAGGGTGACTGGAAAATTCGCGGCATTCCTGACGATTTACAGGATCGTCGCGTGGAAATCACCGGCCCGGTAGAACGTAAAATGGTGATTAACGCGCTGAATGCTAACGTGAAAGTGTTCATGGCTGACTTTGAGGATTCACTGGCGCCGGAGTGGAGCAAAGTGATTGATGGTCAGATCAACCTGCGTGATGCGGTGAACGGCACCATCAGCTACACCAACGAAGCCGGGAAAATCTATCAACTCAAGCCGGACCCGGCGTTACTGATTTGTCGCGTACGCGGTTTACACCTGCCGGAAAAACATGTGACCTGGCGTGGTGAAGCCATTCCTGGCAGCCTGTTTGATTTCGCTCTCTACTTTTTCCACAACTATAAAGCGTTGCTGGCAAAAGGCAGTGGCCCGTATTTCTACCTGCCGAAAACTCAAGCCTGGCAGGAAGCCGCCTGGTGGAGCGAAGTCTTCAGCTATGCCGAAGACCGTTTTAATCTGCCGCGTGGCACCATCAAAGCCACCTTGCTGATTGAAACGCTGCCTGCCGTCTTCCAGATGGATGAGATCCTGCACGCGCTGCGTGACCATATTGTTGGTCTTAACTGCGGCCGCTGGGATTACATTTTCAGCTATATCAAAACACTGAAAAATCACCCGGATCGCGTCCTGCCGGACCGTCAGGTGGTGACGATGGATAAACCGTTCCTCAGCGCCTATTCACGGCTGTTGATCAAAACCTGCCACAAGCGCGGCGCATTTGCGATGGGCGGCATGGCGGCGTTTATCCCGAGCAAAGACGCCGAGCGCAACAATCAAGTGCTCAACAAAGTGAAAGCGGACAAAGCGCTGGAAGCCAATAACGGTCATGACGGCACCTGGATCGCGCACCCGGGGCTGGCGGACACCGCGATGACGGTCTTTAACGAGGCGCTGGGCGAAAACCAGAACCAGCTGTTTGTTACCCGTGATGAAGATGCGCCCATTACTGCCGAACAGCTGCTGGCGCCCTGCGAGGGCGATCGTACCGAAGAGGGGATGCGTGCCAATATTCGCGTGGCGGTGCAGTACATCGAAGCATGGATTTCCGGTAATGGCTGCGTACCGATTTATGGCCTGATGGAAGATGCGGCAACGGCTGAAATCTCCCGTACCTCTATCTGGCAATGGATTCATCACGAGAAAACCCTGAGTAACGGCAAACCCGTCACGAAAGCGCTATTCCGCCAGATGCTGGCCGAAGAGATGCTGGTGATCCAGGACGAGCTGGGAGAGCACCGCTTCAGCAGCGGGCGCTTTGATGAAGCCGCGCGCCTGATGGAGCAGATCACTACCTCTGATGAACTGATCGATTTCTTGACCCTGCCAGGCTACCGCCTGCTGGCTTAACTCACCACATAACAATATGGAGCATCTGCACATGAAAACCCGTACCCAACAAATCGAAGAGTTACAGAAAGAATGGACGCAACCGCGCTGGGAAGGTATCCGTCGCCCGTATAGCGCGGAGGAAGTGGTGAAATTACGCGGCTCGGTCAACCCGGAATGTACGCTGGCGCAGCTTGGCGCGGCCAAAATGTGGCGTCTGCTGCATGGCGACGCGAAAAAAGGCTACATCAACAGCCTCGGCGCACTGACTGGCGGCCAGGCGTTGCAACAGGCGAAAGCGGGCATTGAGGCGGTCTATCTGTCCGGCTGGCAGGTGGCGGCGGACGCTAACCTGGCCTCCAGCATGTACCCGGATCAATCGCTGTACCCGGCAAACTCTGTTCCGGCGGTCGTGGATCGGATCAACAACACTTTCCGTCGTGCGGATCAGATCCAGTGGGCGTCCGGCATTGAGCCTGGCGATCCGCGCTTTGTCGATTACTTCCTGCCGATCGTTGCCGATGCGGAGGCCGGTTTTGGCGGCGTACTGAACGCGTTTGAACTGATGAAATCGATGATCGAAGCCGGTGCAGCGGCTGTTCACTTCGAAGATCAGCTTGCATCGGTGAAGAAGTGCGGTCATATGGGCGGCAAAGTTCTGGTGCCGACGCAGGAAGCCATTCAGAAACTGGTGGCTGCGCGTCTGGCGGCTGACGTGATGGGCGTACCGACGTTGCTGATTGCCCGTACCGACGCGGATGCGGCAGATCTGATAACCTCCGACTGCGACGCGTACGACAGTGAATTTATTACCGGCGAACGCACCAGCGAAGGCTTCTTCCGCACGCGTGCCGGTATTGAGCAGGCGATCAGCCGTGGGCTGGCGTATGCGCCTTACGCAGACCTGGTGTGGTGCGAAACCTCCACGCCGGACCTTGAACTGGCGAAGCGCTTTGCCGATGCCATCCATGCGAAATACCCGGGTAAACTGCTGGCCTACAACTGCTCGCCGTCGTTTAACTGGCAGAAGAACCTGGACGATAAAACCATCGCCAGCTTCCAGCAGCAGCTGTCGGACATGGGCTACAAGTACCAGTTCATCACCCTGGCGGGCATCCACAGCATGTGGTTCAACATGTTCGATCTGGCACATTCCTATGCGCAGGGTGAAGGCATGCGCCACTACGTTGAGAAGGTTCAGCAGCCAGAATTTGCGGCGGCCAAAGACGGTTACACCTTCGTGTCCCATCAGCAGGAAGTGGGGACAGGCTACTTCGACAAAGTGACCACCATTATTCAGGGTGGCACCTCCTCAGTGACGGCATTAACGGGTTCCACTGAAGAATCGCAGTTCTGATCCATGCCGGATGGCGCTTACGCTGATCCGGCCTACCCCGAACCGTAGGCCGGATAAGGTGCTTGCTCCGCCATCCGGCAACCGATGAGGACAAACCATGTCGCGTGGCCTGGAATTACTGATTGCTCAAACCATCCTGCAAGGCTTTGACGCGCAGTATGGTCGATTTCTGGAAGTGACTTCCGGCGCGCAGCAGCGCTTTGAACAGGCCGACTGGCATGCCGTGCAGCAGGCGATGAAAAGCCGTATCCACCTCTACGATCATCACGTTGGTCTGGTGGTGGAACAGTTGCGCTGCATTACTGACGGCAAAAGCACCGATGCGGCCTTTTTACTGCGTGTCAAAGAGCATTACACCCGGCTGTTGCCGGATTACCCGCGCTTCGAGATTGCGGAGAGCTTTTTTAACTCTGTCTACTGTAGGTTATTTGACCACCGCTCGCTCACTCCCGAGCGGCTTTTTATCTTTAGCTCCCAGCCTGAGCGCCGGTTTCGCACGATCCCGCGCCCGCTGGCGAAAGATTTCTTCCCCGATCACGGCTGGGAACCGCTGTTGACGCGTATTCTCAGCGATCTACCGCTGCGTTTGCCCTGGCAAAACAAAAGCCGTGATATTCATTACATCATTGCTCACCTGACGGAAACGTTCGGAGCGGAGGCTTTGCACCGCAGCCATTTGCAGGTGGCGAATGAGCTGTTTTATCGCAATAAAGCCGCCTGGCTGGTGGGGAAGTTGCTGACCCCTGCCGGCACGTTGCCGTTTTTGCTGCCGATTCATCGCACCGATGAAGGCGAACTGTTTGTCGATACCTGCCTGACCACCACGGCTGAGGCCAGTATCGTGTTTGGTTTTGCCCGTTCCTACTTCATGGTGTACGCGCCGTTGCCCGCCGCGCTGGTTGAGTGGCTGCGTGAGATCTTGCCAGGTAAAACCACCGCCGAGCTGTACATGGCGATTGGCTGTCAGAAGCATGCGAAAACCGAGAGCTATCGCGAGTATTTACTGTATCTGGCGAACAGCGATGAGCAGTTTATTGAAGCGCCCGGTATTCGTGGCATGGTGATGCTGGTGTTTACGCTGCCGGGCTTTGACCGGGTGTTTAAGATCATCAAGGATAGGTTTGCCCCACAAAAAGAGATGTCGGCCGCCCATGTGCGCGCTTGCTATCAACTCGTTAAAGAACACGATCGCGTCGGGCGGATGGCCGATACGCAGGAGTTCGAGAACTTTGTGCTGGAGAAGCGGCGAATCGCGCCAGCGCTGATGACGCTGTTGCGCCAGGAGGCGCCGGAGAAAATCATCGACCTTGGCGATCAGATAGTGATTCGCCATCTCTACATTGAGCGTCGTATGGTGCCGCTGAATATCTGGCTGGAGCAGGTGGAGGGCCAGCAACTGCGTGACGCGATTGAAGAGTACGGCAATGCGATTCGCCAGCTTGCCGCCGCCAACATCTTCCCCGGCGACATGCTGTTTAAAAACTTTGGCGTCACCCGCCACGGGCGCGTGGTGTTCTACGATTACGATGAAATTTGCTACATGACGGAAGTGAATTTCCGCGACATTCCGCAAGCGCGCTACCCGGAAGATGAGCTGGCCAGCGAGCCCTGGTACAGCGTTTCGCCAGGGGATGTTTTCCCGGAAGAGTTTCGCCACTGGCTGTGCGCTGACCCAAGAATTGGGCCGTTATTTGAGGAGATGCACGCCGACCTGTTCCGCGCCGACTACTGGCGGGCGTTACAGACGCGTATCCGCGAAGGGCACGTGGAAGATGTTTACGCCTATCGGCGCAAACAGCGGTTTTGCTTCAGATTTGCGGCTTGACGCCCGGTGGCGCTGCGCTTACCGGGCCTACACGTGACTGTAGGCTGGATAAGGCGCTTGCGCCGCCATCCGGCAAGCCTTGCTTATCTAAACCCGCCGTATGCCAGCGTGACTTCTTTCGCCGCTTTAATCACCATCGCGCCAAACTCGGTGACACGATCGTCAGTGATGCGGGAAATCGGCCCGGAAATTGAGATCGCGGCAAACGGCTCGCGGTGCTCGTCGTAAATGCACGACGCAACGCAACGCAGGCCAAGCGCGTGCTCTTCATCATCAAAGGAATAACCGCGTTTGCGCGTCTGGGCGAGGTCGTCTTTCAGATGTACCGGCGACACCAGCGTGGCGTGGGTATAGGCATGCAGCCCTTTACGGTGAAGCAGGCCAGTCACCTGCTCTTCGCTGAGTTGCGCCAGAAACGCTTTCCCGGCGCCGGAAGCGTGCATTGGCAGTTTGCCGCCGATGGGCGCAGACATGCGCATCAGCTGTGTGCACTGTACCTGGTCGATAATAATCGCCTGGTGATCGCTCTGATCCAGTACCGCCAGATTGACCGTCTCGCCGGAGTCTTCCATCAGTTTGCGCAGGATAGGGTGGACAATCGCCAGCAGGTTACGGCTCTGCAAAAAACTGCTGCCGACGATAAACGCATGGGCGCCCACGGCCCAGTGGCCCAGCTCTCCCACCTGTCGCACAAAGCCCTGCTGCTGCATGGTGGTCAACAAACGGTGAGTCGTGGAGTTCGGCAGGCCCGCCTGCTGCGCCAGTTCGGTCAGCGCGACGCTGCCGTTGGATTCGGCAATCCACTCCAGCAGCTTCAGGCCACGGGTCAGCGACTGAACCTGCCCGGTTGCGGGCGCAGTGGCAGCGGAGGGTTTTCTACCGCGTTTCGCGGGGACAGGGGCAACCATGGCGGACTCCTTTTCTGTATCGTGGAAATCATTTTCGTTTTATTAAAATATAATGCAAGAATTCCTGCACTGATCGGAGGAGTGAAGCTGAACATGTCTCATGTTACCCGTTGTTCTCTTTTCCGCCTGTCGTGTTTATGCCAGTATGGTTTGTTGGCCTTTTTTCGGTCCAGGTTGAGTGTTGTCGGGAGCAAGTCGTGAGCAGCAAAGTTGAACAACTGCGTGCGCAGTTAGATGAACGTATTCTGGTTCTGGATGGTGGCATGGGGACAATGATCCAGAGCTATCGCCTGAGTGAAGAGGATTTTCGCGGCGAGCGTTTTGCTGACTGGCCCTGCGATTTGAAAGGCAACAACGACCTGCTGGTACTCAGCAAGCCGGAGGTGATTACCGCGATTCATCACGCTTACTTTGAGGCGGGTGCGGATATCATCGAAACCAACACGTTTAACTCCACGACGATTGCGATGGCGGATTACCAGATGGAATCCCTGTCGGCGGAAATCAACTTTACCGCTGCGAAACTGGCCCGCGCCTGCGCCGATGAATGGACGGCGCGCACGCCGGAAAAACCGCGCTACGTTGCGGGCGTGCTTGGCCCAACCAACCGCACCGCATCCATCTCGCCGGACGTGAACGACCCGGCGTTTCGTAATATCTCCTTCGATCAGCTGGTCGCGGCCTATCGCGAATCCACCAAAGCGCTGGTGGAAGGCGGGTCAGACCTGATTCTGATTGAAACCGTCTTCGACACGCTGAATGCGAAAGCCGCCGTTTTTGCGGTGAAAGAAGAATTTGAAGCGCTGGGCGTCGAGCTGCCGATTATGATCTCCGGCACGATTACCGATGCGTCCGGGCGCACGCTCTCCGGCCAGACTACCGAAGCGTTTTATAACTCGCTGCGTCACGCCGAAGCGCTCACCTTTGGTCTTAACTGCGCGCTGGGGCCGGATGAACTGCGCCAGTATGTGCAGGAACTGGCGCGCATTGCCGAATGCTATGTCACCGCGCACCCGAATGCCGGTCTGCCTAACGCCTTCGGCGAATACGATCTTGATGCTGATACGATGGCGAAGCAGATCCGCGAGTGGGCGGAGTCGGGCTTTCTCAACATTGTCGGCGGCTGCTGTGGGACGACGCCGGAACACATTGCCGCGATGAGCCGCGCGGTTGATGGTTTAGCGCCGCGTAAACTGCCCGATATTCCGGTTGCCTGTCGTCTCTCTGGCCTTGAGCCGTTGAATATTGGCGATGACAGCCTGTTTGTAAACGTGGGGGAGCGTACCAACGTCACCGGTTCCGCTAAATTTAAGCGGCTGATCAAAGAAGAGAAATACAGCGAAGCGCTGGATGTCGCCCGCCAGCAGGTGGAGAGCGGCGCGCAGATTATCGATATCAACATGGATGAGGGGATGCTCGATGCCGAAGTCGCGATGGTGCGCTTCCTCAACCTGATTGCCGGTGAGCCGGATATCGCCCGCGTACCGATCATGATCGACTCCTCAAAATGGGAGGTCATCGAAAAAGGGCTGAAATGCATTCAGGGTAAAGGCATCGTTAACTCCATTTCGATGAAAGAGGGCGTGGAAACCTTTATCCACCATGCGAAGCTGCTGCGTCGCTATGGTGCGGCGGTGGTGGTGATGGCCTTTGATGAACAAGGGCAGGCCGATACCCGCGCGCGTAAGATCGAGATTTGCCGCCGGGCGTACAACATTCTCACCAAAGAGGTGGGCTTCCCGCCGGAAGACATTATCTTTGACCCGAACATTTTTGCCGTAGCGACCGGTATCGACGAGCACAACAACTATGCGCAGGACTTTATCGGCGCCTGTGAAGATATCAAACGCGAACTGCCGCACGCGCTGATCTCCGGCGGCGTTTCTAACGTCTCCTTCTCGTTTCGCGGCAACGACCCGGTGCGCGAAGCGATTCATGCGGTGTTCCTCTACTACGCCATCCGTAACGGCATGGACATGGGGATCGTCAACGCCGGGCAACTGGCGATTTATGACGACCTGCCCGCCGAGCTGCGCGACGCGGTGGAAGATGTGATCCTCAATCGCCGCGACGATAGCACCGAGCGTCTGCTGGCGCTGGCGGAAAAATACCGTGGCAGCAAAGCCGATGATTCAGCCAATGCGCAACAGGCGGAATGGCGCAGTTGGGAAGTGAAAAAACGCCTTGAGTATTCGCTGGTAAAAGGCATTACCGAGTTTATCGAACAGGATACCGAAGAAGCCCGTCAGCAGGCGACGCGTCCGATCGAGGTTATCGAAGGGCCGCTGATGGACGGTATGAACGTGGTGGGCGATCTGTTCGGCGAAGGCAAAATGTTCCTGCCGCAGGTGGTGAAATCGGCCCGCGTCATGAAGCAGGCGGTAGCGTATCTGGAACCGTTTATTGAAGCCAGCAAAGAGCAGGGCTCCAGCAACGGTAAAATGGTTATCGCCACCGTGAAGGGCGACGTGCATGACATTGGCAAAAACATTGTTGGCGTCGTTTTACAGTGCAACAACTATGAAATCATCGATCTTGGCGTTATGGTGCCGGCAGAAAAAATCCTCAAAACCGCGAAAGAAGTGAATGCGGATTTGATTGGTCTCTCTGGCCTGATTACCCCGTCGCTGGATGAAATGGTCAACGTGGCGAAGGAGATGGAACGTCAGGGCTTCACCATTCCGCTGCTGATTGGCGGCGCGACCACGTCCAAAGCGCACACGGCGGTGAAGATTGAGCAGAACTACAGCGGCCCGACGGTCTATGTCCAGAACGCCTCGCGTACCGTGGGCGTCGTGGCGGCGTTGCTGTCTGAAACCCAGCACGATGAGTTTGTCGCCCGTACCCGTAAAGAGTATGAAACCGTGCGCATCCAGCATGCGCGCAAGAAACCGCGCACGCCGCCGGTGACGCTGGCCGCCGCGCGTGATAATGACCTGGCATTTGACTGGGAAAGCTATACACCGCCTGTCGCTCATCGTCTGGGCGTGCAGGACGTTGAAGCAAGTATCGAAACGCTGCGCAACTACATCGACTGGACGCCGTTCTTTATGACCTGGTCGCTGGCCGGGAAATATCCGCGCATTCTCGAAGACGAGGTGGTAGGCGAAGAAGCGAAACGCCTGTTTAAAGACGCCAACGACATGCTGGATAAACTGAGTGCGGAGAAGACGCTCAATCCGCGTGGCGTGGTGGGGCTGTTCCCGGCAAACCGTGTGGGTGATGATATCGAAATTTACCGCGATGAGACGCGTACCCATGTGCTGGCGGTCAGCCATCATCTGCGTCAGCAAACGGAGAAGGTGGGTTTCGCCAACTATTGCCTGTCTGACTTTGTTGCGCCGAAACAGAGCGGCAAAGAGGATTACATCGGCGCCTTCGCCGTCACGGGCGGTCTGGAAGAGGATGCGCTGGCAGAGGCATTCGAGGCGCAGCATGATGATTACAACAAGATTATGGTCAAAGCGATCGCCGACCGTCTGGCGGAAGCCTTTGCGGAATACCTGCATGAGCGGGTGCGTAAAGTTTACTGGGGCTATGCGGCGAATGAGAACCTCAGCAACGAGGAGCTGATCCGCGAAAACTATCAGGGGATTCGTCCGGCGCCAGGCTATCCGGCCTGCCCGGAGCACACTGAGAAGGGCACCATCTGGCAACTGCTGGACGTGGAAAAACACACCGGCATGAAGCTGACCGAATCCTACGCCATGTGGCCGGGCGCTTCCGTTTCCGGTTGGTACTTCAGCCATCCTGACAGCAAGTACTACACCGTCGCGCAAATACAGCGCGATCAGGTGGAGGATTATGCGCAGCGTAAAGGGATGACGGTCGCTGAGGTGGAGCGCTGGTTGGCCTCCAACCTGGGCTATGATGCCGACTAGTTCATAAAACTGTCATTTTTCCTTACAACAAACAGGGTGCTCATCGGGCGCCCTGTCTCTTTATTGTTTTGAAACCCTTATACTGGAAGAAGGTTCACGGGGCTACTTGCCGGATGGCGGCGTAAACGCCTATCCGGCCTACAAATATCCCCGTACGCCATCCGGTAAAAAGGCTGAACATCATAATAATGATAAGGAGTACCTGATTCTGTGTTAACTCTGCTACACCTGCTTTCTGCTGTTGCCCTGCTGGTGTGGGGCACCCATATTGTGCGTACCGGCGTGATGCGCGTTTTCGGCGCTCGTCTGCGTACCGTTCTCAGCCGCAGTGTTGAAAAGAAACCGCTCGCCTTCTGCGCGGGTATCGGCGTGACTGCGCTGGTGCAAAGCAGTAACGCCACGACTATGCTGGTGACGTCATTTGTCGCCCAGGATCTGGTCGCCCTGACGCCTGCACTGGTGATTGTGTTGGGGGCCGACGTGGGGACCGCGCTGATGGCGCGTATCCTTACCTTTGATTTGTCATGGTTATCGCCGCTGCTGATTTTCATCGGCGTTATCTTCTTTTTGGGGCGTAAGCAGTCACGCGCCGGACAACTGGGGCGAGTGGGGATAGGTCTTGGCCTGATATTGCTGGCGCTGGAGCTGATTGTGCAGGCGGTGACGCCGATTACTCAGGCGAATGGCGTACAGGTCATCTTCGCCTCGCTGACCGGCGACATCATGCTGGATGCGCTGATTGGCGCCATGTTTGCCATCATCAGCTATTCCAGCCTGGCAGCCGTCCTGCTGACGGCCACGCTGACGGCGGCGGGCATCATATCGTTCCCGGTCGCGTTGTGCCTGGTCATCGGCGCCAACCTCGGTTCCGGCCTGCTGGCGATGCTCAACAACAGCGCAGCCAATGCCGCCGCTCGCCGCGTGGCGCTGGGCAGTCTGCTGTTTAAGCTGGTGGGCAGCCTGATTATCCTGCCGTTTGTCCATGTGCTGGCCGATACGATGGATGCGTTACCGCTGCCAAAATCCGAACTGGTTATCTACTTCCACGTTTTTTACAACCTGGCGCGGTGTCTGGTGATGATTCCGTTCGCCGAACCGATGGCGCGTTTCTGTAAACGTATTATCCGCGATGAACCGGAACTGGATGCCCATCTGAAGCCTAAACATCTGGATGTCAGCGCGCTGGACACGCCAACGCTCGCGCTGGCCAATGCCGCCCGGGAAGCGCTACGCATTGGTGATGCGATGGAGCAGATGATGGAAGGTCTGAAAAAGGTGATGCACGGCGAGCCGCGCGAAGAGAAAGAGCTGCGCAAGCTGGCGGATGATATCAACGTGCTTTACACCGCCATCAAACTCTATCTGGCGCGGATGCCGAAAGAGGAACTGGCGGAGGAAGAGTCACGGCGCTGGGCGGAAATCATCGAGATGTCCCTGAACCTGGAGCAGGCCTCAGATATCGTCGAACGGATGGGCAGCGAGATTGCCGATAAGTCGCTGGCGGCGCGGCGGGCGTTTTCCATTGAAGGGCTGAAAGAGTTGGATGCGCTGTATGATCAGTTACTCAGCAACCTGCAACTGGCGATGTCGGTGTTTTTCTCCGGCGATGTCACCAGCGCCCGACGTTTGCGTCGCAGCAAACATCGTTTCCGTATTCTCAATCGTCGTTATTCACATGCGCATGTGGATCGCCTGCACCAGCAGAACGTACAGAGCATCGAAACCAGTTCATTGCATCTGGGACTGCTGGGCGATATGCAACGCCTGAATTCGCTGTTTTGTTCGGTGGCTTACAGCGTGCTGGAGCAGCCGGATGAAGACGACGAGCGGGATGACTATTGATTGCTGATTGCCGGATGGCGGCGTGAAACGCCTTATCCGGCCTACGTTATAAGCACTATCCTGTAGGCCTGATAAGCGTAGCGCCATCAGGCATTTTACATTCTACATTCTACATAGCGACGATCAGAAGCGATGACCGGCTTCAAGAGGAACCGCTTCTTCACCCGCGTTGAACACATACGTCGTGTTCGGGCCGCCGAGCGTCGCCTGCCCCTTGCTCACCTGAATCCAGTTGCCTTCCGGCAGGCCAATCACCGTTAACTCTGGCGCGACCACCAGCAGCTCGCGAATACGCTGTTCGCGGGTTTCGCCTTTGTGACCTTCCGGCAACGCGTTAGTGAAGTGCGGGTTAATCTGCAACGGGAACAGACCCAGCGCATCAAATCCTTGTGGGTCAACGATTGGCATATCGTTGGTGGTGCGAATGGTCGGACAGGCAAGGTTCGCGCCCGCGCTCCAGCCGATATACAACGCGCCACGCTTAACGGCAGCCACGATGGGCGCCAGCAGCCCACGTTCACGGCTCTCTTTTAGCAACTGGAAAGTGTTCCCACCGCCGACAATCACCACTTCCGCATCGGCAATCGCTGCGACCGGATCGGCGACGCTATGAATACCGGTCACTGAAACGCCGAGCGGCGCAAGGACTGCGGCGGTTTTCGCTGTGTAATCGTCCCAGGTTTGCGTAACGCCAGCAAACGGGAGAAACACCGCTGAACGGCGGCCATGCAGTTGTTCCGCCACCAGCGGCAGCGCGTGTTCCAGCCAGGCTTTTCCCGGCAGAGTGGAGTTACTCAATAACAGCAGTTCCATGACATCTCCAGTAATCAAAAAGTAAAAACATCCGTGATGCTACCACCGCTCATCTTACCGCTTGCTGATGTGGCTCACGATGTGGTTATCGATATTCTGGAACGCGTCTCGCAGGGGGATTTCGTGATGTCATCGACTTTATGAGCAGCGGTGAGCCGCACTCCTGTCATTCGACGCTTTTTCCCTGACCGCAAGGTGCGGTATATTTCGCTTTTACAGGAGAATTTATGCTGCCCGACTCATCTGTCCGATTAAATAAATACATCAGTGAAAGCGGAATTTGCTCGCGTCGCGAGGCGGATCGCTACATTGAACAAGGGAATGTCTTCATTAATGGCAAACGCGCCACCATTGGCGATCAGGTGATGCCTGGCGACGTGGTGAAGGTGAATGGTCGGTTGATTGAGCCGCGCGAAGCGGAAGATCTGGTCTTTATCGCGCTGAACAAGCCAGTAGGGATTGTCAGTACCACGGAAGACAGCGAACGCGATAACATCGTGGATTTCGTGAACCACAGCAAACGTATTTTCCCGATTGGCCGCCTGGATAAAGACTCCCAGGGGCTTATCTTTCTTACCAATCACGGCGATCTGGTTAACAAAATCCTCCGTGCCGGTAACGATCACGAGAAAGAGTATCTGGTCACGGTTGATAAGCCGGTGACGGATGACTTTATTCGCGGTATGGGCGCGGGCGTCCCGATCCTCGGCACGGTGACCAAAAAGTGCAAGGTGAAGAAGGAAGCGCCGTTTGTTTTCCGTATTACCCTGATTCAGGGGCTGAACCGCCAGATCCGCCGCATGTGCGAGCACTTTGGCTATGAAGTGACGAAACTCGAACGCACGCGCATTATGAACGTGAGTTTATCCGGTCTGCCGCCCGGCGAGTGGCGGGATCTGACGGATGACGAACTCATCGCTCTGTTTAAGCTGATCGAAAACTCTTCATCAGAAGCCAAACCGACGTCGAAGGCGAAAGCGAAGCCGAAAACGGCGGGCATTAAGCGTCCGGTGGTGAAAATCGAAAAAACCAACGAGAAAGCGCGCCCGGCGTCAAACGGAAAACGCTTTACCTCGCCGGGGCGGAAGAAGAAAGGGCGTTAACGTCTGCCGCGCGTCGGCGTATTGGCCGACCAGGAAAACGACGCCTCAGTATCTGGTTTATAAGCCTGCTTTTTCTTCAACTGGCGGGCTTTTTTGGCCTCTGCTTCGCGCAGCGCCATTAACTTATCAATGTACTCCTTTTTCACGCTGTTGGTTTCCGCATTCGTGAGTGGGCGGCCATGTGCAATGCGCGCGCGGTCGAGCAGCGTTTTCAGTTCACGCTGCTCGCGCTCGGTCATCTCTTTTTGGGTGATGCGTGGGAGTGCCATAAATGTACCCTCGGTCAGTCAGATAACCCAGTGTACGGCAAAGTGCAGAGGCTGTGTAGGCCGGATAAGGCGTTAGCCACCATCCGGCGACGTGCACGGATTGCGCCTGATGGCGCTACGCTTATCAGGTCTACACCTTCACCCTATCACGCGGCTTCTCGGCAATCGGCTTGCCTGACCAGTAACCGGCCAGCAGTGAGCCGGAGAGGTTATGCCAGACCGAGAACAGCGCGCCGGGGAGCGCGGCCAGCGGAGAGAAGTAAATTTTACCGAGCGCCGCCGCAAGGCCGGAGTTCTGCATTCCAACTTCAATCGCCAGCGTGCGGCAGGTGGACTCATCAAAGCCAAACAGGCGACCGCCCCAGTAACCGCCGAGCAGACCAATGGTGTTGTGCAGGATCACCGCCACAATCACCACAAAACCAACGGATGCGATATGCGAGGCGGAACCGGCCACCACTGCGCTGATGATCGCCAGAATGCACACCATTGAGAACGCAGGCAGATAAGGCTCCACGGTTTTTACCACGCGAGGAAACAGGTGGTGAATGACCAGCCCAAGCGCGATTGGAACCACGACGATCTGTAAAATGCTGAGCAGCATCCCCACCACATCCACCTGAATATGCGCATCCACATACAGGCGCGTCAGTAGCGGTGTCGCGACCACGCCAACCAGCGTGGAAACCGATGAGATAGTAACCGAAAGCGCCACATCCCCTTTCGCCAGATAGATCATGACGTTAGATGCCGTTCCGCTGGCGACGCTGCCCACCAGTACCATCCCGGCTGAGAGGTCCGGCGGCATGTTAAACAGTATCGCCAGTAGCCAGGCGGCGAGCGGCATCACCAGATAATGCAGGAAAATACCGGCAGCGACAGGCGCCGGGCGGGAAAGCACGCGTTTAAAGTCGTCGAGCTTAAGGTGTACGCCCATGCCGAACATAATCAGCATCAGTAGCGTAGTCACCCACGAGCCAATGGGGGTGAAGGTCGATGGCGTGTAATACGCAATAACAGAGAGCAGCAGCGCCCACAACGGGAACAGCCGGGTGATAACGGATAACATAATAAATTCCTTGCAGTATTGTCGTGTTGTTTAGTTATAAAAAAGCCGGGTTCGAGCCCGGCTATAGGTATTATTTATCGCGTGAGGAAATTTTATTCAAACAAATTATGATGAAGCTTCTGCACGACCTGCTCCGCTTCGGTGCCAGGCACCAGGAAACAGAGGTTATGGCTGGATGCGCCATAGCAAATCATGCGGATGTTGAACGGCTCCAGTACGCCGAACACTTCTTTACCGACGCCGCAGGCTTTAGACAGATCGTTGCCAATCAGCGCGACCAGCGCGAGATTTTCTTCCACTTCTACCCGGCATAGCGCGGAAAGCTCCATCAGCAAAGACTGCGTCAGCAGCGTGTCGCCCGTTGAAGTGGAACCGGTGGTATCCAGCGTCAGCGCCACGCTCACTTCCGAGGTGGTGATTAAATCTACGGAGATATTGTGCCGCGCCAGAATGCCGAACACTTCCGCCAGGAAACCACGCGAATGCAGCATATTCAGGCTGTGCAGCGTTAACAGCGTCTGTTTGCGGCGTAGCGCCAGCGCACGGAAGAGCGGTGGGTTTTGGGTTTTATTGCATACCAGCGTCCCGCCCGCTTTTGGATCTTTACTGGAGCCGACGAAAACCGGGATATCGCTGCGTACGGCGGGCAGCAGCGTTGCAGGGTGCAGCACCTTCGCGCCAAAGGTCGCCATTTCCGCCGCTTCTTCAAAGGCGATTTCATCGATACGCTGCGCGGCAGGCACCACGCGCGGGTCGGTGGTGTAGATGCCCGGCACATCCGTCCAGATATCGACGCGCGCCGCGTGCAGCGCTTCTGCAAGCAGCGCCGCCGTGTAGTCGCTGCCGCCGCGTCCCAGCGTCGTTGTGCGGCCTTTGCTTTCGCTGCCGATAAAGCCCTGGGTGATGACCAGACCCTCTGCCAGGCGTGGGGCAAGCTGTAGCGTAGCCAGCTCCGACAGCGCTGCGATATCCGGTTCCGCGCGGCCAAAACGATCGCTGGTGCGCATCACCTTACGCACGTCAAACCACTGCGCCTGAATATTGCGCTCGCGCAGGATCTCCACAAACAGCAGGGTGGACATCAGCTCGCCGTGACTCACCAGCTCGTCGGTCAGGGCCATTGACGTCGCCAGTGAAGCCGCTTCGGCAAGCGTGGTAATGTTTTCCAGCAGACGCTCGATCTCTTCGCGGATAACGTTCGGGTAACGCAGACGCTCCAGAATATCGAACTGAATTTTACGGATGGCGTCGAGTTTTTCGAAGCGCTCTGGCGGTTCCAGCCCTTCTGCCAGCGCTACCAGCAGATTGGTGACGCCCGCAGAGGCGGAAAGCACCACTAAGCGTGCGTTAGCATCGGAAAGCACCACGTCGGCGCTACGGTTCATGGCGTCAAAATCGGCGACGCTGGTTCCGCCAAATTTGGCGACGACGAGCGGGGAAACAGCAGTTGTCATATCAACCTCGTGTCAGGGAATGAAAAAAGCGACCATGGCACAAGGGCAGAACAGAAACCGGTGCAGGCGCAAATACCGTATTTATAAATAAAATGTGTGGCTGGGACTGTCAACGCCGGGATTATGCGGATTTTTTATGCTGTCCTGGCCCTCAGTAACAGTGCTTATAACGACTATACCCGTCATACTTCAAGTTGCAGATGTGTTGGCTGCACTCAGAAACCCCAGTCACATAGTTATCTATGCTCCTGGGGATTTCTTCCCTTGCCGCCTTCCTGCAACTCGAATTATTTAGGGTATATACTTTTCGCTGCTTTTTATCCGCGTTTGATTCGCGTTCGGGCTAACGGCACTAAAACAATCACACTTTTTTGTGACTGGCGTTACAATCGATCTCAGTCACAATTCTCAAATCAGAAGAGTATTGCTAATGAAAAACATCAATCCGACGCAGACTTCTGCCTGGCAGGCACTACAAAAACACTACGACGACATGAAGGACGTTACTATCGCGGATCTTTTCGCGAAAGATAGCGACCGTTTTACCCGATTTTCCGCGACGTTTGACGATTTGATGCTGGTGGATTTCTCCAAAAACCGCATCACCGAAGAGACGCTGGCGAAATTGCAGGATCTGGCGAAAGAGACCGATCTGGCCGGTGCGATTAAGTCCATGTTCTCTGGCGAAAAAATCAACCGTACTGAAGACCGTGCCGTGCTGCACGTTGCGCTGCGTAACCGTAGCAATACCCCGATTATCGTTGACGGCAAAGATGTGATGCCGGAAGTGAATGCGGTGCTGGAGAAGATGAAAGCCTTCTCTGAAGCGATTATTTCAGGTCAATGGAAAGGTTACACTGGTAAAGCGATCACTGACGTGGTCAACATCGGTATCGGTGGTTCCGACCTGGGGCCGTTCATGGTGACTGAAGCGCTGCGCCCGTACAAAAACCATCTGAATATGCACTTTGTGTCTAACGTCGATGGCACCCACATCGCCGAAGTGCTGAAGAAAGTAAACCCGGAAACCACCCTGTTCCTGGTGGCGTCTAAAACCTTCACAACGCAGGAAACCATGACCAACGCCCACAGCGCGCGCGACTGGTTCCTGAGCACCGCGAATGATGAAAAACACGTCGCGAAACACTTTGCGGCGCTTTCCACTAATGCAAAAGCGGTGGGTGAGTTTGGTATCGACACCGCTAACATGTTCGAGTTCTGGGACTGGGTCGGCGGTCGTTACTCTCTGTGGTCGGCGATTGGCTTGTCTATCATCCTGTCCGTCGGCTTTGACAACTTCGTTGAACTGCTGTCCGGCGCGCATGCGATGGATAAACACTTCTCCACAACACCGGCTGAGAAAAACCTGCCGGTGCTGCTGGCGCTGATCGGTATCTGGTACAACAACTTCTTTGGCGCAGAAACCGAAGCGATTCTGCCGTACGACCAGTATATGCACCGTTTTGCGGCCTACTTCCAGCAGGGCAATATGGAGTCCAACGGCAAGTATGTTGACCGTAACGGCAATGCCGTAGACTACCAGACTGGCCCAATCATCTGGGGTGAGCCGGGCACCAACGGCCAGCACGCGTTCTACCAGCTGATTCACCAGGGGACGAAGATGGTGCCTTGCGACTTTATCGCCCCGGCGATAACCCATAACCCGTTGTCCGATCACCATCAGAAACTGCTGTCTAACTTCTTCGCTCAGACCGAAGCGCTGGCGTTCGGCAAATCCCGTGAGGTGGTTGAGCAGGAATATCGCGATCAGGGGAAAGATCCGTCTCAGCTTGAGCATGTGGTGCCGTTCAAAGTGTTCGAAGGCAATCGCCCGACGAACTCCATCCTGCTGCGTGAAATCACGCCGTTTAGCCTGGGGGCGTTGATTGCGCTGTATGAGCACAAAATCTTCACTCAGGGCGCGATCCTGAACATCTTCACCTTCGACCAGTGGGGCGTTGAGCTGGGCAAACAGCTGGCTAACCGTATCCTGCCGGAACTGGGTGATGATAAAGCGATTTCCAGCCATGACAGTTCAACTAACGGTCTGATTAACCGTTATAAAGCATGGCGTGCCTGATGGCGTAACGCCCGGTGGCGCTACGCTTACCGGGCCTACAAATGGTGCGTCCTGTAGGCCGGATAAGGCGTTCCGCCGCCATCCGGCAGAAAAGTGATATATCTGTAATTAGAGCCGATATTATTATCGGCTTTTTTTATAAGATAATTCCGGTTGTCTGTGCTATTCCGCAAAAATTTATATTGAGCTTAATCCTAAAATAATGAATAACCCGTAAGTTACTCGGTGTTATTTTCAGAGTATACGGATAATGAATGTTGAATGATTTTATTTTAACTTGATGTTTTTAAAAGGCATTTAATTATAATGTAAATATCATTCCAGCCAAAAGTTTAATTATCCTAAAACCGTCTCGCTATTTAGACCTGTCGCAATCCACATGCTTTAGTTGTGTATACTCGATCCCGCCTGAAACGTTTTTCGGGTAAATCTCCATTCATTCAATGAAGGGATATTGTGATGAAAAAAGCTCTGTATGGCATTTTTGCCATATCTGCGCTTGCGGCGACTTCTGTCTGGGCCGCCCCCGTTCAGGTGGGTGAAGCAGCAGGGTCGGCGGCGACGTCGGTATCAGCGGGAAGTTCCTCCGCAACCAGCGTCAGCACCGTAAGCTCGGCGGTGGGCGTCGCTCTGGCGGCGACCGGCGGTGGCGATGGTTCTAATACCGGAACCACTACCACCACAACCACCAGTACCCAGTAACACCGGTACGTTTAATCATAACCACACTTCGGTGTGGTTATTTTAGCTTGCCTGAGCCTGTGGGACTTCCTGGCCGGGGCCTCCCGGCAATAATGCGGAGAAGAGTCGTGAAGCGACCTGGAATTATCATCATTTGCCTGCTGTTACAGGCTTGCTCAGCCACCACTAAAGGTCTGGGTAATTCGCTGTGGGACAGTCTGTTCGGTACGCCGGGCGTACAACTGACGGACGATGACATTCAAAACATGCCTTATGCCAGCCAGTACATGCAGCTCAATGGCGGGCCGCAGCTGTTTGTGGTGCTCGCTTTCGCAGAGAACGGGCAGCAGAAATGGGTGACGCAGGATCAGGCCACCATCGTGACCCAGCATGGCCGCCTGATTAAAACCCTGCTCGGCGGCGACAATCTGATCGGTGTGAATAATCTGGCGGCTGACCCATTGGCCAGACCGACACAAATCGTAGATGGTGCAACGTGGACGCGCACGATGGGCTGGACGGAACATAAACAGGTGCGTTACGCCACTGCCCGCTCGGTCTTCAAATGGGATGGCACTGACAGCATTAAGGTCGGTAGCGATGTAACCGCCGTTCGCGTACTGGATGAAGAGGTTACAACCGACCAGGCGCGCTGGCATAACCGCTACTGGATCGACAGCGAAGGGCAAATCCGCCAGTCGGAACAGTATCTGGGGGCGGACTACTTCCCGGTGAAAACCACGCTCATTAAGGCGGCAAAACAATGATGAAACAGACCATTGCAGCGCTGGCCCTGAGTTTGTGCGCTTCCTCATCTTTTGCCGCAGGCACCGTGAAGGTGTTTGCCGCAGGCAGCACTGAACCGAAGACGCTCACCGGCGCGGAACATCTGATCGATCTGGTCGGGCAGCCGAAACTGGCGAACAGCTGGTGGCCTGGCGCGGTTATCAGCGAAGAGCGGGCTACCGCCACGGCGCAGCGCCAGCAGCAGGAATTATTGGGCCGCCTGGCTGCGTTTGGCGCAGAGAAAAGCGGCGATGACGCCGCCGCAATCAATACGCTGCGCCAGCAGGTGCAGACATTAAAAGTGACTGGCAGACAGCTCGTTAACCTTGACCCGGATACCGTGCGCGTCAGCGAACGGGGCAATCCGCCGTTGCAGGGCCATTACACGCTGTGGGTCGGCGGGCAGCCGACGGATATTACGCTGTTTGGATTGGTTAGCCAGCCGGGTAAACGGCCCTTCAGCCCGGGGCGGGACGTAGCCAGCTACCTTGATGAGCAAAGCCTGCTCAGCGGGGCGGATCGCAGCTATGCGTGGGTTGTCTATCCCGACGGACGCACGCAGAAAGCGCCGGTCGCTTACTGGAACAAGCGTCACGTTGAGCCGATGCCAGGCAGCATCATTTTTGTCGGCCTTACGGATTCTCTATGGAGCAACACGCCGGATGCGCTTAACGCCGACATTCTTCGTACTCTGACGCAGCGGATACCCGAATAATGAAAAAAACACATCTGCTCAGCTTACTGGCGCTGGGCATCAGCGCAGCCTGCCATGCCGAAACATATCCGGCCCCCATTGGGCCGTCACAATCTGACTTCGGCGGCGTGGGGCTGCTGCAAACGCCAACGGCGCGAATGGCGCGGGAAGGGGAGATGAGCCTGAACTATCGTGATAACGATCAGTATCGCTACTACTCCGCGTCGATACAGTTGTTCCCGTGGCTGGAAACCACGCTGCGCTATACCGACGTGCGTACCAGACAATACAGCAGCGTGGAGTCGTTTTCCGGCAACCAGACCTACAAAGACAAAGCCTTCGACCTGAAACTGCGGTTATGGGAAGAGAGCTACTGGATGCCGCAGGTGGCGGTCGGCGCAAGGGATATTGGCGGGACGGGGCTGTTCGATGCGGAATACATTGTGGCGAACAAAGCCTGGGGGCCGTTTGATTTCTCGCTCGGTCTTGGCTGGGGTTATCTGGGCACCAGCGGCAACGTGAGCAATCCGTTTTGTTCATACAGCGATAAATTCTGTCACCGCGATAACAGTTATAAACAGGCCGGTTCCGTCAACGGCAGCGATATGTTCCACGGGCCAGCGTCGCTGTTTGGCGGGGTGGAGTATCAAACGCCCTGGCAGCCGCTGCGCCTGAAACTGGAGTATGAAGGCAACAATTATCAGCAGGATTTCGCGGGTAAGCTGGAGCAGAAGAGCAAGTTTAACGTCGGCGCCATTTACCGCGTCACCGATTGGGCCGACGTTAACCTCAGCTATGAACGCGGCAACACCTTCATGTTTGGCGTGACGCTGCGGACAAACTTCAACGATTTGCGCCCATCGTATAACGATAACGCGCGACCGAAATATCAGCCTGAGCCGCAGGACGCCATCCTGCAACACTCGGTCGTCGCTAACCAGTTGACGCTGCTAAAATACAACGCCGGACTGGCGGACCCTAAAATTCAGGTGAAAGGCGATACGCTGTACGTCACTGGCGAGCAAGTGAAATACCGTGACTCGCGGGAAGGGATCGAACGCGCGAATCGGATCGTCATGAACGATCTGCCAGAAGGGATTCGTACGATCCGCGTGACGGAAAACCGTCTCAATATGCCGCAGGTCACTACGGAAACCGATGTCGCCAGCCTGAAACGCCATCTGGAAGGCGAGCCATTAGGACACGAGACCCCACTGGCGCAAAAACGTGTGGAGCCGATCGTGCCGGAAACAACCGAGCAGGGTTGGTATATCGATAAATCGCGCTTTGATTTCCATATCGATCCGGTGTTGAACCAGTCTGTCGGCGGCCCGGAAAATTTCTATATGTACCAGCTTGGCGTGATGGGGACGGCGGATCTGTGGGTAACGGATCATCTGCTTACCACCGGCAGTTTGTTTGCCAATATCGCCAACAACTACGACAAATTTAACTACACCAATCCACCGAACGATTCGCATCTTCCGCGTGTGCGTACCCATGTGCGTGAATATGTGCAGAACGATATCTATGTGAATAACCTGCAAGCCAACTACTTCCAGTACCTCGGCAACGGTTTCTACGGCCAGGTTTACGGCGGTTATCTGGAGACCATGTACGGCGGCGCAGGGGCGGAAGTGCTGTATCGCCCGGTCGACAGCAACTGGGCGTTTGGTCTTGACGCTAACTACGTGAAACAGCGTGACTGGCGTAGCGCGCAGGATATGATGAAATTCACCGATTACAGCGTGAAAACCGGTCACTTGACCGCCTACTGGACGCCGTCGTTCGCGCAGGATGTGCTGGTGAAAGCGAGCGTCGGTCAATATCTGGCTGGCGACAAGGGCGGTACGCTGGAAATCGCGAAACGCTTTGACAGCGGCGTGGTGGTTGGCGGCTATGCCACGATCACCGATGTGTCGCCGGACGAGTACGGGGAAGGGGATTTCACCAAAGGCGTGTACGTGTCGGTGCCGTTGGATCTCTTCTCGTCCAGCCCAACCCGCAGCCGCGCAGCGATTGGCTGGACGCCGCTGACGCGTGACGGCGGTCAGCAGCTTGGCCGGAAGTTTGGTCTGTACGATATGACCAGCGACCGCAACGTGAATTTCCGCTGATCGAGCCGTTTGCCAGCCGGATGGCGCTACGCTTATCCGGCCTACAAACCGCATCCATTGTAGGCCGGATAAGGCGTTTACGCCGCCATCCGGCAATTTACAGGCGACGCAATAATTTTGCCGGGTTTCCGGCATATACGCCTTTCTCGGTGATCGATTTAGTGACCACGCTTCCCGCGCCGATCACTGTGCCGTCGCAAATGCTGACGGCCAGGATGGTCGCGCCGCTGCCGATGGAAACATTGCTGCCGATCTCAATTCGCCCCCAGTTCTGCCTGTTCGGGTCAGGCTTTCCTTCACGAAACATGTCGTTAGCGAACATTACGCCGTGGCCGATAAAGCAATCGCGTCCAATCGTGACATATTCGCAAACAAACGTATGGGACTGAATTTTTGTGTTTGCGCCAATCTGTGTATTGCCCTGTATTTCGACAAAAGGTCCGATGAAAACATTGTCGCCAAGCTGGCAGTCGTACAGGTTTGCGGGCTCATAAATCACCACATTTTCACCGCAGGTGACGTTGCGGACGGTAGCGTGTTTTAACTGCATTTTCCCTTCTCTTTGAAACATGCCATGACAGAGATAATTCTCCGCTGAACTTTACTGCACAAAACATAAACAAAAAATATAGATCTCCGTCACATTTTTGCGTTATACAGGAACCTTGCTACTGAGAAAGAGGGTGCTGCTATGACGTCACTATCTCGTCCACGCGTGGAGTTTATCTCCACGATCCTACAGACCGTGCTGAATCTTGGGCTGTTAAGTCTGGGCCTGATCCTGGTCGTTTTCCTCGGTAAAGAGACCTTACATCTGGCGGATGTGCTGTTCGCGCCGGAGCAAACCAGCAAATACGAGCTGGTGGAAGGGTTGGTGGTCTACTTTCTCTACTTTGAGTTTATTGCGTTGATTGTGAAGTATTTCCAGTCAGGTTTTCATTTCCCGCTGCGCTACTTTGTCTATATCGGGATCACCGCGATTGTGCGGCTGATCATCGTCGATCATAAATCGCCGATGGATGTGCTGATCTACTCTGCGGCGATCCTGTTATTGGTGATCACCCTGTGGTTATGTAATTCGAAACGGTTAAAACGGGAATAAAAAAAGGCGCTCCGAGGAGCGCCGAAGAACAGTCACAAGTTGGGATAATATAAGTTGAGGGTTGCAGTGGCATTGCCCGTTTCCGGGCAGGTACATCAATGAAACTTAGCCTTTCACACCGCCTGCCGTCAGGCCGTTGACCAGCCAACGCTGGGCCAGCAGGAACACCAGCGTGATCGGGATGGCGGACAACACGGCTGCGGCGGCAAAATCGCCCCACAGATAGTTTTGCGGGTTGAGGTACTGCTGCATACCTACCGCCAGGGTATAGCTGTTTACATCACGCAGTAACAGTGAGGCGACAGGAACTTCAGTGATGGCGGCAATGAACGACAGAATAAAGACCACCGCCAGAATCGGCACCGAGAGCGGCAGCAGCACTAGGCGGAAAGCCTGCCACGGCGTCGCGCCATCCAGCGCCGCCGCTTCTTCCAGCGAACCGTCGATGGTTTCGAAATAGCCTTTAATCGTCCAGACGTGCAGCGCAATCCCGCCCAGGTAAGCGAAAATCACCCCGCCGTGGGTATTCAGACCGATAAACGGAATGTACTGGCCGAGACGGTCGAACAACGCGTACAACGCCACCAGTGACAGCACCGCCGGGAACATCTGGAAAATCAGCATCCCTTTGAGCAACGTCGCTTTGCCGGGAAAGCGCATACGGGCAAACGCGTAAGCGCAGGTCGTAGAGAGCGCCACGATGCCAATGGCGGTGATCGCCGCGACTTTGATCGAGTTCCATAGCCATAACAGAACCGGGAAGGGGGGCGGCGTGACACGGCCATCAGCGTGTTCCACGCTGAAGCCCAATGCCAGCCGCCAGTGCTCCCAGGAGATGCGTTCCGGGATCAGACTCCCGGTTGCGAAGTTGCCTTCACGCAGCGAAATGGCGACGACCATCAGCAGCGGGAACATGATTGCCGCGATAAAAATCAGCAGCCCTAAGTGCGTGATGAAGAGACGCAGCTTTTGAGATTTGGGTTGAACCATTGCCATTGTTGTTATCTCCCTTAATCAAACTTCATACGCGTGGCTTTCAGGTTCACGATGGCCAGCGCGCCAACCAGCAGGAAGATCAGCGTGGCGATCGCGGCCGCCAGACCGAAGTCCTGGCCCCCGCCGCCTTCAAAGGCGATGCGGTAGGTATAGCTCACGAGCAGGTCGGTATAACCGGCTGGCGTAGTGGTGCCGAGGCGGTCCGGGCCGCCGTTGGTCAGAAGCTGAATCAGTACGAAGTTGTTAAAGTTAAAGGCAAAGCTGGCGATCATCAGCGGCGTCAGCGGCTTAATCAGCAGCGGGAATGTAATCTTAAAGAAGTTCTGGAACGGACCCGCGCCGTCCATTGCCGACGCTTCGTACAGATCGTCTGGAATCGCTTTCAGCAGGCCCATGCAGAGGATCATCATGTACGGATAGCCCAGCCAGGTGTTGACGATAATGACCATCGTGCGGGCGGTGTTCGGGTCGCTGAACCAGGCCGGTTTGAGGCCAAACAGCGCGCTCAGCATCATGTTGATCTCACCAAAGCTCTGGTTGAACAAACCTTTGAAGATCAGAATCGAGATGAACGACGGCACCGCATACGGCAGAATCAGCAGCACGCGGTAAATCGCTTTACCTTTCAGCGCTTCCCACTGTACGAGGCAGGCCAGCACCATCCCAACCGCCACGGTCAGCAGCACGGTGAGAACGGAGAACACCACGGTCCAGACGAAGATCGCGAAGAACGGTTTCTGGATGCCCTCGTCAGTAAAGACGCGGGAGAAATTGTCCCAGCCGATGGTCACGGTGTAGCCTGGGCTCAGTTTTTCGTCGCCCCAGTTGCCGTCCGCGTTGATGGCTTGATAGTAGCCAATATCATTGTTTGGCCGGTACGCCACGCCGCTCTGGTTATTTGTCAGCGTGCCGTCGCTGGCAAGGGTATAGAGCGGCTGGGTACCGGAAAACTGGCGCAGCGAGCTCATGATGACCTTGCTTTCATCGGGCAAAACGGCGGTAAGCTGGTTCAGCGCCTGACGATTTTGGGTGATGATGCGCAGGTTGGCGCGTTCACCGGTCGGCAGCGCGTCAGCCTCTTTCAGTTGCAGTTTTTGTTCGCCGCCGAATTTAAAGGCGTCGGAGAGATAATTCTTGCCGGTTTCGCCGTCGGTGAGGGCCAGTTGCCACTCGTCACCCGCCGGATACAGGCCAAAGTTATAGGTTTTGCCCGCCTGATAAGAACGATCCATCAGCACCTGCTGGGCGCGTTCAAAGGTGAGCTGGTTGGTGCTGCTGTAGTTGGTAAAGGCGATGGCGATAGTGCAGACCAGCGGGAACAGGACAAACAGCCCCATACCGGCCATGCCCGGATAAACATAGCGCCAGGCATAGGTTTTACGATTCGCGAAAATATACAGGCCAGCAGAGCTTAAAATCAGCGTCATGATGGCAAACAGGTACTCCCCTTGTGCGTACATTAAAACTACAAGGTAACCCACCAGCAGGCCCAGCAGACCAATCGCTGACCACTTCAGCGCGTCGCTTTGCCACCAATGTTTCTTTTTAATGACATCCATGGGGATCTTCCTCTACAACTTTGAAATCCTGTAGGTCAGCGTGCCTGATGGCGCTGCGCTTCTCCGGCCTACCTGTTCTGTAGGCCGGAGAAGGCATTGATGCCGCCATTCGGCACACGACCTGAACATTACTTGGTGATACGGCCCTGCGCGTCTTTCAGCGCGGCGTCGACAGTCTGACGACCGCTGGCAGCGTTGATAACTGCCGTACGAACCGCATACCAGAAGGCTGACATCTGCGGAATGTTCGGCATGATTTCGCCTTTCTGGGCGTTATCCATCGTGGCGGCGATACGCGGATCTTTCGCTAACTGATCCTGGAAGGATTTCAGCGCAACCGCGCCCAGCGGTTTGTCCTTGTTCACGTCGTCCAGACCCTGATCGGTCAGCAGGTAGTTTTCGAGGAACTCTTTCGCCAGCTCTTTGTTCGGGCTGGCGGCGTTAATGCCCGCGCTCAGCACGCCAACGAACGGTTTAGACGGTTTGCCTTTGAATGTCGGCAGCAGTGTCACGCCGTAATTGATTTTGCTCTTGTCGATGTTTGACCACGCCCACGGACCGTTGATGGTCATCGCCGTTTCGCCTTTGTTAAAGGCGGCTTCCGCGATGGAGTAATCGGTATCGGCGTTCATGTGTTTGTTTTTGATCATATCGACCAGGAAGCCCAGACCGGCTTTCGCCCCTGCGCTGTCTACGCCGACATCTTTCACGTCATACTTACCGTTCTCAAACTTGAACGCGTAACCGCCATCGGCAGCAATCAGCGGCCAGGTGAAGTACGGTTCTTGCAGGTTGAACATCAGCGCGCTCTTACCTTTCGCCTTCAGCTCTTTATCCAGCGCCGGGATCTCTTCCCAGGTTTTCGGCGGGTTCGGAACGAGGTCTTTGTTGTAAATCAGGGACAGCGCTTCAACCGCGATCGGGTAGGCGATCAGCTTGCCGTTGTAACGCACCGCATCCCAGGTGAACGGATAGAGCTTGTCCTGGAACGCCTGGTCCGGGGTGATCTCAGCCAGCAGGCCAGACTGTGCGTAGCCGCCAAAACGGTCATGCGCCCAGAAGATGATGTCCGGGCCGTCACCGGTGGCCGCAACCTGAGGGAATTTCTCTTCCAGCTTGTCCGGGTGCTCAACGGTGACTTTAATGCCGGTGTCTTGTTCGAATTTTTTGCCCACTTCAGCGAGGCCGTTGTAGCCTTTGTCGCCGTTAATCCAGATAACCAGCTTACCTTCTTCAATCTTGGCGAGAGCCGAGGCGGAAAACATCATCGTCGTCAGTGCGGACAATGCGAGGATGCGTGCGCCAGTTTTGATTTTCATATCTCCCATCCTTTTTGGTGATGTGCTCGTGGATACACAGAGGTGGCTTAACGGTATCTAGTTTCTTTATACGACAACCTCTTTCCATCCTCCTTACCCCTACGCCCCACCCCTTCTTTATGTGATCTGTGTTGCATAAATGTGAGTAATGCGTGTTGGCGCACATAAAAACACCGCGATTTTTGCAGGTGACATCACGAAATTCCTCGGCGGGGCGCGGCCCGGGTCTCAGACGCTGCTCCCTCATCCTCCCGCCTCCTCCCCCATAAAAAAGCCGGGGGGTGGAGGATTTACGCAATCAAGGGATCACGCATAGTCAGGCCATCATGAATGTTGCTGTCGATGACAGGTTGTAACGAAGGGAGAAGGGCATGGCGAGCGTACAGCTGCGAAATGTAACGAAAGCCTGGGGTGACGTGGTGGTATCGAAAGATATCAATCTCGACATTCACGAAGGGGAATTCGTGGTGTTTGTCGGACCGTCAGGCTGCGGGAAATCGACCTTGCTGCGTATGATCGCCGGACTTGAAACCATCACCAGCGGAGATCTGTTCATTGGGGAAGCCCGTATGAACGACATCCCGCCCGCCGAACGCGGCGTGGGGATGGTTTTCCAGTCCTATGCGCTCTACCCCCACCTGTCCGTGGCAGAAAACATGTCTTTTGGTTTGAAGCTGGCGGGGGCCAAAAAAGAGGTGATGAATCAGCGTGTGAATCAGGTAGCGGAAGTGCTGCAACTGGCGCACCTGCTGGAGCGCAAGCCGAAAGCGCTCTCCGGCGGCCAGCGCCAGCGCGTGGCGATAGGCCGCACGCTGGTGGCGGAACCGCGCGTGTTCCTGCTTGATGAGCCGCTGTCTAACCTTGATGCCGCTCTGCGCGTGCAGATGCGTATCGAAATCTCCCGCCTGCATAAGCGTCTGGGCCGCACGATGATTTACGTCACCCACGATCAGGTCGAAGCGATGACGCTGGCCGACAAAATCGTGGTACTGGATGCCGGCCGCGTGGCGCAGGTCGGTAAGCCGCTGGAGCTGTACCACTATCCGGCGGATCGCTTCGTCGCGGGCTTTATCGGTTCCCCGAAAATGAACTTCCTGCCGGTGAAAGTCACCGCGACCGCTATCGAGCAGGTGCAGGTTGAGCTGCCGAACCGCCAGAACGTCTGGCTGCCGGTAGAAAGCAACGGCGTTCAGGTCGGGGCAAATATGTCGTTAGGTATTCGTCCAGAGCATCTGCTGCCCAGCGACATCGCCGATGTCACCCTGGAAGGCGAGGTTCAGGTCGTCGAACAACTTGGTCACGAAACACAAATTCATATCCAGATCCCCGCCATTCGTCAAAACCTGGTTTACCGCCAGAACGACGTGGTGTTGGTAGAAGAGGGTGCCACATTCGCTATCGGTCTGCCGCCAGAGCGTTGCCATCTGTTCCGTGAAGATGGTTCCGCATGCCGTCGGCTGCATAAGGAGCCGGGCGTTTAAGGTCCCCATTAAAAAAACAAAACGCAAAACCATTCGAGGATGCATCAAGGCGGCAAGTGAAAAAACACCGCCAACAAAGAGGCAGTCCGAAAGGGGACGCGTTTAAAGAAAAGCAATGATCTCAGGAGATAGAATAATGATTACTCTGCGCAAACTTCCTCTGGCGGTTGCCGTCGCAGCAGGCGTTATGTCTGCTCAGGCAATGGCAGTGGATTTTCATGGTTATGCTCGTTCCGGTATCGGCTGGACGGGTAGTGGCGGCGAACAACAATGTTTCCAGGCAACTGGCGCTCAAAGTAAATACCGTCTTGGTAACGAATGTGAAACCTATGCGGAATTGAAACTGGGTCAGGAAGTGTGGAAAGAAGGCGACAAGAGCTTCTATTTCGACACTAACGTGGCCTACTCCGTAGCGCAACAGAATGACTGGGAAGCAACCGATCCGGCGTTCCGTGAAGCCAACGTGCAGGGTAAAAACCTGATTGACTGGCTGCCAGGCTCCACCATCTGGGCGGGTAAGCGCTTCTATCAGCGTCATGACGTTCACATGATCGACTTCTACTACTGGGATATTTCTGGTCCTGGTGCGGGTATCGAAAACATCGACCTGGGCTTCGGTAAACTGTCTCTGGCAGCGACCCGCTCTCAGGAAGCCGGTGGTTCCTACACCTTCAGCAGCCAGGATATTTACAACTCTTCTAAAGACACCGCCAACGACGTCTTCGACGTGCGTTTAGCCGGTCTGGAAACGAACCCGGACGGCGTGCTGGAACTGGGTGTCGACTATGGTCGTGCAAACACCACTGACGATTATCGTCTGGCTGACGGCGCATCTAAAGACGGCTGGATGTTCACTGCTGAACATACCCAGAGCATGCTGAAGGGCTACAACAAGTTTGTGGTTCAGTACGCCACTGACGCGATGACCACGCAGGGTAAAGGTATTCCTCAGGGTTCTTACGGCTCGACTTTTGATATCGGCGAAGGCGACGATCAGCTCCATTATGTCGATCGTTACGTCAATAACAACGGTAAGCTGTGGCGTATTCTGGACCACGGGGCGATCTCTCTGGGCGACCGTTGGGACCTGATGTACGTCGGTATGTTCCAGAAACAGGACCTGGATAACGATCTGGGTACTGACTGGTGGACCGTAGGCGTTCGTCCGATGTTCAAATGGACGCCGATCATGAGCACCCTGCTGGAAGTCGGTTACGACAACGTCAAATCTCAGCAGACTGGCGATCGCAACAACCAGTACAAAATCACCCTGGCGCAACAATGGCAGGCTGGCGACAGCATCTGGTCCCGCCCGGCCATCCGTCTCTTCGCAACCTACGCGAAGTGGGATGAGAAATGGGGCTATATCAAAGATGGCGATAACACATTGCGTTATGCCGCATCGAATAACTCCGGCTTCAACACAACCAGCCGTGGCGACAACGATGAGTGGTCCTTCGGCGCCCAGATGGAAATCTGGTGGTAATACGTGACATAACGAGGGGGGCGCAAGTCCCCCGGTAACGAGATGCAGGCCGGATAAGGCGTAGCCGCTATCCGGCATTATCTGCACCGTTTCTCGCGGTTTAGCGCGCTATTGCCTGGCCACCGCTGAACCCGTGCTATCTGAGGTGATAACAATGAAAATGAAGAAAAGTCTCGTCGCCCTTTGTTTATCGGCGGGGTTGCTGGCAAGCGCACCAGGCATCAGCCTGGCGGATGTAAACTATGTTCCGCAAAACACCAGCGCAGCGCCTGCGATTCCGACCGCCGCACTACAACAACTCACCTGGACGCCTGTCGACCAGTCCAGTACGCAGTCCACACAGCTTTCTACCGGTGGTCAGCGGCTTGACGTCGCCGGTATTACAGGCCCGGTTGCCGCGTATAGCGTACCGGCGAACATCGGTGAGCTCACGCTGACATTGAGCAGCGAAGTTAACAAACAAACCAGCGTATTTGCACCGAACGTGCTGATTCTCGACCAGAACCTGACGCCTTCAGCGTTTTTCCCCAGCAGCTACTTTACCTACCAGGCCCCCGGCGTGATGAGCGCGGATCGTCTGGAAGGGGTGATGCGTCTGACGCCTGCGCTGGGCCAGCAGAAGCTGTACGTTCTGGTGTTTACCACCAATAACGATCTCCAGCAGACCACCACGCTGCTTGACCCGGCAAAAGCGTATGCGAAAGGCGTGGGTAATGCCGTCCCGGATATTCCCGATCCGATCGCGCGCCACACGACTGATGGCCTGCTGAAACTGAAAGTGAAAACCAACAGCAGCTCCAGCGTACTGGTTGGCCCGCTGTTTGGTTCTTCCGGTCCGGGACCGGTCACCGTCGGCAATACTGCGGCACCGGCGACCGCCTATACCGCACCAGCCGTTGCCGCGCCAGCGCCTGCCCCGGCGAAGAAAAGCGAGCCAATGCTGAACGACACGGAAAGCTACTTCAACAATGCGATTAAGGACGCGGTAGCGAAAGGTGACGTTGATAAAGCTCTGAAACTGCTTGATGAAGCCGAACGCCTGGGATCGACATCTGCCCGTTCCACGTTTATCAGCAGTGTAAAAGGCAAGGGGTAAGCGTCTCCCCACATTGCTGATTTTGCAACAACTGGTGCGTCTCCTGGCGCACCTTTTTTTTAGCATTCCATGCGAGTTGTTACACTTCTGTTGCGCAACCGATCACTTAATTATGTTTACGCCTCCCGTAATCTCTTTTCTGCGATACAATGCCTTTACGTTATGAAACGGAGAGTACGGCATGTCACACCCTGCGTTAACGCAACTGCGTGCGCTGCGCTATTTTAAAGAGATTCCTGCGCTGGATTCCCGGTTGCTCGACTGGTTACTTCTGGAAGATTCCATGACCAAACGTTTTGAGCAAGAAGGGAAACGGGTAAGCGTGACATTGCTTCGGGAAGCGTTTGTTGGTCCACATGAAGTGGCTGAAGAGGTGGCGCTGCTACCGGTCGAATCCCGCTACTGGTTACGTGAAATTTTGTTATGTGCAGACGGCGAACCCTGGCTTGCCGGGCGTACCGTCGTGCCTGAATCAACGTTGTGCGGCCCTGAGCTGGCCTTACAAAATCTGGGAAAAACGCCGTTAGGGCGCTACCTGTTTACATCATCAACGTTGACCCGAGATTTTATTGAGATTGGTCGTGATGCCGCACTGTGGGGGCGTCGTTCCCGCCTGCGTCTGAGCGGTAAGCCGCTGATGCTTACCGAGCTGTTTTTGCCCGCATCACCGTTGTATTAAGAGGAAAACAAAATGGAGTGGAGTCTGACGCAGAATAAGCTGTTGGCGTTTCACCGCCTGATGCGTACGGATAAGCCAATCGGCGCCTTACTGCTGCTCTGGCCGACATTATGGGCGCTGTGGGTAGCGACGCCGGGAGTACCGCAACTGTGGATTCTGGCGGTGTTTGTCGCCGGGGTCTGGTTAATGCGCGCCGCCGGTTGCGTGGTCAACGATTATGCCGATCGTAAGTTTGATGGACATGTGAAACGCACGGCCAACCGACCGTTGCCCAGCGGGGCGGTCACGGAGAAAGAGGCGCGCACGCTGTTTGTCGTACTGGTAGCGCTCTCCTTCCTGCTGGTGTTAACGCTGAATACGATGACCATTCTGCTGTCGATTGCGGCGCTGGCGCTGGCGTGGGTCTATCCCTTCATGAAGCGTTACACCCATTTGCCGCAGGTTGTGCTGGGCGCGGCGTTTGGCTGGTCTATTCCTATGGCGTTTGCGGCGGTGAGTGAGTCCGTGCCGCTGAGCTGCTGGCTGATGTTCCTGGCCAATATCCTCTGGGCGGTAGCCTACGACACGCAGTACGCGATGGTTGACCGGGACGACGATCTGAAAATCGGCATTAAATCGACGGCCATTCTGTTCGGGCGACATGACAAACTTATTATCGGGATTTTGCAGATTGCGGTGCTGGCGCTAATGGCGCTGATTGGCTGGCTGAACGGGCTGGGCTGGGGGTATTACTGGTCGGTGCTGGTGGCTGGCGCGCTGTTTGTGTATCAGCAGAAACTGATTGTCGGGCGCGAACGTGAAGCCTGTTTTAAAGCGTTTATGAACAATAACTACGTCGGCCTGGTGCTGTTTTTAGGGCTGGCGATGAGTTACGTTGGTTGAAAAAAAGCCCGGTAGCGCTTACCGGGCCTACATAACATATTGCGCAGAATGTAGGCCGGGTAGGGCGAAGCCGCCACCCGGCTTTTTATTGTCACTCGCCCTGCGTTGCGCTCTCAATGGTCAGACGCACATCCGACGTGATCAAATCGGCCAACATCTGATACACCTTCATCGTCTGCTCAGGCTCGGCGTCTCCGGTATCGCTGATGTATTTCTCATCACGCAGAGTCAGCACCAGAGAACTGAACACCGCTTTATCGAAGAACTCCGGCGCGTTAATGCCGTGCAGAACGGAAAGACGTTGCGCGACCGTGCGGCTCTCTTTTTCCAGCGTACCACGGTTGATCGACGGATTCGCGCTCAACAGCCAGAAGGTGATGGCATAGCGTTGCAGCGTTTCGCGCGCGCCAGCCGCCAGCAGTTGCAGCGTGCGAGAATGTGCCGGATTGATATGCAGCTCATCGTTCTGTACGGCGATCAGCCCCTGACGTTGCATCTCACTGCTCAGCGCGTCAATCACGCTGGCAAGCTCATCGTGTTCCCAACGCAGGAACAGTTCCGCTTTCAGCATCGGATAGAGCACGTCAACATGCTGCATCAGCGCGTCACGCGAGATGTGGCGGTGCTGGGTAATGATGGCCGCCATCAGGGAAGGCAGAACCAGCATATGCGCGATGTTGTTGCGATAGTAGGTCATCAACACGGCCTGCTCGCGCGGCAGAATGATGATATCGCCGATGGTGTCTTTCTCGACCTCAAACTTGTTCATCTGCAAGGCGTGGTCGATCAGTTCACTGGCGCTCTGCGCAGGAACCGTAGAATCCGCCGCGTACGGCACGTTGCGCAGCAGACTCAGATAGCAGTCGAGCTGTTCAGTCAGCTGCTCACGGGTCAGAGAGCGCTGGCGGGAAGCCAGTAGCGCGGTGCAGCACAGGTTCATGGCGTTGGCTGCACCGGCGTTGTTAATGCGCACCATCAGATCGGCGGCAATGTTATTCACCGTCGGTGTCAGCCAGGCCGGGCGGATAGACTCGATAGGATCGATGGATTCACGCCACTCCGGCACATGCTGGTTGAGGTAAGTCATCAATGGCATCGGTTCGCCAAAGTTGACGTAGCCCTGGCCCAGATTACGCAGTTTGCTTAAACCGCGCAGCATCTGCGGCAGGCTCTCTTTCTCTTTCGTCGCGCCACGCAACTCTTTGGCGTAAGTGCCCACTTCCATCACATGCTCATAGCCGATGTAGATCGGCACCAGCGTGATAGGACGCGTGCCGCCGCGCAACATCGCCTGAATGGTCATCGACAGCGTGCCGGTTTTCGGGTCGAGCAGACGACCGGTACGCGATCGACCGCCTTCGACGAAATATTCGACTGAGTAACCACGGCTGAACAGCTCGCCCAGGTATTCACGGAAAACGGTGGAGTAGAGCTTGTTGCCCTTGAAGGTACGACGAATAAAGAACGCGCCCAGACGGCGGAAAATCGGACCCGCCGGCCAGAAGTTCAGGTTGATGCCCGCAGCGATATGCGGCGGCACCAGCCCCTGGTGATACAGCACGTAGGAAAGCAGCATATAGTCCATATGGCTGCGGTGGCAGGGCACATAGACAATTTCATGCCCGTCGTGCGCCAACTGACGAACGCGCTCGGCGTTATGGACGTTAATCCCCTGATAAAGACGGTTCCAGGTAAAGCCCAGAATACGGTCGGTCAGACGGATCATCTCGTAGGAGAAGTTGGCGGCAATCTCTTCCATCAGCGCAATGGCGTTTTGCTGCGCCTTTTCATGGGAGATTTTTTTGCTGCGCGCTTCATCTTCCACGGCGCGAGCGATGGCTTTTGAAGCCAGCAGCTTGTTAAACAGATCCTGACGGGCTGGCAGACGCGGCCCGACCGCCGCCAGACGTTGACGGGCGAAGTGCATACGCGCCACGCGCGCCAGTTTCTGCGCGATTGTCTTGTCAGTGCCGTGTTCGTCAGCCATCCGGCGCAAAGACACGGACGGCGAGAAACGAACAAAGCTGTCGCGTCCCAGCCAGGAGACGGCAAAGAATTTCTGCACGCCGTTCAGCATACGTAAAGGCGGGTTATCTTCTCCTTTTTCGCGCCCCGGAGAGCGGCCAAACATCACCGATACCGGCACCATTTGCACATCCAGATCGGGATTGCTGCGGTGGAGATCGAGATAGTTGTGGAAAAGCTTAATGGACTCTTCTTTTGGCGTGTAATAGGTGAAGACACGCGGCCCGCCGTGAATAAAGACATAACGCGGCAGCAGCGTTCCGTCGATCTCCAGCGGCTCCAGCGGGTCGGGAAGATCGTGCGCCAGACACTGGGCGCGCAGCGTCAGCAGGTCTGCTTTGGAGTTGTACGGCAATACGTACATAATAGGGCGCGATGTATCAAGCCCCAACTCCGGGGCAGGATCTGCCGGAATAGACTTGCTTTTTACCAGCACGCTTAATGGTAAATTCAGTAATTTGTAGTAAATTCGTGGCCAGCCGGACATAAACGATGTAAAGCCTCTGGTTAATAATGCAAATGCGCTGCAAGGATATCAGAAAGTCTGGTGAATTTCTGGTGTATCCCGTCATACTTCGCGCTGCGTTGCCGTCGCCCGAATCATACGGGCCAACGATATAATTTCATTGACGCTAATAATGCAAAAAGGTTCTTTTAATGGCCAATAATACCACTGGATTCACCCGAATCATTAAAGCCGCAGGCTATTCCTGGAAAGGTTTTCGCGCCGCATGGGTCAACGAAGCGGCGTTTCGCCAGGAAAGCATCGCCGTGCTGGCAGGTGTGCTGATTGCCTGCTGGCTGGATGTGGATGCCATTACTCGCGTACTGCTGATTGGTTCTGTGATGCTGGTGATGATTGTTGAAATCCTTAACAGCGCCATTGAAGCTGTTGTTGACCGTATTGGCTCTGAATACCATGAACTCTCCGGTCGCGCGAAGGACATGGGGTCTGCGGCGGTGCTGCTGTCTATTTTCGTCGCGCTGATGACCTGGGGTCTCCTGCTATGGTCACATTTCCGCTAAGGTTTTTTCGATAAAGATTCCATAACGGTATAAAACTCCTGTTTTCTGCGCAGTTTATGGTTCCAAAATCACCTTTAGCTGTATATACTCACAGCATAACTGTATATACACCCAGGGGGCGGAATGAAAGCGTTAACGGCCAGGCAGCAAGAGGTGTTTGATCTCATTCGGGATCACATCAGCCAGACAGGTATGCCACCAACGCGTGCGGAGATCGCGCAGCGTTTGGGGTTCCGTTCCCCAAACGCCGCTGAAGAACACCTGAAAGCGCTGGCGCGTAAAGGGGTGATTGAAATTGTTTCCGGCGCATCGCGCGGTATTCGCCTGCTTCTGGACGAAGAAGAAGGGTTGCCGCTGGTCGGTCGCGTCGCCGCCGGTGAACCGCTGCTGGCGCAGCAGCATATCGAAGGCCATTATCAGGTCGATCCTTCGCTGTTTAAACCCAATGCTGATTTTCTGCTGCGTGTTAGCGGCATGTCGATGAAAGATATCGGAATTATGGACGGCGATCTGCTGGCAGTGCATAAAACCCAGGATGTCCGTAACGGCCAGGTGGTTGTGGCGCGTATTGACGATGAAGTCACGGTAAAACGCCTGAAAAAACAGGGCAATAAAGTTGAACTTTTGCCAGAAAATAGCGAATTTAAACCGATTGTGGTTGACCTGCGTGAGCAGAGCTTCACCATCGAAGGACTGGCGGTAGGCGTTATCCGTAACGGTGAATGGCTGTAATCAGGCGCTGGCACAACGCCTGATGGCGCTGCGCTTATCAGGCCTACAAATATCCCCGTAGGCCGGATAAGGCGTTTATGCCGCCATCTGGCAAATGTGCCCATAGTACCGTAGGCCGGATACGGCGTTTATGCCGCCATCCGGCAAATGTACCCGTAGTACCGTAGGCCGGATAAGGCGTTTACGCCGCCATCCAGCAAATGTACCCATAGTACCGTAGGCCGGATAAGGCATTTATGCCGCCATCCGGCGATTAATCGATTGGTTTATTTGACTTTTTCTCAGGCTCATCTGCATGCCTTTCTTCACATCCTCTGACAAAGCACTCTGGCACCTCGCCTTACCCATGATTTTTTCCAACATCACCGTTCCCTTACTGGGTCTGGTGGATACGGCTGTTATTGGTCATCTCGATAGCCCCGTCTATCTGGGTGGTGTTGCCATTGGCGCAACCGCAACCAGCTTCCTTTTCATGCTGTTGCTCTTCTTACGCATGAGCACTACCGGGTTAACGGCGCAGGCCTTTGGCGCGAAAAATCCGCAAGCGCTGGCGAGAGCGTTGGTGCAACCACTCATCCTGGCGCTGAGCGCGGGGGCGCTGATTGCGCTGCTGCGCACGCCGATTATCGATCTGGCATTGCATATCGTTGGCGGTAGCGAAGCGGTGCTGGAGCAGGCAAGACGCTTTCTGGCGATCCGCTGGCTGAGTGCCCCGGCATCTCTGGCGAATCTGGTTTTGCTTGGTTGGCTGCTTGGCGTTCAGTACGCCCGTGCGCCGGTTATCCTGCTGATTGTCGGGAATATCCTGAACATCGTTCTCGACCTGTGGCTGGTTATGGGGCTGCACATGAACGTGCAGGGGGCTGCGCTGGCGACGGTCATCGCTGAATATGCCACGCTGTTAATTGGTCTGCTGATGGTACGCAAAGTCCTTCGTTTGCGCGGTGTCTCTCCCGGTATGTTGAAACAGGCCTGGCGCGGGAACTTCCGTCGTTTGCTGGCGCTTAATCGCGACATCATGCTGCGTTCGCTGCTGCTGCAACTCTGTTTTGGCGCAATCACGGTACTGGGCGCCCGTATGGGAAGCGATATCATTGCGGTGAATGCCGTTCTTATGACGTTGCTGACCTTTACTGCCTATGCGCTGGACGGCTTTGCCTATGCGGTAGAAGCCCATTCGGGTCAGGCTTATGGCGCGCGGGACGGCAGCCAGCTACTGGACGTATGGCGGGCGGCGTGTCGCCAGTCGGGAATTGTGGCGCTGCTGTTTGCGCTGGTTTATGTGCTGGCGGGTGAGTACATCATCGCACTGCTGACTTCGCTGCCGCAGATTCAGCTTCTGGCCGATCGCTATCTTATCTGGCAGGTGATTCTGCCGTTGGTGGGCGTCTGGTGCTATTTGCTGGACGGTATGTTTATCGGGGCGACGCGGGCGGCTGAAATGCGTAACAGCATGGCTGTCGCCGCAGCCGGGTTTGCGCTCACCCTACTGACGATACCGCTGCTGGGGAACCACGGACTGTGGCTTGCGCTAACCGTTTTTCTGGCGCTTCGTGGGCTTTCTCTGGCATTTATCTGGCGGCGACACTGGCGAAAAGGGACCTGGTTTGCCTGAGTCCGGTGGTTAAAAACTCTGAATTAAAAAACGAAGGCCGAATCACTGACTACAATTAATCTCACGTTCAGCAGAAAACGTAATGCGTTTGAGCGACGTTCTCCCGCTATTCACAACCGAACGATGAGGACTTGATGATGAATAAAGACGAAATCGGCGGCAACTGGAAACAGTTTAAAGGTAAAGTGAAAGAGCAATGGGGCAAACTGACCGATGACGATATGACAGTCATCGAAGGTAAGCGTGATCAACTGGTGGGTAAAGTCCAGGAACGCTATGGTTACGCAAAAGATGAGGCGGAAAAAGAAGTGAAAGAATGGGAAAACCGTAACGACTACCGCTGGTAATCAACTTCTCCTGCCCGTGAGTACAAGGACGTACTCCCCTCTGTTCAACGTACTTGCTTTGGGCGGCGTCTGCGGATTAGCCGCCCGATTTATTTAACGTGGTTTCTTCTTCACCAAAATAGAATGGTCGTGCTGGCACTCGCCGGGGTGGCGACATGCTTCGACTTCCACACACGCCGGGCATAACCCGTGTGCTTCAATCACGTTATGGCGCAGAGCGAACCCCATTTTTGCCGCCAGCGTATGCATAATGTCTTCCACGCCTTCAGCACACTCCTCTTTTACCACACCACAACGGTCGCAGATAAACATGGCCGAGCTATGGGTCGGCTGATCGAACAGGTGACAGAGCACGTAGCTGTTGGTGGATTCGACCTTGTGAACAAAACCCTGCTCAAGCAGAAAATCGAGCGCACGATACACCGTCGGCGGTTTGGCCTGCGGCTCCGTTTCACGCAGCAGATCCAGCAGGTCATAGGCGCTGATCGCGCCTTCCTGCAGACTCATCAGACGCAACACTTCGAGGCGCTGGGGTGTCAGCCGCACATTGCGTTGCGCACAGAGTTTTTCAGCTTGCGCTAAAAGCTCTTGCGTGGTGGTCTTTTCCATGTGGCACCTCGGATTGCGTGAAAGGTCAATCTTCTACTTTACCATGTTCTGCGTA